>NZ_JBIVYF010000006.1:0-460916 GCF_044769565.1 Ensifer sp. NPDC090286 | reverse complement strand
GGCGCGGGGTGGAGCAGCCCGGTAGCTCGTCAGGCTCATAACCTGAAGGCCGCAGGTTCAAATCCTGCCCCCGCAACCAAATCAAAAAAGCCCGCAAGGAGAAATCCGGCGGGCTTTTGTGCGTTCTAAAGGCACGGCGGCAAAAACCAGATGGGCGCAGGCCGAAAGGCGCCGGAGCAGCCAAGGACCAAAGAACCGAGCACCCCGCCAAGCCTGAGGGGGAGGGCACCCCAATGCGGTGGGAGAGCGGCCCTTCAATTCTCAACGGCTGGGAGGGAGCTTCATCGACGGCAGGCCCGATCGAGCCGCGCAAATAGCGGGTCGCGCTCAATGTGCCCTTGATACTTGCTTGAGCGAAAAACAGGCTTGGCGGTTGGGCCAGCTCGTGGGGGCGTGGCCTGACGCCGCCCGAAGGGGCGGCGTTGTCGTTCATACCGGTGATCCCGGTCAATCGTCGACGACGGACCACTTGTCGTCGGGATCGAAGCGGTCGATGAAGGGCACGATGGCTTCCGTGCTCGGCCCGAGGTCGCGCTCGTAGATGATGCCCTGCTGGTTGACGACGAAGGTCTTCACCCCCGTCTCCGCATAGGTGACCGGCCAGGCGATCAGTGCAAAGCCGCCGATCATGTTGCCGTTGATCACATAGTCGTAGCGGCCGCCGGCGATGTTGTCGCCCTGCGAGGTCAGGATGCGGAAGCGGTAGCCGAAATAGCCTTCGCCGGCTTTTGCCTTTTCCAGGGCCGCCTCGTTGATCGAGTCTCCGACGGGGCTTTCGCCGTCGCCCTGGTCGGCAGGCCAGTAGAGCCCGTCGGTCTGGCCGGGCGTGCTGATCAGCTTCTGGGCATATTCGAGGACCCCATCGGAATCGCGGTCCTCGGATGCGTATTCCTTCTGGGCATCGACATAGGCTTCGACGGTGTCGATCGCCTGCAGTTCGTTCTCGCCGACGTGTCGGTTGACGATTTCTTCTAGGCCGACATAGGTATCGAAGGCCCATTTGCCGTCTTCCCCCTTGGTGAGCGGGAACGGCAGCGGCCAGAGCCGGTCGCCGATCTGAAGGATCTTGCGGCCCTCCAGATCCCGAACGACGACATTGCGGGCCGCGCCTTCGCGAATGAGGGCAAAGGTGTCCTTGACGCCCTCGCTGTCTTTCAGCTTCTCGGCATTCAGCCCCAGCAGTTTCGCCAGGCCATTGAAGTCATTTGCGGCCAGTTTCGCCTTGAATTCCTCGACGGCTTTGTCCGGATCGTCGAAGGCCGGCGGGTCTTCCGCGGCGGCATAGGCATCCAGCCCACCCACCATCTGATCCGCCGGCGGCTGATCTCCTGTAGGCTGATCGCCTGCAGCTTGATCGCCAGCTGGCCGATCGCCTGCAGCTTGGTCGCCTGCGGGTTTGTCGGCCGGCGGCTTGTCCTGCGAATAGGCGGAGCCGATCGGGGTTGCTACCAGAACCAGCGCTATCGCTGATCCCAGGAGAAGGGAATTGAAGAGCTTTGTCATGGTCGTTCTCCTGTGATCCGGTCAACGCCTGCGGCCGCCGCCGCCCCGTCCGCCGCCACCGCGGTGCATTTGCGGCCTGCCGCCGCCGCGGCTCATCTGCGGGCGTCCACCGCCACGCTGGCCACCGCCCAAGCTCTGGCCGCCGCGGCGTGACGAGGCCACCTCGCGCCGTCCGGAATTGACGTTGCCAAGACCCGACGGCTTTTTCCGGTTCTGCGCCTTGGCGGCCATCTTCTTCTTTCCGGAGGGACGGTTGACCTGCGAGGGCTTGTTGCCACCGGCGCGGTTGATGTTCTGCCGCCCATCGCCGGGCCGCGCCTTGGCGATCGCCTGACCGCCACCGCCGCCGCCTGGGCGTGCGGCCGGTCTTTGCTGTGCCTTCAGTCCGTCGAGCGTGCTCTTGCGCACATCCCTGATCTGGCCGGCACCACTGCCGCCGGGCCGCGCGTTCGGCCGGTCGCGGTTGATCTCGGCGGCGCGGTTGCGCAGGTTGTTGTTGCCGTTCGCCTTGATGTTGTTCTTGATGCTGTTTCGGTCGAAATGCTGAAGCTGGTCGCGATTGAAGTTGATCTTGCTGCGATCGACGTTCTTCCAGTCGACGTCGTTCCACTTCACCTTGCCATTGATGTTGTTGAAGCAGTTGTTGCAGTCGATGTCCATGTCGCCGCCGTTCCAGCGGCCGCCCCAGACACCCCAATCATCCCAGTCGACGATCGCGGCGAAGGCCGCACCCGTCACCGCGCCGGCGAAGAAGGCCGCACCCGGATACCAGTAGGCGGGATAGGGCTCGTCATAGTAGCCGATCGGCGCCGGCGCATAGTTCGGCTCGTAGAGCATCTCCGGCGGATACTGCGGCACGTAGATCGTTTCCGGATTGGCCGCCTGGATGACGACGTTGTCGCCCTCCTGGACCACCTTCACCTTGTCGTCGGACTTGATGATGTTCTTGGCGACCGCCTCGTCACGCAATTGCTGGATGGCGATCAGCACATCCTTCTGCTGGTTGGCGATGGCGTCGCCGAAGGACTGTGTCCATTCGAGATCTTCGCTCATCATCTTGACGATCTGCGGATAGTTCAGCAGCGAAATGACGCTGCCGTCCCAGTCCTCCTTCGGCTTCATGTCGGGCTTCTTCTGACGGGCCTCAAGGAAGCGTTCGGCCTCGACGATCTGCAACGGATAGAGTGCCGCTGCAGAAATGAGTGCCACCAATTCGTCCGGATAAAGCGCGATGCGCGCCACCAGAACCTCGAGCTCGTCATCGCTGAGCGGCTCGGGTGCCGTCTGTTGTTCCTGGGCAGTCGGCGCGGCCGCTGTCTGCTGGGCGAGAACCGCCGTGACGGGTGTTGTTATCAAAAACGCTATTGCGCTGCCGAGCGCGATGATCGTCTTTTTGATCATCTATCCAGCCTCCCTCGTGTATTGGGCGGTGGCGCGAGCGCTTGTACTGGCGCGCGGGACAGCCCCCTGTCGACGCTTCTTGTCTTGAAATTTCAAGCTGATCGGGCCGCGATCGCTGACCACGGTCGTCATCAGTCACTGGAATCTCTAGAGGAGGCCGGCGGATCGGGAAGTCCGGCAGGCGTATTCTACTGTATGTTACTGCCCCACGGTTGCCGTGAGCGTCCCATCCACGTGACGGTAGAACGCTTGCAGGGTGCCGGGGAGCACAAGGCTGCGGGCGTCGGCGGTTTCGCGTGGAGGGGAAGGGGCGAGCATGGACGAGGATCCTTCCCGATCGAATGTGATCCGCAACGGAACGAACGGGTCGCCTTCCATCGAGGCGAAGATCACGGATATCGCCCGGATCGGCATCGTCGGGCTTCTGGCCTATTGGTCCCTGACGCTGATCGCGCCCTTCGCGATCATCCTGATATGGGCGGCAATCCTCGCAGTGGCGCTCTTTCCCGCCTATGCCCGACTTGGGCGCCTGCTCGGTTCGCGGCGCCTGGCGTCATTCCTGATCACGTTGATATGCCTTGCCGTCATCGTGGCGCCACTGACTGCGATCGCCGTCAGTTTTGCCGAGGGGCTGCAGGCGCTGCTCGCCCGGCTTGCCGACGGTTCGCTGATCGTACCGGTCCCGCCGGAATACATCCGCACGTGGCCTGTCGTCGGCGAGCGCATTCATGCAGCCTGGAGCATGGCGTCGGGCAATATCGAAGCACTGCTGAGCAAGATCGAACCGGCGCTGATGCAGGCCGGGACCAAGGTTCTCGGCAAGGTCGCCAGCGTCGGCGCCGAGGTCTTGAGTTTCGTGGTCTCGGTGTTGATCGCAGGTTTCCTATTCGGTTCGGCGGAGCGGCTGGCGGAAATGGCGCAGCGCTTTGCCGGCAGGATCGGCGGCCAGCGGGGCATCGGTTTCCTCAAGCTTTCGACCGCGACGATCCGTAACGTGGCGCGCGGCGTCATTGGTGTCGCGCTGCTACAGGCCTTTCTGTGCGGGCTGGTGCTCAGCCTGTTCGACGTGCCGGCGCCCGGCGCAATCGCCTTCGTCGTGCTCGTGCTCTGCATCATCCAGATCGGCCCGGCGCTGGTGCTGCTGCCCGTCATGATCTGGGCCTGGTTCACCATGGATTTCGGTCCGGCGCTGTTGCTGACGATCCTGGTGATCCCGCTCTTCGTCATCGACAACGTGATGAAGCCGATCCTGGTCGCACGCGGGCTGTCGACGCCGACGCTGGTGATCCTGCTCGGGGTGCTCGGCGGCACGCTGTCCTACGGCCTGATCGGTCTTTTCCTCGGGCCAATCGTGCTGAGTGTCGCGCACGACCTGCTGATGGTCTGGGCGCGCTCGGATGCAGCGCCTGAGAAGGCGGCTAAACCCGCCGTTCGCGACGGCGAGCTTGAACCCGGCAATATCTGATCAGCGTATGGCGCTCGCGGTCCCTGCCTGTTGATACTCCGCCTCGGGTACGGAGACGCCGGCGGCGCGCAGCCCGTCGAACAGGCGGTGTTGATCCTCAGGCCGGTGCAATTGAGCGGCAATCGTCTGCCTGAGGTCGCCGAGGAAAGCCGGTGCGTGGGCCTCGAACCACTTTCGCTCCTCCTGCGCCTGGTCGGTCTTGCCGAGCTTGCCGAGAACCGCAAGCAGGAGCACCCGGTCGGCCGGGCTGGCGTGCGGATTGGCAAGCCGCGCCCAGCGCTCGGCGGTGACATAGTCGCCGGCGAAGTAGGCGCAGCTTGCCAGCGCCCCCTCGAAGGCGCCTGTCTGGCCGAGGTTGCGTTCCGTCGTGTCCGACAGAAGCTTGCAGCCTGCATCCCATTGTCCCGACTGCGCGAGCCGGAGGCCGTATGCGCCGGCAAGCTCGCTGTCGTTGGGATTGATGGCAAGCGCACGGGCGCCGACGGCGAGGGCGGCATCGACCTCGCCGCGAGCGAAGAGGACGAGCATCTGCGCTTCGAGGGCGCGAACATCGACGGGGGCGAGATCGACGGCGCGCGCCGCCGCTTCGCCAGCCTGTTCCAGCAATCCTGGCGAGGCCGCGGGGTCGGCGCGGTTGCGCAGGGCATCGACATAGCTCATCGACAGAAGCGCCCAGGCGGTCGCATAGGTCGGGAATTGCCGGGTCGCGCGCTGCAGGCAGTCTTCGGCGGAGCGGCGGGATTGCGGATCGATGTCGCCGCGATGGTCATAGTAGGTGAGGGTGCAGGCATAGGCCTGCCAACCTTCAGGAACCGAGTGCCTGAGTTCGGCTGCGCTTGCCTGAAAGACGGCGCCGTAGGGCTCTGCCACCGCGCTCGATACCGCCGCCGCGGTCCTTGCCTGCTGATCGATGACGTCGCCGGACTGCAGTCGTTCGTCGTAGGTGTTTGCCCAGACGATCGCCCCGTCGGATCGCTGGACAAGCTTCACGACCAGCCGCAACCGTTCGCCCTCGAGCCTTACGCGTCCCTCGAGCGCATAGGCGTGATCGCCCGATGTCTGCAGTCGGTCGTTGCCGGTAACCGGCACGATCTCCTTGAACTTGGCAAGGTTGCTGACGACTTCGTCCGTTAGCCCCTGCGCCATCATCGCCGATTGCCGGGTTCCCGAGAGATCCTCGAAAGGTGTGACGATCACCTTCGGGATATTGGGCCGATTGGCGGCGTTGCCGTCGTCACCGGAAAAATACACGAAGCCGGCCGACAAGCCGGCGACCCCACATGCAAGCGCCGCAGCGCCAAGCAGGACGCGGCGGCGCTCATGCCAGCCGACCGGCACTGCTTCGGACGGCGGCGTTCCGCTTTCCATAAATGGTGCCCGCTGTTTTTCGGCCCGGCTTTCGAAGGTCGGCACATAGGCGCCCTTCGGCATGCGGATGACGATCGGGTCGCTGCGTCCGGCGACGAGGTAATAGCGTTCGAGCGCCCGTCGAATGCGGCCCGCCTCGATCCGAACGGCGGGATCGGTCTGCGGGTCGAAAGAGGAATCCCGGCCGAAAACCTCGGTGGCAATGGAATAGGCCTTGATGCGGTCGCCACGCCCGGCGAGCGTTTCCTCGATGACATAGGCCAGGAATTTACGGTCGCGGTCCGGAGCGTCGAATTCGGTGCTCAGGCGAATGCGCTCAAGCTGTGCCAAGACTTCCGCGCGGCTGGGCGGAGATATGGTCGGTTCGACGCCGACGTCCTGCTGGTCCCCGATGGCCATCACGCGCCTCCATGGGCACAATGTGAGATTGTATCCGGCGGCAGTGTATTCTCCCGTATCCTACGCACCGGTTCGGTCGGAGCGCAACACTTATTCGCGCACTGCGCTTCACGTGCCCTGCCGGGGCTGCGCGGGCGTGCGCTGGCGATGCCGAGGGGACGGGGCGCGGCTGTGCTACGCCTCGCCGAGGTCATGACCGGCGCCGGACGGGAAAGGCGGCGGCCCGCATTCCCGGTCCGCCGATGCCGGCTTGCCGTACGTCGAGCGCCGATCGTGGCAATTGACGTCGAAGAGGCTTCTAGGTCCGGACGCCGTTTCGAAGCGGGATGCGTGGTTTGTCGGTGGGTGTGCGGAACATGTCCGCAGGCGCCGGGCGTCCGACGTGGAAACCCTGCACGTGGTCGATCCGGAAGCGGCGCATCAGGGCCAGTTGCTCGTCGGTCTCCACGCCCTCGATCAGGATCTTGTGGCCGCGGTTGCGCACGAGCCCGATGATGTCCTGCAGCATCGCGCGGCCCTTCGGGGTCGCGCAATCGTGCAGGAACGACCGGTCAACCTTCACCGTGTCGAAATCGATCAGGCGCAGCCAGGAGAGGCCGGCGAAACCGGTTCCGAAATCGTCCAGCCAGATGCGGATGCCGAGCGTTTCCAGGTCGCTGATGCAGCGCAGGATGCCCGAATGCATCTCCATCTCGAGCCCTTCGGTGATCTCGAAGGCGAGGCGGCTGCCGGCAACCCCGGTCTCGCCGAGGATCGCTGCGACCGAGGTCGCAAAGCCCGGCGTCTTCAGCTGGATCGGCGAAACGTTGACGCTGACGAGCGGGATGTGGTTGTCGACCAGAAGCTCGCGGCAGACGGTCTTTATCGCCCAGCGGCCGAGATCGAGAATGGCGCCGGTCCGTTCGGCGACCGGGATGAAGAGGCTCGGCGGCACCGACGTGCCGTCCAGCATCGTCAGGCGCATCAGGGCCTCGACCGCATCGACCTCGCCGGTCGTCACGTTGGTGATCGGCTGGTAGACGAGGGATACCAGGTTCTGGTCGACGGCGATCTTCAGCAGCGCTGCGATGTTCTCGCTCTCGTCGCTGCTCTGCGGATCGTTCGGATCGAACAGCTTCGAGCAGTTTCGCCCGCTCGCCTTGGCGGCGTAAAGCGCGCGGTCGGCCTCGTGGATGATCTTTTCGAGCTTGGCTCCGGTGTGGTTACGGGTGAAGGCGGCGCCGACGCTGACAGTGACGATGGACACGCCGTCGCGGCGCTGCTCGTGGATCAGCCCCATGTTCTCAACCGTGCGGCAGATGACCTCCGCAAGTTCGGCCGCCTGCTCGCGCGTATCCAGGCGGGCAAGGACGATGAACTCCTCGCCGCCGTAGCGGCCGATCGAGCCGTGATAGTCCCTGATCGCCTCGCCGAGCGCGTTGGCCACGAGAATGAGGCATCGGTCGCCCTCCTGGTGGCCGTAGCAGTCGTTGTATTTCTTGAAGAAATCGACGTCGATCAGCATGGCGGTGAAGTTCTTGCCGAGCTTCTGCCAATCGTTCCAGTAGTCGCGCAGCTGCTGGTCGATGGCGCGGCGGTTGTCGAGACCGGTCAGCGGATCGGTGTTGGACAGCCGCAGAAGCGCCATGCCGCGCTCGGAAGCCTCGTTCTGCTGGATCTTCGCCTCGAAGGCGTTGAGGAAAACCTTGTAACGCTCGCGGTTGAGCTTCCAGTTCACATAGGAGGTGAAGACGAAGCAAGAGACATAGAACGTCCCGAAGGCGATCAGGTAGGCCGGATCGTGTTCGGAGAAGAACGACAGCGCGATGAAAAACGTCACCAGTACGATGCTGGAGGCGACCACCGAAAGCCGGAACCGTAGGCTGAAGAAGAGATTGGCGCCCATCATGAAGATGGCGCCGAAGATCATGTAATAGGACATGCTGTTCGTATCGGCCGTCATCATCGCCGGGACGAGCCAGCCGATATAGCCGAAGACGAGGGCGGCGGCGCAGGTGGCGTCGAGCCACTTGGTCTGGGCCTTCAGTCGAAACAGGATCTCGAAGGTCAGCAGCGAGCCGATGCCGACAAAGAGGCGCGAGACGATCGTGTAGAAGGCGACGTCGGGGACGAGCAGGATGTCCGGGATGAAGAAAAGTAGGTAGACGACGACGGCAACCCACAGCCCCTGCCGGGTCGAGGCGCGCCGACCAGCCTCGCCCTCCATGCGATAGAGGGTCTGAAGCTCAGCCAGGTGCGGCCTGTGCGGCTGCTTGTGTAGGTCGATGTCAACTACGTCGGCCAACGTGTGCTTCATGCACTGATCCATCGAGTTTCGTCACGGTCAACGGAAATCTGTCGTCGCTTTTCCATCAATGGACGTTGTTTCGGACACTCCCTGCGTGTTCACCGCGACCCATATGCAACAAGGGCGGGAAACGCTGCGAGGCATGATAGGAGGTGTCCATTAAGTTTTGTTAAATTAATGGGTCAGGGCATCTGCGAATCGGTATCACCCAAAGGGGTGAGCTCCGAGTATTTACCTTATTATATACAAAAACTTGCATTCCGAGCCGTTATGCGCGCATCTTCGCGACTATTGTTAACAAAGCTTTAACGGATGGTCTCGCGTGCGCCAATTTCAGACTGTTTTCGACGGTCAGAGCCTCATTACTCCCAAGGCAATGGCTGATGAGTTCGTTTCGCCCCGCGGCGAACGACATGACGAACAGCTCTCGACCGCCAAGGCCGAGCTCGCATTGATTCTGAGGGTCGCTCAGGAACAATTCATTCAAGGCACGGATGCGTCGAAAATTATCGACCGGCTCGCTGCCTCCCTCCACCAGACCCGTGCCAAATACCACCCGAGCGTGTGGCAGGAGCTAATCCCGATTGCCCAGGATCACCCGGTTTCGGAGTACTTCCTGCAGGATCCGTTCACCCGGTGGTCGTTTGACAAGCCCAGGGGCTATTCGGGTGACGCGCAGTTGCTCGACTTCATCTACGGCCATGCGAGCGTTGCCGGTGAAATCGAGCGGGCGTCTCCGGTCGGTCGGGCGCTCTATGACTACACGAAGGACGCTTCGTCCTCGGTGGCGGTGCGCGAGCGCCGCGATATCCTCACGCGCCACGTCGACGAGATCGCAGCGAGCCGGGGTTCCGAGGCGGAGATCCTGACGATTGCCGCCGGTCATCTGCGGGAAGCCAACCGTTCGAAGGCTCTCGAGGAAGGCCGGATCAAGCGCTGGGTGGCGCTCGATCAGGATCCTCTCAGTGTCGGATCGATCAGCCGCGATTTCTCCGGCACGGCGATCGAAGCGGTCGACGGGTCCGTTCGCAGCCTGCTCGGTCGCGACCAGAAGCTCGGCACGTTCGACTTCATCTATGCGGCCGGTCTCTACGACTATCTGGCCGACAAGGTGGCCATCAAGCTGACGCATCGCTGCCTGCAGATGCTGAAGCCGAACGGCGTCTTCCTGTTCGCCAACTTCGCCCAGGACATCGGCGTCGACGGTTACATGGAGAGCTTCATGAACTGGGCCTTGCTGCTGCGTTCCGAAGCGGACATGTGGAACATCATCCACAAGAGTGCCGGGAAGTCCGCGATCGATGCACGCGTCTTCTTCGGCGCCAACCGCAACATCGTCTACGGCGTCATCCAGAAGCATTCATGAGACTTCGACGAACGGCCTCGGCTTCAAGCCGAGGCCGGCCGAAAACAAGAGACCGCGGCGTGCCGAAGGGCTGCCGCGGTCTCGCATTTTTCACGCGCTCAGTCTTGCGCGCGCAGAAAACGGCTCAGCAGGCGGCGTAGCAACACGCTTTCCTCCTTCGGCTTGAAGCCGGGATCGACCGCGACCCTGCTGAAGATGCCGTCGATGATCGCGGCAATCCAGCGGGCCGCGCCCTCAGCGTCGAGGGTCCTGTCGATCTGGTTTCGGCTGGCGGCCTTGCGCAGGAGCGCCACGAGCGCCGACTGGAGTTCTGCGTCGTTCGTCGTTGCGAGCGTCCCGATGCGCTCGTCACGCATCGCTTCGGCGGCGATTTCGAGCGCGAGGCTCGAATAGGCAGGATCGCCCGCCAGTTCGAGAACACTATCCATGAAGCTCAGCAATGCGGCGAAGAGATCCTCCTCTTCACCCAGCTTTCGGAAAATCTCCGCCGTTTCTTGACGTTCTTCTTCCACGATCGCCGCGATGATGGTGTGCTTGGTCGGAAAATAATGGAAAAGATTTCCCGGGCTCATGCCTGCCTCGGCGCAGATCTCGGCCGTCGACGTGCCGTGAAAACCCTTGCGCGAAAAGCAGGCGATTGCCGCATCGAGAATCAGCCGACGCCTGGCCGCATGTTTTTCGGGGTCGATCTTGCGCATCGCCGGTCTCCTTGCATGCCGTTCAATTATTAGATCAGGCGCTCTAATTTCGGTGGGCAACCGATCGGTGTCAAGGCCGGGCGCTTGCACGATCTCCGCCATCTTCCCGCAATGCTCGTATGTGATCTGCCTTACAATTGTCGCGTTTGATGAATCCTATTGTTAGATTGAATGGTCTAATAAATTATCGACGCCCTTTGCCCGACCCGGGATCCGGTACCGCAGGCGCATCACGCCGCCGGCCCCGCCAATGGAAAGCCAATGAAATGAGACGTACAGTTGAGTTGAACGTCGCTCTCGCAGCGTTGCTCGTGATTGCGGCGGCTGCTGGTCCGGCGCGCGCCTCGGGAGAGGCCGCAGCCTCCGTTCCCGCCCCGTCTGCCACCCGCACGGTGACGACGCTTGTTGCCGACAGCCGCCCGCAGCAATGGACACGCTCCTTTGCCGGCATCTTCGTCGCCCGCGAGGAGATTGCCGTCGGCACCACTCTGACCGACCAGCGCATTGCCAGTGTCGAGGTCGAGATCGGCGATCGGGTCGCTGCAGGCCAAGTGCTCGCCCGGCTGGAAACCGACATGCTGGAGAACCTGCTGCGCGAGGCCAAGGGCCGGGTTGCGCGCGCCGGCGCCGCGATGGCGCGGGAAGAAGAGACGGTCACGCAGGAACAGAGGAAACTCGCCCGCGCCCGGCAGTTGAGCCACCTTCAGGCCGCCACCACTCTCGAAGAGCGCGTCTCGGCGCTCGCCCTTGCCGAGCAGGCCGTCCAGGTGGCGCGGGCCGATTACGACCAGGCGGAAGCGCTCGAGGCCGAGGCGCGCCGGAAGCTCGATCGTGCCGTGATCGTGGCGCCCGCCGACGGGATCGTGTCGGAGCGGCTTGCGCGCGCCGGCGCGCTTGCGGGCTCGGAGCCGCTGCTCAAGCTCATTCGCGGCGGCGAAATCGAGTTTGCGGCCGAAGTGCCGGAAACCGAGCTGCCGTTGCTGGCGGTCGGCCAGACGGTGAAGGTCAAGCTTTCGGGGCGCAACGACTGGATCGAAGGGCGCGTGCGGGTGATCAACCCGAAGATCGACCGCGAGACCCGGCTCGGCACCGCGCAGGTCACGCTGTCGACCGAGCGCCCGCCTTTCGCGGGCACGTTCGGCAGGGCGGAGATCGTCGTGGCCGAGCGCAAGGCGATCATGGTCGACGATTCCGCCCTGCTGTTCGGTGCGCCGGATGGCGCCGTCTCGGTCTTCGTCGTCGATGGCGGCCAAGTCGTGCGCAAGCCGGTCAAGGCGGGCATGCGCCAGGGTGGCAAGGTGGAGATCACCTCGGGCCTTTCGACCGGCGAACGTGTCGTCCTTAAATCCGGGGCGTCGCTGCGCGAAGGCGAAGCGGTCGCAACGAAAGACGTCCAGCCGACGCAGACGGGCGACCAGCAATGACGAGCAACATTTCTGCCTGGGCGATCCGAAAGCCCGTTCCGACGATTGTTCTCTTCGTCGTGCTGACGCTGATCGGGATCGCCTCGTTTCTGAGGCTGCCGGTCAACGCCAATCCGAGCGTATCCTTCCCGATCGTGACGGTGACGATCACGCAGCCGAGCGCGCAGCCCGGTGAAATGGAAACGCAGGTGACGCGTCGCGTCGAAGGGGTCGCCTCCGGCCTCGTCGGGGTCAGTCACATCCGCTCGACCATTACCGACGGCGTCTCCACGACCACGGTCGAATTCAAGATCGGCACCGATCCGGACAGGGCGGCAAACGACGTGCGCGAGGCCGTGGCGCAGATCCGCGCCGACCTGCCGCAATCCATTCAGGAGCCGATCGTCTCGCGTCTCGACGTCGACGGCAGCGCCATCGTCTATTACGCCGTGCGGGCGCCGCACATGTCGGAAGTGGAGCTGTCCTGGTTCGTCGACGACACGATCACCAGCGAATTGCTGACGCTGCCCGGCGTGCAGAAGGTGCAGCGCCTCGGCGGCGTCAGCCGCGAGGTGCGGGTTTCGCTCAATCCCGAGCGGTTGCTGGCGCTTGGCGTGACGGCCGACCAGGTGAACACGGCACTCCGCGAAATCAACATCAACATCCCGAGCGGTCGCGGTGAAATCGGCGGGCGCGAGCAGTCGATCCGCACCGTCGGCAGTGCCGGCTCGGTGGACGAGCTCCGGCAGCTTTCAATCCCGCTTGCAGGCGGCCGCTGGCTGCAGCTCTCCGACATTGCGACGATCGAGGACACCTCGTCCGAGCCGCGCAGCTTTGCTCATTTCGATGGCGAACCGATCGTCAGCTTCTCGGTTTCGCGCAGCAAGGGCGCGAGCGACACGGTCGTTGCCGAGCGCGTCATCGAGCGGCTGAAGGAGATCCAGGCGCGCACCCCCGGCGTCGAGATGACCGAGCTGATCTCGCTCGTCGAGTATACGCAGGAAAGCTACGATGCGGCCGTCACGGCGCTGATCGAAGGCGCGCTTTTGACCATCGTCGTCGTCTTCGTGTTCCTGCGCAACTGGCGGGCGACGCTGATCTCGGCGCTTGCCATGCCGCTGTCGATCCTGCCGACCTTTGCGGTGATGGACCTGCTCGGCTTCACGCTCAACGGCATCAGCCTTCTGGCCCTGACGCTGGTCATCGGTATTCTCGTCGACGACGCGATCGTCGAGATCGAGAACATCGAGCGGCATGTCGACATGGGCAAGCGCCCGTTCATCGCCGCGATCGACGCGGCCGATGCGATCGGCCTTGCGATCGTCGCAACGACGCTGACGATCGTCGCCGTCTTCGCGCCGGTCAGCTTCATCGGTGGCGCGGTCGGGCAGTATTTCAAGCAGTTCGGCCTGACCGTCGCGATCGCCGTACTGTTCTCGCTTCTGGTCGCACGCCTGCTGACGCCGCTGATGGCGGCCTATCTGCTGCGGCCGAAGCCCGGTCACGCCCATGCCGTCAAACCGTCGCGCATCAGCGACGCCTATCGCAGCATGCTCGGCTGGACCCTCGATCACCGCAAGACCGCGCTCTCGATGGTCGCTTTGATCTTCGTCGGCTCGATCGCGCTTCTGACCATGCTGCCGACGGGCTTCGTGCCGACGAGCGACAGCAACGTCTCGCAGCTCAAGATCATCCTGCCGCCAGGCACGAGGCTTGAGGAGACGGCGCGCATTTCCGACGATCTCGTAGCCAAGCTCAAGGAGCGCAAGGAAGTCGAGAACGTCCTGGCGACGACCGACAGTCTCAACGAGGTATCGCTGCGCATCAAGCTCAAGCCGCGCAAGGAGCGTGAACTCGACCGCAAGTCCTTCGAGCTGTCGTTGCGGCCCTTGCTGGCCGAGACGCCCGACATCCAGGCGACGTTCTCCTCGACCGAGGGCGCGAAGGACCTCTCTATCTACCTGACGGGCGACGACCCAGAAACGTTGATGGCGTCGGTGCGGCGCCTGGAAAGCGAGATGCGTGCGCTCCCGGGTCTGGTCAGCGTGCGGTCGACCGAGCCGTTGCTTTCGCCCGAGCTTCTGGTCAAGCCGCGCTTCGACGAGGCGGCAAGGCTCGGCGTATCTGTGACGTCGATCGGCACCGTCGCCCGCATCGCGACGATGGGCGACAGCGAGAGCAACTCCGCGCGCTTCAACCTCGGCAACCGCCAGGTGCCGATCCGGGTGATGCTCGACCGGTCGGCGCGCGGCGATTTCGACACATTGCGCAATCTGCGGGTGGGCACGAATGCGGGCGCCCTGGTGCCGTTGACTTCGGTCGCCGACGTCTCCTTCGGCGCCGAGGAAAGCAGCGTCGAGCGTCTCGATCGCAAGCGGCTGATCGCCGTCGAGGCCAACCTTAACGGCATCACCCTCGGCACGGCCTTCGACGTCATTTCGGCGTTGCCGGCCATGAAGGAACTGCCCGCAGGCGTGTCGCAGGCCAATTATGGCGACGCGGAATACATGTCGGAGATGTTCCGCAACTTCGCCCTGGCGTTGCTTGCCGGCATCCTGATGGTCGTGGCGGTTCTGATCCTGCTCTTCAAGGATTTCCTGCAGCCGGTGACCATCCTCGTGGCTCTGCCGTTGTCGATCGGCGGCGCCGCGCTGGCCCTGATCCTGTTCGGTGCGGCACTCGACCTTTCGTCGATGATCGGCATCCTGATGCTGATGGGGATCGTCTGCAAGAACTCGATCCTGCTGGTCGACTATGCGATCGAGTGCCGCAACGAAGGTGCGGACCGGCGTACGGCGCTGCTGACGGCGGGCGTCACCCGCGCGCGGCCGATCATCATGACGACGATCGCCATGGTGGCAGGCATGGTTCCGGCGGTCATCGGCGTCGGCGCCGGTGCGACGTTCCGCGCGCCGATGGCGGTTGCAGTGATCGGCGGCCTGATCACCTCGACGATGCTGAGCCTCGTCTTCGTGCCTGTCATGTTCACCGTGATGGACGACATCAACACCAAGATGGGCCGCTGGCTGAAGCGCTTCTCTTCGGTGACGGACGAGGACCATGCGGCGGATGCGGTCCGGATCGGTAAGGAGGGCGCATCCGGCGCGGCCGGGTAGCGCATCGCCTCATCTCGGCATACGCATTGTCGAAGCGCGCTGCATGGGTCTCCGTGCAGCGCGCTTCGCGCGTTGGGACCCAGCGGTGGTTTATGGGTTCTAGTCGAAATAGTTGACGAGGCGCGTGTCGCCGACGGCGTGGACGCGGCAGTCAACATCGAAGATCGCCTGCAGCCGAGAGGGCACGATCATGTCTTGCGGCGGGCCCTCGAAGGCGAGGCGGCCGCCCTGCATGGCGACGATGCGGTCGGAATAGGCAGAGGCGAAATTGATGTCGTGCAGCACGACGACCACCGTCTTGGCGAAATCGTCGGCGAGGCGCCGCAGCAGCTTCATCGTCTCGACCGCATGCTTGATGTCGAGATTGTTCAGCGGCTCGTCGAACAGCATGTAGTCGGTGTCCTGGCACAGCACCATGGCGATGAAGGCGCGCTGGCGCTGGCCGCCCGAGAGTTCGTCGAGAAAGCGGTTCTGGTAGGGTTCGAGCCCGAGATAGGCGATCGAGCGATCGATGTGTTCCGCATCGGCTGCCGTCACCCGTCCCTTGGAATAGGGGTAGCGTCCGAAGGCGACGAGGTCGCGCACGCTGAGGCGCGCGGTGATGTGGTTGTCCTGGCGCATGATCGACAGCCGCCGGGCAAGCACGTCGCCGGCAGCGCGGCTGACGTCGAGGCCATCGACCAGTACCTTGCCCGTATCCATCGGCATCAGCCGGCTGACGATCGACAAAAGCGTCGACTTGCCGGCGCCGTTGGGGCCGATGATCGAGGTCAGGCCGCCTGTGGGCAGCGTCAGCGACACCCGGTCGACGACGGCGGTGCCGCCATAGGATTTGGTTACCTCTTGGATCTCGATCATCGCGCGGAGCCTCGGACGAGCAGGAAGATGAAGACTAGGCCACCGAAGAATTCGATGACGATGCTAAGCGCCGTGTTGAAGGAAAACAGCCGCTCGAGGATGACCTGGCCGCCGACGAGCGTCGCGATCGCGATAAAGACGGCGACAGGCAGCACGAAGCGGTGGCTGGCGGTGGGCGTCAACTGCCAGGCGAGACTTGCGACGAGCAGGCCGAAAAAGGTGACCGGCCCGACGAGCGCGGTGGAGACCGACACCAGAATGGCAATCAGCATCAGGAGAAGCGTCACGACACGCTGATGGTCGACGCCGAGCCCGATCGCCGCCTCGCGCCCCAGCGAGAGCACATCGAAGGTGGGCGATAGCCGCCACAGGACGAAGGTCACGCCAAGAGTGGCTGCAGCGGCAATGCCGAGCAGGCTGGCATCGATGCTGTTGAAGCTCGCAAACAGACGGTCCTGCAGCACGATGAAATCGTTGGGGTCGAGAACGCGCTGCAGGAAGGAGGAGAGGCTGCGGAACAGGCCGCCGAGAATGACGCCGACCAGCATCAGGAGATGCAGGCTGCGGCTGCCGCCGGAAAAGAGGGCGCGGAACAGGAGCAGCGACAGGCCGACCATCACGGTCGTTTCGAGCGTGAACTGCATCTGCGGGTTGATGCTTGCCGCGCCGGCGGCACCGAGGAAGAACACCATGACCGTCTGCAGCAGCGTGTACATGGCGTCGAAACCGATGATCGACGGCGTCAGGACGCGGTTGCCGGAAATCGTCTGGAACAGCACCGTCGAGACGGCGATCGCGTAGGCGACAAGCACCATGCCGAGCAGCTTCGTGCCGCGGAAGGAGAGGATGAAGCTCCAGCTTCCCTTGGCGCCGATGGTCATGAAGGCGATCATCGACAGCAGCGCGAGCGCAGCGGATGCAAGTAGGACGGTCGACGGAGAAATCCGCTTGGCATCAGCCTGCATGGGACCGCCTCGAAAGCAGGAGATGAAGGAAGACGAGGCTGCCGATCACGCCCATGACCGTGCCGACGGGGACCTCATAAGGCGCGATCACCATCCGCCCGACGATGTCGCAGGCGAGCACCAGCCCGGCGCCGGCGATGGCGATCACCGGCAACGTGCGCCTGAGGTTGTCGCCGAGGATCAGGCTGACGATGTTGGGAACGACGAGGCCGAGGAACGGGATCATGCCGACGGTCGCAACGACAGTCGCCGTGACCATGGAAACGATGGCAAGCCCGAGGGTGACCACCTTGTCGTAGTCGAGCCCGACATTGCGGGCGATCGCTTCGCCCATGCCGATGACGGTAAAGCGCGCGGCGGTGGCGTAGGCAACCAGCGTCAGCGCGAAACCGATCCACAGCAGTTCGTAGCGTCCACGCAGCACGACCGAGAAATCGCCGGACATCCAGGCGCCCATCGACTGCATCAGGTCGTAGCGATAGGCGATGAAGGTGGTGATGGCGTTGACGACGCCGCCGAGCATCAGGCCGATCAGCGGCACCATCAGTGCCGAGCGCAACGGAACGCGCCGCAGGATCTGCAGGAACAGGGCGGTTCCGGCAAGCGCGGTCAGGGCGGCAAACGCCATCTTGCCGGCGACCGGCAGGTTCGGCGCAATCAGCATGGCCAACAGCATTCCGAGTGCGGCGGATTCGGCAGTGCCGGCGGTCGACGGCTCGACGAAGCGGTTGCGCGCCAGCATCTGCATGATCGTGCCGGATACGGCGAGGCCGGCGCCTGCGAGCATCAGCGCCAGCGTGCGCGGCACGCGGCTCTCGACTACCAGAAGCCAGCCGCGGCCGTCGTCGCTGGCCGCAAGGCTGCCGACACCGGTAAAGACGCTGACGGCGGCAAGCAGCAGGACGACCGGGATGGCAAACAGGACCGCCTTCATGGTTGCGTCACGCTCCAGCTGCTTTTCGTGGTGACCACCGCTCTCGTATCCCGTGGCTGCATTCTATCCATCGACCGCCGCAACGGAACTCCTGGGGTTGTGGCCGCCAGGAGCGCTCGATCGAAGGCACGCCTTAGTCTTATATATGATCGGCTTCGTCAAGTTTTGTGAGGTGAGAATGACGCGCAATGCGCACATTGCCCTCCCCGTAAAATCGCGCTAGGGAGGAGGAGAAAACATGAGGTAAATAGTCATGAATATATCCCCCTTCTCTAATGGTCTGCGCAGCCTGCTCGTTGCGGCCGTGATGACGGCTGGCGGCGCATCGATGGCGCTTGCCGAAACACTGAAGATCGAGCACAGCAGCGGCGTCAGCGAGGTGGAGAAAAACCCGAAGACGGTGCTGGTCTATGATTTCGGCATGCTGGAAACACTGGACATGCTCGGTATTCCTGTCGCTGGCGTTCCCGGGTCGGCCGTCCCGCCGTCGCTCGAAAAATACAAGGCCGATAGCTATGCGAAGATCGGCACGCTGTTTGAGCCCGACTTCGAAGCCATCAACGCTGCGGAGCCCAGCCTCGTCATCGTCGGCGGGCGGTCGCAGGCGAAATACGCCGAAGTCGCCAAACTGGCGCCGACGATCGACCTGACCTCGGACGACAAGGACCTCATCGGCAGCGTCAAGAAGAACGCGGAGATTCTCGGCGAGATCTTCGGCAAGGAAGCCGAGATCAAGGCAAGCATCGCCAAGCTCGATTCCTCGATCGAGGCGCTGCGCGGCCTTGCGGCCGAAAACGGCACCGGCCTTATCCTGCTGACGACCGGCGGAAAGATCAGCGCCTATGGCAAGGGATCGCGTTTCGGCGCATTGCACGATGCCTTCGGCATCAAGCCGGCCGATCCCGAGCTGCAGGTCGCGACCCACGGTCAGGCGGTTTCCTACGAATATATTCTCGAAACCAACCCCGACTGGATCTTCGTCGTCGATCGCGATGCGGCCATCGGCCAGCAGGCACAGCCGGCAGCGGCCCTGCTCGACAACGAACTCGTGCGGCAGACGAAAGCCTGGAAGGACGGGCACGTCGTCTATCTCGACTCCGCCAAGCTTTACCTCACGGCATCGGGCCTGAAGTCACAGCAGGATATTGTCGATCAGCTGACGCAGGCGCTGAGCAAGAAGTGACAACAACAACGACGCCGCATTGCGGCGTCGTTGTTTACCACCCGATTGCTGCGTTGCGTGCAGGCGTGTTTCAAAGCGCCGCTTTCGCGATCGCCTGTCACAACTAGCCCATAGGGGAGCTCTTTTCGTCGCCGGGCGGATTTCGGGACAAGGGGAAGCCAACACCAAATACCCTTAACTCTTACGGTATTTATCCGGTGTTGGCTCCTTTTGGAGAGACACGTAATATCTTGATTTAGAGATTTTCGCTTTTTTGCTAAATTTATTTTAGTTTTTACTTTTCTATATAATGTTCGCCCGGATTGGGTCCGAGCTATATGTCGACTTGCTTTACGCTTACTCGATGGAACGCGGACTCAACTCTCCGAAAGGCAGGGTTTCTTATTGGCTACAAGCGCTTGGTGGCGCTCGGCCGGACCCGTTTGATCTTCCGGAACGAAAGTCCAATTTGACTCCAAACGGCGTGACGCGGAAGATACCAATTCTAGTTAGTGGTTTGTAATTACTGACACTTTCGCGTCTAACCATCGGCGGCAAACCCTTGGCGCAGCGATGAAATCCCAAGCTTTTTCAGAGGCATCCGTCCAGCGTAGCCCCGGCACTCTAGGCCGTTTGCGCCGGGATGCGGGAGATCGCCGATAGTAAAGGAAGGGCGTCCTAGTCCGGAGTAAGTATTCCTGCGTATTTCGGAGCGGAAGAGGGGATTAAGAACGGCCGTGCGGGCCTGTTTAACTAATCCATTTATCGCGTCTCACCGGCCGCGCCTTGGCAGAAATGCATAGGACATCGGCTCTTGCGGCGATATCCTAGAGCCTTGTTTTTGAGGGCGTTCCGCGCCTTGGTAAACAGAACGTTTACAATATAACCCAAAGATGGTTCGATTTATAACGATTTAAGTGCCCTTCCGGCGCTTCTCTAATCCTTTTGGGCTGTTTCGTTGCGGAGATCTTTACGTTACATTAGCTATCGCGAATTTTATCGCGCAGGAAAAAACGTGACGCATAAGTGGTTCCGAATAAATTTTTTGAAAGTGGGGCGTGCCGACGGCCAGACCGGGGCACCCATAAAAATAAATGGAAAAATCCTAGGAGGGCGTAATGTATCCTGGAAGCTCCAAAGTGAGTGATTTTGAAGATAACAACAAGGCTTTGTCACAAAAGAAAAAAATCGTAATGCTCGCCAAGATCGATCTGTTCGCCGAATGCCTGATGCAGGCCGTCGGGTCCAGGTTTCAAGGGCACGATATCGTCAGCTTCTCCGATCCCGACAATCTGCTCGATGGCAATCTCGTCGATGTCACGCTGATCATGCTGTACCGGATGCCTCCCAAGTCCTTTCCGGCTATCTTGCGGACCATTCACGAGTTCCACCCGCGGGCGTCGATCGGCCTGGTGGTGGAGAATGCCGAGGAACTCGACCCGTCGATTGCCGGCTTCGTCGAAGAGCGCCTCATCCATGGCGTCCTGCCGTTGAACCTCAATCTGGATGTCTGCCTTGCCGCCATCGACCTGCTGATGAAGGGCGGCGAACATTTCCCGGCGGCTTTGCTGCGGCGGCTTTCTCCCGAGCCTTTCGCGGCGAACAGCCTTTACGGCCGGCGCGGGGAAGCTCCGGGCCAGACGGCCGTCTCGGGAACGGGGCGGCGCAAGCGCGATGCCGGCCCGGACGGCCTGACGACACGCGAAGTCCAGATCCTCGATCTGATCTGCAAGGGCACGCAGAACAAGATCATCGCGGACCGGCTCGGGCTGTCGGAAAATACCGTCAAGGTTCACGTCCGCAACATCTACAAGAAGATGAACGTTCGAAACCGTACGGAGGCGGCGTCTCGCTACTTCACCAACGATGCGGCGACGGAGCGCAACGGCGACGTCATCCTGTCGCGTTGGAAGAACTAGGCGCGACGCAAAGCGGGCGTTTGTCCGCTTGAGGGCCTGGATGTCATCGCAGACATGCCAGGTTCCCTTCGGCCCCAGGTGAACTCTCTTGGGGCTGCTCTCGAAATCAAATGCTGCTTTGGAACCTGCCCGGCGAATGGCCGGGCGGTCCGGCTGCGGCATGTCTCCGCGACAGGTATGTAAAACTCCGAAGATCAAGCCATAATTTACCCTAGAACATTCTGGTAAATATTTTGTTACTTTTGAGTCAGATTGGCTGAAAAGTAATCACATTTGATTATGTCAATAGTAGTTTGTTGTAATTTTGGATTATTTACTGGAAATAAATTCCATACATATTGACTGAATGGCTCGTATTTGATAATTAGCTAATATTGAAATTGAAAAACTGAAAAATATTGATTTCGATTGAATAGTTTATTTTTTGTCGGGTTGTGCGTGTCATTGTAATAAAGAGAATATTTTTATTATCTATTGCGCTCGCATCCCGTCTCCAAATCACCAACGAAAATGGTGAGCTTAATAATTGGAGGTGCTCATGCGAAAGGTCGTCACGGGACCGCTGTCCGTGCTCGGACAGCGGGAATTTCTAAAGAAGATCGCAGGAATACCGAAGAAAATACTAGTAACGGGTGGAAGCGGTTTTCTCGGATCTCATATTTGCGAAAGACTTATTTCCCTGGGGCATACGGTCATCTGTCTTGACAACTTTTCGACCGGCCGGCGCGAAAATCTCTCTCATCTGGCGCAAGACCCCCATCTCCACATCATCGATCACGACGTTCGGAAACCCTATCTGATCGATGCTGATGTCATCTTCAACTTTGCCTCGCCAGCGTCACCACCGGACTATCAGGCGGACCCGGTCGGGACCTTGATGACGAACGTTCTCGGCGCGCTACATGCGCTCGAGAACGCCAAGGCCACTGGCGCCACGGTCATCCAGTCCTCGACTTCGGAAGTCTATGGCGATCCGCTGACCAGCCCGCAGCGGGAAACCTATTTCGGCAATGTCAACACGACCGGCCCGCGGGCCTGCTATGACGAAGGCAAACGGTCGGCCGAGACGCTGTTCTTCGATTACCACCGGAGCCACGGCGTGAAGATCAAGGTCGCGCGTATCTTCAACACCTATGGTCCGCGCATGCGCCCCGACGACGGGCGGGTAATATCCAATTTTGTCGTCCAGGCCCTTCAGGGCAAGGACCTGACGATCTACGGCGACGGGCACCAGACACGGTCCTTCTGCTATGTCGACGACCTGATCGACGGCTTCCTCCGCCTTTCTGTCTCGGCCGACCCGTGCACCGGGCCGATCAATCTCGGCAATCCCGGAGAGTTCACGGTTCTCGAGCTCGCGCAGATGGTGATTTCGATGACGGGCTCGCGCTCGCGCATCGTGCATCTGGCGGCAGCCACCGACGATCCCCGCCAGCGGCGGCCCGATATTACGCAGGCGCGTGGCGAGCTCGCATGGGAACCGAAGGTGATGCTGCGCGAAGGCCTCCAGCGCACGATCGCCCATTTCGACGAGCGCCTCAGTGCGGCCGACTGCGCAGTGGCCGGAGAGGCGGTATGACATGTCTCGCGTCGCACTGGTCACCGGCGGAGCCGGCTTCATAGGCAGCCACACCTGCAAGCGCCTGGCTGAGCAGGGTATCGTGCCCGTCGTCTACGACAATCTGTCGACGGGGCATCGGGCCAACGTGAAATGGGGCCCCCTCGTGGAGGGAGCGATCGAGGACAAGGAACGGCTGGCGGCGGCAATTCGGACCCATTCGCCCGAATGCCTCATTCATTTTGCCGCGTCCGCTTATGTCGGGGAATCGGTCGAGGATCCCGGAAAGTACTACACCAACAATGTCGCGGGCAGCATCGCGCTTCTGGAGGCCTGCCGGGTGGCCGGACTGGGACGTATCGTCTTTTCCAGCTCCTGCGCCACCTACGGCATCCCGCCGCAGCTGCCGATTACCGAGGACATGGTTCAGCTGCCGATCAATCCCTATGGCCGCACCAAGCTGATGATCGAACTGATGCTTGGCGACTATGCCCGCGCCTACGGCGTCCGCTCGGTGGCGCTGCGCTACTTCAATGCGGCAGGCGCCGATCCGGAAGGGCAGCTGACCGAAAAGCACGATCCGGAAACGCATCTCATTCCCCGTGCGCTGATGGCGGCGGCCGGCCGCATCGACAGGCTCGACGTCTTCGGCGACGACTATGCGACACCGGATGGCACCTGCATCCGCGACTATATCCACGTGACCGACCTTGCCGATGCGCATGTGGCGTCCGTGAACTACCTGCGCGACGGCGGCGAGGTGCTGCACGCCAATCTTGGTTCTGGTCACGGAACGTCGATCCGGCAGGTGCTGTCGGCCATCGACCGGGTGACCGGGCGGCCGGTGCCGGTGCAGATGCTGCCGCGCCGGCCCGGAGACCCGCCGGTTCTCTATGCCGACACGAACTGGGCGCGCCAGAGGCTGGGCTTCAGCCCGCAGCTCTCGGACATCGACACGATCATCGCGACCGCCGCGCCGAACTTCGGACTGGAGGTGCGCTCATGAGCTGGTCGCCGGCAACTGCGAAACCGAATGAGACCATCGCCATCGATAAGAGCCGGAAGGCGGCTTCCGCGCCGACCGCCCTGTTTTCGGGCCGGCTGCAACTGCTTCATGTCCTCGGCATTGCCGCATGGTTTGGCGCCCTCCTGTATTTCTGGCAGTGGTGGCTTGATCCCGCCCACGTCGTCGACTGGCCGTCCTATGTGCTGATCACGGTCGTCGTCGGGTGGATCACCTTGCTGCCGGTCTATTTCATCGTGATCTTTTCCGGCGCGAAGGTGATGGCGGCAAGCGCCGGCCCGGTGCCGCGGGGGCGGGTCGCGATGGTGGTGACCAAGGCGCCTTCGGAACCCTTTTCCGTGGTGCGCAAGACGCTGCTCGCCATGCTCGATCAGACCGGCTGTGAATTCGACGTGTGGCTTGCCGACGAAGACCCGGCGCCGGACACGATCGCCTGGTGCGCGGCGCGCGGGGTGCTGATCTCGACGCGAAAGGGTGTCGCGGACTACCACCGCTCCTCCTGGCCGCGCCGGACACGGTGCAAGGAGGGAAACCTTGCCTATTTCTACGATCACTATGGCTACGAGCGCTATGATTTCGTCGCCCAGTTCGATGCCGACCATGTGCCGGAGACGACCTATCTCGTCGAGGTGCTGCGTCCGTTCAACGACCCGTCGGTCGGCTATGTCTCGGCGCCGAGCATTTGCGACGCCAACGCCGCCACCAGCTGGGCGGCGCGCGGGCGGCTCCATGCGGAAGCCAGTATGCACGGCTCGCTGCAGGCCGGCTACAACAACGGTTGGGCGCCGCTGTGCATCGGCTCGCACTATGCCGTGCGGGCCAAGGCGCTGAAGCAGATCGGTGGACTGGGGCCCGAACTTGCCGAAGACCATTCGACCACGCTGATCATGAATGCCCATGGCTGGCGCGGCGTGCATGCGCTGAACGCGATCGCCCATGGCGACGGACCGGCCAACTTCGCCGATCTGGTGGTCCAGGAGTTTCAATGGTCGCGAAGCCTCGTCACCATCCTGCTGAAATACTCGCCGGTCTACGTGCCGAAGCTGTCGCCGCGGCTGAAGTTCCAGTTCCTGTTCTCGCAGCTCTGGTATCCGCTATTTTCGTCCTTCATGGCGCTGATGTTCCTGATGCCGATCGTGGCGCTCGCCGCCGGCCGGACCTTCGTCGCCGTCACCTATCCGGACTTCCTGCTGCACTTTGTGCCGCTCTCGCTGGTCTTGATCGCGCTTGCCTATTTCTGGCGCTCGACGGGCACGTTCCGGCCCTATGATGCGCGCGTCCTGAGTTGGGAAGGCACGCTGTTCCTGTTTGCGCGCTGGCCCTGGTCGCTGCTCGGTTGCCTTGCGGCAGTGCGCGATCACCTGACCGGCAACTTCGTCGACTTCCGCATCACGCCGAAGGGCGGCGGTGCCGCTGCGCCCTTGCCGCTGCGGGTGCTGATGCCCTATCTCGTGCTCGCCCTGGCGTCGGCGCTGGTCGCCTGGGGCATCTCCGATGCCGGCACGGCACGCGGGTTTTACGTCTTTGCCGGCATCAACGCGCTGATCTATGCGGGGCTGGTGGCGGTGATCCTCATTTGCCACGCACGAGAAAACCGGCTGGGCCTGATCCCGCGCTCGACGATGACGGCGGCGACGGCCGGGTGCCTGGTGCTGGTCTCGGTGCTCTCGGCTCAATCGGCCGTACGCCATGGGGCCGAGGCCACGCAGGCGTTGTCACACGGCCTGCAATTCGTGAGCTTAACCGAAACGAGATACACGGTCGCCGGTGCCGGCAGCGGCACCAATCTCAAAACCGTTCGCTTCCGCCTGAAATGGAGAGGGTTTTCAAAGCCCTCCGACGGGCCCGCGCGCGGCGAAATCAGTGCATCGAATGTCAGCCAACCAAGGAACAGGGAAACGATAACGACCAGGAAGGTCGGTCGGTTTCATGTGCCGTCATGACGACGGCAAGCAGTCGAGTGTGTGTGGTCTCCAATGCGAGGAGAAGTGCAATGAAAGGGTCGTTGAAAGTTGTAGCTCTTCCGCTGCTGGTGCCTTTGGCAGCGGCCGCGGTTTATTTCGGCGCCGAGCCGGTCAAGGCGAAGATGGAAGTCAAGCCGACGCCGCTCAGCGCCTATGAGGTCTATTCGCTCTACCGCAACAAGACCTGGGAATGGTCGACGGGCGGTGCCCGGTTCGAAGCCCATGGGCGCAAGCTCGTCGCGTTCGTCGACAAGGGCAAGGGCGACCGCTCCTTTGCCGAAGGCAACTGGTACGTCAGCGACCTCGGCATGATGTGCATGCAGGCCACCTGGACGACGTCGGCCAATGCCGGCAACGCCCGCAGTTGCTTCGGTCACGCCCGGATCGGCGACACGGTCTATCAACGCAAGGTGCCCAACGGGAAGTGGTACGTCTTCAGCCATGCCAAGCCCCGCGCCGGCGACGAGTACAAACGCTTCGTCGCCCACGACAACATCACGGCCAAGGCACTCCGGCTGAAGGAACAGTTCCTGGCCAAGAAATAGACGTTCTGCCGCAGGAGGATGAAATGAAACGCAAATTGGCATTCGCGCTATGCACGGCTCTGGCTCTCCAGCTGGATCTCAGTGCAAGCTTGGTATCCGCGTTGGCGCAGGAACAAGCCAATCCTGCGACCAGTGCAGAGCAGACGATGAGCGATAAACGTCCGGTCATTCACCCGGGCGGAACGAAATTCGGCGCCTATGACCCTCACGGTGATTTCGGCGCACAGAACGACGTCTCGACCGAGGCCCTGTTCCTGCCCTGGGAAGACGTGGACCTCGCCTCCCTGCAGGCCGCGGACGAATACGCGCTCCAGCGCAACCGCAACCTGCTGATCACCATCGAGCCCTGGTCCTGGTCGCTCGACTGGAAACTGACGCCGACGCAGCTGCGCGACCGCATGCTCAGAGGCGAGTATGACGCCAACATGGAAGCGATCGCCAACACGATCGCCGAGCTGAAGAGCCCGGTCATCGTGCGCTGGGGCCAGGAAATGGAAGACACCTCCGGGCGCTTCTCCTGGGCCGGCTGGGAGCCTCAGGACTGGATCAAGGCGTACCGGCACGCGATGGACATCGTGCGGGCGAAGGCGCCGAAGGCGCAGATCATGTGGTCGCCCAAGGGGCTGCCGAACCTCGTCGACTATTATCCGGGCGATGACTACGTCGATCTCGTCGGCCTCTCGGTCTTCGGGCTCGAACCGTTCGACAAGATCGAATACGGCGCGCCGAAGACCTTCACCGAGGCGCTGAAACCCGGCTACGATCTGGTCGCCAAATACAACAAGCCGATCTGGGTGGCCGAGCTCGGATGGGAAGGCAGCCAGGCCTATATGCAGCCCTGGATGAACGCCGCAACGCAAGCGGATGCGCAGTTCCCCAATCTCGCCGAGGTCGTCTACTTCAACGATCGCGACGTCATCGATTGGCCGCACGACCTTGGCCGGCCGAACTGGCGGGTGGTCAACGACGCCACGAACTGAGGCGCTCGCCGATACGTGCCTCTTTTGGGGCACGTTGGGTGCGGACGTTTGGGCGTGGGCCGCTGGACGTGGCTGTCTTGCAGCAGCCGCAAGGCCTCCAAAGTAAAAAGCCCCTCGCTTGAGGCGAGAGGCTGATTTGATTGGGCAGTGCCGTCCGGCCGATGCCGGACTCGATTACTCGGCTGCCTGCGGTCCCAGTTCGCCGCGACGGATCTGGTCGGCTTCGATCGATTCGAACAGGGCGCGGAAGTTGCCCTCGCCAAACCCTTCGTCGCCCTTGCGCTGGATGAACTCGAAGAAGATCGGGCCGATAACGGTCTTGGAAAAGATCTGCAGGAGGATCTTGGTCATGCCGCCGTTCACGACACCTTCGCCGTCGATGAGGATGCCGTGTTTCTTCATGCGCTCGATCGGTTCGTCATGGCCGTGCACGCGGTCGTGCGACATGTAGTAATAGGTTTCCGGCGGGCCCGGCATGAACTTCAGGCCGTTCTCCGACAGCTTGTCGGTGGCGTCGTAGATGCCTTCGGTGCCGACGGCGATGTGCTGGATGCCTTCGCCCTTGTACTTGCGCAGATATTCCTCGATCTGGCTCGTATCGTCCTTGGACTCGTTCAAGGGGATACGGATCTTGCCGCAGGGCGAGGTGATCGCGCGGCTGACGAGGCCGGTGATGCGGCCGTCGATGTCGAAGAAGTGGATCTGCGTGAAGTTGAACAGTTCGCGGTAGAACGCCCACCACTTGTCCATGTTGCCGCGATAGACGTTGTGGGTCAGGTGGTCGAGATAATAGAAACCGACGCCCTCGGGCTTCGGATTGCGCTCGCCGGTCCACTCGAATTCGGCCTCGTAGGCCGAGCCCTTGGCGCCGTAAGTCTCGACGAAATAGAGAAGCGAACCGCCGATGCCGACGATCGCCGGGACATCGAGACACTTGTCCGTGCCTTCATAAGGGATCGCGCCCTTAGAGACCGCATGGTCAAAGGCGTGCTTGGCGTCGACGACGCGCCAGGCCATCGACGGGGCGCAGGGGCCGTGCTCGTCGACGAAACGCATGGCGTGCGAGCCGGGCTCGGCATTCAGGATGTAGTTGATGTCGCCCTGGCGCCAGACGGTGATGTTCTTGCTTTTGTGCCTGGCGACCGGGCTGTAGCCCATGCGGGTAAAGAGCTCGGCGAGCTTTTCCGGTTCCGGATGGGCGAATTCGACGAACTCGAAGCCGTCGGTACCGGCGGGGTTGTCAGCGGTAATGGTTGCCGGCGGGGCGTCATGCGGGAAGGGGCCCATCGGAAGTCTCCTCTTGTTCTTCCAAACTTTGCTGGAGTATGACGCAATTCCCATGCATGATGCTTGTATTCTTGCGCAGTTTAGACAGAATGGCGCACGAAACATGCAATATGGCGTATTAGGATGCACGAATGGAGCAGCTTGACGGGTTCGATCTCAAGATCCTCAGCGAATTGCAGCGCGACGGGCATCTGACCAACAACGAGCTGTCGGAACGCATCGCGCTTTCGCCGTCGCAATGTTCGCGCCGGCGCACCCGGCTGGAAGCGGAAGGCTATATCACCGGCTACCAGGCACAGATCGACCGGCAGAAGCTCGGGCTCGATCTGATGGTGGTGATCTCGGTCACGCTCGCCACCCACAATCGCGACAATGCCAAGCGTTTCGGCAAGCTCATTTCGGGGCTGCCTGAGGTGCTGGAGGCCTATGCGCTCACCGGCGAGATGGACTACCACATGCGGGTGGTGACGCCGGATCTTGCGGGGCTGTCGCGCTTCGTCAACGACGTGCTTCTGCCGCACGACAGCGTGCAGCATGTGAAGACGTCGATAGTGCTTGAAACGTTGAAGAGCTTCGAGGGCGTGCCGATCCCCGAGCGGATGAAGGGCTGAAGCCTCAGGCCGAGGGCGGAGGGTCGAACCTGCCGATGGCACGTTCCACTGCTTCCAGCCCGACGGCGAGCGCCTGCATCCCGGCCGGGCCGATCAGCGTGTCGAGTTCCGACTGATAGCGGACGGCAAGCTCCGTCAATTCGCCATAGGCCCGGATGCCTGTCTTCGTCAGTTCCAGATGTTCGATGCGGCGGTCGTTTTCGTCTTCGCGCCGAGTGAGCCAGCGGCGTTTTTCGAGCAGGGCGACGGCGCGGCTGACCTTGGTCTTGTGCATGGCCGAGTGCGCGCCGACTTCGGTGGCCGTCATCGGACGGCATGTGCTGCCAAGGGCGGCGAGCGTGCGCCATTCCGGGCGGGTGAGCTGGTAGCGCGCCTTGTACTGGGCAGCAAAGCGCAGCGCGACGAATTCCGCGGCGCGGTTCAGGCGATAGGGCAGGAAGGTATTGAGTTCGAAGCCATCGGCGGCCATCGGGCATCCTTGATAGTTACAAAATCGATAGTTACGATTGCAACTAATATGCCGAAGGCCACGCCTGCGTCCACCCTGGGAAATGGTCGTCGCCGCGGTATTTGGGATTGCGCCGGACCTTTCAAGGTCGCTTCGCGAAGCCGAAGCAGGGCGCCCAAGAGGAGGAGGAACGACGATGCTGGACAAGGCAGGAAAACAGGCCGGGACACAGGCTAAGGCCAACGAAGCGCTTGGCTATATGCCCGGCTTCGGCAATGATTTCGAGACCGAGAGCCTGCCGGGCGCCCTGCCGCAAGGGCAGAACAGCCCGCAGAAATGTGCCTATGGCCTCTATGCCGAGCAGCTTTCGGGCTCGCCCTTTACCGCGCCGCGCGGCACCAACGAGCGCTCCTGGCTTTACCGCATCCGCCCGAGCGTTCGCCACACCGGCCGTTTCAACAAGATCGACTATCCGCACTGGAAGACGGCACCGCATGTTGCCGACCATTCCCTGGCTCTCGGCCAGTTGCGCTGGAACCCGCTTCCGGCGCCGACGGAAAAGCTGAATTTCCTTCAGGGCATCCGCACCATGACGACGGCGGGCGATGCGCCGACGCATTCGGGCATGGCGGCGCATGCCTATGCCTTCAACGACGACATGGTCGACGACTATTTCTTCGATGCCGACGGCGAGCTGCTGATCGTTCCGGAAATGGGCGCGATCCAGGTCTTTACCGAGCTCGGCAAGATGGACGTCGAACCCTCCGAGATCTGCATCGTGCCGCGCGGCACCATGTTCAAGGTGACGCGTCTTGGCGACGAGAAGGTCTGGCGCGGCTATATCTGCGAGAATTACGGCGCCAAGTTCACGCTGCCCGACCGCGGCCCGATCGGCGCCAATTGCCTCGCCAATCCGCGCGATTTCAAGACGCCGGTCGCCGCCTTCGAGGAGAAGGAGACGCCCTGCCGCGTGCATGTGAAGTGGTGCGGTAGCTTCCACGTGACCGAGATCGGCCACTCGCCGCTCGACGTCGTCGCCTGGCATGGCAACTACGCGCCCTACAAGTACGACCTCAAGACCTATTCGCCGGTCGGCGCCATCCTGTTTGACCATCCGGACCCGTCGATCTTCACGGTGCTGACCGCGCCCTCAGGCGAAGAGGGCACGGCGAACATCGATTTCGTCATCTTCCCGCCGCGCTGGCTGGTGGCCGAGCACACCTTTCGGCCGCCCTGGTATCACCGCAACATCATGAGCGAATTCATGGGGCTGATCTATGGCCGCTATGATGCAAAGGAAGAGGGCTTCGTGCCGGGCGGCATGAGCCTGCACAACATGATGCTGGCGCACGGTCCGGATGCCTCGGGCTATGACAAAGCGACGAATAGCGAGTTGAAACCGGTGAAGCTCGACCATACGATGGCCTTCATGTTCGAGACCCGCTTCCCGCAGCAGCTGACCCGCTACGCCGCCGAACTGGAGACGTTGCAGGACAACTACATCGACTGCTGGACGGATCTCAAGAAGCGGTTCAACGGGACGCCGGAAGGCGATTGGTCTTGAGTTCACGCCTGGTTTTGCTCGGCAGCAAGGGTGGTCCGGCGATCCGGCCGGGCGGCCCGTGGCCGACCTCGTCGCTGCTCGAAATCGGCGGCCGGACTGTTGTCGTCGATTGCGGCCTCGGCGTCACCCGTGGGCTGACCGATGCCGGTGTCACACTGAAGACGCTGGACCTGATCGTCATTACCCACCTGCATTCGGATCATGTGCTGGAACTTGGCCCGCTCATTCACACGGCCTGGACCGCTGGGTTATCACAGCCGGTGCGGGTCTTCGGACCTGCAGGTACCCACGCCTATTGGCACGGTTTCCTGCAGTCGATGGCCTTCGACATCGACATCCGCATCGTCGACGAAGGCCGGCCGGACCTGCGCGCGCTGGTCGAGGTCATCGAGTTCGCCGAAGGCGAAATCTTCTCCGAGAACGGCCTGACGCTTTCGGCGCTGCGCGTCGACCATCCGCCGGTCACCGACTGTTTTGCGCTCCGCTTCGACCATGCGGAAGGCTCGGTCGTATTTTCGTCCGATACCGCCTATTTCCCGCCGCTTGCCGATTTCGCCAGAGGGGCCGACATTCTCGTGCACGAGGCAATGCTTGCCGAAGGCGTCAACCGGTTGGTGGCGCGCACCGGCAATGGCGCGCGGCTGAAGGAGCATCTGCTGGCAAGCCACAGCTTCGCCGGAGAGGCGGCAGCGATCGCAACCGCCGCCGGCGTCGGGCGGTTGGTGCTGCATCATCTGATCCCGGCCGACGATCCGGAAATTACAGAAAGCCACTGGATTGCGGCGGCTCGCAAAAACTGGGCGGGCGCCTTGACGATCGCCGCCGACGGCCTTGTTGTGAAGGTAGCGGACGATTCGTCCGTCTAAGCGCAGTTTCGTCCGAAATTGCGCGAACAATGAAAAGATTGAGAGGGAGGACTGCATGAAACTGGCGACACTCAAGGACAGTACGCGCGACGGAAAGCTCGTGGTCGTCTCTCGCGATCTCACCCGCTGCTCGGAAGTCGGGCACATCGCCCGCTCGTTGCAGGCAGCGCTCGACGATTGGGCGCATGCCGGTCCGCGGCTTGCGCGTGTGGCTGAAGGGATCGAGACCGGCTCTCAGCCGACGATCCGCTTCCACGAGCATGACGCACTGTCGCCGTTGCCGCGCGCTTACCAATGGGCCGATGGCTCGGCCTACGTCAATCACGTCGAGCTGGTGCGCAAGGCCCGCAATGCCGAGATGCCGGCGAGCTTCTGGACCGATCCACTAATGTATCAAGGCGGTTCCGACAGCTTCATCGCGCCGCGCGATCCGATCCCGCTTGCCGACGAAAGCTTCGGCGTCGACATGGAGGGCGAAGTCGCCGTCGTCGTCGACGACGTGCCGATGGGCGCCACCATCGACGAGGCTAGGTCGGCGATCCGTCTCGTCATGCTCGTCAACGACGTGTCGCTGCGCGGCCTCATCCCCGCCGAGCTTGCCAAGGGCTTCGGCTTCTTCCAGTCGAAACCGTCGTCGGCCTTCTCGCCGGTTGCCGTTTCGCCGGATGAGCTGGGTGACGCGTGGGATGGCGGCAAGCTGCATCTGCCGCTCAACGTCGATCTCAACGGCAAGCCCTTCGGCCGCGCGAACGCAGGCATCGACATGACCTTCGATTTCGCCCAACTGATCGCACATGCGGCCAAGACCCGGCCGCTTTTGGCCGGCACGATCATCGGCTCGGGCACAGTTTCCAACAAGCTCGACGGCGGGCCGGGCAAGCCAGTTGCCGAAGGTGGCGCCGGTTATTCCTGCATCGCGGAAGTCCGGATGATCGAAACCATCGTTGGCGGCGCACCGAAGACGCATTTCCTCAGAGTTGGCGACGTCGTGCGCATCGAGATGAAGGACAAGACCGGTCACTCGATCTTCGGCGCGATCGAGCAGACCGTCGAAGCCTATACCAAGGCCTGACCGCAGATAAGAAAATGGGCAGAGGCATGAGCGAGACCGTCCTTTACGACTACTGGCGATCCTCGGCGAGCTATCGGGTGCGTATTGCGCTCAACAGCATCGGTGAAAGCTATCGTTCGGTGCCGGTCGACCTGCTTGCCAAGGCACACAAGCAGCCGGAGCATCTGGCCCGCAACCCGCAAGGGCTCGTGCCTGTGCTTGAGATCGATGGCGAGCGCTTCACGCAATCGCTCGCCATCGTCGAATATCTTGCCGAAACGCGGGCCGATACCGGCTTCCTGCCCGGTGATGCCGTCGGACGTCAGCGGGTGCGCATGCTGTCCTATGCGATCGCCATGGACATCCACCCAACCTGCAATCTCGGCGTCGTGTCCTACGTCATGGCGAATGCCGAGGACGGCGACGCGGCGCGGCGGAACTGGATGCGCAAGTTCATCGGCGAGGGGCTTTCCGCTTTCGAGCGCTTGCTCGACCATCCCGCGACCGGGCGCTTCTGCCATGGCGACAGTCCGACCATGGCGGATTTCTGCCTGGTGCCGCAGGTCTACAATGCCCGCCGATGGGACGTCGATCTTTCGGCCTGTCCGCGGCTCGTCGCGATCGACCAGAACTGTGCCGAGATCGAGGCTTTCGCCCGCGCGCACCCGGATCGCACGCCGCGCTGAGGCCACGCAGCTTGCCGCTTGATCCCTTCTCCTTGCACCTTCGGGCGAGCCTGCGTGATGCGGCCGCCTCGTCTGGCCGGTTCCGTCAAGCGAATGTCGCGAATGGATCGACGGCGGCGAAAAGGCCGCGCTAGTTTTTGTGTGACTGGCCGTATAAGGGGGGCCGGAAAAACCTCTGGAGCGAGAGACCTACCGATGAAAAGCTATGTGCTGAACGTCAGCTGCAAGACCACCCGTGGCATCGTCGCCGCGATCACCGGCTATCTCGCCGAAAAAGGCTGTTACATCTCCGACAGTTCGCAGTTCGACGACCTCGAAACTGGCCTGTTCTTCATGCGTCTCAGCTTCATCAGCCAGGAAGGCGCCACGCTCGACGAGTTGAAGGCCGGCTTCGAAGCGGTGGTGAAGCGCTTCGACATGAACGCCGAGATCCGCGACAGCGAAGAGCGCATGAAGGTGCTGCTGATGGTGTCGCGTTTCGGCCATTGCCTCAACGACCTGCTTTATCGCTGGAAGATCGGCGCGCTGCCGATCGACATCGTCGGCGTCGTCTCCAACCACTTCGATTACCAGAAGGTGGTCGTCAACCACGATATTCCCTTCCACTGCATCAAGGTGACGAAGGAGAACAAGCCGAAGGCCGAGGCCCAGCTGCTCGAACTCGTCGACCAGACCGGCGCCGAGCTGATCGTGCTCGCCCGCTACATGCAGGTGCTTTCGGACGCGCTCTGCAAGAAGATGTCTGGCCGGATCATCAACATCCACCACTCCTTCCTGCCGTCGTTCAAGGGCGCCAACCCCTACAAGCAGGCCTATGAGCGTGGCGTGAAGCTGATTGGCGCGACGGCGCATTACGTCACCGCCGACCTCGACGAAGGCCCGATCATCGAGCAGGACATCGCCCGCATCACCCACGCCCAGAGCGCGGAAGACTATGTCTCGATCGGCCGCGACGTGGAAAGCCAGGTGCTGGCCCGCGCCGTGCACGCCCATATCCACAACCGCTGCTTCATCAACGGCAACCGCGTCGTCGTCTTCCCACCGAGCCCGGGTTCCTACGCTTCCGAGCGCATGGGCTGAGGCGCGAGGCGAAACTGACTGCGAAAAACAGAGACGCCGCCGGTTCGACCGGCGGCGTTTTTCGTTTGTTTGAGTGCGAGGCGGCCGGAACGCGCTTCGCTATTGCAACAGCTCTAGCCCGACCGCCGTCGCCTCGCCGCCGCCGATGCAGAGCGAGGCAATGCCGCGCTTGACGCCTTTGGCGCGCATGGCGTGCAGCAAGGTCACGATGATGCGGGCGCCGGAGGCGCCGATCGGGTGGCCGAGTGCGCAGGCGCCGCCGTTGATGTTGACGATATCGTCGGACAGGCCGAGGTCGCGGATCGCCGCCATCGCCACCACGGCGAAGGCCTCGTTGATTTCGTAGAGGCCGACGCTGCCCTTTTCCCAGGCGAGCTTCGCCATCAGCTTGTCGATCGCGCCGATCGGGGCTGTCGTAAACCAGGCCGGCTCCTGCGCATGGCCGGCATGCCCGGCGACGATGGCAAGCGGCGTCAGACCGCGCTTTTCCGCCTCGCTTGCCCGCATCAGGATCAGTGCGGCAGCGCCGTCTGATATCGACGAGGAATTGGCGGCGGTTACGCTGCCGCCGTCGCGGAAGGCGGGTTTCAGCTTCGGGATCTTTGACGGATCGGATTTGGTCGGCTGCTCGTCGCGGTCGAGATTGGCGGTCTGGCGCTTGCCGGCATCAGCGACGGCCACGATTTCCGCGGCAAAGGAACCATCCTCAGTTGCCCGGTTGGCGCGCTCCAGCGAACGCAAAGCGAAGCCGTCCTGATCGGCACGCGAGAACTGGTAGTGCTCCGCCGTGTCTTCGGCATAGGTGCCCATCAGCCGGCCGGAATAGGCGTCTTCGAGGCCGTCGAGGAACATGTGGTCCTTGACCTCGCCATGTCCCAGGCGGAAGCCGCCGCGCGCCTTCGGCAGCAGATAGGGGGCGTTGGTCATCGACTCCATGCCGCCGACCGCAAGCACCGAGGCGCTGCCGGAAAGGAGTGCGTCGTGGCCAAGCATCAGCGCCTTCATGCCGGAGCCGCAGACCTTGGAAATGGTCGTCGACGGCGTTTCCTTGCCGAGGCCCGCGCCAAGGGCTGCCTGGCGCGCCGGGTTCTGGCCGATGCCGGCCGGCAGCACATTGCCCATCAACACCTCGTCGACAGCATCAAGGCCGGCGCGATCGAGCGCGGCTTTGAGCGCGATGGCGCCGATTTCCGGCGCGGTCAAATCCTTGAGGCTGCCCTGAAAGGCGCCCATCGGCGTGCGGGCCGCCGAAACGATGACGATCGGGTCAGTTTTGCTCATGTCTTTCTCCCATACGGAAAACGGCAATGGTTGGTGCAGGCGCTTGTCTCGCATTCCCTTCTCCCCGCGGGCGGGGAGAAGGTGGCCGGCAGGCTGGATGAGGGGCCATTTTACAACGCGAAGCGTCAGATATGCAGCGCGTGTCCCAGCGCCTTCAGCGCCGATTCCTGGAAGGCTTCCGATTGCGTCGGATGCGCATGGATCGTGCCAGCGATATCTTCGAGGCGCGCGCCCATTTCGATCGCCAGGCTGAAGCTTGCCGAAAGCTCCGACACGCCGTGGCCGACCGCCTGGATGCCGAGCACCAGATGGTTGTCGGCGCGCGCGACGATGCGCACGAAACCGTCCTCGGCAAGCGTCGTCATGGCGCGGCCGTTCGCCTGGAAGGGGAACTGGCCGATCTTGATCTCGATGCCGCTCGCGCGTGCCTCTTCGGGCGAAAGGCCAGCGGTAACGATCTCCGGATCGGTGAAGCAGACGGCGGGGATGCAGCGCTTGTCCCAGCTGCGCTTGTGGCCGGCGACGATCTCGGCCACCATCTCGCCCTGCGCCATGGCGCGGTGCGCCAGCATCGGCTCGCCGGTGACGTCGCCGATCGCATAGATGCCGCGCATGGAGGTGCGGCACTGGTCGTCGACGCGGATGAAGCGGCCGGTGCGGTCGAGGTCGATTTCTTCGAGGCCAAAGCCTTCGGTCACCGGCTTGCGGCCGACGGTGACGAGCACCTTTTCGGCAGCGACATTGATGGCGCGGCCGTTGTGTTCGGCTTGCAGGCTGCCGGTCTCCGTGGAGTAGCTCTTGGCAACCGTCTGGGTGAAGACCTCGATGCCGAGTTCGCCAAGGCGCTTGCCGATCGGCTTCGTCAGGTCGGCGTCGTAGAGCGGCAGGATGCGCGGCTGCGCCTCGAGCACCGTGACATGGCTGCCGAGCTTGGCAAAGGCGGTGCCGAGTTCGAGGCCGATATAGCCGCCGCCGATGACGGCGAGGCTCTTCGGTACGCTCTTCAAGGACAGAGCCTCGGTCGAGGAAATGATCGGCCCGCCGAAGGGCAGGTCCGGCAGTTCGACCGGCGCCGAACCTGTGGCAATGACGATCGCTTCGGCGCGGATGCGCTGCAGTCCGGTCTCGGTCTCGACATCGACCGTCTTGCCATCGATGAAACGGGCCGCGCCGACGACCGCCTTGACGCCGGCCTTCTTCAGAAGCCCGATGACGCCGCCGTTCAGTCGGCCGACGATACCGTCCTTCCAGGCGATGGTATGGGCGAGATCGATCGAGGGGTTGGCTAGCGACAGGCCGAGCGGGTTGCGGCCGGAAGCGGCCGCGCGGAGCTTATGAAACTCCTCAGCCGCATGGATCAGGGCCTTGGAGGGGATGCAGCCGACATTCAGGCAGGTGCCGCCGGCCTTGGTCTTCTCGACGATGACGGTGTCGATGCCGAGCTGGCCGGCGCGGATGGCGCAGATATAGCCGCCGGGGCCGGCGCCGATGACGAGCAGCTTGCAGGAAATTTCCTTCATGATCGCCTCAAGCCTCCACGAAAATAAGCGCCGGCGTTTCGAGCAGGGTCTTCAGCCGCTGCACGAACACGGCCGCATCCCAGCCGTCGATGACGCGGTGATCGAAGCTCGAGGACAGGTTCATGATCTTGCGCGGCACGAACTGCGTGCCGTCCCAGACCGGGCGGATCGCGAGCTTGTTGACGCCGATGATCGCGACCTCCGGATGGTTGATGACCGGTGTGGAGACAATGCCGCCGAGTGCGCCGAGCGAAGAGATCGTGATCGTCGATCCCGTGAGCTCGTCGCGGGTGGCGGTGCCGGTGCGGGCCGCTTCCGCCAAGCGATTGAGTTCGTTGGCGCAATCCCAGATGCCGCGCGCTTCGGCATGGCGCACGACCGGGACGGTGAGACCGGCCGGCGTCTGCGTTGCGATGCCGACATGGACGGCGTGGTGGCGATGGATGATGCCGGGACCGTCGTCGAAGATCGCGTTGACGGCCGGTTGCTCGGCGATCGTGCGCACGAGCGCCCGCATCAGGTAGGGCAGGATCGTCAGCTTCGGCTGGTCGGGCTTCCGGTCGCGGTTCATGGTCGCGCGCAAGTCTTCGAGCGCGGTCATGTCGACCTCTTCCACGTAGGTGATGTGGGGGATGCGCGAGGTCGAAAGCGACATCTTCTCGGCGATGCGGCGGCGAAGGCCGGTCACCTTGATTTCGTCGACGGCGGTCTTGCGCTGCAGGCCGGCCGGTGCGAGCGCCGGCTGGGCGCCGCGGGCGATGAACTGGTCGAGGTCATCATGGCTGATGCGGCCGGCTGGGCCCGTGCCGGTCACCTGGCGCAGATCGACACCGCTTTCCTTGGCGCGCAGGCGCACGGCCGGCGAGGCCAGTGCTTTCTCCAATCGTTCGCCATTGGCATGTGCGCCGTTGGCATGGGCACCGTTCACGGCAGGTGACTTGACCTCGGCCTTGGCGGGCTGGGCCGCCTTGGCGACCGGGGCGGGCGCCTCGACCTTTGCTGCGGGCTGTTCTTCCGCCTTGGTGGCCGGCTTTTCTTCCGCGGGAGCAGCGGCTCCGCCTTCGCCTGCGATCTCGATGCGCACAAGCGGCGCCTTCACCGCGACGGTGTCGCCCACCTCGGCGCCGAGCCAGAGCACCGTACCGGTGACGGGCGAGGGAATTTCGACGGTTGCCTTGTCTGTCATCACCGCGGCGAGCACCATGTCCTCGCGCACGGGGTCACCCGGCTTCACATGCCATTCGACGAGTTCCGCCTCGGCCACGCCTTCGCCGACATCGGGCATCTTGATTACGAATTCGCCCATGTCAGGCCTCCATCACTTCGACGAGCGCGCGTCCGACGCGCGCGGGGCCGGGGAAATAGTCCCATTCCTGGGCGTGCGGGTAGGGTGTGTCCCAGCCGGCGACGCGCACGACGGGCGCTTCGAGATGGTAGAAGCAATGCTCCTGGACGAGGGACGCCACTTCGCCGCCGAAGCCCGAGGTCAGCGTCGCCTCGTGCACGACGACGCAGCGGCCGGTCTTTTCCACCGACTTGACGATCGTGTCGAGGTCGAGCGGCAGCAGGCTGCGCAGATCGATTACCTCGGCGTCGATGCCGGTTTCCTCGGCAGCGGCCAGTGCCACATGCACCATGGTGCCGTAGGCGACGACGGTGACGGCAGAACCCTCTCGGCGGACTTCCGCCTTGCCGATCGGAACAGTGTAGTGGCCTTCCGGCACTTCGCCGAGATCGTGCTTCGACCACGGAATGACCGGGCGGTCGTGGTGGCCGTCGAAGGGGCCGTTGTAGAGCCGCTTCGGCTCCAGGAACATGACCGGATCCGGATCCTCGATCGAGGCAATCAAAAGACCCTTGGCGTCATAGGGATTGGAGGGCACCACGACTTTCAGGCCGCAGACATGGGTGAAGAGCGCTTCCGGGCTCTGGCTGTGGGTCTGGCCGCCGAAGATGCCGCCGCCGGTCGGCATGCGCAGCACGATCGGGCAGGTAAAGTCGCCATTGGAGCGGTAGCGGATGCGGGCGGCTTCCTGGGTGATCTGGTCATAGGCCGGGTACATGTAGTCGGCGAACTGGATCTCGACGCAGGGCTTCAGGCCGTAGGCCGCCATGCCGATCGCGGTGCCGACGATGCCGCTTTCGCTGATCGGTGCATCGAAACAGCGGGTCTTGCCGTATTTCGCCTGGAGCCCTTGCGTGCAGCGGAAGACGCCGCCGAAATAGCCGACGTCCTCGCCGAAGACCACGACATTGTCGTCGCGCTCCATGGACACGTCCATGGCGCTGCGCACGGCTTCGATCATTGTCATTCTGGCCATATCAGTATCCTGCCTTCTGCCGCTGGCGGCGAATGTGCGGCGGCATTTCGGCATAGACGCCCTCGAAGATATCGCGCACCGAGGGCTTGCCGCCGGCATGCAGTGTGCCGTGGCCCTCGGCCTGTTTCTGCGCCTGGATCACTTCGTCGAGGATCTCGGCTTCCGCCTGGGTGTGGCGCTCTTCCGACCAGGCGCCGCGCAGGATCAGGTGCTTCTTCAACCTCAGGACCGGATCGCCGAGCGGCCAGGCTTCGGATTCTGTCTTCGGGCGATAGGCGCTCGGATCGTCGGAGGTCGAATGGGCGCCGACGCGGTAGGTCACGTATTCGATCAGCGTCGGGCCGAGGTTGCGACGGGCGCGCTCGGCCGCCCATTTGGCGACCGCATAGACGGCGAGATAGTCGTTGCCGTCGACGCGCAGTGCCGGGATGCCGAAGCCGAGACCGCGGGCGGCAAAGGTGCCGGAGCCGCCGCGGGCAATGCCCTGGAAGGTGGAGATCGCCCACTGATTGTTGACGATGTTGAGAATGACCGGCGCCTTGTAGGTGGAGGCAAAGACGAGCGCCGAGTGGAAGTCCGATTCCGCCGTCGAGCCGTCGCCGATCCAGGCGGCAGCGATCTTGGTGTCGCGCTTGATCGCCGATGCCATCGCCCAGCCGACCGCCTGGACATATTGGGTGGCGAGGTTGCCGGAGATGGTGAAGAAGCCATGCTCCTTGGAGGAATACATGATCGGCAGCTGGCGGCCGCGCAACGGGTCGCTCTCGTTCGAGAAGATCTGGTTCATCATCTCGACCATCGGGTAGCCGTCGGCGATCAGAAGACCGGCCTGTCGATAGGTCGGGAAGTTCATGTCGCCCTTCACCAGCGCCTTGCGGAAGGCGCAGCTGACGGCCTCTTCGCCCAGATGCTGCATGTAGAAGGAGGTCTTGCCCTGGCGCTGCGCCATGACCATGCGCGCATCGAAGGCGCGCAGCAGCATCATGTGCCTGAGGCCTGCGAGCAACTCCTCGTCAGAAAGCAGACCGGCCCAGGGACCGACTGCTTCGCCATCGCGGTTCAGCACACGGATGATCGAATAGGCGAGGTCGCGCATTTCTTCCGGCGCGACGTCCACCTCCGGGCGCGGCACGGAGCCGGCCTTCGGGATCTTGACGTTGGAGAAATCCGGCTGACCACCGGGCCGAACGGCAGGTTCGGGGACATGCAGGCTAAGTCGATCGAGATCGCTCATGCGGTTTCCGGCCTCCTCCGGAGTGCGCAGTGCACCAGTCAAGAGCGGTCCCAGTCGAACCGCTCCTCATTTCTGTTCTCATGCGTTTCCGGACGCAGGGGCACTAGGACCCCTGCTGGAAATGCTCTGGGTCGGGATAGCGATGGGCCTGAGGTGTCCGAGGACGTGCAATGTGACCGGCAAGGCTCCTCCGCCTAAGGTCTGCACAGACTCCTCCTAAAAGCCCCCGCTCTCCCGACGGGAATGCTCACAGACTGCCACGAGTTCCGGGGCTTATGAAGGTCTTTCCGTGTCGCGGGGCAGGGGTAGGCGAAGAAAGATAGAATCCTGCCGGGAGTGCGCCCACGCGTTGTGTCGGACATCTTCCTGCCGGTCGTTGCCGGTAATTTTCTTTCGCGGCTATCCGCCGGCGACGGCGGTCAGACCGGCGGGGCGATGGTGATCGGCGTGCCGTCGAGGAAGCGCGAGAGCCGGAACGGCGTCGGATCGACGATCGGTTCTGCTCCGGTCACGAGGTCGGCAACGAGGTGGCCGGCGCCGGGGCCAATGCCAAAGCCGTGACCGGAAAAGCCCGTCGCGATGATGAGGCCCGGAACGGTTTCGGCGGGCGAGATGACGGGCACGGCATCGGGCGTCACGTCGATCAGGCCGGCCCAGATCTGCTGCACCTTGGTTTCGCGCAGCAAGGGCAAGGCCTTGGCGGCTGCGTCGAGCGCCCCCAGTGCCCGGCGCGAATCCGGATTGGGATCGAGCACGCGGTGACGTTCGAAGGCGCCGGGCCGGTCGAGGGGCACGGCGCCGATCTCGAACAGTTCGTTCCAGCTCTGGGCGCTGATCCCCACCTGCACGGCATCGCCCTCGGCTTTTCGCGCCGGCTGGAAATCGCGGAAGAAGGCAAAGCTGTCGGGCACGATCGCGTGCAGATTGGCGGCGCCATCGGCAATCGTGTAGCCGCCGTCGAGGCGCTTGCGATAGGCATAGGTCGCGGTTGCGCCGGCCCCTTCCGGACCGCCCGAGACCGGACCGGTTCTCAACACCGTGTTGCGAACTTTCAGCTGCGGCAATCTTATGCCGAGGCCTTTGAGGAACAGCCTGGACCAAGCACCACCGGCAACGATGACCGTCGACGTCTCGATGCGGCCCATCTCGGTCACGACGGCGGAAATCCGCCCGGCAGCCTTCTCGACGCCGCGCACGGCGCAGCCGGTGAGGATACGGGCACCGGCGCGGCGGGCGCCAGCGACGATGGCGGGCACGGCCTTTTGCGGTTCGGCCCGGCCGTCGCTCGGCGTGAAGAGCCCGCCTGGGTAGCGGATTGCTGCACCCGGCATCATCGCTTCTGTCGTGTCGGAGCTAAGTTGCACGCTATCGACACCGTAGGGCCTTGCCATGGCAAGCCAGGCGTCTCGGTTGGCGACGTCGCGCTCGTTCTCGGAGATGTAGAGAATGCCGCAGCGGCGAAAGCCGGTCTCGCCACCGATGCGGGCGTCGAGCTTATCCCAGATCTTCAGCGCCTCGATCGCCAGCGGGATCTCGCGCTCGTCGCGCCCCATCACGCGCACCCAGCCCCAGTTGCGACTGGACTGCTCGGCACCGGGCGTGCCTTTCTCGCAGAGCACGACATCGATGCCGCGCTCGGCGAGGAAAAGCGCGGTGCTGACGCCGATGATGCCGCCGCCGACGATGACAACGTCGGCCTTGGCGGGTAGGGTGGTATCGGTGGCAATGGGATCGAGCGTCGGACCGGGCATGGGGGCACTTTCGGGCAGAGAGGTATCGTGGTCATCGGTGCATGCCGTCGCCGCGAGATCAAGACCTGCGATCTGGCTAATGATCGAAAGCGCGTGGTTTGCCGGCTCACTTTGTTTGGGAAAGTCGGTTCGCCTCGCCACCGGGCGGACTTCCGGTTTCGGCCTGGAGCTTCTATGCTCGCGCGCATGAGTGAGAGCCGCCCCGACCTTCGCCCCGTCCTGCGCATCGATTTCCCGCCCGCCGACCGGCTCGGCCGCGGCAAGATCCTGCTGCTCGAACTGATCCGCGAGACCGGATCGATTTCTGCCGCCGGTCGAGCGATGGACATGTCGTACCGCCGCGCCTGGCTGCTGGTCGATGCGCTGAACCGGATGTTCAGCGAGCCTTCGGTCGATACCCAGCGCGGCGGCAAGCAGGGTGGCGGGGCGGCGCTGACGGCGTTCGGCGAAGAGCTCATCCGTCGCTACCGCGAAATGGAAGAGAAGGTGCAGGCGGTGATTGCCGATGATCTCGCCTGGCTCGAAAGTGTTCGGAGCAGCGAAACACCACCGTCCGATACGGCACCTGTTGTTTCCCAAAAAGCCTAGGGCGTCCTTCGTGCGTTCCCATGAACGCACCACGCTCTAGTGATCGATCGCCACCGACTTGATGACGGCATAGACGGTCTTGCCGGGAGCAAGCTGCAGCACGTCCCGAGAAAAGCGGGTGATGCGGGCGGCAATGGTCGCACCGCCGCAAGTCACCCGGACATCCACGCTGCCATCGTCTTCCGATGTCAGTGTCAGAATGCGTCCTTCGAGCACATTGAGCGCGCTGATCTCCACCGGTCTCGACGTCGCCAGCATGACGTCGCGGGCGGCGATGTGCAGGCGGAGCCTGCCTCCTGGCGTGGCGCTGACACCGGCGATGCGCAACCGTTCCCGCCCGACCCGGACGGTCGTCAGTTCGTGGGCCGGATCGGTTCCCTCGACCTCGCCTTCCAGCAGGACGCCGGCCTCGCGCCGGCCGGTGGCAAGCGTGGCGGCGGGGGCGCTCAGTACTTCGGCGGCGGCACCGGACGCGGTGACCCGGCCGTTTTCGAGCACCACGACGCGCCGTGCCAGCCGGGAGACTTCGCCGACCGAGTGGCTGACATAGACGATCGGGATGCGGGCATCGTCGCGCAGCCGCTCGAGATAGGGCAGGATCTCGGCCTTGCGCGCCTCGTCGAGGGCCGCGAGCGGTTCGTCCATCAGCAGCAGCCGCGGTGCCGCAAGCAAGGCCCGGCCGATCGCCACGCGCTGCCGCTCGCCGCCGGATAGGGCCGACGGGCTGCGATCGAGCAGATGGCCGATGCCGAGCATCTCGACGATGCGGGTGAAGTCTCCGCCTGAGCCGCCTTTGCCCGCAAACCAGCGGCCATAGGCGAGGTTGCGGCGCACGCTCAAGTGCGGGAAGAGCCGCGCCTCCTGGAAGACATAGCCGAAACGGCGACGATGCACCGGCGTAAAGACCCTGTTCTCGCTGTCGGCGATGACGTCGCCATCAAGCAGCACGCGGCCGCTCTCGGGCTTCAAGAGCCCGGCAATGATGTTGATCAGCGAGGTCTTGCCCGAGCCGGACCGGCCGAACAATGCGGTCACGCCGCCATCCGAAGTAAAGGCGGCATCGAGCGCGAAATTGCCGAGCTGGTGGCGGGCTTCGACGGTGAGGCTCATTGGGCCGCTACCCGGCGCGCGGCAAAGGTCGCCAGAAGTTCCGAGAAGATCAGCGCGGCCATGGAAAGGATGACGGAAATGATCGTCAGCCGCATGGCTCCGGCGTCGCCGCCCGGCACCTGGGTGAAGGTATAGATCGCGGCCGAGAGCGTCTGCGTTTCGCCGGGAATGTTGGAAACGAAGGTGATCGTCGCGCCGAATTCGCCCATCGCCTTGGCAAAGGCGATGATCATGCCGGCGATGATGCCGGGAATGATCAGCGGCAGGGTGACGGTGGCAAAGACCCAGAGCGGGCTCGCGCCAAGCGTGGTCGCCGCGTCCTCGAGCTTACGGTCGACCGCCTCGATCGACAGGCGGATGCTGCGCACCATCAGCGGAAAGGCCATGACGGCGCAGGCAAGAGCTGCGCCCGTCCAGCGGAAGGAAAAGACCAGGCCGAAATACTCGGCGAAGAAGGCGCCGAGCGGTCCGCGGCGGCCGAAGAGCAGAAGCAGCAGGAAGCCGGTGACGACGGGCGGAAGGATCAGCGGCAGATGGACAAGGCCGTTCAGCAGCGTCTTGCCCCAGAAGCGTCCGCGAGCAAGCAGCATGGCGACAGCGAGGGCGAAAGGCAGGCTGCAGATCATCGCGACGGTTGCGACGCGCAGGCTCAAGAGGATCGCCGTCCATTCCGCATCGCTCACTGCAAGCCAGTCCAACAGATGTCGCTCCCCGATGCCAGGCCGGTCAGACTTAGCTGTACGCTTCAGGCCGCCGCTGCCTCTCAAACACGATAACGTCGCCCGCGTTTGGGCGCGGGCGACGTGTCACGATAGATGCTTCGCCTGCCTCTGGACAGCCGAGATCCGACGCGATTTCAGGTCGGTTACTTCAGGACCGTGAAGCCCTGCTTTTCGAAGAGTTCTGCAGCCTTGGCCGACTTGACGAAGTCGACATAGGCGGCGGCATCGGGGCTCTTGCTCTCGGCCGTGATGGCGATCGGGTAGATGATCGGCGGATGGCTGTCTTCCGGGAAGGTGCCGACGACCTTGACGCCCGGGTCTGCTGCGGCGTCGGTCTGGTAGACGATGCCGTAGGGTGCTTCGCCGCGCGAGACGAGCAGGAGGGCGGCACGCACGCTTTCGGCGCCGGCGACCTTCGGCTCTACGGCCTTCCAGGCGTCGAGCTTTTCGAGTGCTGCCTTGCCGTATTTGCCGGCCGGAACGGAATCGACGGCACCCATGGCCAGGCGACCGTCACCGAGAATGCCAGCGAGATCGAAGCCCTGCTTGATCTCGACCGGGCCAGCGTCCTTCTTGCCGGACACGAGCACGATACGGTTGCCGAGCAGGTTTGCGCGGGTGTCGTCCTTGATCAGCTTCTTTTCAGTGAGATAGTCCATCCAGGCGAGGTCGGCAGAGATGAAGACGTCGGCGGGCGCGCCCTGTTCCACCTGCTTGGCGAGCGCGGAGCTTGCCGCGTAGGAAACGGTCGTTTCCTTGCCGCTTTCCTTCTGCCACTCGGCATTGATCGCATCGAGCGCGTTCTTCAGGCTCGCAGCCGCAAAGACCGTCACCTTCTCTTCGGCCTGCGCGGACGCCGGCAGAACGTTTGCACCGACCCAGGCGAGGCCGAGCGTCAGCACCAGGCCCTTCAGCCAGTCTCTTCTCTTGATCATCGATTTCCCTCCAACGATGCGTGATATCTCTTAGGATACAACGATATCGCCTCCTGATTACCGTTGTATCTGTTGAAATACAATGCTCCTCAAAAGGGCTACCGTAATACCCGTGAGCTTGTGGCCGCCTGGCAAAACCGGTGCAGCATTCTCGTGGCGGGCGCGATTGGGCTTGCGATGATGTCCGAGCGGCCTAAATTGCGGCCTCGATCCTCTGACATGGAGCGGACGCGCGATGGAAACGGCAGTGAAGCTTGAAGAAAGCTGGAAGGAAGCGTTGGCACCGGAATTCGCCAGCGGCTACATGGCTGACCTCAAGCAGTTCCTGGTGGTCCAGAAAAACGAGGGCCGGCAGATTTTCCCTCGGGGGCCTGAGTATTTTCGCGCGCTCGACCTGACGCCGCTCGACAAGGTCCGTGTCGTCATCCTCGGCCAGGATCCCTATCACGGCGATGGCCAGGCGCATGGGCTCTGCTTCAGTGTGCGCCCCGGTGTTCGGACGCCGCCGTCGCTCGTCAACATCTACAAGGAACTGAACACCGATCTCGGCATTCCGCCGGCGCGGCATGGTTTCCTCGAAAACTGGGCGAAACAGGGCGTGTTGCTTTTGAACAGCGTGCTGACGGTGGAGCGCGGCAATGCGGCGTCGCACCAGGGTCGCGGCTGGGAAAAGTTCACGGATGCGATCATCCGCGCGGTCAACGAGGCCGAGCATCCCGTCGTCTTCATGCTCTGGGGCTCCTATGCGCAGAAGAAGGCGGCCTTCGTCGACCGCTCACGCCATCTGGTCTTGAGGGCGCCGCATCCGTCGCCGCTTTCGGCCCATTCCGGCTTTCTTGGTTGCCGCCATTTTTCCCAGGCCAACGCCTTCCTTGAAAGCAAGGGCTTCGATCCGATCGACTGGCGGCTGCCCGAGAATCCGGCTGCGGACATCAACTGACGGCGTGGCGCGAATGACGGCTTCGTCGTCGCCCTGAGGTCTTGCCTTGGCGGCGGCGATCCGCCTAAGACGCCGGAACGAAATGGCGGAGGCGGGCATGCGCAAAATTCTGATCATCGGCATCGGTTCGGGCAATCCCGAACATATGACCGTGCAGGCGATCAATGCGCTGAACCGGGCCGACGTGCTCTTCATTCCGACCAAGGGTGCCAAGAAGACCGAGCTTGCTGACGTGCGCCGCGACATCTGCACCCGCTACGTCACGCGCAAGGACAGCCGCACCGTCGAGTTCGCGGTGCCGGTGCGGCGCACCGAGGGCGTCAGCTATGACGGCAGCGTCGACGACTGGCACGCCCAGATCGCCGCGATCTATGAAGGGCTTCTTTCGAAGGAGTTGGGCAACGAGGGAACTGGCGCGTTTCTCGTCTGGGGTGACCCAATGCTCTATGACAGCACCATTCGCATCGTCGAGCGGGTCAAGGCACGCGGTGAGGTCGCCTTCGATTACGACGTCATTCCCGGGATCACCAGCCTGCAGGCGCTTTGCGCCAGCCACCGCATTCCGCTGAACCTCGTCGGCAAGCCGGTGGAGATCATCACCGGGCGTCGGCTGCACGAGAGTTTTCCGCAGAAGAGCCAGACCTCGGTCGTCATGCTCGATGGCGAACAGGCGTTCCAGCGGATCGACGATCCGGACGCTGAGATCTTCTGGGGCGCCTATCTCGGCACGCCGGATGAGATCGTCATTTCCGGCCGCTTGGCTGCGGTGAAGGACCGGATCCTTGAAACGCGGGCCGCGGCGCGCGCGAAGATGGGTTGGATCATGGACATCTATCTCCTGCGCAAGGGCGCCGACTTCGACGAGTGACGGCAAGGACCGATCCGCGTCGTGTTTGATCTCACTCAAGGTTTGCGGCTGTGTTATAGCGTCTTAAGAGGTTTCTTCAGGGAGGAGAGCCTCACGTGATGACGGATTTGATGACCAGCTGCGCCCTTCCATCGACCGGAGATGCCGGCACCGTCGCTTCGATGCGCCGCGGTGCCTGCCCGTCCTTGGCAGAGCCGATGCAGACCGGCGACGGCCTGCTTGTCAGGCTGAGGCCGACGGACGACAGTCTGACACTGCCGAAGGTCATCGCCCTTGCCGCTGCTGCCGAGCGCTTCGGCAACGGCATCATCGAGATCACCGCGCGCGGAAACCTGCAGCTTCGCGGCCTGAGCGCGGCGTCCGTGCCGATGCTGGCGCAGGCGATCGGCGATGCGGAGATCACGATAGCCGGGGGCCTCGCGATCGAGGTGCCGCCTCTGGCCGGCATCGATCCGGACGAGATCGCCGACCCCCGGCCGATTGCCAGCGAGCTTCGCGAAGCGCTTCGGGCGCGCCAGGTGCCGTTGAAGCTTGCGCCCAAACTATCCGTCGTCATCGATAGTGGCGGCCGCTTCGGTCTTGGCGCCGTGGTTGCTGACATTCGCCTTCAGGCGGTTTCGACTGCCGGGGGTGCGGCCTGGGTTCTGTCGCTTGGCGGCACGGCGGCGAAGGCATCGATCGTCGGGATGTTTGCCGACGACGCGGTCGTCCCGGCGCTGGTCACCATTCTCGAGAAACTGGCGAGCCTGGGCGCGGCGGCGCGCGGGCGTGATCTGGACCCGGCGGACATCCGCGCGCTCTGTCGCTGTGAGACATCGAGCGTACGCCCGGTCGTTCCGCGTTCGGCCGCCATACCCGGCATTCACGCGTTGGATAACGCCGGCACCGTTCTTGGCCTCGGTCTGGCCTTTGCTCAAGTGGAGGCCGCCGCTCTGGCATCCTACCTCCATCAGGTCCAGACGCTTGGTGCCGATGCGATCCGGCTTGCACCGGGGCACGCCTTCTTCGTCCTCGGCCTTCGCCCCGAGGCGGCGGCGATGGCGCAGAGCCTGGCGGCGGCACACGGTTTTCGCATAGCCGAAGAGGATCCGCGCAACGCGATCGCCACCTGTGCCGGCAGCAAGGGCTGCGCGTCCGGCCGGATGGAAACCAAGGGCATGGCTGAGCGCCTTGTCGAGACGGCGCGGGAGCTGCTCGACGGGTCGCTGACCGTGCATCTCTCCGGTTGCGCCAAGGGCTGCGCCCGGCCGAAGCCGTCCGAACTGACGCTGGTCGGTGCGCCATCAGGATACGGGCTTGTCGTAAATGGGGCTGCCAATGGCTTGCCAAGCGCCTACACCGATGAGAATGGAATGGGATCCGCGCTTGCCCGGCTCGGTCGGCTGGTGCGGCAAAACAAAGACGCTGGCGAATCGGCGCAGTCCTGTCTTACACGGCTCGGAGCTGCGCGCGTCTCGGCAGCGTTCGAACAGGGATAGACATGCCTGAGTATGATTACATTCGCGATGGCAACGCCATCTACGAGCGTTCCTTCGCTATCATTCGCGCCGAGGCCGATCTTTCGCGCTTCTCCGAAGAGGAAGCGGATCTGGCGGTGCGCATGGTGCATGCCTGCGGTTCCGTCGAGGCGACCAGGCAGTTCGTGTTTTCTCCCGATTTCGTAAGCTCCGCCCGTGCGGCGCTGAAGGCCGGTGCGCCGATCCTCTGCGATGCCGAGATGGTTGCGCATGGTGTGACCCGCGCACGTCTTCCGGCCGGTAACGAGGTGATCTGCACGCTGCGCGATCCGCGCACGCCCGAGATCGCCGCCGAGATCGGCAACACGCGCTCCGCCGCAGCCCTGAAGCTCTGGAGCGAGCGTCTGGCCGGGTCGGTGGTCGCCATCGGCAACGCACCGACGGCGCTGTTCTTCCTCTTGGAAATGCTGCGCGACGGCGCGCCGAAGCCGGCAGCGATCCTCGGCATGCCCGTCGGTTTCGTCGGTGCGGCGGAATCGAAGGATGCACTCGCCGAGAATTCCTACGGCGTTCCCTTCGCCATCGTGCGCGGCCGCCTCGGTGGCAGCGCCATGACGGCAGCGGCGCTCAACTCGCTCGCGAGGCCGGGCCTGTGAGCGGCGGCGGTGTGGGACGCCTGATCGGCGTTGGAACCGGCCCCGGCGATCCGGAGCTTCTGACGGTCAAGGCGGTCAAGGCGCTCGGGCAGGCCGATGTGCTTGCCTATTTCGCCAAGGCCGGGCGCAGCGGCAACGGCCGCGCTGTGGTCGAGGGTCTGTTGAAGCCGGATCTCGTGGAACTGCCGCTCTACTATCCGGTGACGACCGAGATCGACAAGGACGACGGCGCCTACAAGAGCCAGATTACCGATTTCTACAACGCGTCGGCCGAAGCCGTGGCGGCGCATCTTGCCGCCGGTCGTACAGTCGCCGTGCTCAGCGAAGGCGATCCGCTGTTTTATGGCTCCTACATGCACCTGCATGTGCGGCTTGCCAACCGTTTCCCGGTCGAGGTGATCCCCGGCATTACCGCCATGTCCGGTTGCTGGTCGCTTGCCGGCCTGCCGCTGGTGCAGGGCGATGATGTTCTCTCCGTGCTTCCCGGCACCATGGCCGAAGCCGAGCTTGGCCGCAGGCTGAAGGATACCGAAGCGGCCGTGATCATGAAGGTCGGGCGCAACCTGCCGAAGATCCGCCGGGCGCTTGCCGCCTCCGGTCGCCTCGCTCAGGCCGTCTATGTCGAACGCGGCACAATGAAGAATGCGGCGATGACGGCGCTTGCCGAAAAGGCTGATGACGATGCGCCCTATTTCTCGCTGGTGCTCGTTCCCGGCTGGAAGGACCGGCCATGACCGGCACGCTCTATGTCGTCGGAACCGGACCGGGCAGCGCCAAGCAGATGACGCCGGAAACGGCGGAGGCCGTCGCCGCCGCTCAGGAATTCTACGGTTACTTTCCCTATCTCGACCGGCTGAACCTCAGACCTGATCAGGTCCGCGTCGCCTCCGACAACCGCGAGGAACTCGACCGGGCGCAGGTCGCGCTGACGCGGGCGGCGGCAGGCGTGAAGGTCTGCATGGTCTCCGGCGGCGATCCGGGCGTCTTTGCGATGGCGGCGGCCGTCTGCGAGGCGATCGACAAGGGCCCAGAGGAATGGAAGTCGGTTGAACTGGTAATCACGCCTGGCGTGACCGCGATGCTTGCCGTTGCCGCCCGTATTGGGGCGCCGCTCGGCCATGATTTCTGCGCGATCTCGCTTTCCGACAATCTGAAGCCCTGGGAAGTCATCACAAGGCGGCTGCGGCTGGCGGCGGAAGCGGGCTTCGTCATTGCGCTCTACAATCCGATCAGCAAGGCGCGGCCATGGCAACTGGGCGAAGCCTTCGCGCTTCTGCGCGGCGTCTTGCCGGCAACGGTTCCGGTGATCTTCGGCCGGGCGGCCGGGCGGCCGGACGAACGGATCGCCGTGATGCCGCTCGGTGAAGCCGATGCCAACCGCGCCGACATGGCGACCTGCGTCATCATCGGTTCGCCCGAGACGCGCATCGTCGAGCGCGGCGGACAGCCCGATCTCGTCTACACGCCGCGCTTCTATGCAGGGGCGAGCCAGTGAGCGATGCGGTCGAGCGCCTCGTCGCAATTGCCCACCGTCGGCACGTCCGCGGGCTTGCGCCGCTCGACCATGATCACCTCGATGCCAAGCCGGCGCGCTGCGGCGATCTTGCCGTAGGTGGCGCTGCCGCCGCTGTTCTTGGCGACGATCACGTCGATCTGCCGGCTCCTGAGCAGCTCGGCTTCGTCGGCTTCCTTGAAGGGACCGGTTGCAAGAATCGCCTGCTGATCGGGAAGATCGAGCGGCGGCGTGACCGGATCGACGCTGCGGATGACGTAGCTGTGTTGAGGCGCGACTTCGAAATGGAACGCCTCCTGCCGGCCGATGGCAAGGAACACGCGGCGCCTTCGATCGCCAAGCGCACTGACCGCCTCGACAACGCTATCGACCAGGGTCCAGCGGTCGCCGGCCAGGGGCAACCATTCCGGTCGGCGAAGGGCGAGCAGCGGCACGCCAATTCTTTGCACCGCCTCGGCGGCATTGTGCGAAATGCGCGCGGCAAAGGGGTGCGTCGCATCGACCAGCAACGCGATCTTTTCGTCGCGCAGGAAATGCGCCAGTCCATCGGCGCCGCCGAAGCCGCCGATGCGGGTCCTGACCGGCTGCGGCCGCGGGTCGGCGGTGCGGCCGGCGAGCGAGATGGCGGTATCAAAGCGGGCATCTTCGGCCAGCCGGCGTGCGAGCTCGCGTGCCTCGGTGGTGCCACCCAATATCAGAATACGAGGTTTTTCCATGGCTGACGTGTCGAACAGCGAACCCGCCATCGTCTCCCCCTGGCTGACCGTCATCGGTATCGGTGAGGATGGTGTAGCGGGTCTCGGTGACGAGGCCAAGCGGCTGATCGCCGAGGCGCCGGTTGTTTACGGCGGCCACCGCCATCTGGAACTTGCGGCCTCCCTCATCACCGGCGAAGCGCACAATTGGCAAAGCCCGCTGGAGCGCTCGGTCGTCGAGATCGTCGCGCGCCGCGGCAGCCCGGTGGTGGTGCTTGCCTCGGGCGATCCGTTCTTCTTCGGCGTCGGTGTAACGCTGGCGCGCCGGATCGCGTCGGCCGAAATCCGCACGCTTCCGGCGCCCTCGTCGATCAGCCTTGCCGCCTCGCGCCTCGGCTGGGCGCTGCAGGACGCGACGCTCGTTTCCGTGCATGGCCGACCGCTCGACCTGGTGCGGCCGCACCTGCATCCCGGCGCCAAGGTGTTGACGCTGACGTCGGACGGTGCGGGTCCGAGGGACCTGGCCGAACTGCTGGTTTCAAGCGGCTTCGGTCAGTCGCGGCTGACGGTGCTGGAGGCGCTTGGTGGCGCCGGCGAACGGGTGACGACGCAGATTGCCTCGCGTTTCATGCTCGGCCTTGTGCATCCTTTGAACGTTTGCGCCATCGAAGTGACGGCCGACGAGGGCGCGCGCGTGCTGCCGCTCGCCGCCGGTCGCGACGACGCGCTGTTCGAACATGACGGGCAGATCACCAAGCGGGAAGTGCGGGCCCTGACGCTCTCGGCTCTCGCGCCGCGCAAGGGCGAACTGCTCTGGGATATCGGCGGCGGCTCCGGCTCGATCGGCATCGAATGGATGCTGGCCGACCCGACCATGCAGGCGATCACCATCGAGGTGGAACCGGAGCGGGCAGCGCGCATCGGCCGAAACGCGACGATGTTCGGCGTGCCCGGGCTGACCGTGGTCGAAGGCGAGGCGCCGGCGGCGCTTGCCGGCCTGCCGCAGCCGGACGCGATCTTCATCGGTGGCGGTGGCAGCGAAGACGGCGTGATGGAAGCGGCGATCGCCGCGCTCAAGTCAGGCGGACGGCTGGTTGCCAACGCGGTGACGACTGACATGGAAGCGGTGCTGCTCGAACATCACGCGCGGTTCGGCGGTTCGTTGATCCGCATCGATATCGCGCGGGCAGGAGCGATCGGTGCAATGACCGGCTGGAAGCCGGCCATGCCGGTCACCCAATGGTCGTGGACGAAGGGCTAAAGCCCAGAAAACGTATGACGCGGTCTTGCGTCAGGACTGCGTAAGAAAAAGAAAGAGCAACCTATGACGGTACATTTCATCGGCGCCGGCCCGGGGGCTGCAGACCTGATCACGGTGCGCGGTCGCGACCTGATCGGACGCTGCCCGGTCTGCCTCTATGCCGGCTCGATCGTTTCGCCGGAACTCCTGCAATATTGCCCGCCCGGTGCTCGCATCGTCGACACCGCGCCGATGTCGCTCGACGAGATCGAGGCCGAGTATCTCAGAGCCGAAGCTGATGGTCTGGATGTGGCGCGTCTGCATTCCGGCGACCTCTCGGTCTGGAGTGCCGTGGCCGAGCAGATCCGCCGGCTGGAAAAGCACGGTATCGCCTATACGATGACGCCGGGCGTTCCCTCTTTTGCGGCGGCCGCCGCAGCGCTTGGGCGTGAACTGACCATTCCGGCGGTGGCCCAGAGCCTGGTGCTGACCCGCGTTTCCGGCCGCGCTTCACCGATGCCGAACAGCGAAACGCTTGCCGCCTTCGGCGCTACGGGATCGACGCTGGCGATCCATCTTGCGATCCATGCGCTCGGGCAGGTCGTCGAGGAACTGACGCCGCTCTATGGCGCCGACTGCCCGGTCGCCATCGTCGTCAAGGCCTCCTGGTCGGACGAACGGGTGGTGCGCGGCACGCTCGGTGATATCGCCGCCAAGGTGGCGGAAGAGCCGATCGAGCGCACGGCGCTGATCTTCGTCGGTCCGGGGCTCGAAGCCTCCGATTTCCGCGAAAGCTCGCTCTACGATCCCGCCTATCAGCGGCGTTTCAGAGGGCGTGGCGAATAGGCCACGCTCCTAGGGGATGCTGTCCCAAGCTTCCGCCTGGACGCGCCTTGAAATCTATTCCGCCGGTTCTTCGCGGGGCGGTCGCTGCTTGAGCGGGACGCCGCGCTTTTCCTCGACGCGGTCGCGGTAGAGCGCCGCCTGGCCGAGCAGCATCAGCGTCACCGGCGTGGTGACGACGACGAAGACGATGATCAGGATCTCGTGGAACACCCAGCGGCTCTGCAGCACGGCAAAGCAGATGATCGAGGCGGTGCAGATCATCAACACGCCGCCGCTGGTCGCGAGCGTCGGCGCGTGCAGGCGCTCGTAGAAGCTTGTAAACCGGAGCAGGCCGACGGAGCCGATTAGCGCCACCGCGGCGCCGAGAACAGTCAGTCCGCAGACGAGCACGGCTGCCCAGACGGGAAGATCGGTGAGGTGGCTCATTCGATGATCTCCCCGCGCATCAGGAACTTGCCGAAGGCGATCGACGAGACGAAGCCGATCAAAGCCACGATCAGTGCGGACTCGAAATAGAGCGAGTTGGCCGTACGGATGCCGAAGGTCAAAAGCATCAGCATGGCGTTGATGTAGAGCGTGTCGAGGCCGAGGATGCGGTCCTGGGCGCGCGGCCCCCGCACCATGCGATAGAAGGCAAAGGCCATCGCCAGGCCGAGCATGATCTGGGCAATCAGGATCGACCAGATGATTGAAAGTTCCATCATCCGAATATCTCCTTCAAGGCGGTCTCGTAGCGCTTGACCGTATCGAGCCAGATGTCCTCGTTCTCCATGTCGAGCACGTGGAAGAGCAGCGACTTGCGGCCGCGATCGTATTCGAGCCAGGCCGTTCCCGGCGTCGCGGTCATGACACAGGCAAGCAGTGCCAGGGCGTTTTCGTCTTCCAGATCGAGATCGATGGTCAGGAAGCCCGAGTTCGGTGGGCGGCGCTGGCCACGCAGGATGACGGCGATGACCGCGATGTTCGAGCGGATCACGTCGAGGGCGACGGCAAAGCCGAAGCGCACGATCAACAGGATCCGGCGCGGGTGCGATCGCATGAGGCCGAGCTTCAGCGTCACCCAACCGAGACCGGTTGCCAGTATCGTCCCCATGAGGAAGGTGCCAGGCGCGACCGACTGATTGAGCAGGAGCCAGATGACGAGCAGCCCGACGGAGAGAAGCGGATAGGGGAGCCAGGTGCGCATCGCCTACTGCCCTCCCGCCCGGGGCGCCGTGAGCACCCGTTCCGTGTAACCCGTGGGATCGAACAGCGAATCCGCCGTTGCCTGCATGTAGCGCATGGCCGGCCCGGCCTGAACGCTCAAGAAGATGCAGGCCGCGAGCAGCACGACGACGGGGGTGATCTCGATGACGACGACGCGTGGCACGGTGTTTTCGATCGAGGCCCAGAAGGTACGGATGCCGACGCGGTTCATCGCGATCATTGCGGCGAGACCGGAAAGGATCAGCAGCGTGACATAGGTCCAGTCGGCGGCGGAGATCGCCGGCGCGGCTTCCGCTCCCGACAGGCCGAAGAGACCGCCGAGGATGGCGAACTTGGCGACGAAGCCGGAGAGCGGCGGCAGGCCCGCAAGCAGGAGGGCGCAAAGGCAGAAGCAAAGGCCGAGGATCGCCATCGTGCCCGGGATCGCGGCGCCGACTTCTTCTTCCTCTTCGTCCTCGTCGGCGTCGCCATAGGCTTCCATCGTCACCGCCAGAACGTCGGCGCCGGCGTCACGGCCGCGCTCGACCAGTTCGATCAGCAGGAAGAAGGCGGCGATCGTCAGCGTCGAGCTGACGAGATAGAAGAGCGCACCGGCGATCATGCTCGGATGGCCGAGGCCGATGGCGGCGAGCAGCGTGCCGGAGGAGACCAGCACCGAATAGGCGGCGAGGCGCCCCATGGCTTGCGATGCGAGCACGCCGATGGCGCCGAAGGCGATCGTCAGCAACCCGCCCGCAAGCAGGACCGGCTGGCCGAAGCCGGCAGACGCGCCGGCGCCCGCACCGAAAACCAGCAGGGAAAGCCTGAGAATGACATAGATGCCGACCTTGGTGAGGATCGCAAAGACGGCGGCGACCGGAGGCGTCGCGGCCGAATAGGCCGTCGGCAGCCAGAAGCTCAAGGGCCACATGCCGGCCTTCACCAGGAAGGCGACGCCGAGAACGCCGGCGCCGACCTCGACCATCTGGCGATCGCCCGGCGAGAGCGTTGCCAGCTTCATCGAGAGATCGGCCATGTTGAGCGTGCCGGTCGCGCCGTAGATCAGGCTGACGCCGATCAGGAAGAGCGAGGACGCGGCGAGGTTGATCGCGACATAGTGCAGGCCGGCCTTGACGCGCAGCGGCCCGGAGCCGTGCAGCAGCAACCCGTAGGAGGCCGCCAGCATGATCTCGAAGAAGACGAAGAGGTTGAAGAGGTCGCCGGTCAGGAACGAGCCGTTGAGGCCGGCGATCAGCAACTGGAACAGCGAATGGAAGTGATGGCCGGCGGTGTGCCACCGAGCGATCGAATAGGCCTGGGCGGCCAGCGCCAGTCCGCTCGTCAGGCACAGCATGAGTGCCGACAGACGGTCGAGAACGAGCACGATGCCGAAGGGGGCGGGCCAGTTGCCGAGCTGATAGACGCCATTGCCCGCGGGCGCTCCGTCCATCGAGGCGATCCGCATCAGCACGATCGAGAGGATGAAGAGCGCGAGCGTCGAGACGAAGCTCATCACGCCCTTGAGCGAGCGGTTGCGCTCGTCGATCGGGATCATTGCGGCGCCGACCATCAGCGGCAGCAGGATCGGCAGGATCAGCAGGTGGTGCATCCAGTTAGTCATGGCGCTGCTCCCTGCCGTCGACGTGGTCGGTGCCGGTGAAGCCGCGCGAGGCGAGCAGCACGACGAGGAAGAGCGCGGTCATGGCAAAGCCGATGACGATGGCCGTCAGGACGAGCGCCTGCGGTACCGGATCGGTGAAACGGCTGAGATCGCCGACACCACCGGGTTCCAGCACCGGCGGCGCGTTCACCCGAAGGCGCCCCATGCCGAAGATGAAGAGGTTGACGGCGTAGGAGAGCAGCGAGAGGCCGATGATCACCTGATAGGTGCGCGGACGTAAAAGCAGGTAGACGCCGGATGCCGTCAGCACGCCGATTGCGGCAGATAGAATGATCTCCATCAGCGGGCCTCCTTTCGCATGGCGCGCGCATGGGCACGCGGCGCGCGGATCGATTGGTGGGCAAGCGCGATCAGGATCAGCACGGTTGCGCCGAGCACCAGCGAGAACACGCCGAGATCGAAGAACAGGGCGCTCGCCAGCGGGAACTTGCCGATGATCGGCAGCGTCACGTATTGCGCATGGGACGTCAGGAACGGATAGCCGAAGAACCAGGAACCTATACCGGTTGCGGCCGCCACCAGAAGGCCGATGCTCATCCAGCGCAGCGGATGGATGCGCAACCGTTCCTCGACCCAGCGGGTTCCGCCGGACATGTATTGCAGGATGAAGCCGATCGACATGGCGATGCCGGCAGCAAAGCCGCCGCCCGGCAGGTCATGGCCGCGCAGGAAGAGGTAGGCTGCGAGCATGCCGATGACCGGGAACATCCAGCGCATGATCACCGACGGCACGAACAGGTATTCGGCGACGCTGTCACCCTTGTTGCGGTCTGGATGATCGTCGTCGAAGGCGTTCTGGACGCGCTGCTGTTCCGGTGCCTCCAGGCTGTCGGCCTGCGGGCGGAAGCGCAGCAGCAGGGCGAAGACGGTGAGCGCGACGATCGCCAACACCGCGATCTCGCCGAGCGTGTCGAAGCCGCGGAAGTCGACGAGGATGACGTTGACGACATTGGTGCCGCCGCCTTCCTTGTAGGCGCGCTCGAGGAAGTAGCTTGCGATCGTGTCGGGCATGGGCCGGGTCATCATCGTATAGGCGATCAGCGCCACACCGCCGCCGGCGACGACCGCCAGCAGGAAGTCACGCAGGCGCCGGAAGCGGACCTTCAGCGACAACAGTTCGGTTTCCTCGGTGTCCTCGATGCGCTTCGGCAGCCACCGCAAGCCGAGCAGGATCAGCACCGTGGTGACGATCTCGACGAGAAGCTGGGTTACCGCCAGATCCGGCGCGGAAAGCCAGACGAAGGTCAGGCAGGTGGTGAGCCCGGCGCCGCCGAGCAGCACGAGCGCTGCCAGCCGGTGGAACTTTGCCAGGATCGCAGCACCGATGGCGCAGGCGATGCCGATCGCCCAGAGCAGGGCGAAGGCCGGATCGATGCTGCGCACGAGAAGCGGCGGCAGCTCGAAATGATTGAGAAGCAGTGGCAGCGCGCCGGCGGCGATCGCGATGAAGACGAGGAAGCGCATCTGCGGCTGCAGCCGCCGCGTGCCGAGGCGTTGCTCGAGAAAGCGCGCCCATTTCCAGGAGAGCGTTACCAGCACGCGCTCGAAGATGCGCTGGCCATGCAGCAGGCGGAAGACCGGCGGCCCTTCGACGCTGGTGGCGAGATAGTTGCGCATCAGGAAATAGAGGCCAATGCCGCCGAGAAGCGCCACGAAGCTCATGATCAGCGGCAGGTTCCAGCCGTGCCAGACCGACAGGCTGTAATACGGCGTGTTGGCGCCGAGAATGGAGACGACCGCCGTATGCAGGAACGGGCCGATGGTGATCGCCGGGATGATGCCGACGACGAGACAGGCAAGCACCAGGAACTCGATCGGCACGCGCATCCAGCGCGGCGGCTCGTGCGGCACCTTCGGCAGGTCCTCCGGCGTCTTGCCGAAGAAGACGCTGTGGATGAAGCGCAGCGAATAGGTGACCGCGAACATGCCGGCGAGCGTCGCGACATAGGGCGTCATCGTGTCGAGAATGTTGGCCTGGTGCGTTTCGATCGCTTCGGCGAAGAACATTTCCTTGGAGATGAAGCCGTTCAAGAGCGGCACGCCGGCCATGGCCGCGCTCGCGACCATGGCGAGCACCGCCGTTCCAGGCATGTACCTGATCAGCCCTCCGAGCTTGCGCATGTCGCGCGTTCCGGTCTCGTGGTCGATGATGCCGGCCGCCATGAACAGCGACGCCTTGAAGGTCGCATGGTTGACGATGTGGAACACCGCGGCGACGGCGGCAAGTGGGCTGCCGAGGCTGAGCAGGACAGTGATCAGGCCGAGATGGCTGATGGTGGAATAGGCGAGCAGACCTTTGAGGTCCTGCTGGAAGATGGCGAAATAGGCGCCGAGCAGCAGCGTCGAAAGACCGGCGAGGCCGACGATCCAGAACCAGGCCTCGGTGCCGGCCATCACAGGCCAGAGGCGCGCCAGCAGGAAGACGCCGGCCTTCACCATGGTTGCCGAGTGCAGGTAGGCCGAGACCGGCGTCGGCGCCGACATGGCGTGCGGCAGCCAGAAATGGAACGGGAATTGCGCGCTCTTCGTCAGCGCGCCGAGCAGCACCAGGATCAAGACCGGCATGTAGAGCGGCGAGTTGCGGATGAGGTCGCCGGAGGCGAGCACGACGTCGAGATCGTAGCTGCCGACGATGCGGCCCATCAGAAGCAGGCCGACGAGCATGCAGAGGCCGCCGGTGCCGGTCACCGTCAGCGCCATGCGGGCGCCGTCACGGGCGTGCGCATTGTGGTGCCAGTAGCCGATCAATAGGAAGGAGACGATGCTCGTCAGTTCCCAGAAGACGGCGAGCACGATGAGATTGCCTGAAAGCACGACGCCGAGCATCGAGCCCATGAAGGCGAGGAACAGCGACAGGAAGCGTGGCACCGGATCTTCCGCCGCCATGTAGTAGCGGGCGTAAAGCACCACGAGCACGCCGATCGCGGTCACCAGAACCGTGAAGAGCCAGGCGAAGCCGTCCATCCGGAGCGTGAAGTTGAGGCCGAGTTCCGGAAGCCAGGCGATGTCGTAGCGCAGGACACCGCCGGAGGTGACGAAGGGATAGAGACCGGCGGCGACGAGGAAACACAGGAGCGCGATCGCTCCTGCAAACCAGGCCGTCGCACCGCGCTGATCGGGCGGAAAGAAGATTGCAAGGAGGCTTCCCGCAAATGGGGCGAGAATGAAGACAGAAAGCAATTTTCCCGCGTATTCGATCGTACCGTTCCCTTCGTTCGGGTTCATGGAGAGCGGGCACCCGAGCGCCGTGCTTTCCGAAAGAATGCACAGGAAACGCACCAGGATTTTGATTCTAGAGCATCTTTTCCGCTTTCAGTGGTTCCACTTGAAGCGGGACACTCTAGAGGCCCGAAAGGGCGGTCGCATCAGCGACTGCCGCAGGTGATGCCGCCATTCCCATGAAGCGGAGGCAGGCAATTGTTTTTATGGCGATTCGCGGCAGGGCTGCCAAGCCTCAAGCCTGCGAAAAATGCACGCACCCGCGTTTTTAACAGGCGCCGAAGCCTATCTCAGGCTGCCAGCCACCGGCGCTCGAAGGCGAAGGTCGCAAGGTCGTTGGCGCTCATGGGCCGCGCAAAGGCATAACCCTGCAGCCCGTGGCAGCCGAGTTCCTTCAGGATGGCAGCGTGTTCGAGGGTCTCGACGCCTTCGGCAATCACCTCGATGCCGAGCGAGGTGCCGATATCGATGATGGACTCGACCAGGCGCTTTTCGGCCGGCGACTTCAGGATCGGCAGGACGAGCTGGCGGTCGATCTTCAAGCGCCGCGGCGTCAGCTTCAAGAGGCTGACGATGGATGCATAGCCGGTGCCGAAATCGTCGATCTCGATGTCGATGCCGAGTTCCTTGATCCGACGGATGTTCGACAGAACCGTCATGTCGCTCTCGTCGAAGGAGATCGATTCCAACAGTTCGAACGACAGGCGGCCTGCCGGGATCTGCAGCTGCTCCAGGCGCTCGATCAGATTTTCGTCGTGAAGCCGCGCATAGGACAGATTGACCGAGACCTTGGGGATATGAATGCCGCTCGCTTCCCAGCGGTAGATCTGGAACAGCGCCTGCTCCAGGATCGCCTGGTCGATCGAGGCCACGACGTTGATGTCTTCGGCCGTCTTCAGGAACGTGTGCGGACCAAGTAGGCCCTTGGTCGGATGATCCCAGCGCGCCAGCGCCTCGACACCGATGATGTCCAGCGAGCGCGGACAGAACTGCGGCTGGAAATGCGCGATGAACTCGTTGTGCTCGAGCCCGCGCAGGATCTCGTCGGCGGTCTGTTTGGTCTTGAAGACGGCCGTCTTCAGTTCGCCGGTGAAGATCTCGTGTCGGTTGCGGCCGCGGCGCTTGGCCTCATAGAGCGCGATGTCGGCATTGACGAGCACGTGCGACAGCTCTTCGTTCACCTGGCTCTGGGCGGCGATGCCAATGCTGACGCCGATGCGACACTCCTGGTCCTTGTAGCGGACGGGCACGCTCATCGCCTCGATGATGCGCGACGCCAGCCGGGCGTCCGGCTCCATGCCGCCATCCTGGCGGACGAGGACGAATTCGTCGCCGCCGATGCGGGCGACGAAGTCCTTTTCGTCGGCATTGCCACGCAGCAGTTCGGCGGCATGCCTGAGGATCTCGTCGCCGGCCGCGTGGCCGAGCGTATCGTTGATCTGCTTGAACCGGTCGAGATCCATGTGGAAGATGCTGAGCTTCGCCTCGCGCGCGAAATGCCGGTCGCGCTCAGCCAGGACCTGGTCGAGGAAGCGGCGGTTCGGCAGGCCGGTCAGCGGATCGTGCAGCGCGTTGAACTCCATGCGATGGCGCGCCGCTTCGAGCTCGACGCTGTGCGCCTCGGCCGTGCGCTTGGCTTCGAAAAGCGTTTCGCGGGTCTCGAAATCGGCGGTCACGTCCCAGTTGACCCCGACGATCTTCCGGTGGCCGTCGGCGCCGATGTAGAAGGAACCGTTGGCCCGGATGTGGCGCGTGCCGCCGTCGGGCAGGCGGACGCGGAAATCGGAATTGTAGGCGAGCCCGGATTCCAGCGCCTCGGCAAATTCCCGTTCGGCGCGGTCGAGATCGTCCGGGTGCAGCGTGTCCTTCCAGTCGTCATAGGCCTGGCGCAACGATGCCGTGCGTCCATAGAGCTCCTTGGTCCGATCGTCCCAGAGCAGCTTCCGGCTGGCGACGTCGAGTTCCCAGATGCCGATCTGGGAGGAGTCGAGCGCGATCTTCAGCCGATGGGAGAGCTCCTGGAGCTGCGCCTTGCTGTGCCTGAGGGCACGAATGTTGCCTTGCCGCTCGGTCAGGAGGCGCCCGGTCAACACCATCGGCAGGATGATCATCAGGCCGCCGATGACGATGAGGCCGCGAATGAGCCAGGCATCTCCAGCCGTCGTCGGCCAGCCGCCCTTCGGAACGGCGGCGATATGCCAGGAGCCACCGGGCAGAAGCACGGTCATTTCGACCGGTGCATCGCGGAAAATGTTCGCGTCGCCGTAAAAGACCGGACCCTGCGCGCCCGTGCCGTCGCGACCGGCAATGGCGACGTCGATGCCGAGTTCATCGGAAGAAAGGCCGCTGTCGCGATAGAGCCGGTCCACGTCGATGATGGCCGAGACGATGCCCCAGAAGCGGTTGCTGCCGCCGCCCGCATCGATCGACACGGGGAAGCGGCCGATCAGGCCCTTGCCGCCCTGGACGAGATCGACAGGCCCGGCAAGCACCATCTGGCCGGTGTCCTTTACGCGCATGACGGCGGCGCGCTGCGCCTCGTTCTTGCGATAGTCGAGGCCGAGTGCGCGGCGATTTTGTTCGAGCGGATAGACGAGTGAGACGATCAGATTGGGCGCAGCGGCGATGCTGCGCAATTGCGAGCGCTCGGTGAAGACACTGCGCGCCAGAGCGGCGAAACGCTGCTGGTCCATCGCCGGCTCGGTGACCAGGGTGCCGATCAGCCCGCGGACAAGCTGGATGTTGCCATTGACGTTGGCCTCGAGCTTGGAGCGGATGGGGTTGAGTTCCTCGGCGACGCGTGCGCGCTGGCGTGCCTCGTCGACCACCTGGTTCTGGTTGTCCGCAAGGATGCCGGCGACCAGAACCACGAAGGCGGCGATGATCGCCGGAAGATAGCTCGGCGTCAAAACCCTGGAGAGCCTCTTCATTCCGAGGTTGAAAGCATGTCTGGCAGGCACGAAACACCCCGGCGGCACGCGAATGGCTATGTCTTGAGCCGGATAATCCCAAAAGGGTCTTAATAAACCTTGTTTTAGGTGCCGCTTTTATTCCTTCGCGTCTCAGTCACCTTTGCGCTCGGGCAGCTTCTTGTGCTTGGTTTCTGCGAGGTCTTCGAGTTCACCTTCGCTCATGGATTTTTCCATTTCGCGCGACGCGCCCTTGAGGCTGGATTTCTTGACGTCGCCGCGCTTGGCGGCAAGGGCAGCGCCGGCTGCACGCTGCTGGGCTTTCGATTTGGCTGGCATGGCACATTGCCTTTCGGTTGGGCCTTTCGGTTGGTTGCCCTGGCCAACGCAAGGCAGCGGCGGATGTTCCGCGAAGCTAGGTATTCTCCCGCGCTTCGATCATCGCCTGCAGCGTCTCCAGCCGGTCGGCGTCGCGCGGCAGCTTGTCCTGTCTCAGGCGCGCGATGCGCGGGAAGCGCATGGCGACGCCCGACTTGTGTCGGCTCGAGCGGTTGATGCCCTCGAAGGCGACCTCGACGACGAAACCGAAATCGGGTTCCGCCCTCACGGCCCGCACCGGGCCGAAGCGTTCGGTCGTGTTGTCCCGGACGAAGCGGTCGAGGATTTCGAGTTCCGCATCGGTGAAGCCGAAATAGGCCTTGCCGACGGGCACCAGCGTTTCCTTGCCCTCGATGTCGGTCCAGACGCCGAAGGTGTAGTCGGAGTAATAGCTCGAACGCTTGCCGTGGCCGCGCTGGGCATACATCAGCACCGCGTCGATATTGAAGGGCGCGCGCTTCCACTTGAACCACGGGCCTTTGGCGCGGCCCGGCGTATAGGGCGAATCCAGCCGCTTCAGCATGATGCCTTCGATGACGGGATCCGGCGGATCGGCGCGCAGCCGGTCGAGTTCTTCCCAGGACGAGAAGGGTACTAGCGGCGAGAGGTCGAAATGCTGCGGCGAGGCGCACTCGATGAGGCCGGCGAGCATTGCTCTCCTTGCGGCGAAGTCCAGCGGGCGAACGTCCTCTTCGCCTGAGAAGAGAATGTCATAGGCGCGAACGAAAGCGGGATAGGTTTCGATGAGCTTGTGGCTGACCGTCTTGCGGTTCAGCCGTTGCTGCAGGTCGGCGAAGGTGCGCGTTGCACGATTGGTGCGCGCGGTGCCGCCGACCAGCAGTTCGCCGTCGATGACGCCGGTAAAGTCGGCGGCTTCCAGCACATCGGGAAAGGCGCCGGAAATCTCGTCGCCGCTGCGGGAATAGAGCCGGCGCACACCGCCGATGTTGGCAAGCTGAACGCGGATGCCGTCCCACTTCCATTCGGCGGCAAAATCCTTGGGGTCGAGCGCGTCGAGGTCGCCGTCGCCGACGGGGTTGGCGAGCATGACCGAATGGAAGACGGCCGGCGTCGAAAGAGCGGGCTTCTCCGCCTCTCCCGAAAGCCAGCGGAAGAGCGGCAGGTAGGGCGGCGACAGGCCGTGCCAGAGGGTCTCGATCTCGGCGACGTCCTGGCCGCCCATGTCGGCGAGCGCCTGCTTGGCGAGCTTGGCCGACACACCGATGCGAAGGCCGCCCGTCACCAGCTTGAGGAAGGCAAAGCGCGCCGAGGTGTCCAATCGGTCGAGCATGTCGCGAACGACGCCGCGCACATCGGCGCGTCCGGTCCTTTGCAGGCGCTCGATGGCCTCGCCAAGCGGAATGTCCGCCTCCACGGTGCCGGCAGGCGGCTCCCAGACGAGCGAAACCGTTTCGGCAAGGTCGCCGACATAATCGTAGGAATACTGGAAAAGCACCGCGTCCATGCGTTCGAGCAGGAGGTCGCGGATCATTGCCGGTTTGACGGTGTTGAGCGACAGCGTGCCGGCGATCGCGGCAAGCGCATAGCCGCGATCCGGGTCCGGCGCGGTGCGGAAGTAATCGACAAGCAGGCGGATCTTGGCGTTGCGCTGCGGGCTGAGGACGAGACGGTCGAGCAGTTCGGCGAAGGCGCGCATCCGTCACTCTCCCTCGTCGTCGTAGCCGACGAGATGCAGCGGACGGGCGGCGATGCCCTTGAGTTCGCACCAGCGCACCAGTGCCTCCTCCCGCCCGTGCGTGACCCAGACTTCGGCCGGTGCGATCTCGGTAATCGTCGCTGTCAGTTCGGCCCAATCGCAATGGTCGGAGATGATCAGGGGCAGCTCGACGCCGCGCTGTTTCGCCCTTTGCCGGATCAACATCCAGCCGGAAGCGAAGCTGGCAATCGGGTCGGAGAAGCGCCGCGACCAGCGATCGGCGAAGGCGGCGGGCGGGCCGATTACGATCGTGCCCCTGAAATCCTGCTTGTCGTCGGCTGCAAGCGTTGCCGGGCGCAGGTCGCCAAGGTCGATGCCCTGGCTCTGATAGTAGTCGCAAAGCCGTTGTAGGGCGCCATGGATGAAGATCGGCTGGTGATACCCCTCTTCGCGCAGCAGCGCGATCACCCGCTGCGCCTTGCCGAGCGCATAGGCGCCGACCACATGGGTGCGCTCGGAGAATTGCGCGAGCGACGTCAGCAATTTGCGCGTTTCCGCGCGGTCGTCCGGGTGGTGGAAGACCGGCAGGCCGAAGGTCGCTTCGGTGATGAAGACATCGCAGGCGACCGGCTCGAAGCCGGCACAGGTTGGGTCCCGCCGTCGCTTGTAATCGCCAGACACGACGATGCGCATACCGTTTGTGCGAACGGAGATCTGCGCCGAGCCGAGCACGTGGCCGGCCGGATGGAAGCCCACTTCGACGCCGTTGACGACAAGGGGTTCACCGAGGCCGATCGGCTGGCTCGTACCGCAGAAGTCGTCGCCGTAGCGGATGCGCATGATGTCCAGGGTCTCGCGGGTGGCGAGCACCTGGCCATGGCCGGCGCGGGCATGGTCGGAATGACCATGGGTGATCAGTGCCCTTTCGACCGGTTGAACCGGGTCGATGTAGAAGTCACCGATCGGGCAATAGAGGCCTTTGGGGGCGGGGTAGAGCAGGGCGTCCGGTTTCATGGACTGAAAGATAGCCGGCGAATGCACATTCGCCAGCCGTGTTGTTCAAGTTTTTCGAGGCGCAACATTTGCTGCGCCTCGTTCAGCTTCAACCCGGCAGAACCAGAGTGTCGATGATCAGCTTCAGCGTGCGGGCGGCATCGATGTCGATGCAGGCCTTCTGGCTCGGCAGATCGTCCCAGGGGCTCGGCGGGAACAGCCTGGTGTCGGGGCTCTGGATCGTCTGGCCATCGGCAATGCCCCCGCAGACGACGCGGATCGCGCCGCTTCTGACGGTGAACAGGTCAGGCGCCACGACATAGGCGCAGGCGCAGCTATCGTGCACGACCATGCCATCGGGCACGTGCTGCTCGTAGAAGGTGACGTAGAACTTCGAGATGTCGGCGAGCAGCTTGCCGGCGTCGCCGCCGCGTTCTGCGACATCGGCGATCATCGCCTTGGTCATCACGGTCTGGGTGGTGACGTCGAGACCGACGACGGTAACCGGCCAGGGCGCGGTCATGACAACGTCGGCGGCTTCCGGGTCGCCGTGGATGTTGGCTTCGGCAGCCGGCGTGATGTTGCCGTTGACGTCGAAGGCGCCGCCCATGATGACGACTTCGCGCACGAGCGCCGCGAACTCGGGATCCTCGCGCAGCGCCAGCGCCAGGTTGGTCATGCGGCCAACGGCGATCAGCGTCACTTCGCCGGGATGGGCGCGAACGGTGTCGATGATGAAGCGGTGCGCCGGGCGCGGGTCGACCGGCAGGTCGATCGTCTCGGGCACGTCGATATTGCCGAGGCCGTCGTCACCGTGGATGAAGGTCGGCCAGCCGACATGCGGGCGGTCGGGATTGAAGGTCTTGTCGAGGCCCTTGGCCACGGGCGCGCCGATGCCCCACTCACGCTTCAGGAACAGCGCGTTGCGCGTCGTGGTTTCGACCGAGGCATTGCCGAAAACGGTGGTGATGCCGATCAGGTCGATGGCCGGGTGACGGTGCAGGAAGAGCAGCGCCATTGCATCGTCGATGCCCGGATCCGTATCAAAGATAACTTTATGCATTCTCGTTCTTCTTTTCTTGTTCTTGTGTTTGACGGCTCGCAATGGAGGCAAGATGGCCACGAATGTCAATCACCCTCCCGGAGGCTTTGGCGGGCGACCAGCCGCGCCCTGGCCGGTTTCCATGGGAACATCGCCAACCGGGTGAGCATGGCAAGCTCCGCGTGTGGATGGGAACGGCTCATCCAGTCAACCGGGAGGTAATGTCATGCATAGGCTGGTTCTTGTTTCCATGATCGTCGTCACCGCAGCAACGTCGTTTGCCGCTCCCGCCTTTGCTCAAAGCGCCGGCGGCAAAAGCCGTGGCGGCGGTGGTGGCGGCAACGGTTCTTCCGACAGCAGCGACTGGTATGCCGGCATCGGTTCCTTCACCCATTCCAACGACAGCTACAACCGGCGGCGCCCCAAGGTCATCCTGACGAAGTCGGGTGCCTATTGCGTCGAAAACCGCCGATGGGTCGACGCCTCGGGCAAGGTTCATTTTTCGCCTTACCGAGAGTGCCGCGACCGCATCGATATCGCCGTGGACTGATCGACGTAGAGCTTTGAGAGGGAGGCGGGCGCGCAATCGCCTGCCTCCCTTTTTGTTGATCTCCTGCCGCCGGTCTCCTGCGGGTTGCCGTCAGATCGCTACCGCAATTTAAACTTTCCGAAAGGTCGCGCGCCTAATGTTGTGCTGCCCGTTCCGGGCTTTTTGCAATTTCTGGATATGACGGCGGAGTCCACCCTCGTGAAGGCTATCCTCGGCAAGATCAGGCCATCAAAGAGACTGCTCGTCATTCTCACGGCGGCCTTCGGCGTTTCCGCCGCTTCGGGCGGCGCTGCCGTCTATGTCAGCCGCGACGCGCTGATGGCGGAACTTTCCAAACCGAAGGTGTCGGGCCTCGAATGCACGACCATTCGCACGCTGAAGCTCAGCCACAACGGCCAACGCTGGATCCGGATGCACGTCAAGACCGACCGCGCCGACGGCCAGGCGCGCATGCGCACGGCGTTGCGCGTCGTCGGCGCCCTGGCGAAGGCTGAGCGGGCAGATCTCTATCAGGTCGTCGTGCTCGATTCCGCCGGTCCTGAAAACCGGGCCGATGTGCGCGGCGCCGCGATCGGCGCGGAGGTACTCTTCGCCCCCGGTCCGCAGAGCGTTCCGGGCATGAGCGAGACGTTTCGAGCATTCTACAATGACGGCACGGCCAATTCTGTCGGCGTCTTCCATGGCAAGACCGTCGACCTTTCGATGGATGACATCCGCACGATGATGGCAGCCATGGACGACCATTCGCCATGCATCGATCCTTCGGCCGCACCGGCCGATGGCGCGACCGCCGAAGGCGGCGCCGGCGAACACGAGGCCAAGCCGGCCGAGACCGCCGAGGCGCCCGCGGGCCACTAGGCCCGGGTCACGTTCGGCTATCCGATCTTCTGAAACTGAAAAAGGCCCGGCGCGTGAGCGGCGGGCCTTCGTGTTCGTGGCGATGCGACCTTGATCAGTCAGCCTTCTGCCGGCGGGCCGGGAAGAGGATGACGTCGCGGATCGACGGTGCGTTGGTCAAAAGCATGATCAGGCGGTCGACGCCGATGCCGAGGCCGCCGGCTGGCGGCATGCCCTGGTCGATCGCGTCAAGGAACTCGTCGTCGAGCTGCTTGGCCTTTTCGCCGCGCGCATGCGCCTGCTCCAGCTGCTCGACCATGCGGGCGCGCTGCTCTTCCGGATCGTTCAGTTCGGAGAAGGCGTTGCCCAGTTCCCAGGCGTTGCAATAGGTCTCGAAACGCTCGACGAGGCGCGGCTCGCCCGGCACTTCCTTGGCGAAGGGCGAGATGTCCTTCGGGAAATGCGTGACGTGGGCGGGCTGGATCAGCGTGCCTTCGACCTTCTCTTCGAAGATGAAGGCGAGGCATTCGCCCCAGGTCCAGTCCTTCTCGACCTCGAAGCCGGCAGCCTTGGCGGCAGCGCGGGCTTCCTCGTCGGTCTTCATCGCCAGGAAGTCGATACCGGTCGCTTCCTTGACGGCGTCGGGCATCGGCACGCGACGGAACGGACCCTTGAAGGAGATTTCCTTGTCGCCATAGGCAAACTCGGTCGAGCCGTGGATCGCCATCGCAAGCTCACCGAACAGCCGCTCGACGAGGTCCATGATGTCCTCGTAGTCGGCATAGGCCCAGTAGCACTCCATCATGGTGAATTCCGGATTGTGCCGGGTGGAGACGCCTTCGTTGCGGAAGTTGCGGTTGATCTCGAAGACCTTGTCGGTCAGACCCGAAACCAGCGTGCGCTTCAGGTACAGTTCCGGCGCGATGCGCAGGAACATGTCGAGCTTCAGCGTGTTGTGATGCGTCTTGAACGGCTCGGCGGTGGCGCCGCCGTAGACCGAGTGCAGCATCGGCGTCTCGACTTCCATGAAGCCGTCGTTTTCCATGAAGCGACGGATGCCCGAGACGATCTTGCTGCGCTGCTGGAAGCGCAGCTTCGATTCCTCGTTGGTCATGATGTCGAGGTGGCGCTTGCGGTAGCGGATCTCGATGTCGGAGAGGCCGTGCCACTTCTCGGGCATCGGCAGCAGCGACTTCGTCAGCATGGTGATCGCCTGCGCGTTGATCGTCAGCTCGCCACGCTTGGTGCGGCGCACGACGCCGGTCACGCCGATGATGTCGCCGATGTCGATCATCGGCAGCAGTCCGCGGGCTTCCTCGCTCGTCACGTCCTTGTGGCTGAAGATCTGGATCTTGCCCGACGCGTCATGGATGTCCATGAACATGCCGGAGTTGCGCGAGGAGTAGACGCGGCCGGCGACGGTCACGACATCCTGCGTCTCGGTATCCGGCTCCAGGCTCTCGTACTTGGCGGTCAGCTCGGCATTGCTCATCGTCCGGTGGAAATGCGCCGGATAGACGTCGCCGATCTGCTCGCGCAAGAGCTTCAGCTTCTGTGCGCGCACTTCCGTGGCGTCGGAGGAGAGGCCAGTGGTCTCGGTCTTGTCGTTCATCGTGCTCTCCTTACTTTCCGCTGCCGACCATGGAGGCGACCACCTGGGACGCGACCTTGAGGCGTTGGCGGACCACGGCGCGGCCGAGGATTTCCATGCTGTCGAACAGCGGCAGCGAGCGCTGCGAGCCGGACACGGACACGAAGAGCGGCGCCAGGATCACCTTCAGCTTCTTGCCCATGCGCTCGGCGATCGCACGCAGTTCGGCCTCGATCGATTCCTTGTTCCATTCGAGGATCTTTTCAAGGTCCGGCTGAACGGTGTTGAGGATCTCGAGCAGCTCTTCCGGCGTCGACTTGACGCCGGCGAAGGCTTCGGGCTTGAGGCCAAGGTCCGACTTCAGAAGGAAGCCTGCGAGATCGGGCAGTTCGCCGAGCTTGGAAATGCGCGACTGGCTGAGCTTCAGGCCCTGTTTCAGGCGGTCGTTTTCCATGGCCCAGGCAAGGACGCGGGCGGCGAATTCTTCTTCCGAAAGCTTCTCGCGGATCCAGCGGGCGTTCAGCCAGTCGAGCTTCTGGATGTCGAAGATCGCGCCGGCCTTGGAGAGGTTCTCCGAGTCGAACTTTGCAGCCAGTTCCTCGATCGTCAGCAGCTCCTCGCCTTCGGCGATCTGGATGAAGAACAGGCCGAGGAAGTTCATCAGCGCTTCCGGCAGGTAGCCAAGAGCGGAGTAATAGGAGATCGACGTCGGGTTCTTGCGCTTCGACAGCTTCGACTTGTCGGCATTGCGCATCAGCGACAGGTGCATGAAGACCGGCGGTTCGAGGCCGAGATAGCGGTAGATCAGGATGTGCTTCGGCACGGAGGCCAGCCACTCCTCGCCACGGGCGACGTGGGTGATCTTCATCAGGTGGTCGTCGACGACGTTGGCCATGTGGTAGGTCGGCATGCCGTCGGCCTTGAGCAGGACCTGCATGTCGACGGCATCCCACGGAATTTCCACGTCGCCATAGACGCCGTCGGTAAACTTGCACGAGCCCTCGGTCGGGATCTTCATGCGCACGACATGAGGCTCGCCGGCGGCAACGCGCGACGTCACTTCCTCGGCGGACAGGTGAAGACACAGGCCGTCATACTTCGACGGCTTGCCGGCGGCGCGCTGGCTCTCTCGCATCTGCTCGAGCCGCTCGGGCGTGCAGAAGCAACGGAAGCCGTGACCGTTCTCGACGATCTTTTCGACGTAGGGGCGGTACATGTCCTTGCGGTCGCTCTGGCGGTAGGGACCATAGGGACCGCCGACATCGGGACCTTCCGACCATTCGAGCCCGCACCATTTCAGCGCGTCCAGCACCTTCTGTTCGAACTCCGGCGTCGAGCGGGTGGCATCGGTGTCTTCGATGCGCAGGATGAATTCGCCGCCGTGCTTCTTTGCGAAGAGGTAGTTGAACAGAGCGATGTAGGCGGTGCCGACATGCGGCTCGCCGGTGGGGGAGGGTGCGATGCGTACCCGGACTGCTGAATTTGCCATGGTCTTTGCCCGTCTGACGTGCTTTTCGCCCCTTGCCGGAGAAGAAACCGGCCGCCGGGGGCGCGCATTTTATGGGAAGGAAAGGCCCGCAAGGGTGCCGCAACAACGGTATCGGCAGGCTATTCCAATAGGCTCGCGTGAGACCATAGAACGCCGATCATGTCAACGGAAACCCGATCACGCCGGTTTTTGTTGACACTGCCGCCTGCGGGCGTTAATGAACCAAAAGGTTATTTAACTGAAAGGTTTTTTAGAAAATGCCGGAAGATCGCTTGTCGACGACGCTCTCAGCCCTGGCCGATCCAACGCGAAGGGCCATTCTCGCCCGCCTCGCACTTGGCGAGGCCTCGGTCGGCGAGCTGGCGGAGCCCTTCGAAATGAGCCTGCCGGCAGTCTCCAAGCATCTCAAGGTTCTCGAGCGCGCCGGGCTGATCAGCCGCGGCCGCGAAGCGCAGTGGCGACCATGCAAGCTTGAAGCCGCTCCGCTGAAGGACGTCAACAGCTGGCTCGACGGCTACCGCCGCTTCTGGGAGCAGAAGTTCGACCGTCTCGACGCCTACCTGCAGGAACTCCAGCATATCGACCCCGGCGCCGGCAAGAACTGATCGCCGCCCAGTCTTCCGTCCCTGGCCATTCTGCGCTAAGCAGGGGGCGTCGAAAAAGGCAGGACCGGATAAGGTAAGCCCGGTCCCTTCGGTTTTCTAAACGAAGCTCTGCTCGAACGTCCCGTTCGAACCCACGACGTGGTTCCGATGCAATCGCATCGGTCCGCGGCGGGGTGTATGCAATCGACGCAGTCCGCCGCGTTTCTCGAACACGGAGACTGTAACATGCGACTGAACCATATCGACCTCCATAGCCCTGTCGTTGCCGAAACGGCGTCCTTCCTCATCGATCATTTCGGCCTGACGCTGGTCGAAAAACGCGGCAAGGATGCCTTCTATCGCCTGACGGACGGTTCCGGCCTGGTGCTTGTCGTCAGCCCGCCCATCACCGCGCTCGGCGGCGGCGACCAGGCCAGCCTCGGGGCCCAGACCTACCACATCGGCTTTCTGCTGCCGGTGCGGGCCGAGGTCGACGACGTCTATCAGCGGGTGCGCGAAGCCGGTGTCCAAGTGATCCCGCCTGCCGACCGGCACGGCGCCTACGTCTTCTACGCAACGATCCCTGGCAACATCCTGGTCGAGGTCGGCCATCGTCTGGATGTTTGACGGGTTGAAACCGGATCGGAACGTTTCCTGAAGAGATGCGTTGTCCAACCAGAAGGCGTGGAGACCGGCCCGGCAGGCTCGACGGCAAGGGGAAACGACCCCGTTTGTCTTGCCGCCTATGGCTCGCGGTTGACGGCCGGTTTCGGGCTCCGCGTCTTCCAGAACTCCCGCAAGCAGAAGGCCCGCATCTTGGATGCGGGCCTTTCTCATGACGGGATTGTTTTTCAGCCGGCTCGTCAGTCGAGCTTTCCGGCCTTCCTCAGGCGCGCATTGCGCGCCACCATGTTGAGGATTTCGACCAGCGCCGAGAAGGCCATGGCGGCGTAGATGTAGCCCTTCGGTACATGCAGGCCCATGCCTTCGGCGATCAGCGTCGTGCCGATCATCAGGAGGAAGGCGAGCGCCAGCATGACGATCGTCGGGTTCTTCTCGATGAAGTTGGCAAGCGGGTTGGCGGCAACGAGCATGACCGTAACGGCGGCAACCACGGCGATGACCATGATCGGCAGGTGCGGGGTCATGCCGACAGCGGTGATGATGCTGTCGACGGAGAAGACGAGGTCGAGCAGAAGGATCTGGGCGATCGCGGCGCCGAAGCTGTTGATCGCCGCCGAAGAGGCGATGAAATCCTCGCCATGATCGGCCGGATCGACATTGTGATGGATTTCCTTGGTCGCCTTCCAGACGAGGAACAGGCCGCCGGCGATCAGGATCATGTCCTTCCAGGAGAAGCCGTGGCCGAAGGCCTCGAACACAGGCGTCGTCAGCTTGACGATCCAGGCGACGGTCCCAAGCAGCGCCAGGCGCATGACGAGCGCAAGGCCGATGCCGATGCGGCGGGCCTTTTCCCGGTGTTCGGGCGGAAGCTTGTTGGTGAGGATCGAGATGAAGATCAGGTTGTCGATGCCGAGAACCACCTCCATGACGACGAGGGTGATGAGGGCGACCCAGGCGGCGGGGTCTTGGGCAAGCAACAGGAGGTCCTGCATCGGCGATCTTTCTCTTTCAGCACTTCAAAGTTCCGCAGCGGCCTAGCGCGTCCGATGGACGTGCGGCGCTGCGAGTGGTGGCGCGTCGTCGCGCAAGAATCGCCGAAAGTATTTAAGAAACATTGCGGAAGAGACAAGCGCCGCCGCCTTATTGTGGCGGCGCTTTACCGTTTACGATTTGATCGGAATCCACATTTCGACGACGCCCATGCCCGAATGCGGGTCAAAACGCTCGTCATAGCGTTCGATGAGGTCAGGTGTTTCTCCGTGTTGCAACCCGGATTCCGGCAGCCATGTTCCGAAGACATAGTCGGCGGTTTTGGCGATCGCGGAGATGTGGCCACGATGCAGAAAGACCGCGTAGCGCTGTTTCGGCAACCTCACTGTCGAAAAGCCCTCGGCCAGGTCGTCGGCGTCGCTGATTTCGGCCGCCGCCATGTAGCGGAAGGTGCCGGCCTCGCCGTCGCTGTCACTGCACACACCATAGGCGATGTCGCCCCTCTGCCCGGGTATCGACCCGAAATGGCGGTTGAATCGTTGCCAGAGCGACGGGATGCCCTGGGTGCGGCCGTAGGCGTAGGTTTCCGAAAGGCCCGCCAAAAGCAACGGCGGGCTGTCTTCGAAGCGCGGCGGGTCGATTTTCAAGAGGCGGTTATCGTCCATCCTTAAAGGCTCCATCAGTTCGATGTTTCGAATGTGCCTTTGCTTGCGCACCGTTTCGGGTGTGACGCCGAACTGGTCGCGAAAGGCACGGGTGAAAGCCTCGTGCGAACCGTAGCCCGCATCGAGCGCCACCGAGAGAATGCTGATGGAACCGTCGGAAAGCGCCCGGGCGGCATCGCTCAGCCGCCGGCCGCGGATATAGGCGCTGATCGAGCGGCCTGTGACCAGCCCGAAGACGCGCGACAGGTGGTAGCGCGAGAGCCCTGCGGCTCCGGCGATTTCCTCCAGCGATATGTCTTTTGCGAAATGGCTCTCGATGAACCAGACCGCCCGTCCGATGGCACTCATCCTCACTCCCTTGGCAGCGCCCTTTTGATAGGGTGTTGCCTGAAGGCGCGCTTGATCGCAATTGCTGGATTGTAACGCCGGGCGGTTGCCGCGGTTCGGGCTCAGTCGGTCTTTTTCTTCGGACCGTAGGCGGACATGAATACGCGGACAGCGGCGGTGACCGTCGCCTCGATCTGTTCCTTCGGTGGTGCCGAGCACATGCCGCCGAACAGCCGATGCTTGAAGAGCCCGGCTTGCGCCATTTCGATGAACTGCCGGGCAGCCATCTCGGTATTCTCGATGTCGAGGGTGCCGGCGGCAATCTGGCGGTCGAGATAGGATTTGAGAACGGTGTAGCCGTTTTCCGGTGCTTCGCTGAAGAAGCGTTCGGCCAGATGCGGCATGCGGTCGATCACGCCGATCACCATGCGCATGGAGCGGATCGTCTCTTCCGCCGTCATGCTGGTCGTCAGCGTCACACCGAAATCGTAGAGCGACTCTTCCACGTCGTCGTGATCGTTGAGCGCGTGCTTGGCGGTCTGGACCACCCGGGTCTTGCCCTTGATGATCAGCGCCTTGAAAAGGTCTTCCTTGTTCTCAAAATAGACGTAGAGCGTGCCCTTGGAGACGCCGGCCTCGCGGGTGATGTCGTTCATGCTGGCGGCGTCGAAGCCCTGGCTCAGGAACGCGCGTCGCGCGCCTTCGAGGATCTGCTCACGCTTGGCGGGATCCTCGCCGGCAGCGTGTCGGCCGCCGCCCGAACAGAGATCCTCATCCATGCCGACTGCCGGCTGCATGATGTCCTGGGTTCCGCTCTTTGCCCCGCTCATGATGGTCGCTTGTTTCCGTCCTGCTCATATTAAATTTTAGTCATCGAACCGCGCGGTTCGATTTCCTCTTGATATGCGACCAGAAAGGGCTTATGTCAAGTTCCAATCGAACCGAACGGTTCAGTTCGTTCAGCAATCTTTAACCAGGCCGGTGCCCAATGTCCGCATCCAACACGTCCAGCGCTGCCCGCGTCCGTCCCGTCGACGAGACTTTCGAAGTGCAGCAGGAAACCGCGCTCGAGGCGAAGGCCCCCGCTGCGGAGCAGGCGGTCGCGCCGGCTCCGGCAAAGGAAGCCGCCGCGCCGCAGAAGAAGGCGCGCAAGCCCATCCTTCCGGTGCTCGGCCTGGCGCTTCTGGCTGCCGGCGGCTGGTATGGCTACGACTGGTGGACCAATGGCCGCTTCATGATCTCGACCGACGACGCCTATATCGAAGGCGACATCGCGACGATTTCGCCGAAGGTTTCCGGCTACGTCGCCAAGGTCGACGCTGTCGCCAACCAGAAGGTGAAGGCGGGCGATCCGCTGGTGACGCTCGACGACGGCGACTATCGCATCGCCGCCGAGCAGGCCGAGGCGAAGATCGCCACCCAGAAGCTGGCGCTCAGCCGCTTCGATGCGCAGATTGCCGGCGCCAAGGCGAGCCTCGCCCAGACCGAAGCGCAGAAGAAGGCTCTCGAAGCGACGGTGCGCGGCGCCGAACTCGCGCAGAAGCGCGCGAGCGACCTCCAGTCCAAGGCCGTTGGCACCGTCGCTTCGCTCGACAACGCCGATGTGGCGCTCGACCAGGCACGGGCAAACCTTGCCGGCGCGGACGCCAACATTGCCGCTGCCAATGCCAGCATCACTGTTCTCGAAGCGCAGCGCACGGAAGCCGAAAGCGAGATCCGTTCGCTGGAGCTTGCGCGCGACAAGGCGAACCGCGACCTCGGCTTCACCGTGCTGAAGGCGCCCTATGACGGCATCGTCGGCAACGTCGCGGTGCAGGTGGGCGATCTCGTGTCGGCCGGCCAGCGGCTTGCCGCCCTTGTTCCGGTCGATCAGCTCTATATCGACGCCAACTTCAAGGAGACCCAGATCGCCCATCTGGTGCCGGGCTCCAAGGTGAAGGTGCATGTCGACGCCTATGAGGACCATGCGATCGAAGGCACGGTCGCCTCGATCTCGCCGGCTTCCGGTTCGGTCTTCTCGCTGCTGCCGGCGGAAAACGCCACCGGCAACTTCACCAAGGTGATCCAGCGCGTGCCGGTGCGTATCACCCTGCCGGCCGACGTGCTGGCCGAAGGGCACCTGCGCGCGGGCTTGAGCGTCGTCGTCGACGTCGATACGCGTACGGCGCCGGACCAGACCAAGGTTGCCGCGACCAAGTAAGCGGACGCAATGCCGGCGCGCCCTTGGGCGCGCCTTTTGCCGAGACCCCGGCGCCACGGAGCGCGGGTGGAGTCCGGAACGTCGGCGCGGCGAAACGCGCATGTCCAGAACGCTGGCGCCCAGGCGCGCCCATGCAAGGAGTGGCTGAGATGGCCGCAACGGCAACAGTAGGCTCGGCCGCGGCCGCCGCACCGAAGGTCGAGGAACATATGGACCCGAAGAGGCTGATCGCCTTCTTCGCCATGGTCGTCGGCATGTTCATGGCCATCCTCGACATCCAGATCGTCTCGGCCTCGCTTGCCGAAATCCAGGCCGGCCTTTCCGCCGGTTCGGACGAGATCGGCTGGGTGCAGACCTCCTACCTCATTGCCGAAGTCATCATGATCCCGCTCTCGGGCACGCTTGCGCGCATCGTCTCGACGCGCGTGCTGTTCTCTGTCTCGGCGGCCGGCTTCACGGCAGCAAGCGCGCTTGCTGCGACGGCCACCAACATCGACCAGATGATCGTCTACCGTGCGATCCAGGGCTTCATTGGCGGCGGCATGATCCCGTCGGTCTTTGCGGCCGCCTTCACCATCTTCCCGCCGTCGAAGCGCAACATCGTCTCGCCGATCATCGGCCTGATCGCGACCTTGGCGCCGACGATTGGCCCGACGGTCGGCGGTTATCTCAGCCACGCCTTCTCCTGGCACTGGCTGTTCCTCGTCAACGTCATTCCCGGCATCATCGTCGCGACGCTCACCTGGACCTTCATCGACTTCGACAAGCCGGAGCTCAGCCTGTTCAAGAAGTTCGACTGGTGGGGCCTTGCCTCGATGGCAGTCTTCCTCGGCGCGCTCGAATACGTGCTGGAAGAGGGCAACACCAACGACTGGTTCAACGACGAGCATATCGTCATGGGTGCGGTCGCTTCGGCGATTGCCGCCATCGTGTTCTTCTATCGCGCCTTCAAGGTGGAATTCCCGGTCGTCGACCTCAGGGCCTTTGCCAACCGAAACTTCGCCTTCGGCTCGATGTTCTCCTTCGTCATGGGCATCGGTCTTTACGGCCTCACCTATCTCTATCCGCTCTATCTCGGCCGTATCCGCGGCTACGATTCGTTGATGATCGGCGAGACCATGTTCGTCTCGGGCCTTGCCATGTTCTTCACGGCGCCGGTCGCGGGCATTCTCTCGGGCAAGCTCGACCCGCGCGTGCTGATGACGATCGGCTTCACCAGCTTTGCCAGCGGCACGTGGATCATGGGCCACCTGACGGCCGACTGGGACTTTTACGAGCTGTTCATCCCGCAGATCCTGCGCGGCGTCGGGTTGATGCTGTGCATGGTGCCGATCAACAACATCGCGCTCGGCACCATGCCGCCGGCGCGCATGCGCGGCGCCTCGGGCCTGTTCAACCTGACCCGTAACCTCGGTGGTGCAGTCGGGCTTGCGGTGATCAACACGATCCTGACGCAGCGCCAGGACTTCCACTATGCGCGGCTAGCCGAGCATATCCAGTGGGGCAATCCGGAGGCGATGGAGCGGTTCAACAACATGGCCGCCAACTTCAACGCCCATGGTCTCGACGGCACGACGATCGCCATCAAGCAGCTTGCCGGCATGGCGCAGAAGCAGGCGATCATCCTGTCCTTCGGCGATATCTTCATGCTTTTGACGGTGCTGTTCCTGTCGCTGATCCTCGGCGTGATGATGATCAAGAAGCCCGAGGGCGTCGGCCCCAGCGGCGGCGGTCACTGACACCGGCATAACGCAGCCCGCACGGTTTACGCGAGCGAAGCCGTGCGGCACACTCCTCTCCACGGATAGCGGAGGGGTGGAAGCATGCGCGGACCGGTTCTGGCGTCTTTTTCAAGACGGTCTTTCCTGGCCGGCCTTGCCGGTCTCGGGGCGGCGCTTGCGGCCTCCCGGAGTCGTGCTGCCGTGCCGGCGATCGACGCGACGTTCCTGTTTTCCAACGACATCCATGCCTGCCTCGTTTCGATCGAAGGGCTTGCTCCCAACTGCGCGGCCGAAGGCAAGACGGATGCCAATCTGCTGCGCCATGTGGCAGCGCTGAACGCCGTGCACGCCATGCGCTGGCCGGAGACGGTCGCCGGCAAGCCGAGCGGGCTTGCAAGCGCCGGGCGGGAGATTGGCAAGCCGCTCGGCCTGGTGCTTGGCGGAGACCTTACCGATGACGGCGGCGGCCAGGTGCGGCAGCCGCGCGAGGGGCGGCAGCTGCAGCAGTTCTCCAGCCGCTACCAGGAAGGGACAGGGCCGGACCATGTGCACATGCCCGTCTATGTCGGCCTCGGCAACCACGACCTCGACCAGGACGGACCACCGCCGCATATCGACTGGTATCGCCGCGAACTGCGCGACTATGTCGAACTCAACCACCGTCAGTCGGTGTTCTACAAGCCGCCGGTGCCGGTCACCAATTACGATCCGCTTTCGGACTGCTACTCCTGGGACTGGGGCGGGCTGCATCTGGTGCAATTGCAGCGCTTCGGTGGCGACGAGACTAAGGGGGCCGTCAATGCGCTGCCCTGGTTGAAACAGGATCTTGCGAGCTATGCCGGCGATGGCCGGCCGGTGATCCTCTTCCAGCACTATGGCTGGGACGCCTTTTCGACCGAGGTCTGGGATGCCAAGGCGAAAACCTTCGACGACGATGGCGACGGCGCTGCGCATTGGTGGAGCGTGCCTCAGCGCCAGGCGCTGCTCGAGACCGTCAAGGGCAGCAACGTCATCGGCCTGTTCCACGGCCACCAGCACGAAACGGCGATGATCTACCGCCAGGGCGGGCTCGATCTCGTCAAGCCGAAGGCCGCCTATATGGGGGGCTTTGCCCTCGTGCGCGTTACCGATGGTTTCATGGACGTGGCGCTGGCGGAGGCCGGACAGAGCCATGGCGAGGTCGTCTTTACCGATGCCTTCAGCAAGCGCCTTTCCTAGGTAAAAAAACGAGCTGAATCAAATTGTTAAGGCGCCTGATCCGCCTTCTTCGGACAGCGGCGCGGCGCTCCGTTTTCTACGTCTTGCGGATTTTTGATTTACGTACATCAGAAATTCCTCTAAAGGCAGAGCCCGGAGGAAAACATGCGTCCGACAGTTCACGATATCGCTGCCAGAGCGGGGGTCAGCCTCGCGACCGTTGATCGGGTTTTGAACAATCGCCCGGGCGTGCGCGGCGTCACGCGCGACAAGGTCGAGCGCGCGATCGAGGCACTCGGCTATGTGCGCGACGTCGCCGCCGCCAATCTCGCCAAGAGCCGGATCTACCCGCTGGTCTTCATCCTGCCGGAGGGCGACAACACCTTCATGCGCGGTCTTGCGGCCGAGGTGGAGGCGGCAAAGCTGCGATCCGCGGTCGAGCGCACTGCGATCACCGTGCTCTTCGTGCCGGCGTTTGATGCGGCGGCTCTCGCGCAGGTGCTGGAAAAGGCGCGGGCGCTCGTGCCTGCCGGTGTTGCCGTGGTTGCAATCGACGCGCCGGAGGTCGTCGCGGCGGTCGATCGACTGCGCGAAGACGGCATTGCCGTCGTGACGCTGGTTTCCGATCTGCCGGGATCCCAGCGCGATCATTTTGCCGGTGTCGACAACGTCGCCGCCGGCCGGACTGCGGGAACCCTGATGGGCCGCTTTCTCGGCGGTCGCGAAGGCCCCGTCGCGATCGTCGCCGGCTCGATGCTGGTGCGCGACCATCGCGACCGTCTCGAAGGTTTTGGTGCGGCCATGGCGGAGAGCGCGCCTGGCCGACGGCTCCTGCCCGTCGTCGAAGGACATGACGAACCGGCCGAGGTCGATCGCCTCGTCTCCAACCTGCTCGCCGATCACCCGGAGCTTGCCGGCATCTACAGTCTTGGTGCCGGCAATCGCGGCCTGATCGCGGCACTGGAAAAGGCAGGTCGCGAGAGAACCGTCTGCGCCATCGCCCATGAACTGACGCCGCACAGCCGCGCGGCACTTCTTTCCGGCACGCTCGACGCGCTCCTCAACCAGGACGCCGGCCATGAGGTGCGCAGCGCCATCCGGGTGCTGAAGGCCCGTGCGGACGGGCTTTCGGTGATCGGCGCGCAGGAGCGCATCCGCATCGAGATTTTCCTGAAGGACAACCTGCCGGTCGATCCGGCGTAGTGCTTTGAATTTACGCAGTTCCTTCGAGGAATTGCTCAATGGAGGCAAACATGTATCTCGGACTGGATCTCGGCACCTCCGGCGTCAAGGCAATGTTGATCGATGGCGACCAGCGCATCATCGGCTCGGCCTCCGGCGCGCTCGACGTCTCGCGGCCGCATCCCGGCTGGTCGGAACAGGACCCGGCCGATTGGGTACGCGCCACCGAAGAGGCGATCGCCGGCCTGAAGGCGGCGCATCCCCAGGAGCTTTCGGCTGTTCGCGGCATCGGCCTTTCCGGCCAGATGCATGGCGCCACGCTGCTGGATGCCGACGACCGGGTGCTTCGACCCTGCATCCTCTGGAACGACACGCGCAGCTTCCGCGAGGCGGCAGCGCTCGATGCGGACCCGCAGTTTCGCGCCATCACCGGCAACATCGTTTTCCCGGGCTTCACCGCACCGAAGCTCGCCTGGGTGCGGGCCAACGAGCCCGACATCTTCGCCAAGGTGCGCTGGGTGTTGCTGCCGAAAGATTATCTGCGCCTGTGGCTGACCGGCGAGCACATGTCTGAAATGTCCGACAGCGCCGGCACCGCCTGGCTCGACACCGGTAAGAGGCAGTGGTCGCAAAGCCTGCTTGCGGCCACGGGCATGGACGAAAAACAGATGCCAAGCCTGGTCGAGGGAACCGATGCGGCCGGGAAGCTGCGTTCGGAACTGGCCGCGCGCTGGGGTATTTCCGGTGACGTCGTGGTTGCCGGCGGTGCCGGCGACAATGCGGCGTCCGCTTGCGGCATGGGCACGGTCGGCGAGGGACACGCCTTCGTCTCGCTCGGCACCTCGGGCGTGCTCTTTGCCGCCAACGCCAGCTACCTGCCCAATCCGGAAAGCGCCGTGCACGCCTTCTGCCATGCGCTGCCGAACACCTGGCACCAGATGGGCGTGATCCTGTCGGCGACCGATGCGCTCAACTGGTACTCTGGCATCGCCGGCCGCAGTGCTGCCGACTTGAGCGCCGAGCTTGGCGATAATCTGAAGGCGCCTTCGGGCGTCACCTTCCTTCCCTATCTCTCGGGCGAGCGCACGCCGCACAACGATGCGGCAATCCGTGGCGCCTTCGTCGGGCTTGGTCATGAGAGCGGCCGGGTGGTGCTGACCCAGGCGGTGATGGAGGGCGTGTCCTTCGCCATTCGCGACAGCCTCGAAGCTTTGCGTGCTGCCGGCACGACGCTCACGCGGGTGACCGCGATCGGTGGTGGTTCGCGCTCGCGCTATTGGCTGAAGTCGATCGCGACGGCGCTCAACCTGCCGGTCGATCTGCCCGCCGACGGCGATTTCGGTGCTGCCTTCGGGGCGGCCCGTCTCGGCCTCATTGCCGCGACCGGCGCCGATCCGGTCGCCACCTGCTATGCGCCGCGCACGGCCGAGACCATCGCGCCGGAGGCGTCGCTGGTTTCGGCCTATGAGGAGAGCTATCAGCGCTACCGCCGCCTCTATCCGGCGATCAAGGGCGCCGCGTCGTGATACGGCGCCCCCCATCTCGATCCGCTGCCGCGTGCTCAGCGGGCCGGAACCTTGTCGAGGAAACCGGTGACCGTCTTCAGGCGGCCATCTTCGATCTGGCAGACGTCGGTGCCTTCGATGACAGAGGGAACGCCCTCCGGACCGAGCGCCCAGGAAAAGCGGATCGTGTCGGCATAGCCGTCGGCGGCACCCTTCAGCGTGAAGCGGAAGCCGGGAAATTGCCCCTGCACACCGGTAATGAGCGCATCGATGCCGGCATGACTGTCGCCCTGCATGATCGGATCACGGTAGGCGACGTCGGCGGCGAACGTCTTCTCGATCAGGGCCACGCGCTCAGAAGCGTCGGTGGCGTTCCAGGCGGTCATGTAGGCTCTAGCGATGGCGTTGAAGTCGTGCATCGAAGTGTTCCTTCCGTTTGGCGTTTCGATGCTTCCGGTATCGCCGGACGAGGGAATGAAACCAATTACCTTCCACGTAATGGCCGCGCCTATCGAACGGGCGACGTCGGCCGACACCACTCTTGAAAGAGGAGCAAGCCCCCCGTGAGCACAGGATTTTTCGGCGATATTGCCAAGATCAAATATGAAGGCCCAGATAGCGCCAACCCGCTCGCCTTCCGTCACTACAACAAGGACGAGGTGGTTCTCGGCAAGCGCATGGAGGATCACCTGCGCTTCGCGGTGGCCTACTGGCACACCTTCGTCTGGCCGGGCGGCGACCCCTTTGGCGGCCAGACCTTCGAGCGCCCCTGGTTCAAGGACGACATGGCGGCGGCCAAGCTGAAGGCCGATGTCGCCTTCGAATTCTTCGACCTGCTCGGCGTGCCGTTCTACTGCTTCCACGACGCCGACGTGCGCCCGGAAGGCAAAAGCTTCGTCGAGAATACGAAGAACCTCAACGAGATCGTCGACTACTTCGAAAAGAAGCAGGCCGAGACCGGCGTCAACCTGCTCTGGGGTACGGCGAACCTCTTCTCCAACCGCCGCTACATGTCGGGTGCGGCAACCAATCCGGACCCGGATGTCTTTGCTTTTGCCGCAGCGACGGTAAAAACCTGCCTTGACGCCACCAAGCGTCTCGGCGGCCAGAACTACGTGCTGTGGGGCGGACGCGAAGGCTACGAGACGCTGCTCAACACCGACATGAAGCGCGAGCTCGACCAGCTCGGCCGCTTCGTCAACCTCGTTGTCGAGTACAAGCACAAGATCGGCTTCAAGGGCGCGATCCTGATCGAACCGAAGCCGCAGGAGCCGACGAAGCACCAGTATGACTACGACGTCGCGACCGTCTACGGCTTCCTCAAGACCTATGGCCTCGAAAACGAGGTGAAGGTCAACATCGAGCAGGGTCATGCAATTCTGGCCGGCCATTCCTTCGAGCACGAGCTGGCGCTGGCCAATGCGCTCGGCATCTTCGGCTCGATCGACATGAACCGCAACGACTACCAGTCCGGTTGGGATACCGACCAGTTCCCGAACAATGTGCCGGAGATGGCGCTTGCCTATTACCAGGTTCTGGCAGGCGGCGGCTTTGCCACAGGCGGAACCAACTTCGATGCCAAGCTGCGCCGCCAGTCGATTGATCCGGAAGACCTGCTGATCGGCCATATCGGCGGCATGGATTGCTGTGCCCGCGGCCTGAAGGCGGCGGCCAAGATGATCGAGGACAAGGCGCTCTCCGCACCGCTCGAAAGCCGCTATGCCGGCTGGCAGGTGCCGGAAGCCAAGAAGATGCTCGACGGTGGCTTCTCGCTGGAAGAGATCGAGGCCTGGGTGCTGAAGTCGGATCTCAATCCGCAGCCGAAGTCCGGCAAGCAGGAACTGCTCGAAAACGTGGTCAACCGCTACGTCTGAGCGGCGGCTGACAGACCGACAGGCGGCCGGACGTTTTCCGGCCGCTTTTGATCTTTGTCATATTTTGCCACCCTGGATGTATGTTTTTCCACAGCAGAAAATAGATGGCGCTTTCTGGTTGTTGCCGGGAGGCAGGTTTCGTGGAATTCTTTATCAACCAATCATGAAATTGGTGCACAACCGTCGACACGTATGTGTCCCTGACGCCGGTTGCATTCGTGCCATCGAACTGCAATTGATGATAGCATAAATAATCATCTACAATTTGCAGTTATTTCTACATTACAATGTGGTAAAACGCTCGTGCAGGGTACGCCGAACCTTAAGCTGCAGCGGCGACTTGTCATGCGTCCTGTCGCGGCACCGGGGGAACTTTGCGCATGACCAGCTTCGATTCAAAAACAAAACTGCTGAATGAGCGCCTGCAGTTCGTCGATCTCGACGAGGCGCAGCGGGGAGCGCTCGCACGTTCACTGCCTGTCATTTCCACCTCGCTCGAAACGGCGCTGAACAAGTTCTACGCCAAGGCCCGCAGCAATCCGGAGACGGCGCGTTTTTTTGCGAGCGACGCCCATATACAAAGTGCCAAGGCCAGGCAGGCGAAACACTGGGAGCTGATCGCATCTGCCAGGTTCGACGCGCAATATGTCGATGCCGTCACGACGATCGGCAAGACCCATGCGCGGCTTGGGCTTGAGCCGCGCTGGTACATCGGCGGCTACGCGTTGATCATCGAGTCCATCCTGCAGGGGGTGATCGACAGTCATCTGAAGGGCTTCCTGCATCGCAACAAGGCCAAGGAGATCGGCACGGATGTCGCAGCCGTCGTCAAGGCGGCGATGGTCGACATGGACTATGCAATCTCGGTCTATCTCGAAGCGCTGCAGGAGGAGCGTGAACGCGCTGAAGCCGAGCGGCAGGTCCTGAACGGCCAGCAGGAGGAGGCGCTCTCGGCGCTCGAAAACTGTCTGAAGCGGCTGGCGGACGGTGATCTGACCGCGGCCATCGCCAGCGAGCTTGCACCGCAATTCGCAAGCTTGCGCTCCAATTTCAACGCCGCCCTTGGCAAGCTCGACCAGACTTTTGGCGCGATCGTCGGCGCGTCCGAAGAGACGGCCAGCAACGCCGGCGAACTGGTGTCGGCGACCGACGACATGGCCCGGCGCACCGAACAGCAGGCTGCGTCCCTTGAGGAAACGGCAGCCGCGCTCGAAGAGATCACCACCATTTCCAAGGAGGCCGCGTCGCGCGCCGAGGAGGCGCGGCGGGTGGTTGGAAACGCCACCGACGAGGCGCGCAAATCCGGCGCGATCGTCGAGCAGGCGGTGGCGGCGATGAGTGCGATCGAGGAGTCCTCGCGCAGGATCACCCAGATCATCGGCGTCATCGACCAGATTTCGTTCCAGACCAACCTTCTGGCGCTGAACGCGGGGGTCGAGGCGGCGCGGGCGGGCGAAGCGGGCAAGGGTTTTGCCGTCGTCGCCCAGGAGGTGCGCGAACTGGCGCAGAAATCGGCGGAGGCCGCGCGCGAGATCAAGGAGTTGATCGACAAGTCGGCCGAGGACGTGCTGATGGGCGTGTCGCTGGTCAACAAGACTGGTGAGGCGCTGCATCACATCGGCGACCAGGTGATCCACATCAACGGTCATATCGACGCGATCGCCGGATCGGCCCGCGAACAGTCGGCCGGCATGGCCGAGATCAACACGGCCGTGACCAACATGGACCAGATGACCCAGCAGAATGCGGCGATGGTGGAACAGACCAGTGCCGCGACGCATACGCTCATGCAGGTCAGTACCACGCTCAAAGGGCTGGTCGATCAATTCACCGTATCCGCCGGGCGGCAAGGCAGGCCCACTTCTGCGCCTGCCAACCGGCGATACGGATGATCGTCTGAGGAGAGCGGCGGACGAGGGGGAGAGGGCGCCATGATGGCGCCCTTTCTCTTTGCGGAGAGATCGCGATCCGGTCACCGGCGCAGATGCTTTTCGGGAAAAGCGCCACGTCTCAGCATGCCTGCAGCTCTCTGCTATGAAAACGATTACAAAAGTTTGCGGATTCCGTTTGCGCGCTGTTGCCCCGCGCTGAAAATCTGCTAGCTTCGGCGCCTGCAACGTTTCAGATCCGGCAGTTCTGGGAGAAAACGAAGGCGTACAACCGCCTTTCATTGCCGGCTGTCAGGACAGGGCCAATACCAATTTCGGCCGTTCCATCGGGAGGAAAATCAGCATGAAGACCATCAAGGGGCCAGGGCTCTTTCTTGCGCAATTCGCAGGCGATGCGGCGCCGTTCAATTCCTGGGATGCGATCACCAAATGGGCGGCCGATTGCGGCTACAAGGGCGTGCAGGTGCCGAGCTGGGACGCGCGGCTGATCGATCTGAAAAAGGCAGCGACCTCGAAAGCCTATTGCGACGAGTTTGCCGGCACGGCGCGCGACAACGGCGTCGAGGTAACCGAGCTTTCGACCCATCTGCAGGGCCAGCTCGTCGCCGTGCATCCGGCCTATGACGAAGCCTTCGAGGGCTTTGCAGCACCCGAGGTGCGCGGCAATCCGAAAGCACGTCAGGCCTGGGCGGTGGAGCAGGTGAAGCTGGCGCTGACGGCCTCGAAGAACCTCGGGCTGAACGCTATGGCCAGCTTCTCCGGCGCGCTCGCATGGCCTTTCGTCTATCCCTGGCCGCAGCGGCCGGCCGGCCTTGTCGAGACGGCCTTCGATGAACTGGCGAAGCGCTGGAAGCCGATCCTCGACCACGCCGAAGATTGCGGCGTCGACGTCTGCTACGAGATCCATCCGGGCGAAGACCTGCACGACGGCATCACCTACGAGATGTTCTTGGAGCGCACCGGCAACCATGCCCGCGCCTGCATGCTCTACGACCCCTCGCACTACGTGCTGCAGTGCCTCGACTATCTCGACAATATCGACATCTACAAGGACCGCATCCGGATGTTCCACGTCAAGGATGCGGAGTTCAACCCGACCGGGCGCCAGGGCGTCTATGGCGGCTACCAGGGTTGGGTCAACCGGGCCGGGCGCTTCCGCTCGCTTGGCGACGGCCAGGTGGATTTCGGCGCCGTGTTCTCGAAGATGGCCGCCAACGATTTCGCCGGCTGGGCGGTGGTCGAGTGGGAATGCGCGCTGAAGCACCCGGAGGATGGGGCGAGGGAAGGTGCCGATTTCGTCAAGCACCACATCATCCGCGTGACCGAGAAGGCGTTCGACGACTTTGCCGGTGCCGGTACGGACGAGGCGGCCAACCGGCGCATGCTGGGGATCTGAGGCGGTGGTTCAGCCCTCATGGGGCTTGTGACTTGCCCCTCTCCTCGGGTTTAACCCGAGGACACCCCTCTCCCCGCAGGGTGGGGAGAGGGAACGAGGACTGCGGCTGACGACGGGCAGTCGTGGCTGCCGTTGCCGAGGCTTGGCACGTGCGGGCCGCATCGTCTCTACTCCCTGCGTGCGGGGAGAAGCTGGCGGATGAGAGGCCGAACCCCGCAGTCGGCGCCCACGAAACAAACATACGAACACGGAACGAACAGGGGAGAAGACTATGGCAATCGAAGGTACGAGCGAGAAGCGCGAGCGCCGCATCCGGCTCGGCATGGTGGGTGGCGGCTCCGGCGCCTTCATCGGCGCGGTGCACCGCATCGCGGCCCGGCTCGACGATCACTATGAACTGGTGGCCGGCGCGCTGTCGTCGACGCCGGAAAAGGCGGAAAGCTCCGGCCGCGAGCTTGGGCTCGATCCGTCGCGCGTCTATTCCGACTTCAAGCAGATGGCAATCCGCGAGGCGAAGCTGAAGGATGGTATCGAGGCGGTGGCGATCGTGACCCCGAACCACGTGCACTACGCCGCGGCCAAGGAGTTCCTGAAGCGCGGCATCCACGTGATCTGCGACAAGCCGCTGACCTCGACGCTTGGCGACGCGAAGAAGCTGAAGAAGGCGGCGGACGAGAGCGATGCGCTGTTCGTGCTGACGCACAATTACACCGGCTACCCTATGGTGCGACAGGCGCGCGAGATGGTCGCCAATGGCGAGATCGGTGCGGTGCGGTTGGTGCAGATGGAGTATCCGCAGGACTGGCTGACGGAGAACATCGAACAATCGGGCCAGAAACAGGCGGCCTGGCGCACGGATCCGGCCCGCTCCGGCGCCGGCGGGTCGACCGGTGATATCGGCACGCACGCCTACAATCTCGGTGCCTTCGTCTCGGGTCTCGAGCTGGAAGAACTCGCTGCCGATCTCGACAGCTTCGTTGGCGGCCGCCAGCTCGACGACAATGCCCATGTGATGATGCGCTTCAAGGCGAAGGACGGCGAGCGCGCCAAGGGCCTGCTCTGGTGCAGCCAGGTGGCGCCCGGCCACGAGAACGGTCTGATGGTGCGCGTCTACGGCACCAAGGGCGGGCTCGAATGGACGCAGAAGGACCCGAACTATCTCTGGTACACGCCGTTCGGTGAGCCGAAGCGCCTGCTCACCCGCGCCGGCGCCGGCGCGGGTGCGGCCGCAAACCGCGTCAGCCGCATTCCGTCGGGCCATCCGGAAGGCTACCTCGAAGGCTTCGCCAACATCTACACCGAGGCAGCGCGCGCCATCTTTGCCAAGCGCAAGGGCGAGAAGATCGATCCGGCGGTCACCTATTCGACCATCGACGATGGCATGAAGGGCATGGTCTTCGTCGATGCCTGCGTCCAGTCATCCAAACGAAATGGGGCGTGGGTAAAGGTATAGCCACAGGCCAATACCGGCGCGGGGCGGGGCTTTCCCGCCCTTTTTCGCGAGTTGACATTTGCCGGCATCGTTTTAGGTCGGCCCTCTACAAACCGAAAAACAAGGTCCCGCTGACAGCGGGGCCGGAACGAGACGAGACAAAGAGATGACCGATCCCAAGATCCTGGCAGAGCGCTTTCCGGGCGATTTCGTATTCGGGGTGGCGACCGCCTCCTTCCAGATCGAAGGCGCCACCAAGGCCGACGGACGCAAGCCGTCGATCTGGGATGCCTTTTCCAACATGCCGGGCCGTGTCTTCGGGCGTCACAACGGCGATGTCGCCTGCGACCACTACAATCGGCTGGAAGAAGATCTGGACCTGATCAAGAGCCTCGGCGTCGATGCCTATCGGTTTTCCGTTGCCTGGCCGCGGATCATTCCTGAAGGCACCGGTCCGATCAACGAAAAGGGTCTCGACTTCTACGACCGTCTCGTCGACGGCCTCAAGGCCCGCAACATCAAGGCCTTCGCCACGCTTTACCATTGGGACCTGCCGCTGGCGCTGATGGGCGAAGGCGGCTGGACGGCGCGCACGACGGCCTATGCCTTCCAGCGCTACGCCAAGACGGTGATCGCCCGCCTCGGCGACCGGCTCGATGCGGTCGCGACCTTCAACGAGCCCTGGTGCTCGGTGTGGCTCAGCCATCTCTACGGCATCCATGCGCCGGGCGAGCGCAACATGGATGCGGCCCTTCACGCCTTGCACTTCACCAATCTGGCGCACGGACTCGGCGTCGACGCCATCCGCTCCGAGCGGCCGAACCTGCCGACGGGCATCGTCATCAACGCGCATTCGGTCTATCCAGGCAGCGACAGCGCGGCCGACAAGAAAGCCGCCGACCGCGCCTTCGACTTCCACAACGGCGTCTTCTTCGGCCCGATCTTTGGGGGGGCGTACCCCGAGAGTTTCATGAGTGCGCTCGGGCACCGCATGCCAGCGATCGAAGACGGTGACATGGAGACGATCTCGCGGCCACTCGACTGGTGGGGGCTCAACTACTACACGCCGATGCGGGTGAGCGACGATCCGGCCAAGGGGGCAGAATACCCGGCAACCATCAATGCCAAGCCGGTGAGCGAGACAAAGACGGATATCGGCTGGGAAGTTTACGCTCCCGCGCTTGGCAGCCTGGTCAAGACACTGAACGCAAAATACGAGCTGCCGGACTGCTACATCACCGAGAACGGCGCCTGCTACAACATGGGCGTCGAGAACGGTGTTGTCGACGACCAGCCGCGGCTCGACTACATCGCCGGCCATCTGTCGGTGACGGCGGATCTGATCGCCGAGGGGTATCCGATGCGCGGCTATTTCGCCTGGAGCCTGATGGACAATTTCGAGTGGGCCGAGGGCTACAAGATGCGTTTCGGCATCGTCCATGTCGACTACGACACCCAGGTCCGCACGATCAAGAAGAGCGGTCAGTGGTACCAGGCGCTGGCCGAACAGTTTCCCAAGGGCAACCACATCTGACGCTTAAGCGGGCGGCTCGCCCGCCCGCGACGCTTCCGTGGTCCGGTCAAATCACCGCCGGACCGGCAGGACTTCCAGGCTCTGTCGGTCGAGCTGGGCCAGCACTTCCTTGAAGCCGTAACGCGGCTTCCAGTCGAGCTTTTCGATCGCAGCGCTCGGGTCGTAGACCCTGTCGATGGTCGCGGGCAGCGACCAGTCGCGATCGGCAAAGGCTTGGCTCAGTTTTGGCGCGCGTTCACGCAAGAGCCCCGCCGCGTCCTCCGCTAGCCGGCGGCAATCCGTTGGAAGGAAGGGCGTTTCGCCCGAGATGATGTAGCGCTGAAAGACCGGGCCGCCATTGTCGAGTGCTGCCACATGCGCGGCAGCCACGTCGCGCGCATCGATACCGCGGTGCAGGCGGTAGCTTGCGATACGGTCGGCGGCCTCCGGGAAACAGCGCGACATGCGCAGCACGCGCACATGCAAAGCGCGATCGGCGGCGTTTTCGAGCAGGGCTTCGGCCGCAAGCTTGGTGTGATGGTAGATCGTGTGCGGCTTCGGCGGCGTCTCCTCGGTGATCCAGGCGCAGCCGCCTTCCGTGACCGCATGGCCGTAGAGTGCCGTTGTGCTGGTAAAGACGATGCGGCCGACGCCGGCGGCCTGGGCTGCGGCGATCACCAGATGCGTGCCCATCACGTTGACGCGCTCGAACTCCTGATCGGCAACCGCATCCACATGCGGCGCGTGCAGGGCAGCCGTATGGATCACGGCGTCCGCCCCTTCCATCGCGCGCTCCAGCAGTTCGCCATCGACGAAGTCGCCGACGATGGCCGTGGTGCCGAACGGGGCACGGTCGATGCCGATGACGTCATGGTCGTCAGCGGCGAGTGCGTTATAGATGGCTCTGCCGATGCGGCCGGAACTTCCGGTCAAGACGATGCGCATTTCTCACCTCGTAATCCTGTTCCTGCCCGTTAGCATGAAATGCGGTCGGGCACAGTCCGCCCGAACAAGGATATCCAAGATGGCGATTTGCGGGATGACGGTGCCCTGCCACGCAAAAGAGCATGGTTTTGCCGCTGTTCGCCATAATCAGGAAAATCATGCCTGTGAAAGGGCGTGGCAATTCTCCATAAGAGCCGTAGATTATGTCGCGTGCGGGCCATGCGGCACCAAAGTTGAACTGACTGGTTGCTTGATGTTAGAGAAGTGCTCCCTGTTCCGAATGCGTTGTCGAATGTCGGCCTGACCAGACGCGCGTTCCATCCCGGCCAGGCCCGGGATCATGAGTTTTGAACATCCGAGAGCACTTATGTACCCGCACATTCCGACTGCGCCTCATTCGGGGATTTCCGAACGATGAGCGTTTCCGCCCAAAACACCGCGCCATCGGCTGACGCGGCCGTCGTCTTCGACGGCGTTTCCAAGCATTTCCCCGCGTCCGGCACCAGCGGCGCCTTCACTGCGCTCGACAAGGTCTCGTTGACCGTCGATCGTGGCTCGATCACTGGCATCATCGGCCGTTCCGGTGCCGGCAAGTCGACGCTGATCCGGCTGGTCAACGGGCTCGAAAAGCCGACGGGTGGCAAGGTGCTGGTCGACGGCGTCGATGTCGGCGGGCTCGACGAGGCGGCGCTGCGCAGCCTGCGCCGCTCCGTCGGCATGATCTTCCAGCACTTCAACCTGCTGTCCTCGCGCACCGTGTTCGGAAACGTCGCGCTGCCGCTTGAAATCGCGGGCATGGACAAGCGCGCGATCGAGCAGCGCGTGCTGCCGCTGCTCGATCTCGTCGGCCTTGCCGACAAGCACGGGCGCTATCCGGCCGAGCTTTCGGGTGGCCAGAAGCAGCGCATCGGCATTGCCCGGGCGCTTGCGACCGAGCCGAAGCTCCTGCTTTCCGACGAGGCGACCTCGGCGCTCGATCCGGAGACGACCCAGTCGATCCTGGAGCTGTTGAAGCGCATCAATGCCGATCTCGGCCTGACGGTGTTGCTCATCACGCACGAGATGGAAGTGGTGAAGGCGGTGACCTCGGATGTTGCCGTCATCGATCACGGCCGCATCGTCGAGCGTGGCCACACCTTCGATGTCTTCACTCATCCGAAGCACGAGACGACGCGGGCGCTGCTTTCGGGCCTGCCGGGCTCGAAGCTTCCAGACGCGGTCGCCCGCGCGCTGAAGCCTGCACCGGCCGACGGCGACCGCACCGTCGTGCGGCTCACCTTCTTCGGGGCTGCGGCCGAAAAGCCGCTGATCTCGCAGCTGATCAAGTCGGTCGGCGCCGAGGTCAACATCATCGCCGGCACGATCGACGAGATCGGCGGCGCGCCCTATGGCTCGCTGGTCGTCGCCTATGGCGCCGATGCCGAGACGTCCGGTCGCGCCGAACGCTTCTTTACCGAAAACGGTCTGGTCACGGAGGTGCTCGGTTATGTCGCCTGATATTCTCCTGCGCATCGGCGGCGCCACCGTCGACACGATCTACATGGTCGCCATCGCCGGCCTGATCGGCTCGCTGATCGGTGGGCCGATCGGCATCTTTCTCGCCACCAGCGGCAAGGGTGAACTCTTCCCGGCGCCGACGCTCAACCGCATCGTCGGCCTGATCGTCAACGCCACGCGCTCGACGCCGTTCATCATCCTGGTCGTTGCCATCATTCCCTTCACCCGGCTTCTGACCGGCACCTCGATCGGCACCAAGGCGGCGATCGTGCCGCTGACGATCGCGACCATCCCCTTTGTCGCGCGCCTCGTGGAGGCGGCGATCCGCGAGATCGACAAGGGGCTGATCGAGGCGGCGCGCGCCATGGGGGCGACCCCGATGCAGATCGTCTTCAAGGTGCTGCTTGCCGAAGCGCGCCCGGCGCTGACGCTTGCGCTCACCATGACCGCCGTCAGCCTCATCGGCTATTCGGCCATGGTCGGCGCCGTTGGCGGCGGCGGGCTTGGCGACCTCGGCATCCGCTACGGCTACCAGCGTTTCATGCCCGACGTGATGCTCGTCGTCGTCATCGTGCTGATCGTACTGGTGCAGCTCGTGCAGAGCGCCGGCGATGGCCTCGCGCGGCGCTTCGACAAGAAGAACCGCAAGACCTGATTTCCTCCCAAGACTTGAACGTGAACAAGGAGACGACCATGAAGAAGCTTATCATCGCGGCAGCGATTGCCGCTCTTTCCGCCGGCGCGGCATTCGCCGAGACCATCAAGGTCGGCGTCACCCCGGGCGAACACGCCCAGATCATGGAGAAGGTGAAGGAAGTCGCAGCCCCCAAGGGCCTCGACATCGAGATCCTCGAATTCTCCGACTACGTCGTTCCGAACCAGGCTCTGGCTGACGGCGACCTCAACGCCAATTCGTTCCAGCACCAGCCCTACCTCGACAACCAGATCGCCGATCGCGGCTTCGACATCGTCAGCGTCGGCACCACCATCACCACCCCGATGGGCGTCTATTCGCAGAAGGTGAAGAGCCTCGACGAACTCACGGACGGCGCGACGATCGCGATCCCGAACGACCCGACCAATGGCGGCCGCGCGCTGCTCGTTCTCGCGTCCAAGGGCCTGATTAAGGTCAAGGAAGAGGCTGGCCTCAAGGTCACGCCGGCCGACATCACCGAGAACCCGAAGAACATCACGTTTGCCGAGCTCGACGCCGCCCAGCTGCCGCGCTCGCTGCAGGACGTGGACGCCGCCGTCATCAACACCAACTACGCGATGGAAGCCGGCCTGCATCCGAAGAAGGACGCGATCGCGATTGAAGGCGAGAAGTCGCCCTACGCCAACGTCATTGCCGTGCGCAAGGCCGACAAGGACGCACCGTGGGTGAAGACGCTGGTCGAATCCTACCACGACGAAAAGGTGCGTGCCTTCATCAACGACACCTTCAAGGGCGCGCTGATCCCGAGCTGGTAAGCAGCTCCGCCTAAGCGAACCATCGACCGCGCGCCGCACCCCGGCGCGCGGTTTTTCTTTGACCGGACCGCGCGTAGCGTTATCCTCCGCCTGCCTTGAGGAGGGTAGGACATGGATGCGATGACGGGCGGGTGTCTCTGTGGTGCGATCCGGTATGAGCTGAAGGCTCAGCCTCTGTTTTCCGGCTTCTGCCATTGTCGCGACTGTCAGCGTACGACCGGAACCGGCCATTGCTGCTATATGATCTTCGGCCGAGCCGATGTGACGATGTCGGGCGCGGGCCGCGGTTATGAGACGCGCGCTGCAAACGGCAATCCCTCGATCCGCTATTTCTGCGAAACCTGCGGCAGCCAGGTATACGGCTCCGGTCCGCCGGATGATCCGCGCCTGTCAATCTACGCCGGGACGCTCGACGACCCTTCGGTGTTTCAGCCGACCGACGCGATTTTTACGCGCAGCCGGCATGAATGGGACCGCAGCGCGCTGGTGCTTGGGGAGTGCGAGGCGCTGCCGGGTTGATGGCCCTCGACCATCCTTTTCCGGTTGTTTACTATTCACAAATTCGCCCCAGAGTCGTGCTCGATACGCTGACGTCCAGTCCGCGTCCGAGGATCAAATGAGGTATAGAGGTCTTGCAATTGGCCTGTTGCTTGCTCCGGCACTCGCCGCATTCTTGCAAGCGGCAACGGCGATTGCGGAGCCCGCCGATGGTGGCACGTTTCGCGTTCGTTACGCGTTTTCGTTGGGCGGCAAACTGCTCTCTCACGCTGAAGTCACGTGCGCTCGCGGAAAGACCTGCCTGTTGTTTACCGGTCAAGGCGGGGTGGAGCTGAGCTTGGAGCCAGGCACGAATGGTGGACTTGGAACAGTAGCGGTTGGTTGCGGGGAGGCGCATTGCGGTTTTGCATACACCGCTTTCTGGAATCCTGACGACAGCCGGCTAAGCGAGTTTGTCGTGCTCGAAAGCTCACCACCCGACTTCGGACAGGAACTCGTCATGCGAATCCGGCGCCGGCTCGGCGGCGTTCTTCTGAAGTACTCTCCAACCGAGAGCCCTTTGGTCGCTCAGCCGGCCATCGAGCTTTGACTGCTCAACTGCCGAGGTGGCGCTCGCCGCGCTTCTTCGCAAGTTCGATCTGCCGCTGGCGCTGGCGGTAGCGCTCCCGGTCCTCGTCGGTGCGAACCTCGTGGCAATGAATGCAGGCGACACCATCCTCGTGGTGTGGTGAAGCCAGGTCCGCCTTGGTCAACGGCTGGCGGCAGGCGTGGCAGAGCGTGTGCTCGCCTTCCTCGAGGCCGTGGGTAACCGAAACGCGATCGTCGAAGACGAAGCAGGCGCCTTCCCAGAGGCTTTCTTCCTGCGGCACTTCCTCGAGATATTTCAGGATGCCACCCTTCAGGTGGTACACCTCGTCGAAGCCCTGCTCCTTCATGAAGGCGGTCGCCTTCTCGCAGCGGATGCCACCGGTGCAGTACATGGCGATCTTCGGCTTGTTGTGCAGGCCGGTGTGGTTGCGCACCCAGTCCGGAAACTCGCGGAAGGTCTTGGTCTGCGGATCGACCGCGCCCTTGAAGATGCCGATCGCCGTCTCGTAATCGTTGCGCGTATCGATGACGATCGTCTCGGGATCGGAGATCAGCGCATTCCAATCCTTCGGGTCGACATAGGTGCCGACGATCTTGTTGGGGTCGATGTCCTCGACGCCCATGGTGACGATTTCCTTTTTCAGCCGCACCTTCATGCGCAGGAACGGCATGGAGGATGCGCGGCTTTCCTTGTGCTCCAGTGCACCGAATTCGGGCTGCGCGCGCAGGAAGGAGAGCACCGCGGCAATGCCGGCGTCGGTGCCTGCGATCGTGCCGTTGATGCCCTCATGGGCGATCAGCAGCGTGCCCTTGACGCCGTTTTCGTCGCAGACGGCCTGCAGCGGCTCGCGGAATTCGGCGAAGCGCGGAAAGCTTGCGAAATGATAGAGCGCGGCGACCAGGAACTGGCCATGCGTCTCACCATGGGTCTGGGCGAGCGGGGTCGTGGAAATGTCGGTCATGGCCCGTGCAAATACAGCTTTCGCGCCGCAAGCGCAATCGCAGCGGGGGCGAGGGGCACTCTGTCGCGGCGCGGACGGCCGGCTAGGTGGGCTTCGTCAGCGGGTGGCGTCAAGCCAGAGCAGCCGGATCGTTCGGCTCTCGTCCTCGGGTTGCTCCTGGAAAACCGTCGCGGCAAGCCTCAAGGCATCGTTGCGCAAGGTTTCCTGGCGGGCGATGACGGCGGCGATCAAATGGGCCTGGTCCTGGCTGTTGCCGGCCAGTGCCGGCTCCTCGTTGATCAGCTGGACCATGATGGCGAGATCGTTGAGATGGCCGAGCGTGTCGACCAGCATCTTGGCATCGTTGCGCTTGGCCTGCATGGCTGACGGCCAGGTCTCGCGCATCAGTCCCAAGTGCATGCGGTAGTCCTGTGCCCGCTTGCGCAATTCATGGAAGGGGTCCGCCTCCGTGCTCGACCCGCAGGCCTCCTTGGCGCGAGCAGCGCGCCTAAGTGTCCGTCGCCAGCCTTTCGTCAGCCGGGCCGCGGTCTTGCCGCGTCGGTCGTCAAACGACACCTGGGCCAATGCCTGCAGCGCCTGCTCGCAATTGACGATGGTGCCGGCGACGCGATCCTCGATATCGGTTTCGCGTGCGGCGATGCGATCGCGACGCGTCGTCAGCCGCTCGCAGACATGGGCGAGGGCTCGTTCCTCCTCCTCGTTGCAAGAGGCCGCCTTGAGATAATGGGCATTTTCGACCAGGGCTGCCGCATCGCGGACGATCGAGAGATTGCGCGCCATGCCGCGGATGCGTGTGTTTTCGGTCTTCTGGAACTGCAGCGCGTCGGCGGCGACGAGCCGATAAAGCGAACGCAGGCGCTTGAAGTTCTTGCGGGCTTCATGGACGGCCTCATGGAGGCCTTGAGGGCGGTCTTCGAGGGTCGTGACTGCCTGCGTCAGCTGTTCGGCGGCAATGGTGCGGAAGTCGTCGGTAAAAGGCCGTCCGGGCTGGAAGGCATAGGTCATGATTGTGGTTCCAGGAGACCCTCCGCTGCCAGGGACTGGTTCGAGTAGCGGCGATCGCCGGTGATCTCGCGTCCGATCCAGTCCGGCAGCGCCGGCCGGTCCGTCTCACGCTTCATCTCCACTTCGGCGACGATCAGGCCCTTGAGCGCGCCTTCGTAGACATCCACTTCCCAGGTGAATCCCTTGTGCGGCACCCGGTAGCGTCGCTTTTCGATGACGATTCCGACGGCTTGCGTGAGCATCTCCCGGGCATCATCCATCGGCAGATCATATTCGTATTCGTTTCGGACGAGCGCGGACTTACCGATCTTGATGGTGAGGCGCGCCCACTTGTTGCCGTGGATGCGCACACGCAACGAGCGGTCGTCCATGGTCACGACATAAGCCTGCCTGAGGTCTATGCCCTTGTCCGCATGCGCGCGCCACCCATCCGAAGCGACCAGGAATTTGCGCTCTATTTCCTTCGCCATGGGTAAATCCGCCATTTCGAGAGGCTCGATCGCGATCAACCTATAGCTTTCCCGCGAAGGCTCAAGCCATCTCGTTGTTGTCGATTGTACTTTATACTTGTCTTATATTTCGGGCGACTGTCTTGTCGCTGTCGCTCTCGACAATCGGCACCGAGAGGGGTATGCGGGTGGCATATTCAATCGTTTTAAAAAGGACGATCGGCATGAGCGCGAAATCCGACAAGCTTCTTTCAACCCTCAAGCTGGCCCCGGTCGTTCCGGTGCTGGTCATCGATGATGTGGCGACCGCCGTTCCGTTGGCTCGCGCACTCGTTGCTGGCGGCCTGAAAGCGATCGAGATCACGCTGCGCACGCCGGCAGCGCTCGAAGCGATCCGTGCCGTTGCCAACGAAGTGGAAGGTGCCGTTGCCGGTGCCGGCACGATCCTCAACGCCGCCCAGTTCGAAGCGGCGGTCGAAGCCGGCTCGAAGTTCATCGTCAGCCCCGGCACGACGCAGGAGCTGATCGACGTGGCCAACGACCACGACGTGCCGCTGCTGCCGGGGGCGGCAACCGCCAGCGAAGTCATGGGCCTGCGCGAAGAAGGCTACGACGTCATGAAGTTTTTCCCGGCCGAACAGGCCGGCGGTGCGGCCTACCTCAAGTCGCTGTCCTCGCCGCTCGCCGGCACGCTGTTCTGCCCGACGGGCGGTATCTCGCTGTCGAACGCGCGCGACTATCTGACGCTGCCGAACGTCGTTTGCGTCGGCGGCTCCTGGGTGGCGCCGAAGGAACTGGTTACCAAGGGCGACTGGGCCGGCATCACCAAGCTTGCGGCGGAAGCCTTTGCCCTCAAGGGCTGAGCCACATAAGGCACGATCCGATTTCGAAAGCCGGGCGAACGCCCGGCTTTTTTGTTGGGCGCGCATCTCTCGCGCGAATTTGTATTTCCGCTGCAACGTTCCTATGTCTCACTCCATTCGACGGCGCGATTGCGGGCGGCGCGCCATCCCATTTGTCTTCACACGCCCGGAACCGACAAGGAGCGAAACCCGATGTTCGACGCGAAGAAATTGCTGGACCAGTTTCTGGGATCGCAAGTGCCCGGTGCCGGCGGCACGGTGCGCGATCGCGCGACCCAGGCGACGCAGCTTGCCAAGGACAATCCGCTGGCGAGCGGCGCCATCGCCGCTGTTCTGCTCGGCACCAAGTCGGGTCGCCAGCTGGCCGGCAACGCCGCCGTGCTCGGCGGCCTCGCGGCGATCGCCGGCCTCGGTTACCAGGCCTACAAGAATTATCAGGCCGGCAACACGCCCGGCGGCGCAACGGTCGCCAAGGGCGACCCGGAACTTCTGCCGCCGCCGGCCGATTCCGGTTTTGCCTCCGCGCCGGAAGCCGTCAGCCATGATTTTGCGCTGACGCTGGTGCGCGCGATGATCGCCGCTTCGCGCGCCGATGGGCATATCGACGATGCCGAGCGCCAGCACATCATGGACAAGCTGTCGGTATCGGGCCTCTCGGCCGATGCCGCGAGCTTCCTCGAAGGCGAGCTTGCCAACCCGGTCGATATCGACGCGATCGTCGGTGCGGCAAAGACCGAAGAGGAGCGGGTGGAGGTCTACACCGCGTCGCGCCTGACGATCGAACCGGAAACCCGTGCGGAGCGTGGCTATCTCGACCTGCTTGCCGGCCGCCTCGGACTTCCCGATGCGCTGGTCGATCACATCGAGGCGACGGTTTCGGCCGCCAAGGTGCCGGCCACCGCGTAGGGGATCGTTTCGGCCGGCACGGTTTCATCACCGGTTCGAACAGGGTTCATCACCAGTTTGAATTTGTGTCGGCCGCCACTCTGGCCTATGCCGAAGGGCAGGGAAGAAGGAGGAGCGGCCGATGCAGGACCTGAAGAACTGGAAAGGGTGCCCGGCGCCGAAGGGCGTCGCGCTCGAAGGGCGTTTCGTCAAGCTTGAGCCCTATGAGCGCGACCGGCATCTGCAGGATCTCTGGGACGGCCTCGGCGGCATGGCGATCAATCCGCTGCTGAAGTATTTCGCGCAGCCGGACTTCGCCGGGATCGAAGACTTCGACGCCTGGCTGACGGCGGCTCAGCAGAAGTCCAGCTGGGTCACCGAGGTGTTCCGCGACCAGGCAACCGGCATTGTCGTCGGCATGGCCAACTACATGCGCCCCGATCCGGCCAATGGCGTCGTCGAGGTCGGCTCCGTCGCGCATGGCGCTGCCATGGCGCGGTCGCCGCTTTCGACCGAAGTCCACTACCTGATGGCAAAACACGTCTTTGAGGATCTGGGCTACCGCCGCTACGAATGGAAGTGCAACAGCGAGAATATGGCCAGCCGTCAGACGGCGGCACGCCTCGGTTTCACTTTCGAAGGCATTTTCCGGCAGCACATGATTTCCAAGGGCGCCAACCGCGACACGGCCTGGTTTTCGATGATCGATAGCGAATGGCCGCTGCTCAATGCCGCATTCGAAACCTGGCTTGCAGCTGATAATTTCGATGAAGACGGTCGCCAGAAGCGGCGGCTTGAAGATATACGCTCGGACCTGGAGCGGCAGGCGTCGAAATAGGCGCCGGCTGCTCAGGCCGCAGCAGACAACAGCAGGGAAGTCATGCAGAACAAGGAAAAGTCACCGGCGATCGCCGCTGCGATCATTCTCGTCGTCGCCGGCCTCGGCTTCTTCGTGTTGCCGTCGATCATGCTCAAGCTCGGGGATATCTCGCCCTGGCTTGCCGCCGCCTTCGGCGTGATCTTCGTTCTCGGCTTCTTCCTGCTCTTCTGGCTCCGCGCGCGCTACCAGCGCAAGCGCGGGCTCTGACGGCCTGATCAGGCCGTCTGTGTCAGCTCTGTAGCGCCGCGCCGAGCAGCGCCAATCCCAACAACAGAACAAGGGCAGCGCCGGCGATCTCGATACCGTTCGAGATCCGGGCGGCCGCAGCGCCGTTTGCCGCATAGCGGAGCGCAAAGCCCTTGGCGGTGACGGCCATGGTCGCGAGGATCGAGACGGTGATCGCCGTGCCGATCGACATGGCGAAGACCGAAAGCACGCCACCGAGGTAAAGCCCGTTCAGGAGTGCGAAGGACAGCACGATCAGCGCGCCGGAGCAGGGACGCAGGCCAACGGCGATGACCGCCGACCAGGCTTCGCGCAGCGCAAAACGATCGCCCTTCAGCATCGACGGATCGGGCGCGTGCGCATGGCCGCAGCTTGCGCAGACTTCGCCCGGCCCATGGCTGTGCCCGTGGTGATCATGATGGTGGCTGTGATGATGATCGTGATGATCATGATCGTGCGTGAGCTGGACGTGACCGCCGCCGGCAACGGACGCCACGGCAACCGGACGCAGCATCGACCGCAGCTTGCGCAGGAGAAGCCAGCCGCCGAAGGCGGCGATCAGCGCATAGCTCGCAATCTCCAGCCAGCGCGTCGCGCTTGTCATGCTGATCGAGGTGCCGCGCAGGACGAGGTAGACGGCGCCGATCAAAAGGATCGCGACCACGCCCTGCAGGAGCGAGGAGAGGAAGGAGAGCAGCACGCCGCGCTTCAGCTCCGTCTCGTTGGCGATCATGTAGGAGGAGATCACCGCCTTGCCATGGCCGGGGCCAGCGGCATGCAGCACGCCATAGGTGAAGGAGAGGCCGACCAGCGACCAGAGCTGCCAGGGGTTCTCACGCATCCCCTTCAGCGCGTTGGTCATCAGCCGATAGAAGCCCTGCTGCTCCATGTTGATCCAGGCGAAGAAGCCGCCGAGAAAACCGGTCGTCTTGAACGCCGGCTCGGCCGTGCCGATGCCGAGGGGCGACTGGGCCGCGGCGATCGTTGCGGAGAGCGCCGTGACGATGAGCGCTGCCGTGACCAGGCGTCCAATCCCGCGGGTATTCAGCATGAGATCTCGATCCTGGTTGCAAAGAGCTTCGACATGTCGGTGCCCGTCGGATCGCTCCAGAAGGCATCGGTCAAGGTGTCCTTGTTCTCGGCGAGAACTTCGTCGGGATCAGGGCGGACGACCTTGTGCTCACAGGCATTGATCTTGTCGCCGACGACCGTCAGGTCATCGTCGTTCGCGAAGTCCATCGCGGTATACATCGTCGGATCGTACACGCCGAAGGAGAGCTTGCCCTTGAGCGGCATCGGCTCGGCCGGCTTGACCGCGAACATCATCAGCAATTGCCCGTCCTTGTAGTCGACGGTGATGTGGTCCGGCTTGTTGACCTTGATGGTTTTGCCGTTGTCGAGGATCGTCGTGTAGTAATTGTACTCGGACAGGGACTCCATCACCGTCTGGCCGACCTCCGCCAACTCGTCCGGATCGAGTGTCGCGTTCGAGTTCTTGTCGAAATCGAGCACGACGCTGGAGGAGAACAGTTCGTCGAAGCGCCAGACATTGCGGAGTTCGCTGATCTCGTCCTTGTCGTCGGAGACCACCTCGAGGCGCGCTTCCGCAAAGATATGCGGGTGAGCAAAGGCCAGCGACGGGGCAGCCAAGGTGGCAAGGCCGGCCATGACGAGGCATTTGGTTCTCATGTGGCGGCAATCCTTTCGGCTGGAGCGATCGCTCCGCGATTCGTTTCCGGAAATGTACCGGAAATGGGACGGAATTGGGACTTTGAGGCTTAGGTGCCCGATCACCGCGGCTTGCGGAACCAGGCGTGGAGGAAGTCGACGAGGGTCCTGACCTTGGCCGGGAGGTAGCGGCGATGCGGATAGATCGCATAGATGCCGCGGTCGCGGGGCAGGAAATCGTCGAACAGCGTCACGAGTTCGCCGGTGGCGACTTTCGGGCGGGCGATGAAATCCGGAATGATCGATACGCCGAGGCCGGAGACGGTGGCCCTGAGGGCGGCAAGCGGGCTGTTGACCTCGATCGGGCCGCTGACGGGCACGGTGAAGGCCGAACCGTCAGGCTCGACGAAGCGCCAGTTGGAATAGGAGCGGCCATTGGTATCGAGAATGCAGGGCAGCTTGGAAAGGTCCGTCGGGTGAGCGATCGGGCCGGCCTTTTCCAGGAATTCGGGGGCGGCGCAGATCAGCACCTGGAAATCGTCGAGCTTGCGGGCGATCAGCGTCGAATCTTCGAGCCGGGTGATGCGGATGGCGACGTCGAAGCCTTCCTCGACCAGATCGACGAACCGGTCGTCGGAGATGATTTCGAGCGAGAGTTCGGGATGCTGCTTGCCGAAATCGACCAGCGACTGGCCGATGTCCGCATCGACGAAGGTGCGCGGCGCGGTGATGCGCAGCCGCCCCTTGAGGTCGGAATTGTTGGCGCGCACGAGGTCGGCGAGATTGTCGATCTCCTTCAGGATCTCCGACGCGGTGCGGTAATAGGTGTGGCCGGCCTCGGTCAGCGAGAATTGCCGTGTCGTGCGGTTGAGGAGCAGCGCACCGAGTTCATCCTCGAGCTCGCGCACATATTTGGAAAGCAGCGCCTTCGACTTGCCGACACGCCTTGCGGCGGCCGAGAACCCCTCGGCGTCCACGACATCGATAAAGGCGCGGATGCGGGTGAGTGTGTCCATGGCGATCTTTCTCTCGTGTTCTCAATCGCGCCCCGCCGATTCGCCGGCGAAGGCCTCTTTCCACGTCGATGTTGCCGACGGCAGACTGTCCGTCGCTTGCGTCATCGCGCCGGTTTCTGCCGCCGGCGCAGGCTCCTTAGAAATAACGGTGTTCTTTCAATGCTTTACCTCTGTGATCGATCCGGCGCCGTTCGTTCAGAATTTGTGAACACCGACAGTTTTGCCCGGCTGGAAAAAAATTCAACTGCGGCTGCGAAAAAACTCTTGATTACGACAGGCTTTTTTCTTACCTACGCCCTTGCCCAAAGTCGCACGTGCCTGTGGGTGTCCGCCGACCCTCGATTAGGTGAGGGTATCGGTAAGGTACCTGGAACTAACCCCTCCAGTCGCTATTCCGGCCAACCGGGAAATGCGAGGACATCTTGAAGCAACGACGGTGCGGGCCTTTCTGGTGTCTGCCGGCTTTCCAACAGCCGGGGTTACTGAAGAGGCACACCTTCATTGCCGGAAGTGCGGTTGGGTTACCCCCTCCAATCCATGGCAGACAAAGCCGAATTGAAGCCTAGGCGGGCTTTGATTCACCGTTCGCGCATCGAGCGCATGCATGGTTCCGGGGTCTCCACCGGCTGGTTCCAGAGCATGTGCGCGTATGCCCTTTGTCCTCCGCGAAAGCGGGGCATCTTGGATCTGGGGAATATGGCCATGACCACGGCTCGCATCATCGACTTCATCAACACCCGACGACCGGAAGGCCCGTGCCTTGTTGTCGACCTCGACGTCGTGCGCAACAATTTCAAGGCTTTCCGCCACGCGATGCCGGACAGCTCGATCTATTATGCGGTCAAGGCAAACCCGGCGCCGGAAATCTTGCGCCTGCTCGCCGGCATGGGCTCCTCCTTCGATTGCGCGTCCGTCGCCGAAATCGAAATGGCGCTCGACGCCGGTGCGACCGCCAGCCGCATCTCCTACGGCAACACCATCAAGAAGGAGCGCGACATTGCCCGCGCCCACGCGCTTGGTGTCAACCTGTTTGCGGTCGACAGCCACGAGGAAGTCGAGAAGGTTGCCCGCGCAGCCCCCGGCGCCCGCGTGTTCTGCCGCGTCCTGACCGATGGCGAAGGCGCCGAATGGCCGCTGTCGCGCAAGTTCGGCTGCGTCCCGCAGATGGCCGTCGACGTGCTCGTCTACGCTCACCAGCATGGCCTCGTTTCCTACGGCGTCTCGTTCCATGTCGGTTCGCAGATGACGAAGCTGGATGCCTGGGATGCAGCGCTCTCTGATGCCAAGCGCGTCTTCGTGCAGCTGGCCAAGCAGGGCATCGAGCTCAAGATGGTCAACATGGGCGGTGGCTTCCCGACGAAGTACCTGAAGGACGTGCCGACGGCGGAAGCTTACGGCCAGGCGATCTTCGGTGCCTTGAAGAAGCACTTCGGCAACCACATCCCGGAAACGATCATCGAGCCCGGTCGCGGCATGGTCGGCAACGCCGGCGTGATCAAGGCGGAAGTCGTTCTCGTCTCGAAGAAGTCGGACAACGACGCCCATCGCTGGGTGTTCCTCGACATCGGCAAGTTCGGCGGTCTCGCCGAGACCATGGACGAGGCGATCCGCTACCCGATCCGCACGGCGCGCGACACCGACGAAATGGAACCTTGCGTTCTCGCCGGCCCGACCTGCGATTCGGCCGACGTGCTCTACGAGAAGAACATGTATCCGCTGCCGATCACGCTTTCGATCGGTGACGAGGTTCTGATCGAAGGCACCGGTGCCTATACGACGACCTACTCGGCCGTCGCTTTCAACGGCTTCGAGCCGCTGAAGGCCTATGTGATCTGATCCGGTCTGCTCCCGTCCTTGGGCGGGAGCGCCATTTCACAATTTTCGTTCGGTCCGCCTGAAGCGGTTTTGATGACGGGAGGCCCCGATGGCCGCTGTTGTTGACGCCCTGCGCGCGTTTTTCGCGCCCACTACATTTGTAATCGATGCCGAGAATCCGGGTGACGTCGTCGCGCGCGAGAACCTGCTCGACCGTGCCATGGGGCCGGAGCGGCGCCGCAAGTCGTCGGAAAAGCTGCGCAGCGGCCGGCTGCCGGCCGAAGGCCTTGCCTTCGTCGCCCGCGATGTCGACGGTCACGTGATCGGCACCGTGCGCCTCTGGAACGTCGAGGCCGGCGTCAGCCGCGAAGGCCATGCCGTGCCGGCGCTGCTGCTCGGTCCGCTCGCCGTCGACCCGGCGCATGAGGGCAAGGGCATCGGCGCCATGCTGATGCGCGCTGCCATCGAAGAGGCCAAGAACCGCGGCCACGGCGCGATCCTGCTCGTCGGCGACGCGGCCTATTACGAGCGCTTCGGATTCTTTGCCAGCCGCACCCAGCATCTCGTCATGCCGGGTCCGTTCGAACGCGACCGGTTCCTGGCGCTCGAGCTTCGCGACAGCTGGCTCGAGGGTGCTGCCGGCCTGATCGTCGCCAGCGGCCGCAAGCTCGCCATGCCCCCGGTTCGCCGCGCCGCCTGAGATCGCATTCCGTCGCCAACCTGCGGTGACGGATTTTTCGCTGCTCCCTCGCTGGTCCGATCTGATCGGCGAGGGGGCAGACGCATGCCATGCCGGGCGCTCCCTGCTGATGGGTTCGTGATCTTCCTTGACAATGCGGTGTCGCCGACCTGTCTTTGCGGACAAGGCCTTGCCGCAAGCGGGTCGGCCCCGTTGCAAGCGAATGGAAGTCTCGCGCATGGATCCGTTCATTTTCGGGGCAGCGACCCTGCTGCCCTTTCTTTTGACATCCTTCATCATCGAACTGACGCCGGGGCCGAACATGGCGTACCTCGCCATGGTCGCGGCCTCGGAGGGGCGCAGGCCCGGCATGTCGACCGTCGCCGGCGTGGCGCTGGGCCTCGCGATCGTCGGCTTTGCCGCCTCCTTCGGCGTTGCCGAGTTCGTCGGTCAGTCGGACATGCTCTATGGAGCGCTTCGCTGGGCAGGTGTCGGCTTCCTGCTCTATCTCGCCTTCGAAGCCTGGAACGGTGACGGAGAGGAGGCGGGGCCGAGCGGCAAGCCCGCATCCTTCTATTTCCGGCGCGGCCTGATCACCAATCTGCTCAATCCGAAGGCGGCGCTGTTCTTCGTCACCGTGCTTCCGACCTTCGTCGACGATACCCGGCCGCTATTGCCGCAGAACCTGACGCTTGCCGCACTCTATGTGGGTGTCGCGACCGCGGTTCACGCCGCGATCGTGCTTCTGGCCGGGGCGTTGGAGCCGGTTCTCAACTCGCCGGCACGAGAACGGCTGGTGCGGCGCGTGCTCGCACTGATGCTTGCGGCCGTGGCGATCTGGTTCGGCTGGTCCACGCGCCGCTAAGACGGATTAGGACGTACTCTGCGTCTCGCGGGCGTCGTAGCAGACGAAGGCCAGCTTGTTGCCGTCGGGATCACGCACATAGGCAGCATAGAAGCCATCGCCATATTGCGGGCGGAAACCCGGTTTTCCCTCTTCGCTGCCGCCGCGCGCCATGGCTGTTTCGAACAGCCGGTCGATCACGCCGGCGCTCTCCACCAGGAAGGCGGTCATGGCGCCGTTGCCGACGGAGGCCGTCCCGCCGTCAAAGGGATGGCAGGCAAAGAAACGCGGCGCCTTGTCGTCGTCCTTACGGCCCCAGGAGGAAACCTGCTCGTCGCAATAGCAGCGCTCCTGGCCGATCAGCGCCATCACCGGATCATAGAAGCGCTCTGCGCGCCTCAGGTCCGCCGTTCCGACCATCGTATAGCCGATCATGCCTGTCTCCTCGTCCTGCCTGTTTGGGTGGCAAGTCGTCTCACACCTCTATCGGCGGTGCAACAGCGACGATCGGCATCAGAAGGACCCGCCGATGCGTGCGACGATGGTGTTGGCGCTGTAGTCCTGCGTCGGGTCGGTTTCCCGTTGCAGCGAATGGGCATACTCGATTTCGAGCTGCGGCTTCTCTTCTGGGCCGAGCAGCAGCGTTGCGGTGACGGTCTCGGTCTTCCGGTCGTAGAGATAGTAATAATAGGTGGCGCGGCTGACCTCGTAGCCGAGGCTTGCCTTGATCCAGGGATTGAAGCGCTGGGCGATCGAGGCGGAGACGGTGCGGGTGAGTTCGGCGACCGCATCGTCGATGTCGTCGATGGCGATGTCCTGCCGGAAGCCGCTGCCGATTTCGAAGCCGCCGGATGTTTCCCATTTGGCTTCGGCTCGCAGATAGGGCTCCGTGTAGCGACTGGTATCGCCGAGATTGTTGCTCATCAGCGCGATCAGGCCGGCCTCGCCGACGAGGGTCAGGCCGTTGTCGAACTGTCGCGCATAGGCAATCGAGCCGCGCAGCGTCGTCGCCGGGAAGCGGACGAAGCTGTTCTGTTCGTCGCCGGGGATGATCGAGCGGTTATATTCGACGCACAGGCAAAGCTCGCCGCCGCCGACGGTGCGGTAGTGGCTGACGCCGAAGGTCGCAAGGGCGACGTCCGGGTCGAGCTTGGTGGGGCGGATGAGATCGGTGGTGAACTCGGCGATGCCGCGCCGGCGCTCGTCGTATTTCGCCGAGAAGGCAGTCTTGCCGCCAAGGCCTTCGGCCGTGACCTTGGCCGCCGCTTGGGTCGAATAATCGATCGTGCGGTAGCCGATGATGTTGTTCGGCAGCTTGAGGAAGAGGTCGCCGGAATCGTTGCGGATGGCGGCACCCTCGAGTTCGACCAGCAGGTTCTTTCCGATCGGGAAGGAATAGCCGAGCGTGCCGCCGGTCAAATGCGTGTCGGCAAAACGGTAGTCGATGATCCGACGCTCGAACTGCCGGATGCCGTAGCTGAGCTTGCCGTCACCGAGCTCGAAGCTGCCGCGTAACCCCAGCCGACCTTCCCAGAATGGTCCGGAAAGCACCTGCGGGTCCTCGAAAATATTGCTGCTGTGGCCGTAGCCGGCGGAGTAATCGAGCGTGGTTTCACTGGCGGCCGGAAAGGCTGTCGCGAGAACAACAAGAGTGACTACGACGGCCGGGAATGGTCGCATCCCCTTTTCCTCAATCGATACCTTTATAAGCATATGATGGAGTTACGTGGTTAATAAAACTTTATGTTGTAATTAGCTGTGTCGAATATTCCCGGTGTCATGCCCAAATGCTTCGTCGGAAGATCCGGCCCTGGCGCTCGTTAGAATTGAAGATGTTATGCTTAACTGTTTATTATGATTTGCTTTCTTAATTGATTACTGAAATGTTAATTGTACTCTCCTGGTTGTGTACAGCAGGTACACGTCAAACAGGAGGTAACCCCATGACGATCAAGACAGTTTGCATCGCATTCGCAGTTGTGGCCGCCACTGTGTCCCAGGCGTCGGCCGGTGGCCTGTCGCTGGGTGTTCTGTCCGGCAAGAACGTCAACGTGCTCAACGGCGGCATCGCCAATGGCATCGTCATCGCACCGAAGGTCGATGTCGGCGATGTGCTTTCCGACAACAGCATCCTCAACAAGTCGTTGAACGGCGTTCTCTCCGGCAACGATCTCGACCTTGGTCTCGGCATCCTGTCGAACAACGGCGGCAAACAGCGCCGCCACTAAAGGGCAACGGGAAAGCGGCGCGGTTTTCCGCCCCGATCCCGCAATCGCTCCGGGGTTTGCTTCGAAACGCGTTCGAACCGATCACCCGTCAACACTTGCACTGTGATCCGTGACGCAGGGATGTAGGGAAGAGCCTTCAGGGTGTTCTTCTCTGCCGCGGGTCTCGTGTGCCTCAAGTCTGGAAGCGGATGGTGTCCTCGGCACCGTCCGCTTTTCACGCGAGCTATTTTCCGCCGAGAAAGGCACGCCCGCGGCCGGACAGGCGATAGCCGACATCGAGGCTTTCGGTGAGGCCGAGCTCCTTCAGTTTGCGGATGCGCGCCTTGAGCTTCAGTTTTTCCATGCCGATGGCGGCGCTCAGCTCCGCCGCAGTCGTTCCGTCACGGGCGGCGATCAGCTGCAACACTGGACGGGTCCAGGCCATGCCGGCGCTGTCGTCGAAGCGCGTAAGCTTGCGGTCGATTTCTGCCCGTCCTTCACCGTTGAGGTCGGCCGCGTCCCGCAGGGCGATGCGTGGGTCGTCGCCGGCCCGGTGGAAGGCGATGCGGTAACAGCGTCCTTCGGTGCGTGCGGCCAGCTCCCCAACGAGGGCGGCGCGATCGGCAAAGCCGGCCTTGCGGGCATCGCTGTCGGTAATCGCGCCTTCCTCGATCTCGTCGACGGCATCGATGGCGAGAACACCGACTGCGGTACGCAAGGTGCCGCCGGCCTTGACCGTCGGCTTGGTCCAGCGCCGGAAGGCCAAGGTCACGTCGCCGCTCGCGATCTGCGCAAGGACGTATTGGCGAAACAGCATTTCAGGCGGTGGCGCGGCGGTAAAGCGCGAGCGAGCCGGCCAGTGCCAGCAAGGCGCCACCGCACAGGCGATCGAGCCAGACGGCCCCGGATCGCTTGAGGAAGACCGCAGCTTTCGCGCCGAGCAGCGCATAGCCGAACATCACGGTGAAATCGACGGTGGCGAAGACGAGGGCGAGAACGGCATATTGCGCCGCCTGCGGCGCCGCCGGATCGATGAACTGCGGCAGGAACGCCGTGAAGAACAGATAGCCCTTGGGATTGGTGACAGCGACCAGGAAGCTTTTCAAGAAGATCGCCATAGAGGAAACGGGAGCGGAACCGCCGGCCTCGGTTGCCACCTGGATCGTCCCTTTCGACCGCAGCAGCATGATGCCGAGAAGGGCGAGATAGCCAGCGCCCAGCCATTTGACGACGGTGAACCAGAATTCGGAGGCCGCCAGCAGCGCGCCGAGGCCAAGCGCGACGGCGCCGATCAGCACGAAATCGGAGAGCATGGCACCGACCATGCCCGCACTTGCGCGCCTGACGCCGTAGCGTGATCCATTGGTGAGTGCGAGCAGGACCGTCGGGCCCGGTGTCGCGATGCCGATGAAGGCAACCAGCGCGAATGCGAGTATCGTCATTTCGGTCATCACGTCCTCCTCCGTCGTCTCCGGTAGTCGTCCCACAGCTTCTGCGCGTGCGCAATCGTCTTTCGCGCGGACGCCGGTTCAGCGCCATGTTTGACAGCCGAAGCGGCATCCCCTATGGAAGCGGCAGGGTGAAGGTCCCTGCCGTCCGCGAGCGTCATGCTTTGGTGAAGTCCTTCTTTTGAGACACGGTCAGCCGAAACGGCATGCGAACCGGTGGCAATGCGGGCTCCCATCTTCAAGGAATGCATGCCGCTGCAGGAGACCTTCTCATGACGCGCGGATCAACCCCGCTTCCCTCGCTCGACGCCCTGAAAGACCAGGCCAAGCGTCTGCGCACCCGCCTTGCATCCGAAGGCGAAACCATCGGCCATTCCCGCTCGCTGGAACTGATCGCCGCCCAGTACGGCTATCGCGACTGGAACACGCTGCACGCCGCCGTCGGCAACCGTCCGCCGTTCAATCCCTGGATGCTCGGATCCCGCGTAAAGGGGCGCTATCTCGGCCAGGCCTTCGAGGGCGAGATCCTCTCGGTGCAGGCGCTGACGGCGCAGCCGGGGCGCTACCGCCTGACGATGAAGTTCGATGCACCGGTCGACGTCGTCACGTTCGACAGCTTCTCGGCCTTCCGCCAGAGGGTCACGGCGACGGTGGACGAGAACGGCCGTACGATCGAAAAAACCTCCAACGGGGTGCCGCAACTCGAACTTGAATGGTGAGGCGCGACCACCGCCTGCCGAGGCCATCCGGACATGTCCGTTTCCGGTCCGGCGCCGAAGTCCAACCTAACGTCCCCGAAGCCGCGCGCTTTCCGGGGACGTTTTCGTTTCAGGGTCGCTGACAGCGCGTCGCCCAGCGCGCGCGGACCTGCCGGCCCCTGCGGACCGTCACGCGTGTTCGAGCCAGTTGCGAATGGGTTGCATTTGCATTATTGCTGTTGTTGCAAATGATTTGCAGAAGCATGTGGATCGCTTATTCGCGCCCGGTCTGGCACAGCGCGGCGCGTGTTACGCAATGAGGGAGAGGGGCGAATATGGACAAGCCGACAAGACCGGACCTGATGCGAAGGCGCAGTCTGCTGATGGGTGGATTGGCGGGCGGGACGGCGATCTGCACCAGCGCCGCCTTGGGACAACAACAGGCGAGCCATGTCGGTCATGCCGCGCCACCGGCAGCGGCGGGGCAAGAGCCAATGCCCGCCATGGGACATGGCGCGATGATGACGGTCGGCGACGTGGACAGCACCGTCAACGGCTTCGATCCGACCGACATGCTGACCGACTGGGACACTGGAACCCTGTCGACGCTGCCGGACGGGCGCACCTTGCGCACCTTCGAGATGACGGCGGAGGATCGCGAAATCGAGATCGCGCCCGGCGTCAAGTTTCCCGCCTGGACCTATAACGGCCGGGTGCCGGGGCCGGCGCTGCGGGCCAAGGAGGGCGAACGGCTGCGGATCGTGTTCCGCAACTACGCCTCGCATCCGCACTCGATCCACTTCCACGGAATTCACGCTGCGCGCATGGACGGCGTTCCCGGCGCCGGCATGGTCGATCCCGGCGACGAATTTATCTACGAATTCGATGCCAAGCCCTTCGGCTGCCATCTCTACCATTGCCACGCGATGCCGCTGCGCCGGCATATCCACAAGGGCATGTACGGCGCCTTCGTCATCGATCCGGACCCGGATCGGCGGTCGGAGCATGTGGAGGTCGCCCGCTCCAGACTGCTCGGCACACCAGAGAATGCCGGCTGGCAGGAACTGGTGATGGTGATGAACGCCTTCGACACCAATTTCGATGCCGAGAACGAATTCTATGCGGTCAACACCGTCGCCCACGCCTTCATGAAACGGCCGATCCGGATCGTGAAGGGCAAGCCGGTGCGCATCTATCTCGTCAACGTCATCGAGTTCGATCCGATCAACTCTTTCCACCTGCACGCCAATTTCTTCGACTATTACGATCAGGGCACGACGCTGACGCCGACGTTGAAAACCGTCGATCTCATCACCCAGTGCCAGGCGCAGCGCGGCATCCTCGAGTTCACCTTCGCCGAGCACGAACCCGGGCTCTACATGTTTCATCCGCACCAGACCGAGTTCACCGAACTCGGCTGGGTCGGCATGTTCGATGTGGTGGAGGCGCTCGCATGAACGAGATGCCAAGAGCTGCCATTCGCGCGGCAAAGACCAACCTGGTGTGGCTGGCATTGCCTCTCATCGTCTTTGGCATCGCCGTTGCCTGGCTCATGTCGACCGATCCGCTGTCGGGCTTCCGCAATGGGGCGCCGCCGGTCGAGAACCTGACCTTCGAAAGGACCGTGCTCGACGATAGCGGTCTCAGTCTGCTTGTTCGCGCCGGCGGATCGGAACCGATGACGGTGGCGCAGGTCCAGGTGGACGACGCCTATTGGCAATTCACCCAGGATCCGCCGGGGCCGATCGCGCGTGGCGGGGCCGCATGGCTGAAGCTGCCGTTTCCCTGGATGCTGGGCGAGGCGCATGCCGTGAAGGTGGTGACCAACACCGGTGCCACCTTTGCGCATGACATAGCGGTTGCCGTGCCGACGCCCCAGGCGACGACGGGCCAGTTGCGGCTGCAAGCGCTGGTCGGCATCATCGTCGGCATCGTGCCCGTGGCCGTCGGCCTGATGTTCTATCCGGTGCTGCGTGGCGTTGGGCGCGAGGGCATGGCCTTCCTGCTGTCGCTGACGATCGGCCTGCTCGGCTTCCTGCTGGTCGATGCGAGCGGCGAGGCGCTCGAGCTTGCCGGCGAGGCGGCGGCGATCTTCCAGGGGCCTGTCATGGTGGTGCTGGCAGGCCTGGGCAGTTTCCTCCTGCTGATGGCAATCGGCCGGCGAAGCGGCGCCCCGACCGGGCTGGCGCTCTCCACCTACATCGCGCTCGGCATCGGCCTGCACAATCTGGGCGAGGGGCTGGCGATCGGGGCCGCCTTTGCGGCCGGCTCGGCCGGGCTCGGCACCTTCCTCGTGCTCGGCTTTGCGCTCCACAATGTCACCGAAGGCATCGGCATCGCCGCACCGATCCTGAAGAAGAGGCCGCCGTTCCCGGTCTTCGCCGGCTTGACGCTGCTTGCTGGCGGTCCAGCCGTCATCGGCATGTGGCTCGGCAGTCTTGCGACGTCGGCGCAGTGGTCGGCGCTGGCGCTGGCGGTCGGGGCTGGTGCGATCCTGCAGGTTATCGTCGAGGTTGGCGCCTATCTGATGCGACAGAGCGATCGGCGGGGCGATGTCTTCCTGACGCCGCCCGTTCTGGCAGGTCTCGCGGCCGGTGCGGCCTTCATGTATGTCACCGCGGCTCTGGTGAAGATCTGACCGTTAATAGGATGGGTCAGACGATCGTCTGGTCCATCTCCGCCGCCGGAATTTCATCGACGCGATGGATGCGCACGACGGTTGCCGGCACGCCCGCGACGGTGGTGCGCGGCGGAACGGTCTTGAGAACGACGCTGCCGGCGGCGACCTTGCTGTAGGCGCCGACCTCGATATTGCCGAGGATCTTGGCGCCGGCGCCAAGCATAACGCCGCGGCGGATCTTCGGGTGGCGGTCGCCAGTTTCCTTGCCGGTGCCGCCGAGCGTGACGTTCTGCAGGATCGAGACCTGATCTTCGATGACGGAGGTTTCGCCGATGACGATGCCGGAGCCATGGTCGAGCATGACAGCCTTGCCGATGCAGGCGGCCGGATGGATGTCGGGTCCGAAGACCAGCGAGGCGAGGTTCGAAAGCCAACTCGCGACCTCGCGGCGGCCATCGACCCAGAGCTGGTGGGCAGCGCGATAGGTCTGCAGCGCCTGAAAGCCCTTGAGGTTCAACAGCACATGCATGAGGCCCGGGCAGGCCGGGTCACGCTCTTTCACCGCCTGAAGGTCGGCTTCCGTCGCCAACAGGATCTCGGGGTTCGCCTTGAAGATGCCGGCGAGCAGTTGCGCAAGCGAGCGTTCATCGACACGCGCGACGGCCAAGCCGGCCGCAAGCACGCCGGCCAGCAACTCGGCATCCGATCCGGCGTCGATGATCGGCATCAGGGAGGGTGCCATGACCGGTTCACGGCCGGCAAGCGCGCGCGCTTCCGCCCGGATCAGGCTCCAGACCGCGCCGTCGGCAAGCGGTGTGGCGAGCGAGCCTTCGTAGCGCTGCGTCTCATTCAATGCGGTCATGCGCCACCCGTCAGCCGGCGATATCGACGACGCCGCAATCACCCTCGGCCGAGCCGAAGGCGAGCTGCCGGCCATCCTTGTTCCAGGCCATGGCGGTGATCGCGCCCTTGCGGGGGCGGCGCAGAAGCACTTCCTTGCTGTCGGCAAAGCGGGCGCCGAGGATCATGCCGTCCTGGTAGCCGATGGCGACGATGTCTTCGGCCGGATGGCAGCAGACGGAGGTCACCATGATATCAGCTCGGGTGCCGAGTTCGAGCGGCGCCTTGCCCATCGGCCCGTCCTTGCCCTGGAAGGGCCAGACGATCGCGGCCGGCGCGCCCGAGGAGGCGAGCCACTTGCCCTTGGTCGACCAGGAGACCGACTTCACCTTCGCCGGATAGCCGGTCATGCGCATGTGGCGGGCTTCGGCGCCGGGCTTGGCGTCGAGCTTCCAGCCATGCAACGCGTTTTCCTGCATGGTGGTGACGAGAAAGCGGCCATCGGGCGAAAAGGTCACGCCGGTATGGGCGCCTTTCCATTCGAGATCGATCGGCTGGCCGGACATGCCGACCCAGTGCAGCGACACGCCGTTGTAGCGGGCAGCGGCGATGCGCAGACCCTTCGGCGCGAAGGCCAGGCCCTCGACGGTGCGGTCTTCGGCAAATTCCTTCGTCGTACCGTCGGCAAGCTTCACGTGCGTGGTCTTGCCATAAGCGTAGCCAACGGCGCCCTGCGGGCCGGCGGCAACCTGGGCGATCCACTTGCGCGGCGCTTCGGCGACGAGCGACGTCGTGCCGTCGGCGGCGGTGCGCATGACCTTGCCGTCTTCGCCGCCGGTCAGAAGCGTGTCGTTGGCTTCGTCGACGACGAGCGACAACAGGCCCTCATGGACCTCCGTCGTCTTGTGGCCGAGATCGAGGCGGTGAATGGCGCCGGTGGCTTCGGCGAAGAAGGGGACGCCTTTGAGAAAGGCCACGCCGACGACGTGACCTTCAAGATCGAGGGGAGCGACAGTCGGCATCAGTTCGGCTGCGCCTCGCAGGCCTTGAACGTACGTTCGAGCTTTTCGCGGTCGAGGTCACGGCCGATGAAGACGAGGCGGCTTTCGCGCTTTTCGCCTTCCTTCCACGCACGCTGGTGATCGCCCTCGATGATCATGTGCACGCCCTGAACGACGTAACGCTCGGCGTCGCCGGCAAAGGCGATGATGCCCTTGAGACGCAGGATGTTCGGGCCGTCCGTCTGGGTGATCTTCTGGATCCAGGGGAAGAAGCGATCCGGGTTCATCTCGCCGCCGCGCAGCGAGATCGACTGCACCGTCACGTCATGGATCGGCGAGGGGGCATCGTGGTGGTGATGATGGTCGTGATCATGATGGTGGTGGTCGTGATCATGGTGGTGATGGTGATGATCGTGGCCGCAGTCGGGACCGCAGGTGTGATCGTGTTCGTGATCGTCCTGGTCGAGGAAATGCGGATCGTTTTCGAGCGCCCGTTCGAGGTTGAAGGCGCCCTGGTCGAGGACCTTGGCGAGATCGATGTCCGAACGCTGGGTGCGGTAGATGCGAGCCGACGGATTGATCACCCGCACGGTCGCCTCGATGCGCTCCAGTTCCTCGGGGCTGACGAGGTCGGTCTTGTTCAAAAGCACGACGTCGGCAAAGGCGATCTGGTCTTCCGCCTCGCGGCTGTCCTTGAGACGCAGCGGCAGATGCTTGGCGTCGACGAGCGCAACGACGGCGTCGAGCTCGGTCTTGGCGCGCACGTCATCGTCCATGAAGAAGGTCTGGGCAACCGGGACCGGATCGGCAAGGCCTGTCGTCTCGACGATGATCGCGTCGAAGCGGCCGGGGCGGCGCATCAGGCCTTCCACCACGCGGATCAGGTCGCCGCGCACGGTGCAGCAGACGCAGCCGTTGTTCATCTCGTAGATTTCCTCGTCGGATTCCACGATCAGGTCGTTGTCGATGCCGATCTCGCCGAACTCGTTGACGATGACCGCGTATTTGCGGCCATGGTTCTCGCTGAGGATGCGGTTCAAAAGCGTCGTCTTGCCGGCGCCGAGATAGCCGGTGAGCACGGTGACGGGGATCGGCTTCTGCGGGGATGTTTCGGTCATGGGAACCTCTGGGATTTCCGGATGCGGGAGCAGGCATCCTAGTCGCGTCTCATATAGGAGATGCGGCGGCGATGCGCAAATGGCGCAGGCGATTTTGCCGGTCGAGCGGCGTTGCTCGCTGCGATCCCGATAACCCTCCTTTCATCAAGATCGGCGAGAGTGCGGGGCATATCGAAGGGGTGCGCACGTGAAGACGATTTCCATCAACGGCCGGTTCCTAACCCAGCCGCTTACCGGCGTGCAGCGCTTCGCCCGCGAGATGACCCGGGCGCTGGATCACCGCATCGCATCGGGTTCCGTGCCGCATGCGCTGAAGGACGTGCGCTGGCGGCTGCTTGCGCCGGGCAAGGCTGTCGACGATCTCGGCCTCAAGGCGATTTCGGTGGAGCGCTTCGGCTCCGGCCCAGGTCATCTCTGGGAGCAGGGGCCACTCTTCTGGCGGTCGCGCCGCGACACGCTCATCGGCTTCGGCGGCAGCGGACCGGTGCTGCATGGCGACCAGGTGGTGGTGATCCACGACGTCACGCTCTTTCGCCATCCGGCCTCCTTTGGTCGAGGCTACCGAATGTTCCACGGAGCACTCGGCTATCTTCTTGCGCGGAGGGCCAAGATCGGTACGGTCTCGAACTTCTCGCGCAAGGAACTTGCCGAGGTCTTCCGCGTGCCTTCGGCCGGTATCGACGTGATCTACAATGCGACCGACCACTTCGCGGGCCTTCAGCCCGACGACGGCGTCATCGCGCGGCTCGGGCTTGCCGACACGCCCTTCTTCCTCCTGGTCGGCACGCTGAAGCCCAACAAGAATGTCGAGTTTGCCGTGCGCGCTTTCGAGGCCTTGGGTGCCGCTGACCACAAGCTGGTCGTGGTGGGCGGCACAGACCCGTCGGTGTTTCGCGATATCGCGCCGACATCGAAGGGCAATCTGATCTTTCCGGGACGTCTGACCGACGAGGAGATCGCGGGGCTGCAACGCCGCGCCGTCGCCTTCGTCTTTCCGAGCCTCTACGAAGGCTTCGGCATCCCGCCGCTCGAGGCGATGACGCAAGGCTGCCCGGTGCTTGCCGCCGACATTCCACCGGTGCGTGAGGCCTGCGGCGATGCGGTGCGCTACTTCGATCCTTTGAAGACGGAAACGCTGGTCGAGGCGATGCGGACGATCTCCGCCGACGCGCCTTTGCGCCGCGAGTTGACACAGGCCGGCCACGACAATGCCAAGCGCTTTTCCTGGGATGGAAGTGCGGTGGTGCTGCTCAACATGCTGGCGGCGCGGCGAGCCTAGTCGTCGCAGCCTACGGCGCGCGAAACGATCAGAGTTCCAGCATGCGTTGCGGATCCATGCGCCCGCGCAGGAGATCGAGAAAGGCGATGGCGTTGCCCTTGAGGCGGCCGCGCCGATCGACAAGGCCTTGCGGCTTGAGACTGCCGGCGAGATTGGCGGCTATGTTGCCGCCCATAAGGCGCAGCGCCCATTTCAGGCTGACGGTACCTTTGCGAAAGAGATAGAGCGGATTGGCAACCTGCGAGTAGCCGAACCGAAGCCCGGAGGTGCGGCCGCGCTTGTTGCCGAGATGGACGCCGCGCAAAGCGTCGGATTTCACGATCCGCCCCCGCTTGGAAAGGCGGCGGCAGAAATCGACATCCTCCTGCCAACCGTAGAGCGGCAGGCGCTCGTCGAAGCGGGTCTTGTCGGCGGCGATGGCGGAAAACCGAAAGACCATGTTGCAGCCATAGGCGTTGTAAACCGGGATCGGCGGGTGGTTCGCGGTCGTTGTGCTGTCACGTCGCAGGATTTCCAGGCCGTCTTCGACCGATATGCCCGGCCCATGAATGCCGTCGGCGAGGACGAGCCCCGTAGCAACGACGAGATCGGGGTTTGCCTCGAAAAGCCTCTGCGCCTCTGCAAGAAAATCGCCGCGCGGCAGGAAATCGTCGTCGAAGAAGACGAGCAGATCTGCGCCTCCAGCGCGGTCGAGAATGGCATTTCGCTGTTTCGTGAGCCCGCGCTCGCCCGCGACAATGGTGACGGGAACCGGCAATGTCCGGGCGAAGGCCTCGTCGATATCATCCGCAGCACTCGGGCAGACGAAGATCGCGTCGGGCAGACGGGTCTGTCGCGTCAGATGCAACAGGGTTTCGGAGAGGACTTCGCGGCGGCCCGCGGTCGCTATGCCGACGACGATGTTCATGATGCGCTCCCCGCTCGTTTCGGCGGCGATCTAACTGGAAATTCGTGCAGTTTCAGTTAGCGCCTATGCCGATCCAGGTCCCGGCGTCCGCAGCATGAGGCGCAGTTGGTTGAGCGAGAGCAGGCAGAGCAGGCCGCCGCCGATGATGCCGGCGCCGATCGTGACGTAGCTGGTTTCGCCGGAAAGGATGAAGGCGAGAGCGGCGGCGCCAAATCCGGCGGCGGCAAAGAGCACGGGCGGCCAGGAAAACTCGAAGGCAAGCGAGGACATCAGCCGCAGGCCGACCAAGGCAGCGAGGAGCGCGCCGACGGCGCTGCCCCATGCGAGTGCTGCGCCATCCGGCCCGGCGGTAAGCAGGGCCGTCAGCGCGCCGAGATTCAGGAACGCACAGTCAATCACCGCGAGAAACAGGATCAGCGCCAGGCGCTGCTTCAAGTGCAGCGGCGTCGGCAGCATGATCTGCGTCAGCGTGCGAACAAGCGAGAGCACGATGATGGCGGGTGCGGTGGCGAGGAAACCTTGCTGCAGGTCAGGGCTGATGACGAGCCAGGCGGCGGGCAGGAGGACCGAGAAGATGCCGGCTGCCATCATCAGCGCAAAGCTCGTCAGCAGGGCATAGTAATGCCCGAGCTGGCGGGGGAGGCCGGCGCGATCTTCGGCCCGGTCGTGTGCGGCGACGATTTCGGGATACTGGATCGCCTGGAGGGCCGAAACGATCAGCACGAAGGGCCGCTGCAAAAGATCGAGCGCGAGCAGCGCGCCGGCGGCGCCCGTGGTTCCGAGCGCTGCGGTGAAGATCGCCTTCAGCGCCAGCGGCGCGAACATGGCGGCTGTCGCGGCGCCTGCCGAAACGCTGCCATAGACAAGGTGCTTGCGGACCCGGGCGCTGTCGAGCGCTGCGACAGGGCGGGTCTTCGCGCGGCGCGAAAGAAGAAGCGCGAGCAGGCCATAGGCCGCATAGCCGCCGAGCAGGCCGGTGACCGTCGAAAGGAAGCCGGGGGAGACCAGCGCGCCGAGAAGTGTGCCGGCGGCGAGGATGGTGGCACGGGATCCCTGTAGTACGGAAAAGGCGCGAAAGTCCTGGCGGAAGCGCAGCATGGTCAGGTGCAGGTCGCTGCCGCCCTGCGCGATCGAGACGAGGCCGCCGACAAGCGCCACGACAGGTGGCACGCCAAAGAACAGCGACAGGCAAGCCGCGATCAGGCAGAGGGCGGCACAGGCGAACGCTTCGACGAGGATCGCGCGCCGCTCCGCCGCTTCGCTTGCCAAGTCCGGTCCCGGGTAGAAGCGCGTGCAGGCAAACCGGACCCATTCGAAGGCGGCGATCGCAGCAAACTGGCAGATGGAGATGAAGAGCGAGTAGCTGGCATAGTCGGCCGGCGCCAGCCAATGGGCAACGACGATCAGCAGGCCGAAGGCGATGACGGCCTGGTAGAAATAGGCGCCGAGCGCAATGATCTTCGCCATGGGGTTCTCTGTCGGACGCTGTCAGCTTTGCAGTTCTGATAGCGCAAAAGCGCAAACAAAGTGTTTGCCGGCCATTCAGGCCAGATCGTTCGGATCGAAATCCCTGACGTCTTCGAGAAGTTCGATGAAGCCTCGGACAGCATGGGCGATCAGGATTTCGCCGCGTGCTGCCGTTGCCGCAGCGGCGTTGCCGGCGACGCCTATGGCGTTAAGGTCGCGCATCCTCCAGCCGAAGGCGTGGGGCCCATAGGCGCGCAGATGCTTGAAGCGCTCGGCAAACTGTTCCTGGCGGGAGGAAAAGCGGTCGGCCTTGGCCATGTCGATCCTGTTTGGATGGAGCGCCAGCATGACCGAAGTTTCGATGTCGCCGCCGTGGATGTCGAGTGCCTTGTCCGCCGGCGAAATCCAGCCGTCCGGCTGGCCGAAACGGGTCCAGCTCGTCGCGACCGCCAGCATGTTGAACCGCACCCGCGCTTCGGTGGCGATTATGGTCATCAGGGGCGCGTTGCCGCCATGGGCGTTCAGCATCACGAACTTGCGGATGCCCTGTTGGTGAAGTCCGGCGGCGATGCCGAGCCAGCGCTCGACCGCCTCTCCGTAATCAAGCGTGCGGCTGCCGGCGACATCCATGTGTTCGATCGAGTAGCCGACCGGCTCGGCCGGCAGGAAGGTGACGGGCAGATCGGCGGGTAGGGCGGCGATCGTGCGGGAGACGATCCCCTCGGCAATCAGCGTGTCGGTTTCGAAGGGCAGGTGCGGTCCGTGCTGCTCATGCGCGCCGAGCGGCAGCACCGCGATCCAGTCGCGGCGCGCGTCTGGTGGAAGGTCGGCCGGATTGTCCTGCCATCGCGGCTCGGGCATCGACATTTCTCTTCGATCCTCCACGTCAATTGTCGTAAAATTGTTATTTGAGTCATACAGTTCGTAATCGCAAGCTGTATTGTTATAAGAGTGCGAGACGGGATTCGGCAGGAGGTCCAATGGGCAAGAAGAACAAGGCCGAAAAGAAGGGCAAGAACGGCAAGAAGAAGGACGAGCTCCTGATCGAGCCTCACGATCTTGCCGCCGTCCTTGTCCAGGCTGCGCGGTCCATGCGCACCGTGCTCTCCCGCAATCTGCTCGAAAGCGGCCTCTATGCCGGACAGGATGGCGTCATGCTGGCGCTGGCCGAGACCGATGGCCTGACGGCCGGCGGGCTTGCGGTCAAGCTCGGCGTCAAGGCGCCGACGATGACCCGTACGATCGGCCGCATGGAAGCGCAGGGATTTCTCGAGCGGCGGCCGGACGACGATGATGCCCGGCTCACCAAGGTCTATCTCACCGAGCCTGGCCGTAACCGGCTGCAGACGATTGCCGAGGCTGGCCAGCATTCGGAAAAGCTTGCGACCCGCGGCCTGACCGACAAGCAGGTTCGCACGTTGATGAAGCTGCTGCGCGCCGTCGACAGCAATCTCCAGGCTGCGCGCGCGGCCGACTGAGCCGGATCTGCCGCATATTGCCGCGGCGATTTAAACAGTTTAAATAGGGATTTAAATTTATGGCACGCGTGCGTTGGCAACGGCGCGCGAAGGATGCCGAACGGTTTGTCGCGCTACTCCTGGCTGGGGTGCTGCGGATGGGGCGAAACAGGGCTTATAGGGGGCATCGTGGCGCAAAAGGTCAAGCTTTCGACGATCGCGGAAACACTCGGTCTTTCGACGGCGACGGTATCCCTGGCCCTGCGTGACAGCCCGCTGGTGGCGACGGTCACCCGCGACAAGATCAAGGAACAGGCGCGCGCGCTCGGCTATATCTACAACCGCCGCGCCGCCAGTCTCAGGACGTCCCGATCGGGCATCATCGGCGTCGTCGTGCACGACATCATGAACCCGTTCTACGGGGAAATTCTGAAGGCGATCGAGGCCGAACTCGACCGCGACAAGCAGACCTTCATTCTGTCCAATCACTACGATTCCGTCGAAAAGCAGCGCGATTTCATCGAGACGCTGCTGCAGCTCGGCGGCGACGGCGTGATCATGTCGCCGGCCATCGGCACGCCGCTGGAGGACATCCAGCTCGCCGAGGACAACGGCATGCCGGCGATCCTGATCGCCCGATCGATCGAGGGCGTGGACGTGCCGATCTTCCGCGGCGACGACGCCTACGGCATCTCGCTTGCCGCCAACCACCTGATCGGCCTTGGCCACCGCTGCATCGCCATGGTCGGCGGCACGGACGAGACCTCCACCGGACGCGACCGCTACCAGGGCTACGTCAACGCGCTGCGCAAGGCCAATATCGAGGTCGATCCGGAACTGCGCATTCCCGGTCCCCGCACGAAGCAGGGCGGTTTCGAGGCGGCGGTGCATCTGCTTTCGCTGCCGCAGAAGCCGACCGCGGTCGTCTGTTGGAACGACCTGGTGGCGATCGGCATGATGAACGGCATCGCGCGCGCAGGGCTCATTCCTGGCGTTGATATCTCGGTCACCGGCTACGACGACCTGGAAGAGGCGTCGATCGCAACACCGGCTCTCACCACCGTCTGGAACGGCCAGGCCGATGTCGGCCGCAGTGCCGCCCGCGCGCTGCTCGACAAGCTCTCCGGCAGCCATGAGCCGGATGGCATTCACCTGATCAAGCCGGAAATGCGCATCCGGCAGTCGACCGGCCCCTTGCGGGTCATCGCCTGAGACCTTCCTCCCGACAGGAGCTGCCCATGTCCGTCAACCGCACGCGCGTGCTCGTGCCCGGAAAGATTAACCAACGGGTTCTCGACCGGCTGGCGGATGCGTTCGAGATCGTCAGGATCGAGAGCGCCGATCCGTCCCTGGTGACTGCGGACATGCGCGATGTGAAGGCGGTTGCCGTTTCTGGCCGCGTTCCCGGGGCTCTGATGGACGCCCTGCCGCAGCTTGAGATCATCGCCAATTTCGGCGTCGGCTACGACGGAGTGGAGGTCGGGCATGCGGCGAAAAAGGGAATTGCCGTCAGCAATACGCCGGACGTCCTGACTGAAGAAGTGGCCGATACGGCTGTCGGGCTGCTGCTCAACACGCTCCGTCAATTGCCGCAGGCGGAACAATGGCTGCGCCAGGGTCGCTGGAACCGCGAGGGCGCCTTCCCGCTATCGCCGCTGTCGTTGCGCGGGCGCAGCGTCGGTCTTTACGGTCTCGGACGCATCGGTCTCGCAATTGCCAAGCGGCTCGAAGCCTTCGGCGTGTCGATCGCCTATCATACGCGCAGCCCGCGCGAGGGGCTTGCCTATGCCTATCATTCGACGCTGACGGAGCTTGCAGCCGCGGTCGACACGCTTGTCGTCATCGTACCCGGCACCGAAGCGACGCGGCGCACGGTCGATGCCGAGGTGCTTGCGGCACTTGGCGGCAATGGCGTGCTGATCAATGTCGGGCGCGGTTCGACGGTCGACGAACAGGCCTTGATCGCAGCACTCCAGGCGGGCGTGATCGCCGGTGCCGGTCTCGATGTCTTCGAGAACGAGCCGCAGGTGCCCGAGGCGCTGGTGGCCCTGCCGAATGTTTCGCTGCTGCCGCATGTGGCCTCGGCGTCGGTGGTGACGCGCAACGCCATGGCCGATCTCGTCGCCGACAACATTCTGGCGTGGTTTTCGACCGGCAAGGCGCTGACGCCAGTGCCGGAAACGCCGTTCACGCGTCGCGCGCACTAAGGCCCGAGGACGACGGGCCGAGCTTAAGCTCAAGCGGCCAGATCAGGCTGCCAGACGACCGGCCGCATAGGTCCTGACCGCATCGCCGAACGCCTTGAACAGGCTCGCGGACGGCGTGTCGGTGCGCACCCAGTACTCCGGATGCCATTGTACGCCGACGGCAAAGGCCTTGGAACCGATCACCGAGACTGCCTCGATCGTGCCGTCGTCGGCGACCGCTTCGACCGCAAGACGGGGCGCGGCTGCGCCGATTGCCTGGCGATGCAGCGAGTTGACGCGGATGCGGCCGGCGCCGAGCACCGGCGCAAGGCAGCTTCCTTCCTTGACGATCACGTCCTGGCGGATGCCGTAGGCAACGTCGAGTTCCTTCACGTCGGGCTTGCGGTGATCCCAGATACCCGGCTGGTCCTGAATTTCGGAGGCGAGCGTGCCACCGAGCGCGACGTTCAGTTCCTGGATGCCGCGACAGATGGCGAGAAGCGGCACGCCGCGTTCCAGCGCGCGGGTGATGAGCGGCAGGCTGGTCGCGTCGCGGCCGGGATCGAAGGGGCCGTCGCTCTCCTTGGCCTCGGCGCCATAGAGCGCGGGATGGACGTTCGAGCGGGCGCCGCTGGCCAGGACGCCGTCGACCCGGTCGAGGATCTCGTCGATGTCGTTGCCGGTCTCGAGCGCCGGGATGAGGAAGGGCATGACGCCGGCGCCTTCGACGGCGGCGCGCACATATTGATGGGCAACGACATGCCAGACATTGCCGTCGAATTCGCGGAAATCGCAGGGGATGGCAACGACAGGTTTCGACATCATCAGGCTCCGTTGGATGCTTGAGAAAAGCCTTGCCTTCAGTTGCAGATGAAAGTCAACTGAGAAGGTGGTGAGCGCGATCGTCGCGCCGATCCCGGGCATCGAGACAGGAGGAGCGGTCCGAAACGGCAGGAAATCACAGGTAATTCTTCAAGAACGAGTAACCATCATAGGCGCAAGTTTGGGATCAACTACCGGCGTCGCAGAATTGTCGAAGTTGCGATCAAGCCGTTTTATTGTGCGAATGCCTATGTTTGGTTGTAGAAACCGAGTATTGTCCCGCGCGGTTCGCACTACTGAGTTGAACTCTTGGGCGATGCCGGCGAAGACCCATGATTTTGCTGGGATTCGGTACATTTTTCGGGGCGTTAGACGAAATCTTTCGTTAAGTCATCACCCCTAACAATCCGGTAAACCGGAGCTTGGTTCATGATGCGACTTGGACAGAGCGCTCTTCCGACTGACGTGTATCTGTCATCCGTAAGCTCGCTCTACGAACATCGCAAAACGTTGCTGATCGGCATGTTGTCGCATGTCGTGACGTTCCTGCTCGTCTATCTGAAGACCAGTGATCCGCTTTACCTCGCCTGCTCCGGCGTGATCTTCGTGCTTTGGGCGCTGCGTAATCTCGACATGGCGCGCTTCGACCGGCAGGACTTCTCCAATGCCGACCGGGCGATGGTGCGAAAATGGGAGAACCGCTACATCGTCGGCGGTGTCAGCGTCACGCTCACCTGCGGCATCGCCTGCGGTTATGCCATCGCCGTCAGCCAGGATTCCTTTTCCGAGCTCGCCACCATATCGGTGACGCTGGCCTCGATGATTTCGCTCGTCGGGCGCAATTACGGCTCCGAGCGGGCCGTGCTTCTGCTCTCCTCGTCGGCCTGCCTGCCGATCGTCATCGGCCTGATCTCGCTGCAGGACGTGTTCATGCTGGCGCTTGCCGTGCTGATCCTGCCCTTCATCCTGTCCACCTGGATGATGGCCAACAACGTGCGCGCCTTTCTCTACGAGAACGTGATGGCGGCGCGCGAGATCGCCACGATCGCCGGCCAGTTCGACACCGCGCTCAACAACATGACGCACGGGTTGTTCATGCTCGATGCCGATGGCCGCGTGGTGGTCGCCAACGAGCGGGCCTGCGAATTGCTGGCTCTCGGCGACCGCACCGAGCTCAAGGGCTGGCTGCTCGACGACGTGATCCGGCGCGGCGCACGGCGCATGCGCCTCGATCCGGACAAGACCAAGGTCATTTCGCGCCAGCTCGACCTTCTGCTCAAGGGCAAGCGGCCGCAGGTGCTGATCCCGGTCAGCGAAGAGCTGCATCTGGAGTTTTCGGCGAGCCGCCGCGACAACGGCGACACGGTGCTGATCTTTGAAGACGTGACCGCGCGCGTCCAGGCGGAAAAGCAGATCCTGCATATGGTGCGGTTCGACAAGCTCACGGAGCTGCCGAGCCGCGACTATTTCGGAGAGCTGGTGCAGGCGACGGTGAGCGCGGACGACACGGCCGAACGGCTGGTCGGGCTCATGGTTCTCGACGTAACCGAATTCAAGCACGTCAACGACATGCGCGGCCACATCGTCGGCGACAGACTGCTTCAGGCGATTGCCGGCCGGCTAAGGGTGCTTGCCGGCGACGATGCGATCGTCGCGCGGCTGATGGGCGACGAGTTCGTCGTGTTCATTCCCGATGGCAGTGACGCGATTGCTCTCGAAGAGCGGATGCGCGGACTGCATGCCGATCTGCGCGACACTTACGAAGCCGGCGGCTTCACCTTCAGCATGACGATGAGCGCCGGCTTCGTCATCGCTTCGAGCGTCGACCTCAAGCTCGAGGACCTGCAGATCAAGGCCGATCTTGCGCTTTCGGAAACGAAACTGCGCAACCGCGGCGGCTGCACCGCCTTCGAAGCCGAGATGGATGCGCGCTATGTCGATCGCCAGAAGCTGAAGGCCGACTTGCGCGAGGCGATCAACGCCCGCAGCCTGACGCTCTCCTACCAGCCGATGTTCGCGCCGAACGGCGGGCGCGTGGAGTGCTGCGAGGCGCTGGCGCGGTGGACGCATCCCGAACGCGGGCCGGTGCCGCCGAACGTATTCATCCAGCTCGCCGAAGAGCTCGGGTTGGTCACTGAGATCACCCGCTTTGTGCTCGATCAGGCGTGCCGGGACTGCATGAGTTGGCCGAGCGACGTATCCGTGTCGGTCAACCTGTCGGTGCTTGACCTTCGCAGCAGCGAAGTCGTGGTGATGGTGACGAACGCGCTTCACCTCACCGGTCTCGATGCGGCGCGGCTGCATCTGGAGGTGACGGAAAGCTGCCTGATGGACGAGCCGCTCAAGGTGCAGGCGATCCTGCGCGAACTGCGCGGACTGGGTATCACCATCGCCATCGACGATTTCGGCACCGGCTATTCGAGCCTCAGCTATCTCGATGCCCTGCCGGTCGACATCATTAAGATCGACCGTTCCTTCGTGCGCAACATCCGCGAGGATTCACGGCGCTTCAAGCTCCTGCGCGGGACCGCAAACCTGGCCCGCGCGCTCGGCCTTCGCATCGTCGTCGAAGGCGTCGAGACGGCGGACCAGCTACAACTTATCAACGAGCACAATTGTGCCGATTTGATACAGGGCTTCGTCTTTGCCGCGCCCATGCCCGCCTCGGCCATTGCCACGCTTTGCAAGAATGGTGTGCCAAAACGGGGCGCAAAACCCACCAGCAAGCGCATCGCCTGACCCCTGAAATCTTCTGGAATCCGTCCTGTTTCGCTACTGGTTTTCCGGTAGCAAGCCATTGATTAGGCGTGCCAAATTCATCCCGATTTGGTGCGCTTGATTTCAAATCGAGCAAATACGTTCACGAATTTTTATGGTTAACGAAAAGTTAACGGTGAACTGTTTCGATTTGCGGTTGCCGCCCCATCGCCCGTCAATAGGTTAACGAGTTGTTAACCATGAGGTGTTGAGTATGGGTGAGACGGTTCACCAGGCTGAGCCTGGGCGCTTTTCTGAAAAACTGATGCAATTGCTCGATCGCGTCGAATACCGGCGGGTCGAAACCGGTGAGGACATGGAGGACATCGCGCGGCTGCGCTACAAGTCCTACAAGTCCGTCAATCTGATGGAGTTGACCGGCTCGACGCTGATCGACGATCTCGATTTCGACAGTCACGCCTATGTCTTCGGTCTCTATCTCGACGAAGTGCTTGTCAGCACCGTGCGGGTTCATCACGTGACGCCGGATCATCGCGCCAGCACGTCGGGCGTGATCTTCGCACCCGAGATCGACGCGTTCCTCGATGCCGGCATGGTGCTGGTCGATCCCGGCCGGCTGGCGGTCGATCCTGACGTGATCGGCGACGAGATGCGGGCGCTTCCCTATCTGACGCTGCGACCGGTCGCCATGGCCTGCGAGTATTTCGCTGCCGACCGCTGCCTGACGGCGTGCCGTCCGCGCCACGCGGCTTTCTACAAGCGCATCTTTGCGTCGGAGACGGTTGTCGCCAAGCGCGAGAACCTCGGAGTCTACAATGCCGACGGCGCGCTTCTGGTGGCGCAGGTGCGGGGGCAGCGGCCGTCGATCCTCGACCGCTACCCGGTTTTCGATTCCGAACCGTTCGAACGCCGCATGATGTTTGCCGACCGCAACGAAGTGCCGTTTGCGCCGCTGACGATCCTGCCGACCGCGCGCATGGCGCAGACCGGATACGGCCGCTCCTACCGGACGTCCGTTTTCCGCTAAGCGGCCTTGATTGCGCAGGCGAATTTCGGGCGCACCGAGGCGTGCCACCCCTTGCGGAATGGCGCGACATTTCGCCCATCAGGTGCGGCTAAAGAACGGGTTTTCGTTGCGCCGGCCCTGCGCATTGTGTAAGGGCAGCTATAAGGGTTTCGCGGCTTTTCGCGGGACCATGCTTCGATTAGGGGCGGCGATGACCCCAAGGTAGCGCCGCGGCATTCAGGGAGAATTTTGAACGATGGCTGAGCATCATTCTGGACCGGTCGATGTGGGCGCTCCGATGGACTATCCGGAACACGAGAAGACCTACCTCATGTTCCTGAGCGCCTCGAAGTACGGCACGCTTTTCTGCGTCGCCCTGCTGATCGCGATGGCTGCCGGCTTCTTCACGACGATGGGCCTGATCTCCTCGATCGTGCTTTTCATCCTGATCAACGTCGCCGGTTTCTTCTTCCTTCGCTAACCGGCGCGACCAAACCGACCGTTGAGGGAGCGCAGATGGTGTTTCCTCGGCGACCGGGCGTTTGCCCGGAAGAAGTTGCATGTCGCTGGCTGGAGGTGCCGCCGCATGTGGCTTGAGGCCCGGATGCCCGCAAAGGGCAGGGGCGGATAATCCTCACCCACGTGAGGGAGGAGTGAAGAGCAGGCCCGCAGAGCCCATTTGAGGCTCGATGCCGGTGGACCGCCCAAGGTCCCGCATCCAGGCGACGGCTTGCTCCAGACGATTGCGCCGGGCACAGATGCGCCGCGCATAGGAGGGCGTGTCGGCCCGATAGGCCCACCCGCTTTGCAGTCGGAGAGAATGCCCGCATTCCGGCCCTGGCTCGATTGCGGCCAGGAGGGGGGATTTGTGAGCGAGATCGTCTTCGTCGCCAAGGAAACGGATCCGAACGAGGGTCGCGTTGCCGCATCACCGGATACCGTGAAGAAACTGAAAGGCCTCGGCTTCGACGTCGTCGTCGAGGCGGGAGCCGGCTTGCTGTCGCGCATTCCGGATGCAGAGTTCGAAAAGGCCGGCGCCCGGATCGGCACGATGGCAGACGCCAAGGCGGCGGATGTCGTGCTCAAGGTCCGTCGACCGACGACTGCCGAAATCGGCGGCTACAAGTCGGGCGCCATCGTCATCGCCATCATGGATCCCTACGGCAACGAGGCGGCGATCGCCGAGATGGCGAATGCCGGATTGACCGCTTTTGCGATGGAGCTGATGCCGCGCATCACCCGCGCGCAGTCGATGGACGTGCTGTCGAGCCAGGCGAACCTCGCCGGCTACCAGGCGGTGATCGATGCGGCCTACGAATATGACCGGGCATTGCCGATGATGATGACGGCGGCCGGTACGGTGCCTGCCGCCAAGGTCTTCGTCATGGGCGCCGGCGTCGCCGGCCTGCAGGCGATCGCGACGGCCCGTCGTCTCGGCGCCGTGGTCTCGGCGACGGACGTGCGTCCGGCTGCCAAGGAACAGGTCGCCTCGCTCGGGGCCAAGTTCATCGCCGTCGAAGACGACGAGTTCAAGGCGGCCGAAACCGCCGGCGGCTACGCCAAGGAAATGTCCAAGGACTACCAGGCCAAGCAGGCGGCACTCGTCGCCGAGCATATCGCCAAGCAGGACATCGTCATCACCACCGCGCTCATTCCCGGCCGCCCGGCGCCGCGGCTCGTTACCCGCGAGATGCTGAGGAGCATGAAGTCCGGCTCGATCGCGGTCGATCTTGCGGTCGAGCGCGGCGGCAACGTCGAAGGTGCAGAGGCCGGCAAGGTTGCCGAGGTGGAGGGCGTCAGGGTCATCGGCCATCTGAATGTGCCGGGCCGCATCGCCGCTTCCGCCTCCGGGCTTTATGCCAAGAACCTCGTCACCTTCCTGGAGACGATGGTCTCCAAGGAGACCAAGGCGCTGGCTCTCAACATGGAGGACGAGCTCGTCAAGGCGACGGCGCTCACCCATGGCGGTCAGGTCGTGCATCCGAACTTCGGTGCCAGCAAGGGGGACAAGTGATGGCGAATGAACTTCTCGACAAGGCGCTCGCCGATCTCGACCGGGCCGTGGAAGCGGTCCGCACCGCCGCCGAATACGTACCGGACGCCGCCGGCGTCGTCGCCCATGGCGCCACCGGCGGGGCGATCGATCCTTTCGTCTTTCGCCTGGCGATCTTCGTACTGGCGATCTTCGTCGGCTATTACGTCGTCTGGTCGGTGACCCCGGCGCTGCACACGCCGCTGATGGCGGTCACCAACGCGATCTCCTCAGTCATTGTCGTCGGCGCCTTGCTGGCCGTCGGCATTTCGGCCTCTGGGCTTGCGACCGGCTTCGGCTTCATCGCGCTGGTGCTGGCCTCCGTCAACATCTTCGGCGGCTTCCTCGTCACCCAGCGCATGCTCGCCATGTACAAGAAAAAAGACAAGTGAGGCCGGCCCGATGAACGCCAACTTCGCAGCCTTCCTCTATCTCGTCTCCGGCGTCCTGTTCGTCATGGCGCTGCGCGGCCTCTCGCATCCGACCACCAGCCGCAAGGGCAACACCTACGGCATGGTCGGCATGGGCATCGCCATCGTCACGACGCTGCTGCTCGCCAAGCCGAGCTTCGGCGGCCTGATGCTGATCGTGCTCGGCCTTGCCATCGGCGGCGGCATCGGTGCGGTCATCGCCCGCCGTATCGCCATGACGTCGATGCCGCAACTGGTCGCGGCCTTCCACTCGCTGGTCGGTCTTGCCGCCGTCATGGTGGCGGCCGCGGCGATGTATGCACCGGAAAGCTTCGGCATCGGCACGATCGGTGACATCCACGCGCAGGCGCTGGTCGAAATGTCGCTCGGCGTCGCCATCGGCGCCATCACCTTCACCGGCTCGGTCATCGCCTTCCTGAAGCTCGACGGTCGCATGTCCGGCAAGCCGATCATGCTTTCGGGCCGCCATGCCATCAATGCCGGTCTTGCGGCCGCGCTCGTCGTTCTGGTGATCATGCTGATGCTGACGCAGAGCACGACGGTGTTCTGGCTGATCGTCCTGCTGTCGCTGGCGCTCGGCGTGCTGATCATCATCCCGATCGGCGGCGCCGACATGCCGGTGGTGGTCTCGATGCTCAACTCCTATTCGGGCTGGGCAGCGGCCGGCATCGGCTTCACGCTCGGCAACCTGGCGCTGATCATCACCGGGGCGCTCGTCGGTTCCTCCGGCGCGATCCTCTCCTACATCATGTGCAAGGGCATGAACCGCTCGTTCATTTCGGTCATCCTCGGCGGCTTCGGCGGTGAGACGGCGGCGGCCGGCAGCGACGACGGCGTGCAGCGCACGGTCAAGCAGGGCTCGGCCGATGACGCGGCCTTCCTGATGGCGAACGCCTCCAAGGTGATCATCGTGCCAGGCTACGGCATGGCGGTCGCCCAGGCCCAGCATGCGCTGCGCGAAATGGCCGACCAGCTGAAGGCGGCCGGCGTCGAGGTCAAGTATGCGATCCACCCGGTCGCCGGCCGCATGCCCGGCCACATGAACGTGCTGCTCGCCGAAGCAAACGTTCCCTATGACGAAGTGTTCGAACTCGAGGACATCAATTCCGAGTTCGCGCAGGCCGATGTCGCCTATGTCATCGGCGCCAACGACGTCACCAACCCGGCGGCGCGCGACGACAAGTCCTCGCCGATCTACGGCATGCCGATCCTCGACGTCGACAAGGCCAAGACGTGCCTGTTCGTCAAGCGCTCGCTCGGCTCGGGCTATGCCGGCATCGACAACACGCTGTTCTACAAGGACGGTACGATGATGCTGCTCGGCGACGCCAAGAAGGTGACGGAAGACATCGTCAAGGCGCTGCACGCATGAGGGCTGCCCGCGTCGCCCGATAAGAAACGCCCGCCTTTCGGCGGGCGTTTTGCGTTGACATAAGGCGCGCTACGAGCGGCGATGTGTCGGGCTTTTGTCGATGCCGACCTAGCCAGCCGGCGCCAGTGTCAACTCGTCGATGCCGACGGCGACATTCAGGCCTTCCTGTACCTGGACGTTGACGGGCTGCAGCATGAAGGCCTTGTTGGTGCCGCCGCCGATCACCTTGGCACCCGCGCCAACGGCCATGCTCGCATCGGCGCCGACGCCGTAGTATTCACCGGCGAGCGCGAATTCGCTTACCGGGGTGCCGGTCTTGGCAAAGACATCCCAGATCATCGTGCTCTTGCCCGTCTTGCCGATGTCGATGCCGATCTTGCGGATCGTGCCGGCATAGACGGCCTTCGGCGCGCCATTGGCGGGCGTGAAGGTGCACATCAGGTTCTTGGTCGAGGTCAGGATCATGCCGGTGCCGCCTTCCGAACCGCAGACGAGGCGGCCAAGGGCGACATAGTTCTGTGCGGCGGCCGGGCCCGTGGCAAGCGCGGCGAGCGCCAGCGCAGTAACGAGGGTTCGTTTGATCATGGCTTGGTCTCCGTTTTTGATGCTTCAAGCAAACGGATGGCCAGCAGGAAGGTTCCGCCGTGCAGCGCTTAGGGCCTGCAAACCAAAACGCCCGCGATGTGGTCGCGGGCGTTTCGAAATGTGTGATCGGGTCGGCTCAGGATGCCTTGACGCGGGCAAGGCCGGCGCGGGCCGGCTCGTATTTCGGGTCGAGCTGCAGCGCGTGCGAGTAGGACTTCGACGCCTTGGCCTTGTCGCCCTTGCGCTCGTAGATGAGCGCCTGGTTGGCCCAGGATTCAGCGACCTTGCCGTTGAGGTTGATCGCGGTGTTGAAGTCGGAGAACGCGTTGTCGTCGTCGCCCTGGGCGACATAGGAAATGCCGCGGCCATTATAGGGCTCCGGCGAGCTCGGCGAAAGCGAGATCGCGGTCGAGAAGTCTTCGATCGCCTGGCCGTGCTGGTTGCGTGCCTGGTAGATCAGGCCGCGATTGTGATAGGCGCGCGGATCGGTCGTATCGAGCTGGATCGCCTTGTTGAAGTCGTTAAAGGCGGAATCGAGCTGGCCGGCCTGGCGATAGAGATTGCCGCGGCCGATATAGGCGACGTCGTAGTTGGCGTTGAGCTGCAGCGCCGTGTTGTAGTCGGCAAGCGCTGCCTGGGTGTTGCCCATGTTGCGGTGAACCAGCGCGCGGTTGGCATAGGCCTGGTAGAAGCGCGGGTTCAGCTTGATCGCCTGGTCGAAATCGGCAATGGCGCGGCGGTATTCGCCGGCGCGGCCGTAAGCCGAACCGCGAACATTGTAGCCTTCCGGGTCGCTCGGGTTGGAGGCGATGACGCTCGAGAGCGAGGCGATGTTTTCCTGCGAGCCCTGTTCGCGCTCGACCTTGTTGGTGACGGAGTCCGGACCGTCGGTCGTGCAGCCGGCAATGAGAAGGGCCGAACCGAGAAGCAGCAGGGCGGCAAGCCTTGGCTTGCGCTGGTGGCGGCGAGACGCCTCGTGGGCAGTGAAACCGGAGACGTCCGCAGTCATGGCAGCAAGTGTCAAAGGTTGATCCCTCAAATCGACAAGGTCTCGAAAGCCATCGGCTTTCTGTTCCTGAAGCCGCCGATACTCCCCGGGGCTCCGCAACCGGGCCCTGTTCAGGCCACTGGCGTCCGCCCGGCCAAAACGCTCCGGTCGGCTATCCGTCTCCGGCAGCGTTTCTCACGCTAGCCTGTCGGCGGAAAAGATGTCCATACCAAAAAAAGGCGGTGGCGATATATCGCCCCCGCCACGACTTACATCGGAAAGCGTCGAAAAATCGACAAATCAGCGGGCCAGGAGGCCTTCGCGCTGTGCACGCTTGCGTGCCAGCTTGCGGACGCGGCGTACGGCTTCAGCCTTTTCGCGGGCGCGCTTCTGGGACGGCTTCTCGTAGTAGTCACGCATCTTCATTTCGCGGAAAATGCCTTCGCGCTGCATCTTCTTCTTAAGAGCGCGGAGCGCCTGATCGACATTGTTATCGCGGACAAGTACCTGCACGTGAATCCCGTTCCTTGGTTCGAGTTATTTTGCAGCTCCGTCAGGTACGGAGGCAAAAGAATGACATTCGCTAAGCTGGAAGCTTTACGATTAGATGAGCGGATACCAGATCGTCAGGCGAAAGTCCAGCGACGACATGAGGAGACGCTGAAAAATCCTGAGATGCAGGGCCGGCGCTGCTTCCCGTCTGCCGCTTAACCGATCCATAGTCATGTCGCAACTGCGCGCAAGTCCACGCAAATGCGTCGCAAAAGAAACGTTGCGCGGGCCCCGGATTTGCGATTTCTAACGCCAACGAGAATGAACCACCGGGAGTAACGGGCCGATGCGCAAATATTCAGTTTTCGCCGTGGCGCGCGAGGCGCTGCGCGGCCACAAGGGATGGGGCCCGCACTGGGCGTCGCCGGAGCCGCGCAAGGAGTATGACGCCATCATCATCGGCGGCGGCGGCCATGGTCTCGGTGCTGCCTACTATCTTGCCAAGGAACACGGCATCACCAATGTCGCGGTGCTTGAAAAGGGATGGATCGGCGGCGGCAATACCGGCCGCAACACGACGATCATCCGGTCCAACTATCTCTATGAAGAGAGCATGGACATCTACGAGCATTCGTTGAAGCTCTGGGAAAACCTGTCGCAGGACCTGAACTACAACGTCATGTATTCGCCGCGCGGCGTGATGATGCTGTCGCACAACATCCATGACCAGCAGTCGTTCAAGCGCCATATCCATGCCAACCGCCTCTATGGCATCGACAATGAATGGCTGACGCCGGAGCAGGCCAAGGCCTATTGCCCGCCGCTCGATATCGCCAAGACCGCGCGCTACCCGATCAACGGTGCCGCCCTGCAGCGCCGCGGCGGCACGGCCCGCCACGATGCGGTCGCCTGGGGTTATGCGCGTGCCGCCTCCGACCGCGGCGTGCACATCATCCAGAACTGCGAAGTGACCGGCATCCGCCGCGACGAGACCGGCCGGGTCGTCGGCGTCGACACCAGCCGCGGTTATATCGGCGCCAAGAAGGTCGGCATCTCCGCGGCCGGCCATACCTCGGTGCTGATGCAGATGGCGGATGTGCGTGTGCCGCTGCAGAGCCAGCCGCTGCAGGCGCTGGTCTCCGAGCCGCTGAAGCCGATCTTCCCCTGCGTCGTCATGTCGAACTCGGTGCATGCCTATATCTCGCAGTCCGACAAGGGCGAGTTCGTCATCGGCGCCGGCACCGACCAGTACAATTCCTATTCCCAGACCGGCGGCCTGCAGATCATCACCCATACGCTCGATGCGATCTGCGAGCTCTTCCCGATGTTCCGCCGCGTGAAGATGATGCGGCAGTGGGGTGGCATCGTCGACGTCACCCAGGACCGCTCGCCGATCCAGGGTGTGACGCCGGTTCCGGGCCTTTATCTCAACGCCGGCTGGGGTACGGGCGGCTTCAAGGCGACGCCGGGCTCGGCCCATCTCTTCGCCCATCTGATCGCCAAGGGCGAGCCGCATCGTCTGGCCGCAGGGTTGACGCTGGAGCGTTTCCGCACCGGCCGGCTGATCGACGAGGCGGCTGCCGCCGCCGTTGCGCACTGAGGATTTCGAGATGCTTCTGATCTACTGCCCCTATTGCGAGGAAGAGCGTTCCGAGCTCGAGTTCCGCGGTGCCGGCGACGCCCACATCGCCCGTCCGGAAAACATCGCCGACATTACCGACGAACAGTTCGAGGAGTACTTCTTCCTGCGTCAGAACCCCAAGGGTCTGATCTTCGAGCGCTGGCGTCATATCCATGGCTGCGGCCGCTTCTTCAACGCCGCCCGCGACACGGTCAGCGACCGTTTCTACACCACCTACAAGGCGGGCGAGCCAAAGCCTGACATCGCCACCATTCTCCAGAGCGAGCAGGACAAGAACGGCCAGGACAAGGGAGCCGCGAAATGATGGGCGCCAACCGCATTCCAGGCGTCGGCCGCCTGACCCCCGCCCGCACCGCGCGCTTCACCTTCGACGGCCGCACGCTGACGGCACTCGAAGGCGACACGGTTGCCTCCGCGCTGCTTGCCAACGGCATTCACCTGGTCGGCCGTTCGTTCAAGTATCACCGCCCGCGCGGCATTCTTTCGGCCGGTGCCGAGGAGCCGAACGCGTTGATGGACGTCTCGCGTGATGCCGCCCGGCGTCAGCCGAACGTGCGCGCCACGGTGCAGGAAGTCTTCGACGGCATGAAGGTCGAATCGCAGAACCGCTGGCCGTCGCTCGCCTTCGACATCGGCGGCCTCAACGACCTGATGTCGCCGTTCTTCGCCGCCGGTTTCTACTACAAGACCTTCATGTGGCCGAAGGCTGCCTGGCACGCGATCTACGAACCCTTCATCCGCCGCGCTGCCGGCCTCGGCGTCGCGCCGACGGAAGCGGATCCGGACCACTATGCCAGCCGCTACGCCCATTGCGACGTGCTCGTCATCGGTGGCGGCGTTGCCGGCCTTTCGGCGGCGCTTGCTGCGGCAAAGGCCGGCGCCAAGGTGATCATCTGCGACGAGCAGCCGGAAATGGGCGGCGCGCTTCGCTATGAAAGCGGCACGACGATCGACGGCAAGGACGGCTGGGACTGGGCGCAGGAGACCGCAAAGACGTTGGCCTCGATGGACAACGTCACGGTGCTCACCCGCACCACCGGCTTCGGCTACTACAACCACAATTTCGTCGGCCTCGTCGAGCGCGTGACCGATCATCTGGCGGCGCTGGACAAGTCGCTGCCGCGCGAGCGGCTGTGGCAGGTGCGCGCCAAGAAGGTGATCCTCGCCAACGGTCAGATCGAGCGCCACATGGTGTTCGCCAACAACGACCGTCCGGGAATCATGCTCGCTTCGGCCGGCCGCACCTATCTCAACCACTTCGGCGTTGCCGTCGGCTCGAAGGTCGGCGTCTACACCGCGCATGACTCGGCCTATGAGGCGGCTTTCGACCTGAAGCGGGCCGGTGTCTCGGTTCCCGTCATCGTCGATTGCCGCGAAAACCCTGGTGAAGCGGTTCTGGCTGAAGCGCGCAAGCTCGGTATCGAAGTGCTGACCAGCCATTCGGTGATCAAGGCCGGGGGCAAGCTTAGGGTCAATTCGATCAGCGTCGCCCGCAACGGCGGCGGCTCGGCCCGCAAGTTCGCGGTCGACGCGCTGCTGGTTTCGGCCGGCTGGACGCCGTCGGTGCACCTGTTCTCGCAGTCGCGCGGCAAAGTGAAGTTCGATGCGGCGACACAACGCTTCCTGCCGGGCACCTATCTGCAGGATTGCCTTTCGATCGGTGCCTGCAACGGCACCGACGACCTGCAGGCAACCATCGACGAAGCGCTCGCCGCCGGCGAACTGACCGCGCGTGCTGCCGGTGCCGAAGGCGGAGCGCAGGTGACGCTCTCGGGCGAAAACCGCTACGGCTGGACCGGCGGCATGATCGGTGCCGCTGAAGGGGCAGGGCCGGACACGACCGTCAAGGCCTTCATCGATTTCCAGCACGACGTCTGCGCCAAGGACATCCGTTTGGCGGTGCGCGAAGGCATGCACTCGATCGAGCACATCAAGCGCTTCACCACCAACGGTATGGCGTCCGACCAGGGCAAGCTTTCCAACATGCATGGTCTGGCGATTGCTGCAGAAGCGCTCGGCAAGGACATTCCGCAGGTGGGTCTCACCACCTTCCGCCAGCCCTATACGCCGGTGACCTTCGGCGCGATCGTCAACCATTCGCGTGGATCGCTGTTCGACCCGGCGCGCAAGACGCCAATGCATGCTTGGGAGGAAGCGCATGGCGCCGAGTTCGAGGATGTCGGCAACTGGAAGCGCGCCTGGTTCTACCCGCGCTCCGGCGAAGACATGCATGAGGCGGTGGCGCGCGAATGCAAGACGGTGCGTGATGTCGCCGGTGTCTTCGATGCCTCGACGCTCGGCAAGATCGAGGTCGTCGGCCCGGACGCGGCCCAGTTCCTGAACCTCATGTACACCAACGCCTGGGACAACCTGAAGCCCGGTCGCTGCCGCTACGGCATCATGCTGCGCGACGACGGCTTCGTCTATGACGACGGCGTTGTCGGCCGCCTGGCCGAGGATCGCTTCCACGTGACGACGACGACCGGCGGTGCGCCGCGCGTCATGAACCACATGGAAGACTACCTGCAGACCGAGTTCCCGCACCTCAAGGTCTGGCTGACGTCGACGACCGAACAATGGGCTGTGATCGCCGTCCAGGGCCCGAAGGCGCGCGAGATCATCGCGCCGCTCGTCGAGGGCATCGACCTCTCCAACGAGGCCTTCCCGCACATGAGCGTCGCCGAGGGCAAGATCTGCGGCGTGCCGACACGGCTGTTCCGCATGTCGTTCACCGGCGAACTCGGTTTCGAAGTCAACGTGCCGGCTGACTATGGCCAGGCTGTCTGGGAAGCGATCTGGGCGCGGGCCGAGCCGATGGGCGCCTGCGCCTATGGCACGGAAACCATGCACGTGCTGCGCGCCGAGAAGGGCTACATCATCGTCGGCCAGGATACCGACGGGACGCTGACGCCCGACGATGCCGGCCTCTTCTGGGCGGTTTCGAAGAAGAAGCCCGACTTCGTCGGTATCCGCGGCCTCAAGCGCCCGGATCTCGTCAAGGACGGCCGCAAGCAGCTCGTCGGTCTTCTCACCAAGGATCCGAAGGTTGTGCTGGAGGAAGGCGCGCAGATCGTCGCCGACCCGAACCAGCCGAAGCCGATGACCATGCTCGGTCACGTGACGTCGTCCTACTGGTCGGAAAACTGCGGCCGCTCGATTGCGCTCGCCATGGTGGCCGGTGGCCGCGCGCGGCTCGGGCAGACGCTCTATGTGCCGATGACCGATCGCACCATCGCCGTCGAAGTGAGCGACATGGTGTTCTTTGACAAGGAAGGGGGCCGTCTCCATGGCTGACCAGGTTACTGCAAGCCGCAAGGCGGCACTCACCGCGCGCGGCGGTTCGGCTGAGGCGATCCTGACGCCGGCACCGGCGGCAACCCGAATTTCGCTGCGCGCCGGCGCCGACGCACTGCCGGCCCTTTCGGCGGCCCTTGGCGTGACGCTGCCGACCCGGCCGAAGACTTCGGCCTCCTCCGGCCAGCGTCATGCGCTGTGGATCGGCCCCGACGAGTGGCTGGTGTACGACGAGAACGAAGCCGACCTGATGGCGGCGGCCGCCTCGAGCGGCACGCTGCATTCGGCGGTCGACATTTCGCATCGCAACGTTGCCGTCGTCGTCAGCGGTCCGGGTGCGGATGTGGCGATCAACAGCGGCTGCCCGCAGGATCTGTCCCTGGCGATCTTCCCGGTTGGCGGCTGCTCGCGCACCATCCTCGGTAAGGCCGAGATCATCCTCTTCCGCACGGCCGAGGATCAGTTCCGGGTCGAGTGCTGGCGGTCGTTCTCGCCCTTCGTCTTCGGGCTGCTGTCCGAGGGTGCGGCCGACGCCGGGCATTGAGATAAGAAGGCCGGGAAGCGCTCACGCGTTTCCCGGCCTTCAAGTCTGTCGGCAACCGTTGGCGCTTACCGCGTAGCCGGCAGGATGCCTTTTTCCTGGAATGTGCGCTTCGTCGCTTCGTTGAGGTCGTAATCCTGGAGCTGCTCGGGCGCGACCCAGGCATGTTCGACGAATTCGTCGTTGAGGCTGACCTCGCGATTTTCGGCCTCGCAGTCAAAGATCAGATAGATCATATGCAGCTCTTCGGTTGAGCCGTCGGCATACGACTTTGTCCGGATGTCGTCCCGGAAGGTCCAGGGCTTGATGGTCCCGATCTCCAGGCGGTTTCCAAGTTCTTCGCGGATTTCACGGCGCAGGCCCTCGTCGAGACGTTCGCCCGGCTCGAGGCCGCCACCGGAAAGGGCCCACTGCCCGGGAAACACGCCGCGATCGGTCGGCATCTTGCAGAGCAAGTAGGCGCCCCTGTTCTGAATGAGCGGGCAGACGATGATGCGCTGGCGCAATGACTTCTCCATTCCCTGTTTTTGCGACCGCGACAGCCGCCTTGATTTCACGCGAAGCGCAAATACCAGTAGAGCGCGGGCTCCCGGCGTCAATGCCGAATAGAGATGGCGGTCGTAGCCGGCAAGTTCGAAGCCGTATCGCTCGTAGAAGCGGCAGGCGGCGACATTGTTCGACTGGGTCTCGAGCCTGATCCCCGGCAGGCCCTGGTCCCGCGCCCATGACACCGCCCGGTCCATGAGGGCCCGCGCGACGCCGGCTCGGCGCGCATCGCGGTCGACGGCGATATCGTCGACTTCGGCAAAGCCGTTCCAGGCCTTCGAGAGCGCGATGTAACCGGCAAGCCGGCCGTCGAGACGTGCTGCGAAGAGGGCGGCATCCGGCCCGGCTGCCGCCTCCACAAGCTCGTCCGGTTCGGATCCATAGGCCTTGATGTAGCGCTCGACCGGGTTGACGTCGCCGAGACCGGGGCCGGTGAAGGGCGGTAGTGCCTCGGACGTGATCTCGAAGGAGAAGTCGCAGCCGGCAAAGTCGCCGACGAAACGTCCGTCGGCCGGCGCGACGATGACTGCTGCTGTCATGGGATCTGCCTGCTCAAACCGCCTCAGGCATCGGCGGGTCGATCCTTGGGATCGAACTGGATGATGGTCTGCCAGGTCGCCGTCAGCGCCGGCTTGCGCTCGCCTTCGATCTCGACGCTGACGTCATAGGTGATCATCAGCATGCTGGCGCCGCGAAAGCGCGCATCGGCCATAGTGAAGTGGCCGCGCACTTTGGCGCCGCTCTTCACCGGCGCGACGAAGCGCACCTTCTCGAAGCCGTAGTTGATGCCCATCGTCTGTTCGCGGATCTTCGGCAGGCAATTGTAGTTCATCGCCGAAAGCAGCGAGAGCGACAGGAAGCCATGCGCGATCGTGCCGCCGAAGGGCGTTTCGGCAGCGGCCCGCACCGGGTCGACGTGAATATACTGATAGTCGCTGGTTGCTTCGGCGAATTTGTCGATCGTTTCCTGGGTGACCGTGATCCAGTCGGAAACGCCGACTTCCTTGCCGACCAGTACCTTGATCTCAGAAAGTGATATGTCCTCAAGCATGTGAACGCCTCGAAACAAGCCCCCCAAGCGATCTATAGGCTCGCCTGTTGCAACCTGCAAGTGGTGGAAAAGCTTAGAAAACTTCGACGAGGAAGGTGACGGAGCGCGGCGCTACGTGATCGGCGGGGGCTGACGCTGCGAGCGCGTCCTGCCATTTCCCATTGACGCTGTCGGGCAGGCGGAGGGGATGCGGCGCATGGCTGCGATTGATGACGACGGCCAGCCGCGTTGCCCGCTTCTGGGTTCGGTCGCGGGTGGTCAGCACCATCATCAGATTGTCCGTTGCCGGATGCTCCCAGTCGCCAACCGTCATCGGGTGACCGTCGAGACGGCACCACTCGACGTCGCCGCTTCCCGTCAGGAACGTGGTCTCGTCGAAAACGCCGAAGCGAGAGCGGATGGCTGACAGGGCTGCGGTATGGGCAACGATCTCGTCGTCCATCGCCGTCCAGTCGAGCCAGGTGATGGCGTTGTCCTGGCAGTAGGCGTTGTTGTTGCCGTGCTGGCTGCGCCCGGCTTCGTCGCCGGCGGTCAGCATGATCGTACCGCGGGTGGCAAAGAGCGTGCCGACAAGAGCCATCACGTCATGGCGGCGAGCCGCCTTGATTTCCGGATCCGCGGTCGGCCCTTCGGCGCCGTTGTTCCAGGAGTGGTTCTCGTTGTGGCCGTCGCGGTTTTCCTCACCGTTCGCCTCGTTGTGCTTGCCGGCATAGGAGACGAGATCGGCCAGCGTGAAGCCGTCATGGGCGGCGAGGAAGTTGACCGTGCGGGTTCCTGCCTCGCCCCAACGGGAAAAACTGTTCGACGAGCCGGCAAGTGCTGTCGCCAGCGCCCCGATCGAATGGCGGTCGCCGCGCCAGTAGATGCGGATATCGTCGCGGGCGCGGTCGTTCCACTCAAGGAAAGGGGGGGGGAAGTTGCCGAGCTGGTAGCCGCCGGGGCCGATATCCCAGGGCTCGGCAATCAGCACGCGGTCGGCAAGCAACGGATCGGTCGCGATCGCCTGGAAGAGCGGAGCATCGCGGTGGAAGCCGCCCATGTCGCGGCCGAGGATCGAGGCGAGGTCGAAACGGAAGCCGTCGACGCCGGCAGCGCTGACGAAATGGCGCAGACTGTCGAGGATCAGGGCCTCGACCACAGGGTTGTCGCAGGCGATCGTGTTGCCGCAGCCGGTATCGTTGATCAGTTCGCCCGGCCGGTCGGTGACATGGCGGTAATAGGTGAGATTGTCGAGGCCGCGCGTCGACAAGGTCGTGCCGAAGCGGTCGCTCTCGCCGGAGTGGTTGAAGACGAGATCGAGGATGACGCCGATGCCCTCCTTGCGTAGCGCTTCGACGGTCTTGCGCAATTCCTTGAGGCCGCCCGGCACAACGCGTGGATCGAGCGCCATCGGGGCGATCGGATTGTAGCCCCAGCCGTTCTTCAGCCCGAGCGGCGGCAGATGGCGTTCGTCGATCCAGGCAACGATCGGCATCAGTTCGACCGCCGAAACGCCGAGGCGCTTCAAGTGCGCGATGATGGCAGGCTCGGCAAGCGCCGCCACCGTGCCACGCTTGGCTTCGGGCACGTCGGGATGGAGGATGGTGAAAGGCTTGACGGCGATTTCGTAGACAAGGCCGCCGGCCTTGAAGAGCGGCGCCTTCACCTTGACGGCCTTCACCTCGGTGACGATCGCTTTCGGTACGAGGTCGGCGGTGTCTTCGCCAAAGATCGTCAGGCGTGGATCGTGGCGGAACGGGCGGTCGAGCTCCAGGGCGTAGGGATCGACGAGAAGCTTGGACGGATCGAACCAGAGACCGTGATCGGGCGAATAGACGCCATCGGCCCGGAAGCCGTAGCGCGTTCCCTTCGGCGCGTCGGCAACGGTCAGGCTGTGAATGTCGCCGTTCCGCGTCATCGGCAGCTGGCGCAGTTGTTTGGCACCTGATTTGTCGAAGAGGCAGAGGTCGATACGGGCGGCGTTGCGCGACCAGACCGAAAACACCGTGCCGTCGGGGGTGACGGTGGCACCGAGGGGTGGGTTTCCGATCGTCGACATGAAAGCGGCCCTCTTCCTGGTATCGAACTCATATCCCGTCAGCCCCTCCGCCAGGCGCGGCAGTGAGGGTCGGTGGCAACAGAAAAGGGCCGCCCGAAGGCGGCCCCGATCGTCTGGTTTCTCAGGTAATGACGCTCGGCTCGGTGCGGCCGGTGCGGGTCTTGATGCTGGCGATCTCTTCCGCAACGGCGATGAGATCGGCAAGCGCCGTCTGCGTCTCGATATCGTGACGCGAAGCGTCCGGCTCGAAGCGCTCGATATAGACGCGCAGCGTTGCGCCCGATGTGCCGGTGCCCGAGAGGCGGAAGACGACGCGGGAGCCGCCTTCGAACAGGATGCGGATGCCCTGGTTCTTGCTGACGGAATGGTCGACCGGATCGTTGTAGGCAAAATCGTCCGCGGTCGCGACCTTGAGCGCGCCGAAGGACTTGCCGGGCAGCGTGGCAAGCTGGTCGCGCAGGTTGGCGATCAGGCCATTGGCGGCATCGCTGTCGACCTCTTCGTAGTCGTGGCGCGAATAGTAGTTGCGGCCGTAGGTCGCCCAGTGGCTCTTGACGATGTCGAGCGCACTTTCCTTGCGGGCGGCGAGAACGTTCAGCCACAGCAGGACCGCCCAGAGGCCGTCTTTTTCGCGCACGTGGTTGGAGCCGGTGCCGGCGCTTTCCTCGCCGCAGATCGTCGCCATGCCCTCGTCGAGCAGGTTGCCGAAGAACTTCCAGCCGGTCGGCGTTTCGTAGAGGCCGATGCCGAGCTTCTCGGCCACGCGGTCGGCCGCACCGCTGGTCGGCATCGAACGGGCGATGCCGGCAATGCCCTTGGCGTAGCCGGGTGCCAGGTGCGCGTTGGCGGCGAGCATGGCCAGGCTGTCGGAGGGCGTGATGAAGATGCCGCGGCCGATCACCAGGTTGCGGTCACCGTCGCCGTCGGAGGCGGCGCCGAAATCCGGTGCATCCGGTCCCATCATCGTCTCGTAGAGCGCGCGGGCGTGCACGAGGTTCGGATCCGGATGGTGGCCGCCGAAATCGGGCAGCGGAATGAAGTTCATCACCGAGCCCTTGGGCGCGCCAAGACGCTTCTCGATGATCTCCTTGGCGTAGGGCCCGGTGACGGCGCTCATGGCGTCGAAGACGACACGGAAGCCGCCGCCGATCATCTTGCGGATGGCGTCGAAGTCGAACAGGCTTTCCATCAGCTCGGCATAGTCGGCGACCGGGTCGATGACCGTCACGGTCATGCCGTCAAGCTCCTGCGTGCCTTCGGCATCGAGGTTGATGTCGGCAACGTCGGAGATCTTGTAGCTGTCGATCACCTTGCTGCGGGCAAAGATCGCATCGGTGACCTTTTCCGGTGCCGGGCCGCCATTGCCGATATTGTACTTGATGCCGAAATCTTCGGTCGGGCCGCCGGGATTGTGGCTGGCCGACAGCACGATGCCGCCAAAGGCCTTGTACTTGCGGATGACGTTGGAGGCAGCCGGCGTCGACAGGATGCCGCCACGGCCGACGAGCACGCGACCGAAGCCGTTGGCCGCCGCCATCTTGATGGCGATCTGGATGACTTCGCGGTTGTAGAAGCGACCGTCGCCGCCGATGACAAGGGTTTCGCCCTGAAAGCCTTCGAGCGCGTCGAAGATCGACTGGATGAAGTTCTCGGCATAGTTCTTCTGCTGGAAGACCGGGACCTTCTTGCGCAGCCCTGACGTGCCAGGCTTCTGGTCGCCGTAGGGGGTTGTGGTAACCGTTCTTATCATGCTGACTTAACCTTTCCCGAGAAGTCCGGAATAAAGAGAGACGTAACGCTCGGCACTTGTGGCCCAGGAAACGTCCGATTTCATGCCCTGGGTCTGAATTTTCGACCAGACTTTGGGCTCGCTGTATGCACGCAGCACCCGCCGGATCGCAAGCCGCAACCCATCGGCATTGACAGGCGTGAACTGGAAGCCGGTGGCGACCTTGGCCGCAAGCCCGGCTTCGTTGGCGTCGATGATGGTATCGGCAAGCCCGCCGGTGCGGGCGACGACCGGCACGCAGCCGTAGCGCAGGCCGTAGAGCTGGGTGAGCCCGCAGGGCTCGAAGCGCGACGGAATGAGGATCGCGTCGGAACCCGCCTGCATCAGATGCGACAGCGGCTCGTTGTAGCCGGTGACCATGCCGATATGGCCGCGATGGCGGGAGGCAGCGGCGAGCAGCGCGCCTTCGAGCGCCGCGTCGCCGGAGCCGAGCACCACGAGCTTGCCGCCCGTGGCGACGAGCTCGTCGGCGATCTCGGCGACCAGATCCATGCCCTTCTGCCAGGTGAGCCGGCTGACGACACAGAAGATCGGGCCGTTGCCCTTTTCAAGGCCGAAACGTTCCTCGAGCGCACGCCGGTTGGCGGCGCGCTGCTTCAGGCTCGTTGCACTAAAATGCTGGGCGATGTGCGGGTCGGTCTGCGGATCCCAGATATCGGCGTCGATGCCGTTGACGATGCCGGAGAGGTCGGCGACGCGGCTCTTCAACAGACCTTCGAGACCCATGCCGAACTCGGGCGTCAGGATTTCCTGCGCATAGGAGGGGCTGACTGTGGTAATCGCGTCGGCGGTCTGCAGGCCGCCCTTCAGGAAGCCGACATCGCCGTAATATTCGACGAACTGCATCGAGAAGGCTTCTGGGGGAAGGGCAAGCTCTGGGAAGACCGAGGCGCCGAACTGGCCCTGGAAGGCGATGTTGTGGATGGTCATCACCGTCGGCGTTGCGGCCGCCGGGCCGAAATGCATGTAGACCGGCGTCAGCGCGGTCTGCCAGTCATGGGCGTGAACGATATCGGGTTTAAAGCCCGCGACGACATCGCCGCCGGCAATCTCGGCCGCCGCAAGCGAGAGTGCGGCAAAGCGGCGGAAATTGTCGACATAGTCGAGGCCGGTCGCATCGACGTAAGGACCGCCGTCGCGGGCGTAGAGTTCCGGCTGGTCGAGGACCAGCAGGTCGAGCCCGTCGATTTCAGCGGCGAGAACTGCAGCCGGATTGCCGAACAGGTTGTCGAAACTGCCAACCTTCTTTTTCTTCTTCAGCTTCTGCAGCACGGCCGGATAGCCGGGCACCAGGGTGCGGGTCTTGACGCCGTGCGGCAAAAGCGCTGCCGGAAGCGCGCCGACGACATCGGCGAGCCCCCCGGTCTTGATCAGCGGATAGACTTCGGACGCAACGGACAGGACGTTCATGAAGTGCCTACATTCCCAATTTGTCGATCATCGTTTGCGTGATCAGGCAGACGCCGTTTTCCGAGCGCCGGAAACGCTTGGCATCGAGCACCGGATCGTCCCCGACGACGAGGCCCTCCGGGATCACGACACGGCTGTCGATGACCACGTTGCGCAGCGTCGCATGGCGACCGATCTTCACATCGGGAAGAACTACGGCATTCTCCAGACGGGAATATGAATTTACTCGCACACCTGTGAACAACAGGCTGCGGTTGAGGGCGGCGCCTGAGATGATGCAGTCGCCGGAGATGAGCGACGACGTCGCCGAGCCGCGGCGGTTCTCGTCATCATGCACGAATTTGGCCGGCGGCTTGATCTCGGCGAAGGTCCAAATCGGCCAGGTGCTGTCGTAGATGTCGAGTTCCGGCGTCACATGGGTGAGGTCGATATTGGCCTGCCAGTAGGCATCGATCGTGCCGACGTCGCGCCAATAGGCCTCGCGCTCGAAATCCGAGCGCACGCAGGACTCTGCAAAGCGATGGGCGACGGCTTTGCCGTTGTCGACGATGTAGGGAATGATGTCCTTGCCGAAGTCGCGGCTCGATTTCGGATCGGCGGCGTCGCGGCGCAGAAGATCCATCAGGAACTTCGTGTGGAAGACGTAGATGCCCATCGAGGCAAGCGCCATCTCCGGATTGCCGGGAATGCCGGGCGGATCGGCGGGCTTCTCGACGAAGGCGATGATGCGGTCCTTCTCGTCGACATGCATGACGCCGAAGCCGGTCGCTTCCATGCGCGGCACTTCGAGGCAGCCGATGGTGACATCGGCGCCGGAATCGACGTGCTGCTGCAGCATCAGTTCGTAGTCCATCTTGTAGATGTGATCGCCGGCAAGGATCACCATGTATTCGACGCCATGGTCCTCGATGATGTCGATGTTCTGGTAGACGGCGTCAGCCGTGCCTTCGTACCATTGCGTTTCGGAAACGCGCTGGCTGGCCGGCAGGATGTCGAAGCTCTCGTTTCGTTCAGGGCGGAAGAAGTTCCAGCCGCGCTGCAGGTGCCGGATCAGCGAATGCGCCTTGTACTGGGTGGCGACGCCAATGCGGCGGATACCGGAGTTCAGCGCATTGGAAAGCGCGAAGTCGATGATACGAGCCTTGCCGCCGAAATAGACCGCCGGCTTCGCCCGTCGGTCGGTCAGTTCCTTCAGGCGACTGCCGCGACCGCCGGCGAGAACATAGGCCATGGCATCACGTGCCAGAGGTTGCGTACGCTTTTCCACCATTTGTCCTCCCCATTCATTGACCTCAAGGGGTCGTCACGGCGGCCTTCTGCGACGCCTTGCGGCCCTCGATTTTTGCAGTCTCCCGCCCGCCCCTTCGGCTGGCGGATCGGATAAATTACTCCTGTTCCAGCATCAGTGTCGCCAGCGGCGGCAGGGTGATGTTGGCCATGATCGCTCCTGTGCTGTTCTTCTCGGCAAAAACGGCGCCGCCGTTGCCCTTGCCGCTTCCTCCGTAGATTTCCGCGTCGGAGTTCAGGATCTCCTTCCAACGACCCTTGACCGGCAGCGGGATGGCGTAGCTTTCCCGGTACACGGGGGTGAAATTGGTGATGACGGCAACGAGCTTTTCGCCGGGCGCCTTGCGCAGCCAGGCAAATATGGAGTTGTCGCGGTCGTCGGCCAGCAGCCACTCGAAACCTTCGCCCTCGCAGTCCCGCGCATGAAGGGCGGGCTTGGCCCGGTAGGTGCCGTTGAGGTCACGCACCAGCCGCCGCATGCCTTCGTGCAGGTGGTATTCGAGCAGGTTCCAGTCGAGCGCGCGGTCTTCGGACCATTCGCGCCATTGCGCGAACTCCTGGCCCATGAACAGCAGCTTCTTGCCCGGATAACCCCACATGAAGGCGTAATAGGCGCGGAGATTGGCGAACTTCTGCCAGTCGTCGCCGGCCATCTTGGCGATCAGCGAACCCTTGCCGTGCACGACCTCGTCATGGGAGAGCGGCAGCACGAAGTTCTCGCTGAAGGCGTAGAGCAGGCCGAAGGTCAGGTCGTTGTGGTGGAACTTGCGGTGCACCGGCTCGCGCGACAGATACTGCAGCGTGTCGTGCATGAAGCCCATGTTCCACTTGAAGCCGAAGCCGAGCCCGCCGGCGTGAACCGGATGCGAGACCTTCGGCCAGGAGGTCGATTCCTCGGCGATCGTCAGGATGCCGCCATGCAGGCCGTAGATCTGGGTGTTCATCGTCTGCAGGAAGCGAACCGCTTCGAGGTTCTCGTTGCCGCCATACTCGTTCGGCACCCACTCGCCATGTTTGCGCGAGTAGTCGAGATAGAGCATCGAGGCGACCGCATCGACGCGCAGTCCGTCGACATGGAATTTTTCCGCCCAATAGAGCGCGTTGTTGACGAGGAACGACAACACTTCCTGACGCCCGAAATTGTAGATCGCCGTGTTCCAGTCGGGATGAAAGCCCTGGCGCGGGTCTTCGTGTTCGTAGAGCGCGGTGCCGTCGAACCAGCGCAGCCCGTGCTCGTCGGTGGGGAAATGCGCGGGTACCCAGTCGAGGATGACGCCGAGGCCAACCTTGTGGCAGCCATTGACGAAACGGGCGAAACCTTCGGGCTCGCCGAAGCGGGCGGTCGGCGCATAGAGGCCGGTCGTCTGGTAGCCCCAGGACGGGTCGAAGGGAAATTCCGAGATCGGCAGGAACTCGATATGGGTGAAGCCCATGTCGACGCAGTAGGGGATCAGCCGGTCGGCAAGTTCGTCCCAGGAGAGCATGTCGCCATTGTCGCGGCGTTGCCAGGAGCCGGCATGGACCTCGTAGATCGAGATCGGCTGGCGCCTCGCGTCGGCAGACGCCCAATGCTTGCGGTGCGCCTCGTCGTCCCACACCTGCGCGATTTCCGGCGTGGTGACGGAGGCGGTGTTGGGGCGCAGCTCGGAGCGCCGGGCAAAGGGATCGGCCTTCAGCGGCAGTAACGTGCCGTTGCGGTCGAGGATCTCGTATTTATAGGCAAGGCCACCTTCAACGCCGGGAATGAAGATCTCCCAGATGCCGGTATCGGCGCGCAGCCGCATGACGTGCCGCCGGCCGTCCCAGTCGTTGAACTGGCCGACCACCGAAACGCGCTTGGCATTCGGCGCCCAGACGGCGAAATGATAGCCATGGGCACCGTCATGCTCGATCGCATGGGCGCCCATCTTGTCGAACAGCCGAAGATGCGAGCCCTCGCGAATGTAGTAATCGTCCATCGGCCCGAGCACCGGCCCGAAGCTATAGGGATCGACCACCACCCATTCGCCGCCCTGATTGCGGGCGCGGTAGCGCACCGGCTGCGGCTTTTTCAGGGAGACAGGTCCCTCGAAGAAACCGGCATCGTCGCGCCGTTCGAGCGTGCCCAGTTCCTTGCCGGCAAGCGTCTCTACGGTCACCGTCTCGGCATCGGGGATGAAGCAGCGCGCAAGGATGGCCTTGCCGGCGGGGTGCACGCCGAGAACCGCGAAGGGATCCTCGTGCGTGCCCGAGAGGATGGCCGCGATATCCGGCGCTGACAGCAGACCTGAAGCTGCGGGTTCCGGGTCCTTGCCGGCCGAAGACGTCATCCGGCTCTCCAGATTTCCCCGGCATATTGCCGGATGGTGCGGTCGGACGAGAACCAGCCCATCCGTGCCGTGTTGCGGATTGCCTGTGCTTGCCAGTCGGACGGCGTCGTCCAGAGCTGGTCGAGCTCGCGCTGCGCCTTGGCGTAGGCTTCGAAATCGGCAGCGACCATGAACCAGTCGTGATTGTAGAGGCCCTCGATGAGGCCGGCGAAGCGGTTGCGGTCGTCGGGCGAGAAGACACCGGAGGCAATCGCCTGCAGCGCTTGCGACAGCTCGCGCGAGCCTTCGATGATGGCGCGCGGATTGTGCCCCTCGGCTCGTGCGCGCGTCACCTCTTCCGCGGTCATGCCGAAGATTTTGATGTTTTCCTCGCCGATCCAGTCGCGCATTTCGACATTGGCGCCGTCGAGCGTGCCGATCGTCAAGGCGCCGTTCAGCGCGAACTTCATGTTGCCGGTGCCCGACGCTTCCATGCCGGCCGTCGAGATCTGCTCGGAAAGGTCGGCAGCGGGGACCATGATCTCGGCAAGCGAGACGTTGTAGTTCGGCACGAAGACGATCTTTAAGAGGCCGCGCACCGCCGGGTCGTTGTTGACGACACGAGCGACGTCGTTGGCGAGTTTGATGATCAGCTTGGCATTGTGATAGCTCGGCGCCGCCTTGCCGGCGAAAAGCTTAACGCGCGGGACCCAGTCGAGTTCCGGATGCGAGCGGATCTGGTCGTAGAGCGCCACCGCTTCGATGATGTTCAAGAGCTGGCGCTTGTATTCATGGATGCGCTTGATCTGGATGTCGAACATCGCCGACGGGTCGAGCCGGATGCCGAGACGGCTCTGCACGAGCTGGGCAAGGCGCACCTTGTTGGCGCGCTTGACCGCGGCGAAGTGCTCCTGGAAATCCGCCTTGTCGGCGAAGGCGTCGAGCGCCTGCAGCGCCTCGGTATTGTCCATGAACTCGTCCCCGATCGCTTCGCGGATCAGTCCGAAGAGACCGGGATTGCACTGCATCAGCCAGCGGCGCGGGGTAATGCCGTTGGTCTTGTTGTTGATGCGGTCGGGATAGAGCTTGTGCAGGTCGGCAAACACCGTTTCCTTCATCAGCTCCGTGTGCAGCGCCGAAACGCCGTTGATCGAGTGCGAGCCGACGAAGGCGAGGTTGCCCATGCGCACCCGCCGTTCGCCGCTTTCGTCGATCAACGAGATGTTGCGGATCTCGTCGTCCGTCGCGCCCTTCTGGCGGCGGGCCTCGATCAGGATCTTGGCGTTGATCGCATAGACGATCTGCATGTGGCGCGGCAAAAGCCGTTCGATCAGCGGCACCGGCCAGCTTTCGAGCGCTTCGGGCAAAAGCGTGTGGTTGGTGTAGGAGATCGTGCGGCGGGTGATGTCCCAGGCCTGCTCGAAATCGAGACCGTGCAGGTCGGTCAACAGCCGCACCAGTTCGGCAATCGAAATGGCCGGGTGGGTGTCGTTGAGCTGAATGGCGACGGCATCCGGCAGCGAGCTGAAATCGGGATATTGCTGCAGGTGACGACGCAGGATGTCCTGCAGCGAGGCCGACGAGAAGAAATATTCCTGGCGCAGCCGCAGTTCCTGGCCGGCGGGCGTGGCGTCAGCCGGATAGAGAACGCGGGTCAGGCTTTCGGCCTTGTTGCTTTCCTTGAGCGCGCCGATGTGGTCGCCGGCGTTGAAGGCCGCAAGCAGGATCGGGTCGATCGGCTGCGCGGTCCACAGGCGCAGCGTGTTGACGCGTTTTGCCCGCCAGCCGACGGCAGGCGTGTCGAAGGCGGTGGCGATGACGCGCTCGGCCGGTTTCCAGACGAAGCGCTGGATTTCTTCGTCGATATTGGCCGTTTCGACCACGCCGCCGAAGCCGATTTCGTAGGAGCTTTCGCGCCGTTCGAATTCCCAGGGGTTGCCGTGGGCAAGCCAGGTTTCCGGCAGCTCCACCTGCCAGCCGTCGGCCATCTGCTGGCGGAAGAGGCCGTGCATGTAGCGGATGCCGTAGCCGTAGGCCGGCACGTCGACGGTCGCCATCGATTCCATGAAGCAGGCGGCCAGTCGTCCGAGACCGCCATTTCCAAGCGCTGCGTCCGGCTCGAGCTGGGCGACGACGTCGATATCGACACCGAGCGAGGCGAGCGCATCGCGCATCTCGTCCATCAGGCCGATATTGGTCATCGCATCGCGCATCAGCCGGCCGATGAGAAACTCAAGCGAGAGGTAGTAGACGCGCTTTGCACCGGTTGAATAGGTCTTGCGGGTGGAGTCCATCCACTTGTCGGTGATGCGGTCGCGCGCAACCAGGATCGCCGCGGTCAGCCAGTCATGCGGCTTGGCGACCTTCGGGTCTTTGCCGATGCGGTACTTCAGACGTTCGAGGATTTCGACGGCGAGCTGGCTAGGTTCAGACGACCTTGGGGCGGGCTGCGGCACGTCGTTGGTGGAGAGCCTGTTCATCATGAAACTGTCTTTACCCTTTTGCGTTGGGAGATCGCAGGCCGGACCCGACCGGGGATAAAGGCAATTTATGCATCGATCCGAAGCGCTTGCAACAGATGTTTTTAAATGGATTAGACTTGCCTCAAACGGTGGAGAAGGCGTTCCGCCGAAACGCAAAATGCCGCCCGAGACAACCGGGCGGCATCGTCAGCGATGTGGTCTGTCTTACCGCGTCAGGCGTGCCATCTTGCCCGAGGTCGTGGCGCCGATTTCGCCGAAAACCTTGACCAGAGCTGCGGCATCTTCCGGCGACTTGTAGTCGGCGGCGCTGCTGGCACATCGGCTGAGCACCGACTTTCCCTGGATCGGCGCCATGAAGGCGATGGTGAAGACGCGGATGCCGGCGTCCTTGGCATCCTGGCACGCCTTGAGCGTTGCGGTGTCGGATTTGGAATCCTGGGCCGTGTATTTGTCGAGTTCCGGTTCCGGCTTTGGCGCCGCCGGGATGGTCAACGCCTTTCCTTCGAAATGTGTGTTCGCCCCATCGGTCATGAACACGATGTACTTTTTCGGTGTCAGGCCGTTGGAAGCCGTGTGCGCGTCGTTCTCGCTCTTGAGCTTCAGATCCGCGACGGCTTTGGCGAAGGCGCCGCTCGAATCCGTGCCGCCGTTCGCCTCCAGGTTCTTGACGTAGGTGCTGGCCTTCGTCGTGCCCCAGGCCAGTTTCTCTTCCGCGAAGATGGAGCTGCTATAGGAAACGGCGCCGACACGAACATACTTCTTATCGGGGTCCATCTCGGTCAGTGGCTTCAGCAACGTCTCAACCGCGGATTTCAAGGTCGTGATCTTGTCAATCATGCACGGGGTGGACGCCTTGACGTTGCTTTTGCCCCAATTGTCCGAGTTCCAGTTGACGCAGCTGGTCGTCGGCTTCTTTTCCACGTTCGTCGCGAACGCCATCGAGCCCGAGCGGTCGAGCACGAGATACATCGACATGGCGTTCTTGGTTTCCGTCGCGCTCTCGGCGATGGCAACCGTTTCCAGATTGACGGACTTCTGTCCGAGCAATCGCGTCATGGGGTTGAGCTGAATGGTCTGCTTGTTGACGATCGTGACCTTAAAGGCCTTGTCGCTCTTGCCGACCGGCGTGGTAACGATGTCGACCGTCGGCTGAACCTGGGTCTCCGTCGGATCGGTCACGCCGCCCGCCGAGGCTGTACCCATGCCCGGGTCGTTGCCGCCGGGCACATCCGTCGAACTTGCGGTCGACTGTGCCTTCAGGAAGTTCAAGGCGATTTCCTTGGCCTTCTCGGGCGTCAGTCCATCCTTGCTGGCAACCAATGCCGACGCAGCCGCAAGAGCCGCCGCATCGGCCGCATCCTGCATCTGGTTCTTCGTCGTCATCATGGTGGCCAGATCGACGGCGACGCCGCCGGCTGCCAAGACCAATGGCGCCGCGAGTGCAGCCATCACACCAAAATTGCCACCCCGGTCCTTGAGCATGGCTACGAAGGACCGGCCTACCGTGTATCGTCTTCCCATCTTTGCACACCCCAAAGGAACACGTTGCAAGCTTGGGGGCATCAATAGCGGCGATGGCTTACGATATCGTTCCGGCAATCCGTGCAATTTTAATGGATCGCCGGAAAACCAGTTGTTGTAAGGGGTTTTGCGGCATCCGATCTGTCCTGAAGCGGGAACTGGCCTGTGCCAAATCGGGTCACGGTACCGGAATGACGTCGACCGCCTGTTTCGTCGTCTGGCTGCCGTAGCTTTTCAGGACCCCGATGACGGGCGCGACATCGCCATAGTCGCGGCCATGGCCGACGACGATATGGTCGGTTCCAGCCGGAATATTGTTGGTCGGATCGAGTTCGAGCCACCCAGCGGTTGTGCCGCACCAGACGCGCACCCAGGCATGCATGGCATCGGCCCCTTCGAGGCGTTCCTTGCCGGGCGGAGGGATCGTCCTTAAGAATCCACTAACATATCCCGCAGGGATGCCGAGGCTTCTGAGCGCTACGATCATGACATGGGCGAAGTCCTGGCAGACGCCGCGCTTGAGCTTGAACGCTTCTGCCGGCGTCGTGTTCACGGTCGTCGCCTCGCCGTCATAAGTGAAGTCGCGATGGATGCGGTCGCACAGTGCGACGGCGATCTGGCGCACGGTCATCCCGTCGGTGACCGTGTCACGCGCATAGGCGGCGATTTCGGCGGCCTCGGGCAAGAGCGGGCTCGGGCCGGCGAAGTGGTGCGGAGCGTCGGCATCGACGGACCAGCAGGCGGCAAGCTCTGCCGGCAGGCCGGTAAGGTCGGGGGAAAAGTCCGCGGTCAAGGCCTGGGCCTCCACCTGCACGCGCGCCTGCATGCGGATCGTCAGGTCGGCATGCGAATTGCGAAAGAGGATCGACGTGAACGGGTTGGCGAAGAAGTCGATGCTCTCTGTGCGCTCGGCCGGCATGGGATGGCAGCTGAGCGAGCCGACGACGAGACGCTGGCGGCCCGGCAGCGTCGCCGGCAGCACACGCACCAGGTGGCGGCCGCCGGACACCGGCACTTCGTAGTCATAGGTGATCTTCAGGCTGATGTCGTAAAGCATGGCTAGCCGAGATAGGTGCGTGCGAGCAAATCGGACAGGCTTTCGAGATCCCGCTCCAACCGATTGTAGACGCCGAGGTTCATGGCTTCCGGTGTCATCACCGCCAGGCCCGAATGCAGCCGCATCGCCTCGCGGTAGAAGGGGGACATCTGTCCGTTGACGAAGGCGTTCGGCAAGAGCTCGACCTCGGTCTTGATCTCGTTCAACTGGTAAAGCACCGAGCGCGGATTGAGCGGGTCGAGCGCCAGGAGGTCGGTCACGGTCAAGGCGGCGGTGCTGACATTGTAGCGCCGGCGGTGGGTCATGACGCTGTCGCCGATTTCGAGGAGCATGTCATAGGCGCCGTCGGGTGCGTCCGGCCCCGACATGTGGCCGAGCAGCCGCGTCATGTGCAGGCCGCGCTCGATGTAGCGGCCGATCGAAAGAAAGCGCCAGCCGGTGAAGCGGTACATGTTTTCATGCACGAGACCGGCAAAGCCGGCGAGCTTGCGCAGGAGCACGGTGATCGCCCGCGTCGCGTCGTCGCCGGCCTGCACCGTCGCGTGGAACTTGCGCGCCGTCTGCGACAGATCGTTCAGCGCCAGCCAGCCGTCCGGAGAGAAACGGTCGCGGATGTTTCCAGCGCTGAAGAGCGCGCTGGAGATATTGGCAAGCAGGCTGTCGGGCACCGGCTGGCGCGCATCGATGTCAAGAGCGGCGAGATAGTCGCCGACATCCTTCAGGAGCGGCAGGTCCGGATCGGCGGTTTCGGCAAAGCGGCCGTGCCAGGCGCGCAGGATGCGAAGCGCCCCTTCCGCACGCTCGATGTAGCGGCCGAGCCAGAAGAGATTGTCGGCCGCCCGGCTCGGCAAGCTGCCCGGCATGTTGCGGGTGAAGCTCTCCTCGGCCGGAAGCAGCGTCGTGCGCTCGACCGGCCGGTCGCTGACAATCCAGACGTCCGCGGCGGTGCCGCCCGCCTGCATCGCGATCGCAGCGACATCGTCACCAGAGCCGATGCGGGCAAAGCCGCCCGGCATGATCTGCCAGCCGTCGCGGGTGCGCGCCGCAAACACGCGCAGGCTCATCGGCCGTGGCGTCAGCCGGCCGCGCACCCAGGCGGGGGTGGTCGAAAGCGTGACCACTTCCTGGCCCACGAGCTTGCCGCCCTCGGCGCAAAGCCAGTCTGCGATCGAGGCCCGGGCCTTCTCATCGAGCGTGCGGCCGAGCACCGACTGTCCATTGTCGTCGAAGAAGGGGCGGGTCTGGTAGGCGGGGCCGATGACCATGCGGTCGAGGTTGGCGGCGACCTGTTCGCGTTCCGCGCTTTGGCCGCACCACCAGGTGGCGATCGAGGGCAGCTTCTGCTCCTCGCCCAGCAGATGACGGCAGATCGCCGGCGTGAAGGCGAGGAAAGCGCGGGTTTCGACGATGCCGGTGCCGAGCGCGTTGACGATCGAGACCGATCCGGCGCGAAGCGCCTCGACGATGCCGGGCGTGCCGATATGGGAGGACTGATTGAGTTCGAGCGGATCGGCAAAGGCGGCATCGAGCCGGCGCCAGAGTACGCCGATGGGTTTCAGGCCAGCGACGGTGCGCACCATCACCCGGCCGCCGACCACGGTCAGATCCTCGCCTTCAAGCAGCATGAAGCCGAGATAGCGGGCGATATAGGCATGTTCGAAATAGGTCTCGTTGGCGATCCCCGGCGAAAGGACGGCGATCCGGTCGTCCGGATGCAGCCGGCGGCTCTGCAGCGTGTCGCGGAACTCGCCGAAGAAACCGGCCAGCCGGTGGACGTGGCTTTCGGCGTAGAGATTGGAGAAGGCGCGCGTGGTCGCGACCCGGTTTTCCAGGGCGAAGCCGGCGCCGGAGGGCGCCTCGGTGCGATCGGACAGCACCCACCAGTTGCCGTCGGGGCCGCGGCCGATCTCGAAGGAGACGAAATGCAGGAAGTGGCCGTCGGCGGGCTTTACGCCGACGAGCGGGCGCAGAAACTCCGGATTGGAGGCAACGAGCGCCGGCGGCAGCAGCCCCTCGCGCACCAGCCGGTTCTCGCCATAGATGTCGGCGACGACCTTTTCCAGCAGCTCGGCGCGCTGCACCAGGCCTTGCGAGACGTGCGCCCATTCCTTTTCGTCGATCAGAACCGGAATGTGCGACAGCGGCCAGCTGCGCTCGGAACTCTCCTTGGCGCCATAGACGCGATAGAACACCCCGGCATCGCGCAGATAGCGGTCGGCGCGGGCGAAGCGGTTGGCAAGCTCGGTCTCGTCGAGCCGCCCAAGCGTCGCGAGCAGCCGCTGCCAGACCGGGCGGACATTGCCTTCCTGGTCGAGCATTTCGTCGGCAATGCCCGATAGGGCCCGGTAGCCGAAGACCGGATCGTCGTCGGTGCCCGGATGGCTTGCGGCGGCTGTCTGCTTCTTCGGCATTTACGCTCCTGGTGGACGCCTGAGATCAAGCGTCATCGGGAATTCCGTCGACGGGCATTCGGGGCGCAGCGGGTAGCCTCCGGGCGTATGGCCCCAAGGCTCGAACCGCGACAGGCGCCGCGCCTCCGCCTCGTTGCCGTTGACCGGAAACGTGTCGTAGTTGCGCCCACCCGGGTGGGCGACATGGTAGATGCAACCGCCGATCGCCCGATTCGACCATGTATCATAGATATCGAATGTAAGGGGAGTGTTGACCGGCAGCAGCGGGTGCAGCCCGGACGCCGGCTGCCACGCCTTGTAACGCACGCCGGCCACCGCCGCGCCGTTCGGACCGGTGCGTGTGAGCGGCACGGGTCGACCGTTGCAGGCGACCGTGTAACGTTCGGGATTGGCGGTATCGAGCTTGACCTGAAGGCGCTCGATCGAGCTGTCGACATAGCGCACGGTGCCGCCGATCGCGCCCTGTTCGCCCATGACGTGCCAGGGTTCGAGCGCCTGGCGGATTTCGAGCTTTGCCCCCTCGTATTCGACCTCGCCGCAGAAGGGGAAGCGGAACTCGAGCTGGGCCTCGAACCATTCCGGCTTCAGATCGAAGCCATGGGTTCTGAGGTCGGCGAGCACGTCGAGAACGTCGTGCCAGACATGATGCGGCAGCATGAAACGATCGTGTAGCGTAGTGCCCCAGCGCACGAAGCGGCCGTCGACCGGGTGCTTCCAGAAGCGGGCGATGAGCGCGCGCACCAGCAATTGCTGGGCAAGCGACATGCGGGCGTTCGGCGGCATCTCGAAGCCGCGGAACTCGACGAGGCCGAGGCGGCCGGTCGGGCCATCGGGCGAGAACAGCTTGTCGATGCAGATTTCCGCGCGATGGGTGTTGCCGGTGACATCCACGAGCAGGTTTCGGAACAGCCGGTCGACGAGCCACGGCAGGGGCGGCGGCGTTGCAGAGCCGGGCATCGGCACCTGCGCCAGCGCGATTTCGAGCTCATAGAGCTGGTCGTGGCGGGCCTCGTCGATGCGCGGCGCCTGCGACGTCGGGCCGATGAAGAGGCCGGAAAACAGGTAGGAAAGCGAGGGATGCCGCTGCCAGTGAAGCACCATGCTCTTCAAGAGATCCGGGCGGCGCAGGAACGGGCTGTCATTGGGATTGGCGCCGCCGACGACCACGTGGTTGCCGCCGCCGGTGCCGGTGTGGCGGCCGTCGATCATGAACTTGTCGGCGCCGAGCCGGCTCTGGCGCGCCTCCTCGTAGATCGCGGTCGTGATATCGACGCAGTCGCGCCAATGGGCGGCCGGGTGGATGTTGACCTCGATCACGCCGGGATCAGGTGCGACGCGGATGACGTTGATGCGCTCGTCCTGCGGCGGGGCATAGCCCTCGATATGCACAGGCAGGCCAATGGCGGCAGCGGCGCGTTCCGCAGACGCGATCAAGTCGAGATACTCCTCGATGCTTGCCGTCGGCGGCATGAAAACGCAGAGCCTGCCGTCGCGCGGTTCGACGCTGATGGCGGTGCGCACCAGGCCGGCGATTTCGTCCCGCGCGACCGGCAGCGGTGTCTCCGGCGCTTCCAAGGGTTGGAAGCGTGCCTGTTGCGGCCGGCTGATCTCCTCGGAGAAATCCGGCAGGTCGTCGCGCGGCAAGGTCGGGTCGAGCGGGTGGATATAGGGAAACTGCGAGGGCGCGATATAGGGCAGAGTGCCGAGCGGCAGGCGATAGCCGACGGGGCTATCGCCCGGCACGAGGAAAAGCCGACCGCGGCGGGTGCTCCACTTCTCGCTCATCCATTGTCGTGCGGAGGCCTGGGCGTTCCAGGCCTGGACCGGCAGAACGTAGCCGGTCGGCGTCGTCAGCCCGCGCTCGAAGACACGTGCCATGCGGCTGCGTTCCTCCGGGTCCTTGAGCTTCGAATTGGCGGGATCGACATTGTCCGGGAGGTTCGCCTCCTTCAAGAGCCATTCGGCCGGGTCCTCGAAGGCGGGCACCACCATCTCGGCCGCGACATCGAGCTCGCCGGCGATCGCGTGCAGCAGGCGTTCGGCATCCTTTTCGGTCACGTCGTGCCGGCCGGCTTCCTCGGCGATGAGATCGGGCCGGCTCCAGATCGGCACGCCGTCCTTGCGCCAGTAGAGCGAGAAGGTCCAGCGCGGCAGGCTTTCGCCGGGATACCACTTGCCCTGGCCGTAATGCAGGAACCCGCCGGGCGCGAAACGCTCGCGCAGCCGGCGGATGAGATCGTCCGCCTTCTCGCGCTTGGTCGGGCCGACGGCGGCGGTGTTCCATTCTTCCGCCTCGAAATCGTCGATCGAGACGAAGGTCGGTTCGCCGCCCATCGTCAAGCGGACGTCGTTTTCCTGCAGCACCCGGTCGACGCTTTCACCGAGCGCATTCAGCGCCTCCCAACTCTCGTCAGAGAACGGCTTGGTGATGCGCGGGTGCTCGGCGACACGCTTTACCTTCATGTCGAAGGCGAAGTCGGTTCGGGTCTCGGGATCGCCGAAGAAGCCGCCGGAGATCGGCGCGGCGTTTCGATAGTGCGGCGTTGCTGCGAGCGGAATGTGGCTTTCGCCGGTCAGGAGGCCCGAGGTCGGGTCGAGCCCGACCCAGCCGGCGCCGGGCAGATAGACCTCAGCCCAGGCATGCAGGTCGGTGAAATCGTGGTCGGTGCCGGAGGGGCCGTCGAGGGCTTTCAGATCGGGTGTCAGCTGAATAAGATAGCCGGAGACGAAGCGGGCGGCGAAGCCGAGATTGCGCAGGATTTGTACGAGCAACCAGCTGGAATCGCGGCACGATCCTCTCGCCGATGTCAGCGTCTGCTCCGGGTCCTGCACGCCCGGCTCCATGCGGATGACATAGCCGATTTCCTGCTGCAGACGCGCGTTGAGCCCGACGACCATGTCGATGGTGCGCTGGCGGGAACGGTCGACCGTTGCCATGAAGGCCGAGAGCGCCGGGCCGAGCGGCTCCGGAGTCATGTAGATCCTCAGATCGTCGCTGAGCTCTTCGGGGTAGGCGAAGGGCCAATGCTCGGCCTCTTCCTCGACGAAGAAGTCGAAGGGGTTGTAGACCGTCATGTCGGCAACGAGATCGACTTCGATCTTCAGCTCGCTCACCGGATCGGGAAAGACGAAGCGGGCGAGGTAGTTGCCGTAGGGGTCCTGCTGCAGGTTGACGAAATGGTTGCCGGGCGAGACCTTCAGCGAGTGGCTGATGACCTTTGTCTTGGAGTGAGCGGCGGGCTTCAGCCGGATGATCTGCGGCGACAGCCTGACGGGACGGTCATAGGTGTAGTGGGTCAGGTGATAGATACTGGCCTTGATAGACATGCCGGATTTGATCCCCCTGCAGCATGTTTCCTTAAATCACCTTCGATTTAAGGACCAAAACATGCTGCCCTTCTAAGTGCGACAGCGGCCTTAGCGCGCCTTCGGCGCGCGGCGCTGTTGTGGGAGGTCTGGTGCCCCCATCGCGACGAAGTTTGTGCAATGCAAATCGAGAATGCAAGCGCGAAAGCGTGCCTGGAAAATCGAGGCAGCGCAGTGCTTTCGCACGCCAGTGCGGGGCGTGCGAAAGCGGTTGCCTGACGATCAGACGATCGGCGGATTGATCCGCGCGAAACCCTCCTGGCGGTAGTAGGGGAAGTAGGGGTAGGCCGGAGTCGTGTTGCTCGCCGCGTCGAGCCGGGCGATCTGTTCCCGCGACAACGACCAGCCGACGGCGCCGAGGTTCTGGCGAAGCTGCTCCTCGTTGCGGGCGCCGATGATGACGCTCGAGACCGTCGGGCGCTGCAGCAGCCAGTTGATGGCGATCTGCGGGATCGTCCTGCCGGTTTCCTCCGCAAGCTGGTCGAGCACGTCGACGACATCGTAGAGCTTTTCGTCATCGACCGGCGGGCCGAAGGCGGCTGTGTCATGCAGGCGGCTTCCTTCCGGCCACGGCTGCCCACGCCGGATCTTGCCGGTCAGGCGCCCCCAGCCGAGCGGGCTCCAGACCAGCGCGCCGACACCCTGGTCGGCGCCAAGCGGCATCAGTTCCCACTCGTAGTCGCGTCCGACAAGCGAATAGTAGACCTGGTGGGCGACATGGCGCACGAGGCCGTGCTTCTCCGACGCCGCCAGCGATTTCATCAGCTGCCAGCCGGCGAAGTTTGAGGCGCCGACGTAGCGCAGCTTGCCGGCGGTAACGAGACCGTCGAGGGTAGAGAGCACCTCCTCGACCGGCGTTCCCGCGTCGAAGGCGTGCAGTTGCAAAAGGTCGATGTAGTCGGTGCCGAGCCGCTTCAAGGCATCGTCGACGCCCTTGACGAGGCGCGTGCGCGACGTGCCAGCGTCATTCGGGCCGTCGCCCATCGGCAATGCCATCTTGGTGGAGAGGAGCACGGCATCGCGCCGGCCCTTGATGGCTGCACCAAGCACGCTCTCGGATGCGCCGTCGGAATAAACGTCGGCGGTGTCGAAGAGGTTGACGCCGGCCTCGAGCGAGATGTCGATCAGCCGCCTGGCTTCCGCGGCGTCGCTGTTGCCCCAGGCGCTGAAGAGCGGCCCCTTGCCGCCGAACGTGCCGGCGCCAAAGCTCAAGGCAGGCACTTTCAGTCCCGATGATCCAAGCCGTCTGTATTCCATGTCGTCAAACTCCTCGTTGGATTTGTCTTTGCGAGACCGGATGTCCGCTCGCCCACGAGGGGAAGGTGGTGTCGTTGCGATTTGCGATGTAGACATGATGAAAGAACATCATTTGTGAGTTGAAGTCACATGTCGCGCTTATCGATCAATCGTTCGGGGGAGATGGCGGTTTTCGCCAAGGCGGTGGAACTCGGCGGTTTTTCGGCCGCCGCAAAGGTCTGCTGTATGACGCCGTCGGCCGTCAGCAAGCTCGTCCAGCGGCTTGAAGAAAGGCTTGGCGTCCGGCTCGTCAACCGCTCGACGCGGCGGTTGCAGCTGACGGCGGAGGGCTGCGCCTTCTACGAGCGGGCGGTGCGCATCCTTGCCGATATCGACGAGGCGGAGCGCGAGGCGGGTTCAGGCGAGACGCCGGAGGGCCGCGTGCGTCTGAACGTCAGCGCATCCTTTGCGGTGCATGTGCTGATGCCGGTGCTGCCGGATTTTCTTTCGGCCTTCCCGTCTGTCTCGCTCGACATCTTGCAGACCGACGCCGTGGTCGACCTGATGGCGGAGCGGGCCGACATCGCCGTGCGCGCCGGTCCGCTGAAGTCTTCAAGCCTGATCGCCCGCAAGCTCGGCAGCACGTCTATGACGATCGTCGGCGCGCCGTCCTATCTTCAACGGTTCGGCACGCCCGAGAGTGTTGAGGATCTCGAAGCGATGAACAGGCTGAGCCATAGCTACGCCCGTTCGATCGATGGCTGGCCACTCCTGTCGAACGGGGAGCCGATTAAGCTGGCACCGACGGAGCAGGTCCGCGTGAGTGACGGCGAGGGCTTGCGCCAGCTTGCGCTCGCCGCTGTCGGCCTGGCGCGACTGCCGACGTTTACGGTCAAGGAGGATATCCGTTGCGGCCGGCTGACGGCGGTTGCCGAGCATTTGAACCCGGGCGACATCGAGGCCTTTCATGCGGTGTTCCACGGGCAGGGTGGAGCCCTGCCGGCGCGTGTGCGGGTGGTGCTCGATTTCCTGGCTAAGCGCGCGCGGATTTCATCGCCTTGAACGGCGAGTGCGCGGCTTCGTCTGGCTGGCCGCAGACGCGATTTCGGCCTTCGGACTTGGCGCGATAGAGTTCCGTATCGGCAAGTTCGATCAGGTGCTTCCAGCCACCGTCCGCGCTCCGGCCTTCGGCCACGCCGAAGCTGGCGGTAACATTCAGCTTCTGTCCGTCGGCAATGACGATCGTTTCGCGTGCGAGGTTGACCCTGATCCTTTCGGCAAGGGCAAGGGCGGATTCGATGCTGTCGCCGGGCGTGATCACGGCGAACTCCTCCCCACCGAAACGGGCGACGAGATCGGAATTGCGCACGGAATTGCGGATGATGCGTGCGGTTTCCTGAAGCACGATGTCGCCGATCAGGTGGCCGTGGGTATCGTTGATCTGCTTGAAATGGTCGATATCCATCAGGATCAGACAGGCGTCCTGATCCTTGCCGTCCGTGTCTTCCGCGCCGCCGATCAGCTCCAGTGCGCGCCGATTGAGCAGGCCGGTCAATTCGTCCGTTTCCGCCTGGCGCTCGAGATGCTGCATCAGCAGGGTGCGCTCGTCGAGGCGCTGGCGCAGGATGTCGATCGCATCGAACAGGCGCCCCATTTCGCCTTCTCCGCCCTTGCCCTGGAGGCGCGGGATCGGGCGGTCGTTGGCAAGCTCGATGATGCTGTGGCGCGCAAGGAGCAGCGGTTCGAAGACCAGCGAGCGGGCGCGGCGCATCAACACCAGGAGCACCAGGAAAAGCGAGAAGGTCGCAAGGCTCGCGACGGCGAGCTTGATCGACGCGCGCGTCTTGTTGGCCGACAGGCGCTCGACGGTCGAATCCATGAAGGCGCGACGCAGATCTTCAAGCGGTTTCATCTTCGGGACGAAAATGTCGGTGAGCTGTTCGGCGGTCAGCGGGTAGTTGCCCGAGCGTTTGCCGACGGCGACGATGTTGTCGATGATCGCAAGACCTTCGCCGAAGAATTCGCGGTCGATCTTGGCGAGATCGCCGATCTTCGCCGGATCGAGGCCAGGAAGCGCGCCCGGCTTGCCGACGATCGCCCAGACCTCCTGCAGCCTGCCGCGTGTGCGTTCGCTGTCGGCCAGGTTCTTGATCGCGAGCGGCTTGCCGACGGCAACGGGCGCCATGACCTGCGAGCCGAGGCGACCACCGTCTTCACGCAGATTGGCGAGCATCTGGGCCGCAAGAGCAATGCCCGCAAGGTTCGGGTCCGTATTGGTCAGGCGCTGAATGTTCCAGTCGATCGCGGGGCGGAGCGCATCGATCACGCCGAACATGGCCTCGATCGACCCTTCGATTTCGGCCAGGTTCCGCTCTTCCGGCGGAAGGGCCGCAATGCGATCGACTTCCGCACGCGCAAGCATCAACCGACGGTGCACCTCGACCAGGATGGGCGAGAGTGCGCCGGCCGGTTCGGAACGACTGGCATTGTCGATGTCGGCGGTGATCTCGGCGAGTGCCGCGTCGCTGCGGGTACGAAACTCCGCCAGCCGCGCCTGGACGGTGGACCCGGGCGCCACGCCGAGGCCGAGCATGCCGTTCGACGGACCACGTTCGGCAGAGAGGTAGTTCGCGGCGTCGAGGACGCGGCAAAAGGCCATGACTTCCGTCAGATTGCGGCGCGCGATGACGAAATCGCTGTAGGACGCGGCGATGATTTCGGTCGCAAGAATGCCCGTGCAGGCAACGACGATGGCCACCAGCCATTGGAGCTTGCGTCGCAGGGCCTTGGCCGTGCGTGCTTCCCCGACGCCCATCTGAGGGGACGCATAGCTGCTGCCCTTATTGCTCATCTGCGCGAAGTTGCTCCACTCATGTCGCCGCTCGTCGTCTCGACAGTCACGACAAATTCTTGTCGCCCGACAAGAAACCCATCCGAAATCAGTGTGCTTGTCGCCCCTGTTATCGTATAAGATGTTAAATAAGCTTGAAATACCCTGAAATACTAGGGGCTAATCCGCAACCGAGGGATGCGTCCGGCGCAGGGCAGGCCACGGCTTTGGTGGCCTCGGTGTTCGCTTTCCGATCCATGATCGCAATAAAACAGGCCCGTTTTCTTGCTGAAAGCGGGCCTGGACTTGGTCTGCCGTGATTTTACTTCTGTAACTCTTCACGGCAACGTGATCTGTGCTGCGGCTGGAGTGCCTCCCCTCATATCAAATCCTCAAAGGTCGCCGTGGCACTTTAATCTGCTGCGTGTCTTTTGCCTTAAATCGACGAGGATTTAAGGAGACATGCACCAGTCTCAGCGCCTCGGCCCGACCAGTGCGAAGAGGGCGCCTTGCGGGTCGAGCGCCTGAACAATCCAGGCCCCTCCAGGGACTTCCATCGGCTCCAGCACGATCTTGCCGCCGCCAGCCTTGATGCGTTCGATGGCGGCATCGATGGCCGGCACGTTGATGTAGTAGAGCCAATAGGGCGCGGGCACTTCCTTCGGCTTGGTCATCATCCCGCCGATCGGGGCGCCGCCATGGGCGAAGATCTGGTAGATGCCCATCTCGCCCATGTCCATGCCCTGGTCCTTGGTCCAGCCGAAGAGTTCGGAATAGAAGGGAAAGGCAGTGTCGAGGTCGCCGGAGGCAAGCTCGTGCCAGCCGATCAATCCGGGAGCCATCGGGTCGGTGACCGGCGGTGGATCGCCCGTCCCCTTGAAGACCGAGAACACCGCGCCGTGCGGATCGGTGACGACGGCGAAACGCCCGATGCCGGGGATATCGTCCGGCGCCCGGTGCACCTTGCCGCCCTTGGCGGCGATGCTGGCGGCGATCGCATCGACATCGTCGACGCCGATGTAACCGAGCCAGGCGGGTGGCACGTTCATTTCAAGCGCGCCTTCCGGCATGGTCATCAGGCCGGCCACCGGAATCTCGCCGACGTTGAACAGGGTGTAGCTGATGCCGGCCATGCCGGAATCGGCCGCACTCCACCCGACGACATCCTTGTAGAACGTTTCGGCGGCCGCCATGTCGGTTGTCATCAGCTCGTACCAAACGAATTTGCCGTGATCTGCCATTGCCTTCCTCCGATTGCCTTGGCGCGGCGTATTTCGCGCCGCTTGGTTGCCTGTTCGAATGAACTGTCGCCGGGTCAATCCGACCGGATGTGTGACCGGAAAGCCGAAGGCCGGCCGCCAGCGTCGCTTTCAATCCCGGCGCAGGTACTCCGCGGTCATCAAATCTTTCCAGCGTCCGTCCGCTGTCTGCATCTGCGCCGTCAGTAGCCGCCGGGATGGACCGTCAAGCGTGATGACATCACGGTAACGCGCGGTCCGGTCGGGGGTCTCGAAATCCGGCCCTTCGCAGGAGAGGGAGAGGGACGTGCCGGCCGCGTCCAGTTCGCCGTCATAGATCCACATGTGCTTCATCATCGATCCGATCCATGTGCCGACGTAACGCCCGGTCTGCGGATTGAAGCCGAGCGTCATCAACGTCTGGCCGAAACTGCCACCCGGCATCGTTCCCTGACCTTCGCAGACGATCCAGAGGCCCTCGAGCGACCGGACATGTTCGGTCCAGGGGCCGCTGCCGTCGGGCTCGCCATCGGATCCGGCCGTCCGAACGTGCCAGTCGCCTAGCAATTGCTCAAGCCAGCGGTGCGGTTCTTCCGGTTCTGCTCTCACGGGATTTCCTTGTTGGGCACAGGGTTCGTCCGGGCACAGGCAATCGGCCCGGCAGGCGAGCGTTCTCAAAACGATTTCGCGGGCGAAAAGTTCCGCCCGCTGCGGATGCGAAGGTCAGCCCGCCTTGCGGCCCGGTTCCCGGTCGTATTCGTCGTGGCGCCGGACGAAGTCCATCGTACCGTCTTCGTTGCGGCCCTTCGGCGCGCGGTCGAGCAGCATCAGTGTGCCCACCAGTTCCTCGAGCCCGCGGGCATAGGACGAATAGGTGTGGTAGACCGTGCCGTCCTCGCTCTTCTGGAAGGCGCTGAGACCGGGCAGTTCCTCATGCGCATTGGCGCTTTCGATGTCGGTGAAATTGTAGCCGACCTTGCCACTGGCGAGTTCGTCTGCCGAAAAGGCCACATGGAAGTCATGGTTGAAGCCGTTGCCTTCCGCCGAGACCCAGGGGAAATGCCAGTCCATGCGTTTCTTGTAGGCTTCGATTTTGACCAGCGGCGCGTTCGATGCGGCGACCAGCGTGACGTCGTGATGGTTGAGGTGCGGCAGCATGCCGGCGAAGTGATCGACCAGGAACGAGCAGCCGGGGCAGCCGGCCTCCCAGGTGGGGCCGAACATGAAATGATAGACCATGAGCTGGCTGCGGCCGTCGAAAAGCTCGGGGAGTGATCTGCGGCCCGCCGGCGTATCGAAGACGTAGGTCTTTTCCATCTTCACCCAGGGCAAGGCCAGCCGGGCGGCATTGACCTTGTCGCGTGCGTGGGTGTGTTCCTTTTCCAGCGCGAGCAGGTCTCTGCGCGCCTTCAGCCACTCTCCAGGCGATACCACTGCGTGGTCCTGTCTCATGCCCGTTCCTCCTTCCAACGTTGCACTTGACTATTTACGTTGATATCAACATTAATCGGTCATGTCAAAAATGCCGCTCGTTTCGTTCGATACCACCCTGCATGTGAAGGACACCTGCCTCTGCCTGCATGTGCAGCGTGCCGCGCGCGCCCTTGCCCGCCGGTTCGACGAGGGGCTGCGCCCGCTCGATATCACCAACGGACAGTTCTCTCTGCTGATGTCGCTCAACCGCCCGGCGCCACCCAACATGGGCTCGGTGGCATCGCTTCTCGCCATGGACCGGACGACCTTGACGGCGGCGCTGAAGCCGCTGGAACGGCGCGGCCTGGTCGAAAGCTTCCCGGATGCCGACGACCGGCGGTCGCGCCGATTGCGGCTGACGCCGGAAGGGCAGGGGCTGCTGGCGCGTGCCGTGCCGATCTGGCGAGAGCTCCATGAGGCGCTCGATCCGGTGTTCGGGGACGGTGGTCCGGACCGCCTGCGTGCGGATCTCCTAAGGCTGGCCTGACCGGCAGTCGGTCAGTCCTCGGACGGCTCTGGCGTGGGGCGCTCCCTGAGCACCTCGATCACCTCGGCGATCAAGGCGGAAGCCTGGCGTAGCCGCCTTTCGCCGAGCGCGCCGCCCAGGCCATCCGCCCAGGCCGCCTGCCGCTCCTTGATATCGTGCAGCGCCGTTTCTCCCGCCGCGGTCAGGACCATGAGCTTCGCCCTCTGGTGGGTCGGGTTGTCCCTGTAGGCGATCAGTCCTTCGGCCTCCAGGAGATCGGCGATGCGCTGCACCCCCTGGCGCGCTAGACCGAGCGCGCGTGCCGCATCGGCCACCGACATCGGCGCATGGTTCGCCGCAGCCAGCACCTGCCAGCGGGCGCTCGTTTGTCCGGAAGGTTTGGCGAGCGCGTCGCCGGCCTGCGTCAAGGGGCCAGCCAGCCGCAATACCGATATGGCGAACTCCGCAAAGGCGTCTCCGGCGGGTGTCCGATCAGGATCTTTCATGTTGACAGCACCAGCGTCGTGTGAATGTTTATGTGACATCATGTTGTCATGATGCAGTTGTTTCAGCAAGTCATTTTAGCAAGGGAGATGAGAGCATGGCGAGAAGGACTTACAGCGGCGGTTGCCATTGCGGCAAGCTCAGATACGAGGCGACTTTCGATCTCGATGCCGGGACGACGCGATGCAATTGCTCGTTCTGTGGCAAGGCCCGCTACTGGGGTGCGCAGGTCCAGCCGGAAGATTTTCGCCTCCTGTCGCCGGAAGACCAGGTTGGCCGGTATCAATTCGGCGCCAAGGTGGGCAACCACCGCTTCTGCCCGGCCTGCGGCATCGCCTCCTATAGCCATGGTTATGTCGAGGAACTCGGCGGCGCCTATTACAGCGTCAATGTTGCCACGCTGGACGATGTCGATCCATCGGTCCTTGCCGAGGTGTCGGTGCAATATCTGGATGGCCGGAACGACCGATGGGATCAAACGCCCGCCGAAGTCCGTCATCTCTGACGCGTGCCGGTCCATAATTGACAATATGTTGTCAATATGGCACTTGCATTGCATGAGCTTCACCCGGCAGGCGTATCGCCTGCCGGGTGGGCGGCAATATGGGGGCTGACCGGCCCGAGAGCAGGAGCGACAGCTATGAAACTGACCCACAAAGGAAGCTGCCATTGCGGAAACATCCGCTATGAGGCCGATATCGACCTCGATGCCGGCACCGGCAAATGCAACTGCTCGATTTGCTGGAATCGGCGCTACTGGGGGGTGGTTGTGAAGCCCGACGCCTTCCGGCTGCAGTGCGACGAAGCGAACATCGCCGACTACCAGTTCGGCAGCAACAGCGTGCATCACCGCTTCTGCCGGACCTGCGGCGTTGCCGCCTTCGGTCACGGCTACATCGAGGAGATCGGCGGCGCCTACTATTCCGTCAACGTCGCCTGCCTCGACGATCTCGACCCCGCGGTGTTGGCCGAAGCACCGGTGCAGTACATGGACGGGCGCAACAACAACTGGTTCCACGCGCCGGCCGAGACGCGTCACCTCTGACGCCCGTGGCCAAGCTGGTCACATCTTGCGAAATTCGAGGTGGTAGATGACCTCCTCGCCGGTTGCCGGGTCCACGCCCGGCGCACCATAGATCACCAGCTTATCGCCTTGCAGGACGAAGGGGCGGATCAGGTCGGAGACGCCCCAGGCCGGGTTCCAGCTTGCCTCGACATGATGGATGATCCGGCCGTCCTTGAGCGAATAGGAGCCGGAATAGGCGAGCATGGAATCAAACAGTGCCGCCTTTTCGTCGTGAGAGGGCACGAGCCCTTTGAGCTGCGGCCGATCGCGCTTCACCACGACGGCAGTCATCCGGCCATCCGGAAAATACGAGAGATAACCGATGGGATCAGGGCCCATGGCATCGCTGACCTCGCCAGTGGCGACGACCTCGCGCGTCCAGGAAAGCATCTTCCAGGTGCCGAGCAATCCAGACTCGTCCGCCATGATCCACCTGTATGATTTTAGGGTGAACTAAAATAACAGATGGTTCCTGTCCGGCAAAGCCGGGCCTATCCCTAGGACGAGATCAAAGAAAAGGGCCCCCGCCGCGCGGGAGCCCTTCGTTGTTTCTTGCGCCGCTCGGGCGCTGCCAGAACGCGGCTGGTCAGTGCTCGCCGAGGTCGCGCACGGCGCCACGGTCGGCGGAGGTGGCGAAAGCCGCATAGGCCTTCAGCGCCGTTGTCACCTTGCGCTTGCGCTGTTCGGTCGGCTTCCAGCCCTGGGCGTCCTGCTCGGTGCGGCGCTTGGCAAGTTCCGCCTCGTCGACGCGCAGGCTGATCGTGCGGTTCGGGATGTCGATGTCGATCATGTCGCCTTCGCGCACCAGGCCGATCGTGCCGCCATTGGCTGCTTCCGGCGAAACGTGGCCGATCGACAGGCCCGAGGTGCCACCGGAGAAGCGGCCGTCGGTGATCAGTGCGCAGGCTTTGCCGAGACCCTTCGATTTCAGGTAGCTCGTCGGATAGAGCATTTCCTGCATGCCCGGGCCGCCCTTCGGGCCTTCATAGCGGATGACGACGACGTCGCCAGCCTTGATCTCGTTGGCAAGGATCGCCTTGACCGACGCGTCCTGGCTTTCAAAGACGCGGGCAGGGCCTGAGAACTTCAGGATGCTCTCGTCGACGCCCGCGGTCTTCACGATGCAGCCGTCGATGGCGATGTTGCCCTTCAAGACGGCGAGGCCGCCATCCTTGGAGAAGGGATGTTCGACCGAGCGGATGACGCCCTTTTCGCGGTCGGTGTCGAGTTCGTCCCAGCGAGCTTCCTGGCTGAACGCGACCTGGGTCGGGATGCCGCCCGGTGCCGCGCGGAAGAAATTGCGGACCGTTTCGCTCGACGTGCGGGTGATGTCCCAGCGGTCGATGGCGTCGCCGATCGTGGCGCTATGTACGGTCGGGCAATCGCGGTTGATGAGGCCGCCTTTTTCCAGTTCGCCGAGGATCGACATGATGCCGCCGGCACGGTGCACGTCTTCCATGTGCACGTCGCTTTTCGCCGGCGCGACCTTCGACAGGCACGGAACCTTGCGCGACAGGCGGTCGATGTCGGCCATGGTGAAATCGACCTCGCCCTCATGGGCGGCCGCCAGAATGTGCAGCACGGTGTTGGTCGAGCCGCCCATGGCGATATCGAGCGCCATGGCATTCTCGAACGCCTTCTTGGAGGCGACGTTGCGCGGCAGGACGCTGTTGTCGTCCTGCTCGTAGTGGCGGCGGGTGATGTCGACGATCAGGTGGCCGGCTTCGACGAACAGGCGCTTGCGGTCGGCGTGGGTGGCGAGCGTCGAGCCGTTGCCGGGCAGCGACAGGCCGAGGGCTTCGGTCAGACAGTTCATCGAGTTGGCCGTGAACATGCCGGAGCAGGAGCCGCAGGTCGGGCAGGCGGAGCGCTCGATGACCTTGACGTCTTCATCGGAAACATTGTCGTCGGCTGCGGCGACCATGGCGTCGACCAGGTCGAGCGCGTGCGTCTTGCCGTGCAGCACGACCTTGCCGGCTTCCATCGGGCCGCCGGAAACGAAGACGGCGGGGATGTTGAGGCGAAGTGCGGCCATCAGCATGCCGGGGGTGATCTTGTCGCAGTTGGAGATGCAGACCATGGCGTCGGCGCAGTGCGCGTTGACCATGTACTCGACGCTATCGGCGATGATCTCGCGCGAGGGCAGCGAATAGAGCATGCCGTCGTGGCCCATGGCGATGCCGTCGTCGACGGCGATGGTGTTGAATTCCTTGGCGACGCCGCCGGCAGCCTCGATCTCGCGGGCGACGAGCTGGCCAAGATCCTTGAGGTGCACGTGGCCCGGCACGAACTGGGTGAACGAGTTCACCACCGCAATAATCGGCTTGCCAAAATCGCTGTCCTTCATGCCCGTCGCGCGCCAGAGGCCGCGGGCGCCGGCCATGTTACGGCCGTGGGTGGTGGTACGTGAGCGATAGGCAGGCATGGCATGTTCCTTCACGGACAAGGGGTATTGCTCGGGAATGGCGATCCCTGATCGCCACCGAATGGGCTACCTAGCGCAAAATTGCGTGCGCGTCATCTTTTGCGTCAGATTATTTCGACGCCGCGCGCGCTGTCGCGCCGGGCTTTCGCCTGTTCGGAAACCAAATCTAGACCGCGGCCGGCGTCTTCCACAACACCCACTTAAGCGCTTTACGGAAATCTTATGCCGCGCGCCCGAAGTCGCAATCGAAACCGGACGCCTGCCGGGTCTAGCCTTGCCGCATCGAATAGGGATGCGTGCCATGTCTCTTCAGGATTTCAACATCCGTCGTCATATTCTTCCGGCCCTGCGCGAGGTCGATGTGGACCAGGAGTTGACCGGCGAAACGGTTGCGCAAGCGCTCGATGCGCTGATGCTTCGACTGACCGCCGTTCGCCACCTGCGCGAGCACCATGTCTGGGAGGCGGTACGGGTGATTGCGGACCTACCGGATCTTGCTGCTGGAGAATGGCCGTCGCGCCGGTTCCGTGAACTGATGGCCGCCGATGCACTGGTCGATGCCGTCATCCAGCTGACGTCGGCGACCGAAGCGAAACTGTGCCTTCGAACGCTCAATCATGAGTTCGGCCTGTGGACCTGCGCGCTGCGCTATCAGCCACCGGGCGCCGGCCGGATCACCTTCAAGGCGCGACATGTCGACCTTGCCGCGGCGATCCTTGGCGCCTTCCTGCGCTCCTGCCGTGCTCATCAGCTTGCGGCCGCTGCCGGCCGCGGCCAACTTCCCACCTGAAGGACATTTCCATGAACATGAATTCGCTGCGCCTCGAAGGGGCGATTACGGCGCTTGTCACGCCGTTTCGGGACGGCAAGGTCGATGTCGTCGCGCTGATGTCGCTCGTCGAATGGCAGATCCGCCACGGCATTTCCGGCATCGTCGCCTGCGGCACCACCGGCGAAGCGCCGACGCTGTCGCGTGCCGAGCGGGCGCTGGTGATCGAGCGCTGCGTCGAGGTGGCGGAGCGCAAGATCCCGGTTATCGCCGGAACCGGTACCAACAGCACAGCGACGACGATCGAGCTGACGGCGGAGGCAAGGACGCTTGGCGCGGATGCGGCGCTCGTCGTTGCGCCCTACTACAGCAAGCCGTCGCAGGAGGGGCTCTATCGCCACTTCGAGGCGGTTGCCCGGGCGGTGGACCTTCCCATCATCATCTACAATGTGCCCTCGCGCACCGGGGTCGATCTCGCCCCGCGGACGATCGAGCGGCTGGCGGAGCTTCAAAATGTCGTCGGCATCAAGGACGCCACCGGCGACGTCGGCCGCTTCCTGTCGTCGTCGCCGGCCCTGAAGGCCAGGCTCAAGCAGCTCTCGGGTCACGACCAGACGGCGCTGCCGTTCAATCTCTGCGGCGGTCACGGCACCATCTCGGTGGCGTCCAATGTCGTGCCGCGGCTGGTGGTCGCCATGCATCAGGCCGTCACGACCGGAAATGTCGCCGCGGCGCTCGCCCTTCATGAGCGCCTGCGGCCGCTGCTCGCGGCGCTGGAGCGCGAGACCAATCCCGGACCTGTGAAATACGCACTGCACCTGGTGCGGGCGCTCAGCCCGGAGGTGCGCCTGCCGCTGACAGCGGTGGCGCCGGAGACGGCGGCGGAGATCCGCGCGGCGCTCGAACCGCTGACCGAGCTTCCAGCCTCCACCCGGATCGGCCGCGGGGTGCGCATCGCGCTCGCCGGCTGACGGCACGTCCTCACCCGGATTCTGCATGCCCAATTGCCGCGGCGGCGCCCGCATCCATCTCACCCGAAAGGAAAGACCATGTCCCGTTTTCCCCATCTTGCCGCGCGCGCTGCCGGGCGCCGGCGCATCGAAAGCAGCGAGCGCGCGGAGCACCTTCCGCCCAAGGACAGCGCCGTTCGCGATGCCTTTCTCGGCATCGGCATCCGGCTCGCCATCGTGCTCGGCCTTGCCTACGGGATCCAGGCCGCACTGCCGTGGATCGCCGGTTAAGCCGTCTTTTCCTCAACAAGGATTGTTCGATCATGGGCAGTATGCAGCAGATCCGCCGTGGTTTCCTCGCGCGGGCGCGTTTCGTCGTCGGCCGCGACCGGCACGGCTGGTGGGTCGTATCCGACCGCAAGGGCCTCGTCGGCGGCCTCTTTACCAATGAGAGCGCCGCGATCCATTTCGCCGTCGAGGCGAGCGACCGTCATCCGGAGGAGGTGTGCCGGGCACCGGAAGGGGCGGCGATCGATCTCGATACGTTTTCGCGCGGGCCGAGGGCCACGCGACAGCGCCGGCGCGGCGCCTATGCCTGACGTCCAACGAGACAGAAGGAACCCCGTCGGCTCGGAGCCGACGGGGTTTCTCTTGTCGGGACGCTGCGCTTCCGGACGTTCAGCCGAGCGAGGCGATCGCCTCGTCGATCAGCGCCACGATTTCCTTGGCGTGCGAGGCAAGGGAGGCGTGGCTGGCGTCGAGCGTGATGATCTTCTTCGCCTTGATGCGCTCGGCCATCCATTGTTCGGTTTCCGGCGGGATCATGTGGTCGTGGCGCGAGACCTGGTACCAGCTGGGTTTCGTCTTCCAGGCGGGAGCCCCGGCCTTGTCCTCGAAGCAACGCCCGGCGATCGGTTTCTGCGCGACCGCCATGACCAAAGCTTCGGTCTCGCTCAGATCCTGGCCGAAACTCTCACGGAACGTATCCTGCGCCAGCCAGAGGAAGCCGTCCTTGTCGGGGCGGATGCTGGCGGCACCGGACGGCGGATCGCGCCTTGCGAAGATGCTGCCGAGGCTGTCGCCCTCATCCGGCGCGAAAGCGGCGACATAGACCAGGCCGACGACGTTGGACGCGTGGCCGGCGCCGCTGATCACCGCGCCGCCATAGGAGTGGCCGACGAGCAGTGTCGGACCTTCCAGCGATTCCGCCAGCTTGCGGGTGCGCTCGACGTCGTCGGCAAGCGAGGTCAGCGGGTTTTGCACCGCCGCGATCCTGTAGCCCTTGGCGTGCAGCGGCGGGATCACGTGGCGCCAATGGGAGGCATCGCCCCAGGCGCCGTGCACAAGCACGATATTCTTGACTGCCGGCATGGTCCGTTCCTTTCGCTCGAATGGAGAGGTGCTCGGTTCGGCAACACACTCGTCCCTGGAGAGGTGTGCGAGGATGCTGCCCGTCGTCTGTTCGGTGGCTTGCTCAGCCTTGCGCTCGGCGCTTGGCAAAGCGTTGAGATTGCAGCCCGAAATTAGGGCGACAAGACGTGCCTTCCATGACGCAAGCCACAAATTTTCGTGACGGAAGACCGACCCTTGGCTCGGGTAGCCGCGACAGCAGTCAGTGTCAGTCATGTTGAGGAGGAACGGGGTCCCAGAGCGGCGTATTGGGGCTACGGGGCATCGCCCTGGGACCAGTTGCGTCCAGGAGGCGGGCTTGCTTCCGGGCGCATCGGCATCAAGTCACCACGAAACCGATTCGACAATGCGCCCCGGACCTTTGCTGTCCCCTGTCGGACCAAAGTCTGAGCGCCGGCTGTGGGCAATGAGGTGGGGAGCGCCTTGATCGAGGCTGCTGCTGCGATCGGGTCGTGCGCAAGTTGAAGGCCGGAAGAAATAGGAGAATCGAAAAAGGCCTTTCGATTTCTCGAAAGGCCTTTTGAATTCGAATGGTGGGCGTGACAAGGATCGAACTTGTGACCCCTACGATGTCAACGTAGTGCTCTCCCGCTGAGCTACACGCCCATCCGATGTGGCGCATAGACCACAAAAGCCGTTGCCGCGTCAATAGGGTTTTCGAAGGTTTTTTGACAGAAATTTAGAGGCGGCGATTTTCCCCACGGGAACGGCGTCGATGCGACGAGGACGAGAGCCCGGATTTGCTGGGTTTCCGCTAAGGTATTGAAACGAAAAGACCGCCGGAGATCCCTGTGGATCTCGGCGGTCGGTCCGAAGTCGCATTCTTTACAGTCGCGGAACGGCGCGCCTGTGGAAAACTGTCTAGATCAGGCCGCAGCCAGCATCTTGTTGACCTCGTCCACAAGGTCGCGCAGGTGGAAGGGCTTGGAGAGCACCTTGGCATCCTTCGGCGCCTTGGAGTCCGGGTTGAGCGCAACCGCGGCAAAGCCGGTGATGAACATGACCTTGAGGTCCGGGTCGAGTTCCGTCGCGCGGCGCGCCAGCTCGATGCCGTCCATCTCGGGCATGACGATGTCGGTCAAAAGGAGCGAGAACGGTTCTTCGCGAAGCCGGTCGTAAGCGCTGGCGCCGTTGTCATAGGACATGACCTTATAGCCGGCCTTTTCCAGCGCCTTCACCAGGAACCGGCGCATGTCGTTGTCGTCTTCGGCAAGAAGGATTTTCGCAGTCATGAATTGGGCCGTGCTTCTCTTTATTCAGTTCATTGCGCGTAGATTGCGGCGTTTTATCCAAACCGCAACGCGGTAAATATCTCGTGAACGCGGGACGTCAATTCCCCGGGATGCTGTGATTGGCCACTATGGACACAGAGCGGGCCAACTGGCAACATGATGACAATTGCAAGTACCGCATATGGTAAAAAAGGGTTCAGATGGGGGAAGTTGCGGAGAGGGAACTGTTCGAGGTCCTTGAACCTCCAATCCAGCGCATTCCCTTTGTGTTCAATTCGCCGCATAGCGGTCGGTCCTATCCCCAGAGTTTCCTCGACCAGTCCAGGCTCGATGCGCTTTCGATTCGCCGGTCGGAAGACCACTATGTCGACGAGCTGTTCCAGAACGCGACGTTCCTCGGCGCGCCGCTGCTGCTTGCACATTTCCCGCGCGCCTTCCTCGACGTCAACCGCGAGCCCTACGAGCTCGACCCGCGCATGTTCGAGGGATCGCTGCCGCCGCATGCCAACATCAGCTCGATGCGCGTTGCAGGTGGGCTCGGAACGATCCCGCGGCTGGTAGCCGAGAACATGGAGATCTATCGCGGGCGGTTCCCGGTCGAGGATGCGCTGACGCGGATCGAGACGATCTACAAGCCCTATCACGCCACCTTGCGCAAGCTGATCGCCCGCACCCATGTGCAGTTCGGCCTGTCGGTGTTGATCGACTGCCATTCGATGCCGGGCAATGTGCATCTGCCGGGCAGCGGCCAGCGACCGGATTTCATCATCGGCGATCGATACGGCACCAGTGCTGCCGGCGAGCTTTCGCGTGCTGCCGTCGATCTGCTGCAGCAACTCGGCTACAGTGTCGTGCGCAACAAGCCCTATGCCGGCGGCTTCATTACCGAGCATTACGGCCGGCCGACGCGCGGGCTGCACGCGCTGCAGATCGAGATCAACCGGGCACTCTATGTCGACGAAACGACGCTGGTGCGCAAACCCGGCTTCGGTTCGCTGGTTGCCGACCTCACGACCTTCATCGGCTCGCTTGCCCGCCACGTCGAAGACTACGGCGCTTATCTGCCGCTGGCGGCCGAGTAGCCTTTCCTAGAAACCAGGAAGAACAGACAAGGGTGGCGTCCAGCACGGTGCCGGCGGCGCTTGGTATTTTCTGTAGGGGAGGTTCAAAAAAAACCGCGCCAACGGCGCGGTCAAGTCTAGGGAGGAAACACCCAAGGAGGGTATTTACAGTCACAGGTGACTGTACGAAAACCATAATATTGCACTGCACAAATGTCAAGTTTGCCGGTGAAAACTTTTGCATCGCGTCAAAAGTTTTTCAGCCGAAAATGGCGAATCAACCGATTGAATTCGCCAAAGGCGCGTTTGAAGCGCAAAGCGACCGTGGTGCAGTGCGAAACGCGTCCGCCCTGACGCCGACGAGGCCCGCAGATGGGCGTGCTCGGTCGTTTGCCTTTCGACAAATTTCGTCTATTCAGGACGTACCTTCCTCCATGTTTTTCAGAGAGATCGCCATGTTGCCTGACCGCGCCTTCTTCGATCGTCTTGCAGATGCCGCCAAGGCGGAAACCCTGCCGCGCTTTCGGATCGGGACCAGCGTCGTCAACAAGCTCGAAAGCGGCTTCGATCCGGTGACGGAAGCGGACCAATCGGCGGAAGCGGCGATCCGCGCGCTGATCGAGGCGCATTTTCCGGAGCACGGCATTCTTGGCGAAGAGCACGGCAATGTCGGTCTCGACCGCGAATATGTCTGGGTCATCGACCCGATCGACGGCACGCGCGCCTTCATTTCCGGCCTGCCGGTCTGGGGCACGCTGGTGGGCCTCTATCGCAATGGCGATGCGGTCATGGGCCTGATGGACCAGCCTTTCACCGGCGAGCGCTACTTCGCCGACGGCACGAAATCGATCTACCGTGAACCGGGTGGCGAGCAGGTGCTTTCGACGCGCGCCTGCAAGTCGCTGGACGACGCAGTGCTTTTCACCACCTCGCCGCACCTCTATTCCGGCGATCTCAAAACCCGCTACGAGGCGGTGCAAAGCAAGGTGCGGCTGTTCCGCTACGGCTGCGATTGCTACGCCTTTGCGCTTCTGGCTGCCGGCCATGTCGATCTGGTGATCGAATGCGGGCTGAAACCCTATGATGTCGGTGGGCTCATTCCGCTGATCGAGCAGGCCGGCGGTATCGTCACCAACTGGCAGGGCGGCCCGGCGGAAATGGGCGGCGAAGTCATTGCGGCCGGCAATGCCGAACTGCACGCGCAGGCGCTGGAAATCCTGAAGGGCTGATGCGCGCTGCGCCTCGCGCAACGGCTGCAGATATCCGTAAAATCACAGTGTTACAGAGACCTTCGTACGTCCGATAGGGCGTGCGGCGTTGTCGGGAGCGCGAGCGCTGGCTTCAGGCGGCGGTGGTTTCGCGCGCGTCGCCTTCTTCGGGGATGACGAAGGCGAGGATCGCCGCCATCGCCTGGGCGCGATAGCGGTCCGCCTCGTGCAGCAGTTCATGCCGGGCGCCATCGATCGGGATCATCTGGGCGGCGCGGAAGTTGCGCGCCAGCCATTCGACGGCGACATGGGGCACCAGCCGATCGGCCGTCGGTGCCAGGATGATCGTCGGCAGGGTGATGCGGGTCAGATGTTCGCGGCGGAGGATCCGGCGCATGGCGTGGAAAGCCTCGCTCAGCCAGCGCGCCGTCGGGGGCCCGAGCCTCAGTTCCGGATGCGCGTCGGTCAGCGCTATGTTGCGGGCGTAGCGGCGGCGGTCCGCTGTCAGCACGTTGTTTTCGAAGGGGCGATTGCCCTTGTCGGGGTGTGCCGGCAGGGCGCCGAGGCCGACCAGCCGCATGAAGGTCGCGACCATCGCAATGCTCCTTTCGCCGAGCGCCTGGCCGCCAAGGCCGACGAAGGGGGCCAGCACCGCCAGCCGGTCGATGCGGCTTGCCAGCATCGGTGCGAGCGACAAGGCCACGAGCGCGCCCATGGAATGGGCGACGATCGAGAAGGGCAGGCGGGTATCGGGCAGCACGATCTGTTCGAGGAAGGTGCTGAGATCGCGCTCGTAATCGGAGAAGTGGTCGACATAACCGCGTCCGGAGTGCGTCAGCAGCCGCTCGGAGCCTGCCTGGCCACGCCAGTCGAAGGTAGCGACCCAGAGGCCGGCCGCAGTCAGATCGGCGATCGTCTCGAAGTATTTCTCGATCGATTCGTTGCGGCCTTGCAGCAGCACGACCGTGCCGCGCGCCACCGGCTGCTTGGTCTTGAAGATCGCATAGCGGATCTTGCGGCCGCCGATGCCATCGAAAAAACCTGCGACATGATTGTCCGGGATCGGATTGTCCGGTGTCGCGTGGAGGATCGAGGTCATGGGGTCGTGGCCGGAGGTGAAAGCGTGTTGATCGATAGCATCAAGGGATAGGCGGCAGGGTCTTCGCCGTCAAAGAAAAAAGCCGGAAACGGTGGGTGAAATCCGGACGATCACCGTTTCCGGCCGCTGAAGGGGAAGGGACATGTCACTTCAGCCTGGGCGTTGCGGCCCAGGATTTCGTTTTAGTCCCGCCGGGCTGAACGGCAGCCGAAACCGGCGTTCATGTCGGGTTCACGGAAAAATCGTCGGCGGGCGCGTCTTGAAGTCGTCAAATCGCCTCCCCAAATCAGGGTCACGGGCGCCAAAGACGGGTCCGTTCACCGGTCCTGCCACTGCCAGAATGGGGTGGCCGACCAGACATCGCAAACGTTGCTCCAAGGAGGACACCATGCGTCACTTCGATTTCTCCCCCCTTTACCGTTCCACCGTTGGTTTCGACCGCCTGTTCACCATGCTCGACAGCCTCGGCCAACCCGGTGAAGCCCAGACTTATCCGCCCTACAACATCGAGCGCACCGGCGAAAACGCCTACCGCATCACCATGGCCGTTGCCGGTTTCGACGAGAGCGAGCTTTCGATCGAGGCGCGTGAACACACGTTGACGGTCAAGGGCGAAAAGGCCGAGGACAAGGGCGAAGAAAGCCAGTTTCTCCATCGCGGTATTGCCAAGCGCGCCTTCGAGCGCCGCTTCCAGCTCGCCGATCACGTGGAGATCAAGTCGGCTTCGCTGAAGAACGGCTTGCTGCATATCGACCTTACCCGCGAGATCCCGGAAGCCGCCAAGCCCCGCCGGATCGAGATCGCGTCCGTTGCATCGCAGCCGAAGCAGATCGAGGCCCAGACCCTCTAAACATCATGCCCGACCAGGGCACGAAACAGACCTCCCACAAAGAACGGCGTCCATCAGGGCGCCGTTTTTTGTTGTCGGATCAATCAGGGTTGGATCAGGTCTGGGCCGGCACCGGCACCGCGGAGGTCGCCGCTTTCCTCGCTGCGTAGCGCTGCGCGATCACCGCGCAGGCCATCAGCTGGATCTGGTGGAACAGCATGACCGGCAGCACGATCGCGCCGATGTTCTGGCCGGCGAAGATGGCGCTTGCCATCGGCACGCCGCTCGCCAGGCTCTTCTTCGAGCCGCAGAAGGTGATAGCAATCTCGTCGGCCTTGTCGAAACCGAGCAGGCGGCTGCCATACATGGTGACGGCGAGCACGATCGCCAGCATGACGATTTCGATGACGACGAGCACACCGAGATCGGTCAGCGAGAACGTCTGCCACAGGCCCGACGTCACCGCCTGGCTGAAGGCGAGATAGACGACCATCAGGATCGAGCCGCGATCGACCGGAGCCAACAGTCCCTTGCGGGCGCGGATCCAGTTGCCGATCAAGGGCTGCAGCATCTGGCCGATGACGAAGGGAGCGAGCAGCTGCAACAGGATCTGCTTGACCGCGTCGAGCGTGACGGTGCCATGGCCGCCGGCGGAAAACAGCAACCCGACGAGCAGCGGCGTCAGGAACATGCCGAAAATGTTGGAGGCCGACGCCGAGCAGATCGCCGCCGGCACGTTGCCGCCGGCCATCGAGGTGAAGGCGATCGACGACTGCACCGTCGAGGGCAGCACGCAGAGGAAGAGGATGCCGGTATAGAGCGACTGCGGCAGGATCGATTCCGGCACGAAACCGATCGCAAGGCCGATCAGCGGGAAGAGCACGAAGGTCGAGGCGAGGATCGTCAGGTGCAGCCGCCAATGCAGGATGCCCGCGATCACCACGTCGTGCGACAGGCGCGCGCCGTGCAGGAAGAAGACCATGCCGACGGCCACCTTCGTCGCCAGTCCGAACCACTCGGTTGCCTCGCCATGGATCGGCAGGACGGATGCAAGCAGCACCGTCGCCAGAAGCAGGATCGTGAAGGTATCGGGAAGGTAGCGGCGCATCTCAGCTCACTTGCTCGTTAACGAACGTCTTGCGGGGATCGCTCATTGTGAAGCAGGATGCAAGGAATAACAGTTATCACGAAATGAGATGAGCCATGTTGGATCTCGTGCAGTTGCGCAGTTTCGTCGCCCTCGAACAGATGGGCAGTTTCACGCTTGCAGCGGAAAAACTGTCGCTTGGGCAATCGACGGTCAGTCAGCATATCCAGCGGCTCGAGGCTTCGCTTGGGCGCACACTCGTCGACCGCGACACGCACCGCGTTTCGCTGACGGCGGACGGGCAGGCGTTGCTTGCCCATGCGCGGTCGATGCTGGCGATCGACGGTGAAGTGCGGGCGCTGTTTGCCGAAAGCAGCTTGCGCGGCCGTCTCCGCCTCGGGGTCTCCGAGGATTTCGTCATGAGCCGGCTGCCGGCGGTGCTCGAAGATTTCGTGCGCGCCCACCCGTCGGTCGACCTCGAACTGACGGTGGCCCTGAGTGGCGTGCTCTACCAGATGCAGGACAATGGCGAGATCGACCTCGTGCTCGCCAAGCGCCGCCTCGGCGATATCAGGGGCGAGCTCGTCTATCGCGAACCGCTGGTGTGGCTGGCGCGCGATCCCGAAAGGATCAAGCGTGACAAGGTGCTGCCGCTGATCGCCTTTCCGCCGCCGAGCATCACCCGCAGCGTCGCGCTCGAAGTGCTCGACCGGAACCGCCTGCCGTGGCGGATCGTGTGCACCTGCGGCAGCCTTAGCGGCCTGACGGCGGCGGCCCGCGCCGGCATGGGCGTGCTCGTGCAGCCGCGCAGCATGGTGCCGTCAGGGCTGAAGGAAATCCCTGCCGGCCTCCTGCCGCCGCTCGAAGACGTGGAATTCGTGCTGGTGCCGAGCAAGGGCGTCGACCGAAAGCTGAGTGCAGCACTCTCGGTCGAAATCCTCGCCAATCTGAGGACCCTGCAAGGGCAGGGTTGAGGGAAGGGGTCAGCAGCCGGCGACGAAGCGGTCGATGTCCTCGGCCTTGGTCGCAAAGCTGGTGACGAGGCGATAGAGCCCCTCGTTCTTGGCAAGCTTGCCCTCGAGATCGTGCGGCACCGGCCAGTCGTAGAAGACGGCGCCATCCTGCCTGAGCTTCGTCGCCACATCCTTGCTGATGATGGCGAAGACCTCGTTGGCATCGGCCTGCCAGGCAAGCCGGCTCGACTTGGAGGCGGCAATGCCTTCGGCGAGACGCGTGGCCATGGCGTTGGCGTGACGGGCGAGGTTCAGCCAGAGATCGCCTGCGAAGTAGGCGTCGAACTGCGCCGAGACGAAGCGCGACTTGGAAAAGAGCTGGGCGGAGCGCTTGCGCAGGAAGTGCATCTCATGCGCCTTGGAGAGGTCGAACAGCACCAGCGCCTCGGCGCACCAGCAGCCGTTCTTGGTGCCGCCGAAGGAAACGAGGTCGATGCCGCGCTTCCAGGTCATTTCGGCGGGCGTGGTGCCGAGGCTGACGAGCGCATTGGCAAAACGCGCACCGTCCATGTGCAGCGGCAGCTTGTGCGCCTTGGCGACGGCCGAGATCGCCTCGATCTCAGTGAGCGAATAGACCGTGCCGCTTTCCGTCGCCTGCGTCAGCGATACCGCACTGGGCTGGCCGCCGTGGACGTTGTCGAGCGGGAAGCGGCGGATCTCGGCTTCAAGGCGGGAGGCCTCCATCTTGCCCCGCGATCCGTCGACGGGTTTCAGTCGGGCGCCATGCGAAAAGAACTCGGGCGCACCGCATTCGTCAGCGATGACATGGGCCTCGCGATGGCAGAAGGCGACACCGCCGGCGCGGTTGGCTGTTGCCAGCGCCAGCGAATTGGCGGCCGTCCCGGTGCCGACGAAGAAGACGGCGACCTCCCTTTCGAAAATCTCCGCGAACTTCTTTTCCACCTTCCGGTCGAGCTCGCTGGTGCCATAGGCCGATGCGTAGCCGCCGGCATGCGCCATCAGGCTTTCGGCGATCGCGGGATGGGCGCCAGCCCAGTTATCAGACGAAAAAATCATCACTTCTCACCCTGTTTCACCGTCATTTCGACGGCTTTTGCCGACCTTAGCCGAGTTTATAGCCGGATCAATCACGGTGAGAGGCCGAAAGGCCAACAGGAGACCAGTTTGAAACCAAAATGAAGAAAACGACGATATGCCGTAATTAAATTATAAAAGCCGGAAATTTCCGGCAATGTTCGGCAAAATCTTCTCTATTATTTGCTGATATGCCTCTTGCGGAGGGGGGTGGTTTCTGGCATAGAGCACATGAAATAGGACAGGTTTGCTGTCCTATTTCGGTCTAGGGACCGGAACAATCGCCGTGAGTGCCTAAAAAAGTGGCAGCCGGCGTGCGAAGCGGGAGGATTAACCGGATTTCATCCGGTTGTTATCGCCTGCCGTCAGGATGGTCGCAGACATCAGTGCCTGATGATGCCGTGCTTATTTGCGACCTGATCAGGATCATGAGACGATGAGTGCCCCGGCTTTTCGGCGTGCCTTTGCGCGCAACGAAGAGTCATGCGCGGGCGGTGCCATGCCCGGCGGTGCCGGGTTCAACAGGAGGGAAAACGATGACGGATCATTCGCCATCACAGCAATCTGGGCTCAACCTCGCACACAGCGTTGCGACGGCTGAAAAAACGCCCGCATTCCCGACTGGCCTGCCGCGAAAACAGGGGCTCTACGATCCGCGCAACGAGCATGACGCCTGCGGCGTCGGCTTCGTCGCCCATATGAAGGGCCAGAAGTCGCACCAGATCGTGCGCGACGGTCTCTTCATGCTCGAAAACCTGACGCACCGCGGTGCCGTCGGCGCCGACCCGCTGATGGGTGACGGTGCGGGCATCCTCGTGCAAATTCCCGACCGCTTCTTCCGCGAGGAGATGGCCAAGCAAGGCATCACCCTGCCGAAGGCAGGCGAATATGCTGTCGGCCACATCTTCATGCCGCAGGACGATGCGCTGGTCGAACACTTCAAGCAGGTGATCAAGGACGTCGTCACGGAAGAGGGCCAGGTGCTCATCGGTTACCGCGATGTGCCGGTCGACAACGCGTCGCTGTCGAAGGCGCCGGAAATCGCCGCGACCGAGCCGCGCCATGTCCAGATCTTCGTCGGCGCCGGCCGCGACGCCGCCACGAACCCGGAGTTCGAGCGGCGTCTCTTTACGCTGCGCAAGGTTATCTCCAACCGCATCTATGACGAATACAAGGGCGAGGAGAGCAACTTCTACCCGGTGTCGCTGTCGTCCTCGACGATCGTCTACAAGGGCATGTTCCTCGCCTATCAGGTCGGCGCCTATTATAAGGACCTGGCCGATCCGCGGTTCGAAAGTGCGGTGGCGCTCGTCCATCAGCGCTTCTCGACCAACACCTTCCCGTCGTGGAAGCTTGCGCACCCCTATCGCATGGTCGCGCACAACGGCGAAATCAACACGCTGCGCGGCAACGTCAACTGGATGGCGGCGCGCCAGGCTTCGGTCTCCTCGCCGCTCTTCGGCGACGACATCTCCAAGCTCTGGCCGATCTCCTACGAAGGCCAGTCGGACACCGCCTGCTTCGATAACGCGCTCGAATTCCTGGTGCAGGGCGGCTATTCGCTGTCGCATGCCGTCATGATGCTGATCCCCGAGGCCTGGGCCGGCAACCAGTTGATGTCGCCTGAACGCAAGGCGTTTTACGAATACCACGCAGCGCTGATGGAGCCGTGGGACGGTCCGGCGGCTGTCGCCTTTACCGACGGTCGTCAGGTCGGCGCGACGCTCGACCGCAACGGTCTGCGTCCGGCCCGCTACATCGTCACCTCTGACGACCGCGTCATCCTCGCGTCGGAAGCCGGCGTGCTGCCGGTCGACGAAGACAAGATCGTCAAGAAGTGGCGGCTGCAGCCGGGCAAGATGCTCCTGATCGATATGGAGCAGGGCCGCATCATCTCCGACGAGGAGGTGAAGTCGTCGCTTGCCCAGAAGCACCCCTACAGCAAGTGGCTCGAAGACACCCAGCTCATCCTCGAAGAACTGAAGCCGGTGGAGCCGCGTGCGCTCCGTCGCGACGTCTCTTTGATCGACCGCCAGCAGGCCTTCGGCTACACGCTCGAAGACACCAAGATCCTGATGTCGCCGATGGCGACGACCGGTCAGGAAGCGATCGGCTCGATGGGCACCGACACGCCGATCTCGGCGATGTCGGACAAGCGCAAGCTGCTCTACACCTATTTCAAGCAGAACTTCGCGCAGGTCACCAATCCGCCGATCGACCCGATCCGCGAAGAGCTGGTGATGAGCCTCGTCTCCTTCATCGGCCCGCGTCCGAACATCCTCGACCACGAGGGCATGGCGCATGCCAAGCGTCTTGAAGTGCGCCAGCCGATCCTGACCAATGGCGATCTCGAAAAGATCCGTTCGATCGGTCACACCGAGGATCGTTTCGACACCAAGACGCTCGACTTTACCTATGACATTTCGCGCGGTGCCGAAGGCATGCCCGAAATGCTCGACCGGCTCTGCGAGCGTGCGGAAGCGGCGGTTAAGGGTGGCTACAACATCATCGTGCTGTCGGACCGTCAGGTCGGTCCGGACCGCGTGGCGATCCCGGCGCTGCTTGCGACCGCTGCGGTGCACCACCACCTGATCCGCAAGGGCCTGCGCACGTCGGTCGGCATCGTGCTGGAATCCGGCGAACCGCGCGAAGTACATCAGTTCTGCCTGCTCGCCGGCTACGGCGCCGAGGCGATCAACCCCTACCTCGCCTTCGATACGCTCACCGACATGCACAAGCGCGGCGAGTTCCCCAAGGAAGTCGACGGCAGCGAAGTGGTCTACCGCTACATCAAGGCGGTCGGTAAGGGCATCCTCAAGGTGATGTCCAAGATGGGCATCTCGACCTACCAGTCCTATTGCGGCGCGCAGATCTTCGACGCCGTCGGCCTGTCGTCGAAGCTTGTCGATCAGTTCTTCTTCGGCACGGCGACGACGATCGAGGGCATCGGCCTCGAAGAGATCGCCGCCGAAACCGTCGCCCGCCACAAGGCGGCCTTCGGTGCCGACCCGGTTCTCGCCAACTCGCTCGACATCGGCGGCGAATATGCCTTCCGCATGCGCGGCGAAAGCCACGCCTGGACGCCGGACGCGATCGCCTCGCTGCAGCACGCCGTGCGCGGCAATGCAGATGACCGCTACCGCGAATTCGCCGAAATGGTGAACAACTCGGCGCTGCGCATGAACACCATTCGTGGCCTGTTCACGATCAAGAGCGCCGAGGCTCTTGGCCGCAAGCCGATCTCGGTCGACGAGGTCGAGCCGGCCGTCGATATCGTCAAGCGCTTCTCGACCGGGGCCATGTCCTTCGGCTCGATCAGCCGCGAGGCGCATACGACGCTGGCGATCGCCATGAACCGGATCGGCGGCAAGTCGAACACCGGCGAAGGCGGCGAGGAGAGCGATCGCTACCTGCCGCTGCCCGATGGTTCGATGAACCCGGAACGTTCGGCGATCAAGCAGATCGCCTCCGGGCGCTTCGGTGTGACCACCGAGTACCTGGTCAATGCCGACATGCTGCAGATCAAGGTGGCGCAAGGGGCCAAGCCTGGCGAAGGCGGACAGCTGCCGGGCCACAAGGTCGATGCGACGGTTGCCAAGACCCGCCATTCGACCCCGGGCGTCGGCCTGATCTCGCCGCCGCCGCACCATGACATCTATTCGATCGAAGACCTGGCGCAGCTGATCTACGATCTGAAGAACGTCAATCCGGAAGCGGATGTCTCGGTCAAGCTCGTTTCGGAAGTCGGCGTCGGCACGGTTGCCGCCGGCGTTGCCAAGGCGCGCGCCGACCACATCACCGTTGCCGGCTTCGACGGCGGTACCGGCGCTTCGCCGCTGACCTCGCTGAAGCACGCCGGCAGCCCCTGGGAAATCGGCCTAGCCGAAACCCAGCAGACGCTGGTGCTGAACGGCCTCCGCTCGCGCGTCGCCCTTCAGGTCGATGGTGGTCTCAAGACCGGCCGCGACGTCATCATCGGCGCCCTGCTCGGTGCCGACGAATTCGGCTTTGCGACCGCCCCGCTGATCGCCGCCGGCTGCATCATGATGCGCAAGTGCCACCTCAACACCTGTCCCGTCGGCGTTGCGACCCAGGATCCGGTGCTGCGCAAGCGCTTCAAGGGCACGGCCGAGCACGTCATCAACTACTTCTTCTTCGTCGCCGAGGAAGTGCGCGAGATCCTGGCGTCGCTCGGCGTCAAGAAGCTCAACGACATCGTCGGCGCTTCGGAACTGCTCGAAAAGGACGGTGCGCTGGCGCACTGGAAGGCCAATGGCCTCGACTTCTCGAAGATCTTCCACAAGGTGGAAGCCAAGAAGGAAGAGACCTACTGGACGACCCGCCAGCAGCACCCGATCGACGACGTTCTCGACCGCAAGCTGATCAAGGAAGCAACTGTCGCGCTCGAAACCAAGGCGCCGGTCAAGATCGAAGCCGAAATCAAGAACGTCGACCGTTCGGCCGGCGCGATGCTTGCCGGTGCGCTTGCCAAGCGCTGGGGCCATAAGGGCCTGAAGGACGACACCATCCACGTGACCCTCAAGGGCACGGCTGGCCAGTCCTTCGGCGCGTTCCTCGCACGCGGCATCACCTTCGATCTCGTGGGTGACGGCAACGACTATGTCGGCAAGGGCCTGTCGGGCGGTCGCATCATCGTCCGTCCGCCGGAAAACGCGACGATCGTCCCGCAGGAGTCGATCATCGTCGGCAACACCGTGCTCTACGGCGCGATCTCGGGCGAATGCTACTTCAACGGCGTGGCCGGCGAACGGTTCGCCGTGCGCAACTCCGGTGCTGTCGCGGTCGTCGAGGGCGTGGGGGACCACGGCTGCGAATACATGACCGGCGGCGTCGTCGTCGTGCTCGGCGGAACGGGCCGCAACTTTGCGGCCGGCATGTCGGGCGGTGTCGCCTATGTGCTCGACGAGGAAGGCGATTTCGCCCGTCGCTGCAACATGGCGATGGTTGAGCTGCAGCCGGTTCCGGAAGAGGACGACATGCTGGAGAAGCTGCACCACCATGGCGGCGACATCATGCACAAGGGCATGGTCGACGTGTCCGGAGACATGACGCGCCATGACGAGGAGCGGCTTTATCAGCTCATCTCCAATCACCTTCACCACACGGGTTCGCCCCGGGCGAAGGAGATCCTCGACCACTGGACGGATTACCGGCCGAAATTCCGCAAGGTCATGCCGGTCGAATACCGACGTGCGCTCGAGGATATGGAACGCATGAAAATGGCAGAGGCGGCCGAATAGGAGGCCCCGGTGACCAAGGCTCCCGGTTCATTGCAGATCGGTTCGGGGGCCTCTCACGCGCGCACGCAAAAAGCGCCTGTTCAGACGCAAAGCTTTCAGGATGAAACGATGGGTAAGGTAACTGGATTTCTCGAGATCGACCGGCAAGTGGCAAAGTATCAGCCGGCGTCCGACCGCATCCGCCATTTTCGCGAATTCACCATTCCGATGTCAGAACCGGAAGTGCAGAAGCAGGCGGCACGCTGCATGGACTGTGGCATCCCCTATTGCCACGGCCCGACCGGCTGCCCGGTGCACAACCAGATCCCGGACTGGAACGACCTCGTCTACAACGGCAACTGGGACGAGGCGATCCGCAACCTGCATTCGACCAACAACTTCCCGGAATTCACCGGTCGCGTCTGCCCGGCGCCGTGCGAGGAAGCCTGCACGCTGAACCTCGAAGACACGCCGGTGGCGATCAAGACCGTCGAGCAGGCGATCGCCGACAAGGCCTACGAGATGGGCTACATCGTGCCGCAGCCGGCCGTCACCAAGACCGGCAAGAAGGTCGCCGTCATCGGCTCGGGACCTGCCGGCATGGCATCGGCCCAGCAGCTTGCCCGCGCCGGCCACGAGGTTCACGTCTACGAACGCGAAACCAAGCCCGGCGGCCTGCTGCGCTACGGTATCCCGGACTTCAAGATGGAAAAGAACTTCATCGATCGCCGCGTCGATCAGATGCGCGGCGAAGGGGTCACTTTCCATTGCGGCATCAATGTCGGCGTCGATGTGCCGATGCAGCGCCTGCTCGACGAACACGACGCCGTGCTCTACTGCGGCGGATCCGAGACCCCGCGTGATGCGGGCATTCCGGGCGTCCAGTTCGCCGGCGTTCATGATGCGATGCCCTATCTGGTGCAGCAGAACCGCCGTGTCGGTCGCGAGAACATCGACAGCGTCGGCTGGCCGTCGCAACCGATCCTTGCCGGCGGCAAGCACATCGTCGTCGTCGGCGGTGGCGATACCGCGTCGGACTGCGTCGGCACCGCCTTCCGCCAGGGTGCGGTCAAGGTGACCCAGCTCGACATCCGCCCGCAGCCGCCGGAAAAGGAAGACAAGCTTGCCGTCTGGCCGTTCTGGGCGACGAAGATGCGCACCTCCTCCAGCCAGGCCGAAGGTGCTATCCGCGAGTTCCAGGTGGCGACGCTCGAATTCATCGGCGACGAGGACGGTAACCTGAGCGGCGTGAAGTGCTGCGAGGTGGACGACCGCCGCAAACCGGTCGCCGGCACGGAGTTCATCATCAAGGCCGATCTCGCCTTTATCGCCATCGGTTTCAGCGGTCCCTTCACCAACAGCGTGATCAAGGACCTCGGCGACAAGCTGACGCTCAATACCGACCGCCGCGGCTCGACCAACGTCGTTGCCAACGAGCGTGACTACAAGACCTCGGTCGACAAGCTTTGGACCGCCGGCGACGTGCGCCGCGGCCAGTCGCTCGTCGTCTGGGCGATCCGCGAAGGCCGCCAGGCGGCGCGCGCGATCGATGAGGCGCTGATGGGCTCGACGACCCTGCCGCGCTAAGCAAGTTCACTCCCAAGCATGAAAAAAGCCCCGCAGCGATGCGGGGCTTTTTTTGTGGCCGGGCCAGAAGGCCGACTGTACGTCGATCTAGTTGCGGATCACCGGGTTGCTGATCACCGTGCTCGGTTTCGACAAGCGGAAGTCATCGACGCGGCCGGCCGGGGCGGCGGCGACGTCGCCCTTGCCCACCAGCAGGTCGCGCGGGCTCTTGCCGTTGCCCTTGTCCGGTGCTGCGCTGCCGAGCAGGGATGCGGCGCCGTCGAGCGCCGGATCGGTCAGCCCGATCGGCTGGGTTTTGACGATATCCTCGTTGCCGAGCGGTGCGGTCACCACGAGGTCCTTCAGTTCGTCGGCGCCCGGTACGTTCTTGTCGGTCGCGGCGGCATCGCCGAGCAGCCGGCGGATGTCCTTCTCCACATAGAAGGCGAGCTTGCGCTTGCCGGCCTTGGTGAGGTTGACGCCGTCGGCGCCGCGCAGGCGCACCTGCTGGCCGTTTATGTCGGACCCGGTCAGCACGAACTTGCCGCCCTCGTCGACGAAACCGTCCCAGATGTCGACGAACTGGCCGCCGACCTTCTCGATTTCCTCGCGGTAGATGCCGTTGAAGGTGACCATGTCGGCGGTCATGGCGGTGGACTGGAACGGTGGCATGCCGACCCAGAGAACCGGCAGCTTTTCCTTGCGCGCAAGGGCTGCCAGCGCGTTGACGCGCTTGCGATATTCTTCCGTCCAAAGGTCGGAGCGGAACTTCTCCTTGGTGCTGCCGATCTGCATCTGCTGGCGATCGTTGGCGCCCAAGCTGATGATGATGACCGACGGCTTCACTTCGCCGACATAGCCCGGCAGCGTGCCGGGCCAATTGAAATAGTCCTCGCGCACGAGACCGGACGAGCCGTTCGCGCGTGTCTCGATGGTGATGCCGGGCGTCATCTCAAAGGCGGTCTTCAGGCCGTCGCCAAGGCTGCCGGCCATGAAGTCGCCGACGACGAGCACCTTCTTGGCATCCGGCGCCTTTTCCACCACCACGGGCGCCGGGGTAGCGGTGTCGGCAGGTTTCGGCTTCTGCTTCTGTTGACCCAGGCCCTTCTGGCGCTGTTGCGGCTGGCGCTGGCGCTTCGGGCGCGGCTGTTCGGGAAAATAGTCCCGGTCCTCATAGACCGGCCGCTCGCGGCTCAGTCCGCCAAAGAGCATCTGGAACAGGTTGCGCCGCTGCACCCGCTCCTGCGCCTCGGCAAAGCTGGCGAACAGGCTGACGGTGAGCATGGCCGCAAGCGCGATCATGATCGTCGCAATCCCGAACGGCGTCCGGCCCTGTCGCCTGCTGCGCTTGCTCGTCATCTGCTTTTCTGCCCGTTCATACGTGTTCCGGCGGCGTCTGGCCGCTGTCACGGATCAGCGCGCCGCAGGGAATGCAGCGCGCCTTTTCAGTCTTTTATCTCACGGATACGCAGATCGTGAAACCGTTTCGAGCCTGCTAGTTGCGCAGCGCCCGCAGCAGCATCTGGGTCGGCTCTCCATCCGGCGCCAGCCCGTTCTTCGACTGGAACGCCTGGATCGCGGCCTTGGAGCCGGAACCGAAGTTGCCGTCGACTTCGCCGCTGTAGTAGCCAAGCTCCTTCAGCCGGTTCTGCAACTCGAACTTCTCGCTGATATCAAGCGATCCGTCCGGGCGCGGCCAGCGCTGTTGCATCCCCTGGTAGCCGGCGATCTGGTCGGCAAGCAGGCCGACGCCGAGCGCGTAGCTGTCCGACGCGTTGTAGCGCTTGATGACGAAGAAGTTCTTGGTCATCAGGAAGCCCGGGCCCTGGCCACCGCTCGGCAACTTGAGCTCGGCACGTGTGCTGCCATTGCGGAAGCCCTTGCCGTTCGGCCGGGCAAACCCGAGCGACGCCCATTCCTTGAGCGTCTTCGTCTGGCCGGAATACTTCGCGGCATTGGCCGGCGGCGCGACCTCGTAGCCCCAGGTCTCGCCCGGCTGCCAGCCGTTCTTCTTCAGAAGGTTGGCGGCGGTTGCCAGCGCGTCTGGCACCGAATTCCAGATGTCGCGGTGGCCGTTCCCGTCTGCGTCGACCGCATAGAGCAGGTAGCTCGTGGGGATGAACTGGGTGTGGCCCATGGCGCCCGCCCAGGAGCCGGTCAACTCACGTGGGGTGATATCGCCCTTCTGCAGGATCTTCAGCGCGGCGATCAGCTGCTTCTTGGCGTAGTTCGACCGCTTCGGATCCGCATAGGCAAGGGTGGCGAGCGCGCGCGGCACGTAGTGCAGGCGGTCGTCCTTCTCCAGCACGGCGCCGTAGTTGGACTCCATCGACCAGATGGCGAGCAGAATGGTCTTGTCGACGCCGAAGTGTTTCTCCAGCGCGTTCAGCGTGCGGGCGTGCTTGGTCGCCATCTCCTGGCCGACGCGCTTGGTGTAGGGGTTCACGCGGGAATCGATATATTCCCAGATCTTGTGCTTGAACTCCGGCTGGTAGTTGGCTTTTTCGATCACCGTCTGGTCGGGCGACTTCACGCCGGCAAAGGCCTGGCGGTAGGTTGCCTTGGTGATGCCTGCCTGGGCGGCGGTCGCGTAAAACTCGTTGATCCAGTTCTGGAACCCGGTATCGGCGCGCGCGGGGGAGGTGCCGAGCGTGGCGGCGGATAGGACGAGGGCGGCTGCGATATGACGGAAAAACGTCCTGCGGTTTCTGATCATCAGCTGTCGGTTCCGTTTCTCTGCGGAGCTTCGGCCGTCATGGCCCGAATCATTCCGCAAGGTGGCAGTCTGGGGCCAGCCTCGACGGTGGGGGCAGTCGTCGGCGGCTCCTGGTTCGGATCCGGCCGCGCTTGTTGCATTGCCGGATTGCAACGAATCTACAGAAACGTGGTCAACAAACCCTTTACCATGAAAATGTGGTGGCGTCTTCGGCCACAGAAAATGTCAAGCCTTGGTCGTGGAGTTCGCATATGCATTTGTTTCGTCGGTTCATGCTGTGTTCAGCTGACGGCATAGAGATTGCGGCTCCATTACGGAGCGCTGTATGGTTCGGGACGGATTGACGTCCAGGACCATTCGGCAAGAGTTATGAGTGAAATCCTTTCAAGGAGGTATCGATGACCGACAAGCGTAAAGTCCGCAAAGCCGTGTTCCCGGTCGCAGGACTGGGCACCCGTTTCCTGCCGGCGACAAAGGCCGTGCCGAAGGAAATGCTGACGGTGGTGGACAAGCCGGTCATTCAATATGTGGTCGACGAGGCGCTGGAAGCGGGTATCGAGCATCTGATCTTCGTGACCGGCCGCAGCAAGGCCGTCATCGAGGACTATTTCGACATTCAGGTCGAGCTCGACCAGACGCTGCGCGAGCGCAACAAGAAGGCCGAGATCGCCCTGCTCGACGGCATCCTGCCGAAGGCCGGCACCACCAGCTTTACCCGCCAGCAGGCGCCGCTCGGCCTTGGCCATGCGGTCTGGTGCGCCCGTGATCTGGTCGGCAACGAGCCGTTTGCGCTGCTTCTGCCCGACATGATCATGAAAGGTGAAAAGGGCTGCCTGAAGGGCATGGTCGAGCTCTACGAACAGAGCGGCGGCAACGTCATCGCCGTTGAGGAATGCGCGCCGGACCAGGCGCACAAATACGGCATCGTCGGCGTCGGCGACAAGGTCGGCGAAGGCTTCAAGATCACCAAGATGGTCGAGAAGCCGGCGCCGGGTACGGCTCCCTCGAACTTCTTCATCAACGGCCGCTACATCCTGCAGCCGGAGATCTTCCCGATCCTCGAAAAGCAGGAGCGCGGCGCGGGCAACGAGATCCAGTTGACCGACGGCATGCTCAAGCTTTCCGACAACCAGCAGTTTGCCGCCTACCACTTCCGCGGCGATACCTACGACTGTGGCGCCAAGGACGGTTTCATCCTGGCAAACGTTGCGTTTGCGCTGGAGCGTGGCGACATTCGCCCGACCGTCGAAGGTCCGCTGAAGAGCCTGTTCGCTAGCCTGAAGTAATCGGCTTTCTCTTCTCGAAGGCAAGAAAGGCCGCGCCCATCGGGCGCGGCTTTTTTTATCTGACGATCGGATTGCCTCAGCGGCGCAGCGTCAACCCGACGCCGACACGGGTGATGTCGGTGGTGTCGCCCTGATCGCGGGTGGTACGCTCGTAGCTGACGTCGCCCGTCAGCGCCAAATAGCGGTTGATGTCGTAGGTGAGGCCGGCGCCGGTGCGCCAGGTGGTCTCGTCCGACGAGCGGGCGTTCGAGGGGTAGTTGCGGAGCGTCAGGTTGTTCGTCAGTCGCGCGACCAGGTCCGAGCGCATCTGGTGGGTGATGATGTTGGTGAAGTTGTAGTCGATCGAGCCGGCATCGCCCGGCGTCGTCGACGGGTTGAGGTCGGTCGAAACGGCGAAGAGCACGTCGGTGCCGCGTTGCGGCGACCAGTTGAGACGGCCATCGATCGAGAGGCCGCGGAGGTCGCCGAGGCGATCGTCTTCGAAATTGTAGGTCTCGTAGCCGAGGCCGAGCTCGCCATAGAGCTTCTCGCCGAGGTCGAGTTCGATACCGCCGCGTCCGGCATAGGTCTGGTAGGAACGTTCGAAGCCGAGCGGGTCCTGGCGCAGGTCGTAGAGCGACTTGCCGACGGAGGCTTCGAGGAACGGGATCAGCGCCGGCGACAGTTCGTAGCCGACACGGGCGGTGAGCGTGCCGGTGTTTCGGTTTCGATACTTGACCGACAGGTTCGTGCCGTTTTCGAGTTCGACATCACCGTAGGTGCGCCGGTCGAAATCGATGCCGACCGAGCCGCGTATCAGGCCGAAATCGCGCTCGACGGCCGCGCCAAGGCGGTAGGTGTTGACCGCCGACTGGTTCTTGGCGTCGGAGACCGCATTCGGGTCGTCGGCGTCTTCGCGCTCGAAGCTGTAGCCGGCGCGCAGGCGGGCGATCGTTTCGTCCCAGAGATCGAGGCGCAGTTCGGCATCGACATTGGCGCGCGGCTCTTCCTCGCCCTCGCCGGAGATGTTGTTCTGCAGCACGCCTTCGCCGGTGACGATCAACTGATGCCGCGACCAGTCCGACGTCAAGGTGCCGCGAATGCCGGTTTCGAGATAGCCGCGGTTGGTCTTGGTGTCGCCGTCTTTGCGCCATTCGTGATTGATGGTCTCGCTGACGCTTGGGCGCAGCGTGAAGGTGCCGAGGCGAATGCCCGCTGCGCGATCGTATTCGGGATCATAGGCCCGCAGCCGCAGGCCGTCGAGCGTCGGCTCGCGCTGGTTCAGGCGGAGGTAATCCTCGTTTGAAGCCGGTGTCAGGTCGTCGGCGCTGACGGCGCCGGTCGTCTGCGGATCGGTGATCGCGGGTGTCGTGGCCGGGACGGCTGACGGTGCCGTGCCGGCAGTATAGGTCGTCGCCGGCGCGGTCGTGGCGGTCTGGGCGTTCAGGGACGCCGGGACAAGCAGCGCCGTGCCAGCCAGCAACAACGCCAGCGAGGCCGAACGCCGCGCGTCTCCTTTGGTCGAGCGAGATGTGCCTGGCACCATATGCCGTTTGTCCACGAGCCTGATTGCAATCCTTTCGCAATCGTAAAGCGACGTGGTTAAGCAATCGTTTCCAAGCGGAAAAAACGTCGTGGCATCAGCCGCTTGCGGTTACGCCTTCGACGGTCAGGTTGCGGCCGTTGGTGGAAACGACGCGCACCCGCGTGCCGGCCGGCAGGTCCGGCCCCTCGACGATCCAGAACGTGTCGTCGAGCCGGATCCGTCCCCGGCCCTCGGCGATCGGCTTCTCCAATACCGCCGTGCGGCCGACGAGGCTTTCGGCGCGCTGGTTCAACAGCGGCTCGTCGGATGTCTCGGAGGTGGAGAGAACGAAGCGGCGGCCGAGCAGAACGGCCGCCACCGACAGCAGTGCAAAAAGCACCAGCTGAACCTGCCAAATCCAGAAACCGACCTCCCAAAGGAGGAGGGACAGGATGCCGACGACAAGGGCCGCAACGCCGATCCAGATCAGGAACACGCCGGGCGCGACGAGCTCGGCTGCCAGAAGCACGAAGCCCAGAACCCACCAGCTCCAGGGCCCGAGTTCTTGAATGGCGCGTTCGATCATGGGTTACTTCCCTTGCGAGGGATCGGCCGGGAAGGCCGGCGTGGTGCGCGGCGTCGACTGGCGCGGTCTCGCCGGCGTGGTGTCGCCGTTGCCGAAGACTTCCTTGGCGATGGCGCCGATACCGCCGAGCGAACCGATCAGCGCCGAGGCTTCCATCGGCATCAGCACGATCTTCTGGTTGTTGGCGGTGCCGATCGAAGCGAGCGCTTCGGTATACTTCTGCGCGACGAAGTAGTTGATCGCCTGCACGTCGCCGGCCGCAATGGCCTCGGAGACCATCTTGGTCGCCTTCGCCTCGGCTTCCGCCAGACGTTCGCGTGCTTCGGCGTCGCGGAAGGCTGCTTCACGCTGGCCTTCGGCCTGCAGGATCGCCGACTGCTTGGCGCCTTCGGCGCGCAGGATCTGGGCGTTTCTGGCACCTTCGGCTTCCAGCACCTGGGCGCGCTTTTCGCGCTCGGCCTTCATCTGCCGCGCCATGGCATCGACCAGGTCCTTCGGCGGCGCAATGTCCTTGATCTCGACGCGGGTGATCTTGATGCCCCAGGGGCTGGCGGCTTCGTCGACGACGTGCAGCAGCCTGTCGTTGATCGTATCGCGGTTGGACAAGAGCTCATCGAGATCCATCGAGCCCATGACGGAGCGGATGTTGGTCATCGTCAGGTTGAGGATGGCGTTTTCCAGATGCGCGACCTGGTAGGCGGCCTGCGCCGCGTTCAGGATCTGATAGAAGGCGACGGCATCGGCCGAGACGCTGGCATTGTCCTTGGTGATGACTTCCTGGGTCGGAACGTCGAGCACCTGTTCCATCACGTTCATCTTCGCGCCGATCCGGTCGATGAAGGGAACGATCAGGTTGAGACCAGGCTCAAGCGTTTTCGTGTAACGACCAAAGCGTTCGATCGTATAGCGGTAGCCCTGCGGCACCGTCTTGATCCCCATGAAGAGGACCAGGATGATAAGCACCACGAAGCCAATGACGACGATATCCATTCCGCCCAAGATATACCCCCTTAAATTGCAATCTCGACCTGTGGCTGCAGTCTAGCGTATTCCGTTTCCGTTCGGAATCGGTTTTCCGCGGATTGCGCGTAAATTCAAAATGTTAGAAAGGCGCACTCGCCGGTGGGCGAGCGCACGGCTCCTTCATCCTGAGGTGGTGATCGGCGTGCCGTTTTCAAGTGGGCTGGCAGGAGGCTCAAAGCCAGCCGGCAAGCTCCCGGCGCACGACGTGTTCGAGCACGGCCATGCCTTCGGCGCTGTCGTTCAGACAGGGGATGTGGGTGAACTTCTCGCCGCCATTGTGATGGAAGCTCTCAGCCGCCTGCTCGGCGATCTCTTCCAGTGTTTCCAGACAGTCGGAGACGAAGCCGGGATTGAGCACGGCGATGCGCTTGACGCCATCCTGGGCGAGCTTTTCGACCGTCTTGTCGGTGTAGGGTTGCAACCATTCTTCAGGCCCGAAGCGCGACTGGAAGGTGACCTGGAGCTTGCCCTTCGACCAGCCGAGCTTCTCGCGCAGCAGCCGCGCGGTCTTCTGGCACTGGCAGTAGTAGGGGTCGCCCTTGTCGAAGTAGCTCTTCGGAATGCCGTGGAAGGAGGTGAGCACCACTTCCGGCTCCCAGTCGAGCGTCGCCAGGTGTCGCTCGATCGAGGTCGCCAGCGCGTCGATGTAGACGGGGTCGTCGTGGTAAGGCGGGACGGTGCGCAGCGCCGGCTGCCAGCGCATTTTCAGAAGCGCCTCGAAGGCCTTGTCGTTGACGGTGGCCGTGGTGGCGGCGGCATATTGCGGATAGAGCGGGAACACGAGAATGCGTTCGCAGCCGGCCTTCTGCAGCGCGTCCATGCGCGATGCGATCGACGGCTGGCCGTAGCGCATGCCCCAGTCGACGATCACGTTGGGCTGGTCGGCGAAGGACTTGGCCATCAGTTCAGACTGGTTGCGGGTGTAGGTCCGCAGGTAGCTTTCGTTCAGGTCCTTGTTCCAGATCGTCTCATAGGCCTTGCCGACCTTGCCGGGGCGGGTATTGAGCACGATGCCGAACAGGATCGGGTACCAGAACAGCCGCGACCATTCGATCACCCGGCGGTCGGTCAGAAACTCCTTCAGGTAGCGGCGCATCGAGGTGTAGTCGGTGCCGTCGGGGGTGCCGAGATTGACCAGCAGGATGCCGACCTTTCCGGATTTGACGGAAGGGTGGTTGGCAGGAGTGGTCACGGCAAGCTGATCGGTCATCTTCATCCTCGTCGGGTCCCCGTATCGGGACACCGCTTTCGTTCCTTCGGTTTCCAGTCCTTCTAAAAAGAAAAGCCGGCGCGGGGAAGCCCGCGCCGGCCCTGAAAGGAGAGGCAAATTGTCTTATTTTGCCGGAATCTCCAGTTCCTTGCCAACATGCAGGGCGCGCGGCGCCGGCTTGCCGTTGGCGTCGGAGATCTTCTTCCAGAGTGCGCCTTCGCCGTAGAAGGCCTTGGCGAGGTCCCAGAGCGTGTCGCCCTTGGCGATCACATGCTTCTGCGGGCCGCTCGCTGCCGCGGTGCCGCCAGCAGCGCTTGTTGCCGGCTGGGCTGCCGTGGCGTCGGCCGCCGGCTTTGCTTCGGTTGCCGGCTGTTCGGTCGTCGCAGCGCCTGCGGCCGAAGCGACCTCGGTGATGCGGCCGTCGGTATAGGGCTTGAACGGCTGGTGGGCGGCGAGGTAGTCGGCAAGCACGGTTTCGAGGCCCGGACCGTAGTCGTAGGCGTTTTCACCCTGAGTCTTGAAGACGTCGTAGCCGTCGCCGCCATTGCGCATGTAGTTGTTGGTGACGAGCGAATAGGTCTTGGTCGGATCGAGCGGGACATAGGCCTCGCCCTCCTTCACCTCGACCGAGACGACGCGGCTGCCGACCGGCTTCGACTTGTCGAAGGAGAACTTCATGCCGGCCACCTGCGGGAAACGGCCGCCGGCTTCCTCGAGCTTGCTGAGGCCGTTTTCAAGCGCTGCACGAATGCCGTCGCCCTTGATCTGGAAGGTCGCAACGGTGTTCTGGAACGGCAGCACGGTGATGGCTTCGCCCATCGAAACGTCGCCGGCATCGATGGAAGCGCGCAGACCGCCGCCGTTGGTGATGGCGATGGTCACGCCCTGGCCCTTGACGCGGTCGAGCATGGCGTCGGTAAGCAGGCTGCCCATCTCGCACTCTTTGGCGCGGCAATTCTCACGCGAGCCGTCGATCGGCGCTTCGGTCTTGGCGATGATCTTCGAGCGCAGCTCTTCGATCGGCTTGCCGAGTTCGGCGACGCGGGCAAGCACGGACTCATCCGGCTTGACCGAGCTGTCGACGAGGATCGGGTCGCCCTTGGCAGACTTGACCACGCCCTTGTCGTCGAAGGTGACGACGAGGTCGCCAAGATACTTGGTGTAGGAGCCGGCCTGGACCACCGGAACCTTGTAGCCGCCGGGGTTGTCGACCATCGTCGGGTAAGGACCCTCGGCCTTCGCATCGGTGTTGGAGAGCAGGCTGTGCGAGTGGCCGCCGACGACGACGTCGACATCCGGGATCTTGGCGATGGCCGCGAGGTCGCGCGGATAGCCGACATGGGTGAGCGCGATGATCTTGTCGACGCCCTGCTTCTTCAGTTCCTCGACGGCTGCCGTGGTGGTGGCGACGTCGTCGCCGATCAGGATGTCCGGGCCGGGGGAGGAGAGTTCCGGCGTATCGTTGGCAACTGCGCCGACGATGCCGACCTTCTGACCGCCGACGTCGAGCACGAGCGACGGCTTGATGCGGTCGCCGATCTTCGACTTGACGCTCGGCAGCACGTTGGCGGTGACAACAGGGAAGGCGATCTTGTCGAGGAAGCCAGCAAGGCCGTCTTCGCTCTCGTCGAATTCATGGTTGCCGACGGTCATCGCGTCGAACTTCATCAGGTTGAGGAATTCGGCTTCCGCAAGGCCCTTGTAGGTGGTGAAGAACAGCGAGCCCTGGAAGTTGTCGCCGGCGTTCAAGAGCAGCACGTTCTTGCCCGAGAGGTCCTGGCGCTTCTGGTCGATCAGCGCTTTCAGGCGCGCGACGCCGCCGAAGCACTCGTTCTTGCCTTCCTCTTCTGCCGAGCAGGTGGAATCGAACTTGTTGATCGATTCGATGCGGGAATGAAGGTCGTTGATATGCAGGATGTTCAATTCATAATCGGCGAAGGCTGCGCCCGAGGAAAGGGCAAGAATGGACGCGGTCATCAGGCCGGTCCGCACGTGTCTGATCATGATGTTCTCCTGTTTTTTGCCTATTGTCGTCCGACCGCATCCGGCCGTCGAAACGGATCCGGTCCCCACGATCGGGGTGGCTTTGCCGGGCCGGATGTTTTCATCACTTGGAGGCGACTTCAAGCGTTAAAACCATGCCCTGGTCGTCGGGTTTACCGTTAAGGTTAAGTCGTGGCGCTGAAACGAAAAAAGCCTCCGGATGGAGGCTTTTGTTGTTTCCGGTTTGCTGTATTAGCCGCGTCGCGCCAGCGAGAACTGCGCACCGGCATCGGTCGTGCAATTGAGCTGGTTCTGGGTGACAAGAGCGCAGGCGACCTTGGACTGGGTGTTGCGCACCAGCGAGGTCATGTTGATCTCGACAAGGGTCGGGCTCGTCTTGACGTAGTTGCCCGAGGCGAGCAGCTGATTGGTGTCGGTCGTGCGCGTGGAGAACGTGCCGCCGGCAAATGTCGAGACGATACCGTTCGGGTCTACCCAGGAGCCTTCGACGCCCGAGGCCTGGCGTGCCGGCTGTCCACCGTCATCGATGATCCGTGGCGACGACTGACAGGAGGCAAGCGCCGCCGCGGTTGCGATTAGGGTCAGAACGGCGAATGGCTTCATAGGCGATTTCCCCCGCGTTTGGGTCGAGCGGATTGTTTCATTCCGGCAGACCATGCCGCGATCATGAGTTGAAAGCAAGAGTGGCAGGCTGCAGGCTCGGGCTTTTCCGCCAGAGATGAAAAGGCCCGGGGCACGTTCGTGTCCCGGGCCGGATGCGCTTACGTCTCAGCAGCTTAGCGAACGAGGATGTTCTTGAACTGCCACGGATCCTTGGTGTCGATGTCTTCCGGGAACAGGCCCGGGCGACCGTCGAGCGGGGTCCAGTCGGTGTAGTGACCTTCGACCGGGCCGAGGTACTGCAGCTGCACTTCGAGGCACCGCTTGTAGTCCATTTCGTCGGCTTCGACGATGCCGGACTTCGGGTTCTCGATTGCCCAGACCATGCCGGCCAGAACGGCCGAGGTCACCTGCAGGCCGGTGGCGTTCTGGTAAGGCGCGATGCGGCGGGTTTCTTCGAGCGACAGGCGCGAACCGAACCAGTAGGCGTTCTTGTCGTGGCCGTAGAGCAGCACGCCGAGTTCGTCGACGCCGTCGACCAGTTCCTTTTCGTCAAGGACGTGGTGCACCGGCTGGGCGTTGCCGCCGTTGCCGAACATCTCGTGCAGCGACAGAACGGCGTCGTTGGCCGGATGGTAGGCGTAGTGGCAGGTCGGGCGGTAGGTGACTTCGCCGTCCTTGTCGCGAACCGTGAAGAAGTCGGCGATCGAGATCGCTTCGTTGTGGGTCACGAGGAAGCCATACTGCGGGCCGGGGGTCGGGCACCAGCTGCGCACGCGGGTGTTGGCGCCCGGCTGCTCCAGGTAGATCGCCGCCTTGCAGCCCTTCTTGTGCTTCTTGGCGTTCTTCGGCATCCAGTTTTCATGGGTGCCCCAGCCGAGTTCAGCCGGCTGCAGACCTTCCGAGATGAAGCCTTCGACCGACCAGGTGTTCCAGAAGGTGTTGAACGGCTTCGGGTTCTTGGTGCGCTGGGTGTCGCGCTCGGCGATGTGCACGCCCTTGATGCCGACCTTCTTCATCAGCTTGGCCCAGCCTTCGCGGTCGTCCTGATGCGGCTCGTCGTACTTGACGCCAAGGTCGTTGGCGAGGTTCAGAAGGCCCTGCTTGACGAACCAGGAGACCATGCCCGGGTTGGCGCCGCAGGTGGAAACCGCGGTCGTGCCGCCCGGGTTCTTTTCCTTTTCCTTGCGCAGGGTTTCGCGCAGCGCATAATTGGTGCGGTCGGCATTGTCCATTTCGCTGTCGAAATAGAAGCCGAGCCACGGCTCGACGACCGTGTCGATGTAGAGAACGTCAAGCTTGCGGCACATCCTCATCAGATCGACCGAGCCGGTGTCGACCGACAGGTTGACGCAGAAGCCCTGGCCTTCGCCTTCGGTCAGGAGCGGCTTCAGCAGTTCCTTGTAGTTGTCCTTCGTCACATGCGCGCGAACGTGACGAACGCCGTGGCGTTCGAAGATCTCGTTGTCGGCGGCATCCTCACGGGGCTCGACCACGATCAACCGGTTCTTGTCGTATTTGAAGTGGCGCTCGATCAGCGGCAAGGTGCCGCGACCGATCGAGCCGAAACCGATCATGACGATCGGACCGGTGATCTCGCCGTAAACCGGATAGGTGGTATCTGCCATTTTTGTCTTACTCCTGAGAAAACTTTCCCTGTGGCGGTGGGTGACTAAGCATGAGGAAGCGGCTGTGGCCGCTGTCTGGCTCGTACGAGTGTGCCGAAACGGCCGCTGTGCCCGTGGGGCACGCGGCGCTGTAGAGCATAGATTGCTGTCACAATAAAGAGCCGGCCGGTCAACCGCTATTTGAGAGTGTGCTTAACCGGCGATCGTCAGCAGTGCGGCAACCAGGCCGTCCCGCTTGCTGACAAGCCCCTTGTAGGCGGCCTGCGGCAAGGTCAGGGCGCGCAGCTGTTCGACGAAGGACGCGGCCAGCGCTGCGGCATCCGGCCGCTTGCGCAGCATCGCCAGCGGGTCCGAATAGATGCGGATGGTGAAGACTAGCGCGCCGGTCTCAGGCAGCTTGCGCAGCGTCTGCCGTTCGATGCGGATGAAGGTACGCTCCTCGGTCATCTCGATGGCACTGGCGGCAATGCCCTCGGACTTCGATTTCGGCAGGTGCAGCGCGCCGTCGACATTGACCGCCCAGTTGAAGCGCTCGACGAAACGGCCCGGCGGCAGATTGTCGAACATGCGGGCAATCAGCTCGGCGTTGCGGGTGCCATGCTCGAAGCCCGGGACGGGGCCATGGATCTCGTTCATGGTGCGGCCGTATTTTTCGGCGAGCGACCAGGAGGAGGGAAAGGCGACATAGGCGGCGTTGAGGCGCCAGCCGTCGTCGGTCTTCTGCATGATGGCAAGATCGTCCTGGACCAGCGAGCCCGAAACGGCCAGCGGCTCATCGCCGTCGAGCGGCACGGGCTCATCGCCGACGATCATGCGGTCGCCGTCGCGGCGGTAGATCTGCGGGTAGGCGGACGGCAGGTAGTCGAGCAGAACGTCGAGCAGTTCGCGCTGCGCGTCCTGCGTTCCGTCAGCGGCGGCGAACACGGTACCGCGGGCTTGCGCAAGCAGCCGCTTCTTTTCGCAGAGGTAGTGCTGCAGTTGGTCGTCCGGCTCGATCCAGCGATCGGGGTCAAGCTGGGCAAGGCCGATGGTGAAAGGTTTTGAAGAACCGTCGTAAGGCGTATGCTTCATGCTCAGCGGCCGCACCAAGGCTGTGATTTAACCATATCCCTATCGTTTCGCACGATGAAACGCTTGCCACAAGCTGTTCGTGCTATAGCTTCGCTAGAAGCATCCGCTTCGCGCCATAATTGATAGTTGTCCGACCCGGAGGCGTGACAGACCGTGACCGGTAGTCATCTCAAGGCTCTTGCGGCCTTACAGAGCAAAACACCCGTGCTGATCGCGCTCTACGACCAGCATGATCGCCTGCGGTTTGCCAATCCGGCATTCCGCGCAGCCTACCATGTCGGCCCGGATGAGAGCCCGACATGGGAGGAAATCATGCGCCGGAACCACGCTGCCGGCCACGGAACGATCCTGAAGACCGAAGACATCGATGCCTGGATCGCCTCGACAATGCATCGGCGTGGCAAGGTTCCGTTCCGCGCCATGGAAACCGACCTGCATGACGGTCGCTGGATGTGGATGACGGAGACGGTGGACGCGGACGGCTGCATGCTGTGCATCGCCGTCGACGTGACGGCCATCCATGCGGAAGAGCGCGAGCTCAGGCAGGACCGCGACTTCGCGCTCCGGGCCGCCCAGGTGGATGAGCTGACGAGCGTTCCCAACCGTCGCTACACGATGGGCCGGCTCACCGAATTCATCGCCAACTGCGCCGAGAACCCGCATATGTGGGGCTGCGTCGCGATCATCGACATCGATTACTTCAAGGCGATCAACGACCGCCATGGGCACCAGCGCGGCGACGAGGTGCTGCTCGATTTCGCCCGGCAGATGCAGGAGTTCGTTCGCCGTTCGGATTGTTTCGGACGGATCGGCGGCGAGGAATTCATGCTGATCCTGCCGGATACGACCATCAGCGAAGGCAATCGCATCCTCGACCGCCTGCTCGAACGGGTCAGAAGCTCGCGACCGCTCGAGAACATTCCGGAGTTCTTCTACACCTGTTCTGTCGGCGTTGCGGAGTATCGCGACGGCGACAGCGTCAGCGATCTCTATGCGCGCGCCGACCAGGCGCTCTATCTTGCCAAGCGGGACGGCCGCGATCGCGTCCGGCGCTACACGCTTCCCGGCTCAGACCAGGAGGTTCACCCGGATCAGGCCCCGTAGCGAATTGCCGAGATAAAGGTTGCCGCGAGCAAGCTCGTCAAGCGAGAGCCGCGCGACCCGCGCACGGCGCTGGCAGATGAGCTCGGTACGCAGCACGCCGGCAAGCAGGCCGCAGGCGATCGGCGGCGTCTTCAGGAGGCCGCTGCCGTCGTCGAGGAAGACGGAGGTGATCGTGCCTTCGCAGACCTCGTCCCTCTCGTTCAGAAGCAGAACCTCCTCGGCCTCGCTCGCCGCAAACTCGTTGCGGGCTGCCTCATAAGTGGCGCGGCGACTGGTCTTGTAGCGCAGCAGCGGATCGTTCGACTTGAGCCTGACGGTGGCAATCCGCGCCCGCCAGACCGCATCTTCGGGTAGCGGCACAAAGGGAGCGGTCTTCACCTCGATATGGCCGTCCGGGAACAGCTCGAGGCGCACGCGAAGCGCGGTTCCGGCATTGCCGGCGGCCGCGTCGACCGCCGCAAGCAGAGCGGCCTGCGCGCCATCTGAACCCGCGATGCCGAGACGGCGGGCGGAGCGGACCAACCGGGCAAGATGCAGGCGCAAGCGGACGAAGCCGACTTGGGGCTCGTAGCGCAGGGTTTCGATCAGCGAGAAATCCGTCATCGGGCGACCGTATCGCCGGCGGGCGCGACATCGCCTTCGCCGAGCGCAATCCTATCGTCGCCGACGGCGAAGCGGGCCTTCAACAGGCATTCCTCGTATTCGGATGGGGCAGTGCTGTCGAAAACGATGCCGCCGCCGACATTGAAGACGGCATCGCCATTATCAAAGAGCGATATCGTCCGGATCGCGACGCTGAAGCGCATCACGCCGTTCGGGGCGATGAAGCCGATCGCGCCGCAGTAGGCGTCGCGGGGACCGTCTTCCAACTCGTGCAGGATTTCCATCGCGCGCATCTTCGGCGCCCCGGTGATGGAGCCGCAGGGGAAGAGCGCCGCGAAAACGTCCTTGAGGGTAATCTCCGGCAGGAGCTTCGCCCGGACATGGCTCACCATCTGGTGCACCGTCGGATAGGTCTCGATGTCGAAGAGTTTCGGGACACTCAGCGTGCCGACCTCGGTGATGCGCGAGATATCGTTGCGCAGGAGATCGACGATCATCCGATTTTCGGCCTGGGTCTTTTCGTCGGCGCGCATGGCGGCGATGATTTCGGCGTCTTCGGCCGCCGTGGCGCCACGCTTGGCCGTGCCCTTCATCGGGTGCGTCTCGATCCAGCCGTCCGCGTCGACGCGGAAGAAGAGCTCCGGCGAGCGCGACAGGAGGACCGGTCCGTCGAGGGCGACGAGCGCGCCGTATTTTACCGGCTGCCGGTCGATCAGCGACCAGAAGGCGGCCCGCGGGTCGCCGGACCAGCGGGCGCGGATCGGCATCGTCAGGTTCGCCTGGTAACAATCGCCCTGCCGCAGATGCTGGTGCAGGCGGTCGAAACGTTCGCGGTAAGTCTCGAAGTCCCAGCCGGCGCGGGGCTCACTCAGAAAGGGTTCGTTCTCGGTGCGCCGCTGCGGCTCGGCGAGGGGATGGTCCTCGCACGGCGCATCGAAGATGCCGAAGGACATCAGCGGCGTCTTGCGATTTTCCTCGGCAAAGCCTTCGAGCTTCTCTTCGAAGAGGTGGCCGGCCTCATAGGACATGAAACCGGCGATCCACTTGCCTGACGTGTGTGCGCGTTCAAGCTCGGCAAGGCCGCGGACAAATTCGGCCTTCGTGCGGGCAGTTATGACGCGCGAGGGCGATGCGAAAACCGTGGTGCGGTTTTCGCTGTCGTCCCGGAACAGCACGTAGGGTGCAGTGTCGCTCATAAAGTCGTCTTGTCGATCGCGCCGTGATCCGGACGTTTTGTCCGGATCAGGCCTTATCAAGCGCCTCGAGTTCGTCGATGAGCCCTTCGATCATCGACAGTCCCTGTGCCCAGAACGACGGATCCGTGGCATCGAGGCCGAAGGGGGCGAGCAGCTCGGAATGGTGCTTGGTGCCGCCGGCCTTCAGAAGCTCGAAGTACTTGTCCTGGAAGCCCTGTTCGGCGTTCTGGTAGACCGCGTAGAGCGAATTCACCAGGCAGTCGCCGAAGGCATAGGCGTAGACGTAGAAGGGCGAATGGATGAAGTGCGGGATATAGGCCCAGTAGGTCTCGTAGCCCTCGGAAATCCGGATGGCCGGGCCGAGGCTTTCGTTCTGCACCGACAGCCACAGCTTGCCGATATCGTCGGCAGTCAGCTCGCCTTCCTTGCGCGCGGTGTGCACCTTGCGCTCGAATTCGTAGAAGGCGATCTGGCGCACGACCGTGTTGATCATGTCCTCGACCTTCTGGGAGAGCATGGCCTTGCGCTCGCGCTTGTCCTTCGTCTGGTCGAGCAGCGCACGGAAGGTCAGCATCTCGCCGAAGACGGACGCGGTTTCGGCGAGCGTCAGCGGGGTCGAGGCCATCAGCGCGCCCTGACCGCCGGCGAGTACCTGATGCACGCCGTGGCCGAGTTCGTGGGCGAGCGTCATCACGTCGCGCGGCTTGCCCATGTAGTTGACGAGCACGTAAGGGTGGGCCGACGGTACCGTCGGGTGGGCGAAGGCGCCCGGCGCCTTGCCGGGGCGCACTGGTGCGTCGATCCAGCGCTCGTCGAAGAAGCGGCGGGCGATATCGGCCATTTCCGGAGCGAAGGCATTGTAGGCGGAGAGCACCGTGTCCTTGGCTTTGTCCCAGGAGATCAGCGCATTCGGCGTTTCCGGCAGCGGCGCGTTGCGGTCCCAGAAATCCATCTGTTCCATGCCGAGCCACTTGGCCTTCAGCGAATAGTACCGGTGCGACAGGCGCGGATAGGCGGATTTGACCGCTTCGGCGAGCGCGTCCACGACCTCGCGCTCGACGCGGTTGGCCAGATGCCGGCTGTCGGCGATATCCTTGAAGCCGCGCCAGCGGTCGGAGATTTCCTTGTCCTTGGCGAGCGTATTGGTGATCAGCGTGAAAGTGCGGATGTTGGACTTGAAGGTTTCCGCCAGCGCCATCGCCGCCTTCTTGCGAACATCGCTCGACGGGTCCTGCAGCAAGTTCAGGGTGACCTCGAGCGGCAGCGTTTCACCGTCGACCGTGAAGGTGAGGCTTGCCATCGTCTCGTCGAACAGCCGGTTGAAGGCGGCTGCGCCCGTCATCGATTTCTCCAGGAAAAGCTGCTCCAGCTTGTCGTCGAGCTGGTAGGGCCTGTCCATGCGCAGGTCGGTCAGCCAGGGCTTGTAATGGGCGGCGAGCGCATCTGTTTCGAGCGCCTTGTCGAGGATCGCGTCGTCGATCCGGTTCAGCTCCAAGGAGAAGAACAGGAGATGCGCCGACATGTCGGTGAGCTTCGACTGCACGTCGCCGTAAAGCTTGCCGTTTTCGGGCTTCGACGTGTCGGAGAAATAGGTGAGACCGGCAAACGAGGCGATGCGCCCCATGATATCTTCGAGCGCCTCGAATTCCCGCACGGCAGCGCCGATGCCGGCGTCACCGCTCTTCGTCGCCGCTTCTGCCAGCTTGCCCTTCCACTTCGCCTCGAAGGCAATCGCGTCGGCATCGGCCTTCTTCATGTCGTTGCGAAACGCATCTGAGGACGCGGAGGGATAAAGGTCCTCCAGCCGCCAGGAGGGCAGGTCACCGAGGTCGGCAGCGGCGCCATGGCTCTGGCCGGCGGCGGCGCGGACAACAAATTGCTCGGGGGCGAAGGGGCGGAAGGTCATCGTCGGATTTCTCTCGTTCGTGACAGGAAGAGGCAAGCGATATGGGCCCCATTGCTATCGCCGGCAATGGATAAAATGCAAGCATTTCTCAAAACATGATGTTCAGCCCTTTATGGCACAGATGCCTGACGTGATTTGGCACATGAGGTTGGCCAAAGAGTACCGCGTGTCCAGAGCAGGAGGCTTCCGTGACATCACACATTCTGGTCATTGATGACGATCCGGTGCAGCGCCGGTTGCTGACGAACATGATCGAGCGTCTCGGTCATGTGGCGCATCTCGCCGATAACGGCCGCAGCGGTCTTGAGCTGCTGGAGCGCAAGGGCGGCATGATCAATGTCATCCTGCTCGATCTCCTGATGCCGGAAATGAACGGCCACGGCTTCCTTGAAGCGCTGGCCGAGCGCGGCGTCGACACGCCCGTCATCGTCCAGACAGGACAGGGCGGCATCGAGACCGTGGTGCACGCGATGCAGGCCGGAGCCTTCGACTTCCTGGTCAAGCCGGTCTCTCCGGAGCGGCTGTCTGTGGCGATCGGCAATGCGCTGAAGATGGCGAGCCGTGACGGCAAGGTCAAAACCTCGCGCCGTCCGCGCGGCGGCGCCGTCGGCTTCGACGACATCGTTTCTGCAAGCCCGGCGATGATCCGGGTGAACGACCTTGCGCGCCGCGCCGCGCAGTCGAACATTCCGATCGTGCTCGAAGGCGAGAGCGGCGTCGGCAAGGAAATGGTGGCGCGCGCCATCCAGTCGGCAAGCGACCGGGTGGGCAAGCCCTTCATCACCGTCAACTGTGGCGCCATCCCGCACAATCTGGTCGAGAGCATCCTCTTCGGTCACGAGAAGGGCGCCTTTACCGGTGCGACCGAAAAGCATACGGGCAAGTTCGTCGATGCTGACGGGGGGACCCTGTTCCTCGACGAGATCGGCGATCTGCCGCTGGAAGTCCAGGTGAAGCTTCTGCGCGCGGTCCAGCAGGGCGAGGTCGAGACGATCGGCGCACGCCATCCGCAGAAGGTCAATGTCCGGCTGATCTCGGCCACCAACAAGGACCTGATCAACGAAGTGCGCGAAGGGCGGTTCCGCGAGGACCTTTACTATCGTCTCAACGTTTTCCCGATCACCATTCCGGCGCTCCGCCGGCGCAAGGAAGATATCCCGGTGCTGGTGCGCTCCTTCGTCGAGCGCTTTGCCGCCGAGCAGCGGCTGAACCAGCCGCTGACGGTGTCGAGCGGCGCGCTGGCGCTTCTGACCGCCTATGACTGGCCGGGCAATATCCGCCAGCTCGAAAACGCGATCTTCCGCGCCGTCGTGCTTGCCGAAGGCAACGAGCTGACGGTGAAGGATTTCCCGCAGATCGCCACCCAGATCCCCGGCTACGTGGTTTCCGACCGCGCCGGTTTCTCCTGGGGCGAGGCTGGTCCGGAGCGGGCGGCGGCTGGCGGCGAGACCGTGTCGAGCGTCTATCCGGACTTCGCGAGTGCGGCGAAATCCATGGAGGCAGAGGCCTCCGGCGACGCACGCATGGAGAACGCGATCGCCAGCGTCGACGAGGGCGGAGACGTGCGCAAGCTTGCGGAAGTCGAGGAGGAACTGATTCGTTTTGCGCTGAAATTCTACCGCGGCCAGATGAGCCAGGTGGCCCGCAAGCTCGGTATCGGCCGGTCTACCCTCTACCGCAAGCTGAAGGATTATGGCATCGATCCCGATAACCCTTTGAGAGAGGCGGCATAAAATCGACGCATTCACGATTCATTAGCCGTGCTATTCAGTCACCGCCGTTTAGACCTTGTTAGTGAAGTATTCACTATATTATAAGGGGCGGTGACGACTGTGGCAAATTTGCCATGCTGTCACCTTATTTGACAGTCATCTGAGACACCGAAGCACGGTTGTCCGTCGGACGGGGATTGAATGCCAAATTTGTTCGGTTTTAAGAAGCCGCTCGGCTCCTTAGCTAGAGTCTGCGCGGCGGTCACCCGCCGGGTGCCGCAGGTTCTGACATCCGTTGCTCTTGCGGCTGCCCTCGTGACGCCTGGTTTTGCTCCTCCCGTGGAGGCCGCAGGCCAGACCCGGACACTGAAGCTCTATTTCATCCATACCCAGGAAAAGGCGCAGATCACCTTCAAGCGCAATGGCCGCTATGACGCCAAGGGTCTGCAGGAAATCAACCGCTTCCTGCGCGACTGGCGCCGGAACGAGCCGACGAAGATGGATCCGCGCCTGCTCGATCTCGTCTGGGAAGTCTACCAGAAGAGCGGCTCGCGCGATTACATCCACGTCGTTTCGGCCTATCGTTCGCCTGCGACCAACGGCATGCTGCGTTCGCGCTCGAAGGGTGTCGCCAAGAAGAGCCAGCACATGCTCGGCAAGGCGATGGACTTCTATCTGCCGGATGTGAAGCTGAAGACGTTGCGTGAAATCGGCGTGAAATTCCAGGTGGGCGGCGTCGGCTATTACCCGACATCCGGCTCGCCTTTCGTCCATATGGACGTCGGTGGCGTTCGCGCCTGGCCGCGCATGAGCCGCGCCGAACTGGCACGCCTCTTCCCCGACGGCAAGACCATGCATTTGCCGTCCGATGGCAAGCCGCTTCCGGGTTATGACCAGGCGGTTGCCGACTACAAACGTCGCGTCGGCGCCTCGGCGATCCAGGTCGCTGGCGGTGGCGATACCGGTCCGGGCGATACGGCTAGCGGCAAGCGTCGCGGCAACCTGTTTGCCATGCTGTTTGGCGGCGGCGGTGACGAGGATGAAGAACCCTCGGCAATCGCAGCCGGCCCCGGTACCGACGACGAAGGTGGAGCTGCGCCTGCTGCCAAGGTGCAGACGGCTGCCGCGCCCGCCGCTCAGGAAGCGCTGCCCGGCGTCGCCGGTTCTGTCGCCGCCGAGCCGACGGTTGCTGCCGAACAGAACATCAATGCGCCGGTTCCGGCCGTGCGGCCCGCCTTCAAGCAGGCGCCTGCCGATGCTGGCGTAGCCGTGGCTCTCGTGGCGCCGGAGAAGAACCCGGCCCAGGAAGCGCTTGCCGCAGCCCTGCCGCCAACCTCGGAAACGCCGAGCGAATTTGCCGACCTCGGTTCGATGAAGGTTCCGGTCCCGCAAATGCTTGACCGCCGCGACATGAACACGCTCGTCGCATCCGCCGATGCCGAACCGGACATGCAGGCGCTCGGTTTCGTGCCGGTTCCGGCCATGCGGCCCGCGGGCGACGCAGCCCTTGCCGCCGTTGCCGATGCACAGGTCGTGATCCCCTCCTTCGCGGAGCGCCCGGTCGTGGCATCCGCAGAACCGCCGCGTGATGTGGCGGCCGAAGCCAAGACCCGTGTGGCGCTGGCCCAGCCGACGCCGGCTGAACGCCAGCCCGTCGCCCAGCCGCAGCCGATCGAAATGGCAGCCTACGCGCCGCAGTCGGGCACCAATGCACGTGCCGCGATCTTCGACAGCGCCTTCGACACGCAGGCGGAAGCGCCGGCCAAGGGCGGCCGACCGAAGAAGAACGACGCCGATGCCGCGACCCGCTCGTCGGTGCGCGCCGAACCGAAGCTGACCCAGAAGATCATCTCCGAATGGGCGCTCTCGACCGGCCGCGTCGCAACGCTTTCCAAGCCGGTGAAGGCGCCGCGCTTCGTCAGCAAGTCCCTGCGGACTGCCCCGACGACGGTCTATGCGGCCGGCTTCTCCAGCAGCGCCGGACCAAACGTCGACACGGCCCGCTTCAGCGGCAATGCCGTCAACTTCATGGAAGTGAAGAAGTTCAGCACCAACTGAGCTTCCACCAAGCACCAGATACGAAAAAGCCCGCCGACCTGGCGGGCTTTTTCGTGTCTGTCGTCTGCCTTCGCCTTACGCCGGCTCCGGATGCATGGGCGTCTCTGCTGTGGCGTTCACGCGCGGCAGGCGAAGGCCGCCTGACGGCGGCCCCTAAAGTCCTGCTTATTCCTCGTCGGCTGCCGGCACCATGCCGAGCGCCTGGAGGTAGGTGTCGAGGATCGCTTCCTGTTCCATGCGCTCGTCGTGATCCTGCTTGCGGATCGAAATGACCTTGCGCAGGATCTTGGCGTCGAAGCCGGTGGACTTGGCTTCGCCGTAGACGTCCTTGATGTCGTCGGCGATGGTCTTCTTTTCTTCTTCCAGGCGTTCGATCCGTTCGATGAAAGCACGAAGCTGATCGCGTGCGACGCCGTGAGCATCCGACATGGTCTTCTCCTTGATAGGGGGAATGGAATTTCTTGGGTGCCGTGACGTGCCGCGAACGGCCGCCAAGGTCAAGGGTGATTGCGCAACAACGCGGTCATTTCCGTGGCAGAGGCGGCCGAAAAGACCCTAATCCCTTGATCACGACGGTTTGTGTCGGCGCGATCCAGCCATCATTTTCAAGCGGCTCGCGCGTTCGAGCGAAGTGCGGGCGGAAGCCCGCATACGCCTTTCGTCATTCCGCCTTGGGCCGGTTGAGCTCGAACGCTGCCGTTTGCTCGGCCGATGCTTCCCTCTGGTTGCGCTCGCGCCATTCCTCGTAGGGCATGCCGTAGATGATCTCGCGCGATTCCTCCTTGGTAAGCGGAACGCCCGCCTGTTCGGCGGCGTCGCGATACCAGTTGGACAGACAGTTGCGGCAGAAGCCGGCGAGGTTCATCAGGTCGATGTTCTGGACATCGTTGCGTTCGCGCAGGTGGTTGACCAGCCGGCGAAAGGCGGCGGCCTCGAAGGCGATCTGTTGCTCCGGGGTCATTTCGGTCATGGTCGCTCGTCCTCTTCATCATAGGCGCCGGTGCGCGAGATGTGTCGCTGGTAGCGATGCAGCTCGGGCATGGCGTTCAGGCTTGCCAGGATCGGCGCCAGCCGCTCCGCCCAGGCGGCAACGCCTTCAGCGTCGGCGATCAGGTCCTGCCGCACCTCGATCAGGGCATGCGCAATGCCCGGCACCATGCAGTGCCTGAACATCGTATCGCCGCGCAGCGCCCCGTCATAGGGCTCATTGTTGCCGACGACGATATCGCCCGGCGCCTCGAGCCTGTCGATCAGCGGCAGCACGGCGCGGCCGTCGCTGTCCCAGAGGACGGCGGCGTGCCAGGGACGGGCGACGCCCTTCCAGGCCGGCGTGTAGGAATGGATTGAGATGACCAGCGGTGCTGCGCCATGTGCCTCGGCGCTTCGGCCGATGGTCTCGGAGACGGCGCGGTGATAGGGGCGATGGAACCGGTTCAGCCGGTTTTCCCATTCCTTCTCGGTGATCGGGTGGTTTCCCGGAATGATCGCTCCGTCGGAAATCCGCATGATCAATGTCGGGTCGTCCTCACCGCGGTTGGGATCGATCAGCAGGCGCGAGAAGCAGCCGAGAACGGCCGGCGCGTCGAGCATCGCCGACAGGCGCCGCACGAGCGCTTCGACACCGATATCGTAGGCGATGTGCCGCTCGAAGGCCGCGGCGGGAAGGCCGAGACTGCCATATTCGGCAGGCAGACGGTTCATGGCGTGATCGGCAAGGAGCACGAGCCCGGTTGTGGGCTTGGCTTCGATAATCTCATAGGGAGAATAGTGTTGCATGCCCTTCCAGTCCGTTTCAGCGCCCCGTCTCGCTGATCGCACGCGTGGGCGTCAATCGCAAGAAAAACGCAACTGTTTAACGAAATCCGAAAGCAATTTACCGATTGTAATCGATTAGAGTTGCGTTGACTTTCGGGGCTACCCGTCGCAAGAAAGTGCCACGCAAATCAAAACGGAGTTCCATCGGAAACCGTGTCCAGATATCCTTTTTCCAAAGCGAAGCCGGGGCTGACGACACTGGGAGGCATGCTCCTGTTTCTCCTGGCAACATCAAGCTCATTTCTTTTCGCCAGCGACGCACGCGCCGACTTTCGCGTGTGCAACGGCACCCAGACACTGGTCGGCGTAGCCATCGGCTACCGGGCCAAGGACGGCTGGATGACGGAAGGCTGGTGGCAGGTGCCTGCCAACACCTGCGCAACCCTGATCGAGGGCGAGCTTCAGTCACGTTATTATTATCTTTACGCGGAAGATGCGGCCCGTGGCGGTCGCTGGACCGGTGACGTCAACATGTGCGTCGCCGAGAACGAATTCAAAATCACGGGCGTGCAGGACTGCTTCGCCCGCGGCTTCCAGCGCATGGGATTCAAAGAGTACGACACGGGGCGGCAGGGAAGCTGGATGGTTCAGCTTTCGGATCCGTCCGGCACGCAGGAAAGCCAGAATTGATGAAGCGGAACAGAAAAGTCAAAATCCTCGCAACGCTCGGACCGGCGTCTTCGGACGAGCAGATGATCCAGAAGCTGCACGAGGCCGGGGCCGATCTGTTCCGCATCAACATGAGCCATGCGAGCCACGACGTGATGCGCACGCTGGTGCAGCGCATCCGCGCGGTCGAAGCGCGCTGCGGCCGGCCGATCGGCATCCTCGGCGACCTGCAGGGACCGAAGCTGCGCGTCGGCAAGTTCGCTGAAGGCAAGGTCGATCTCAAGGTCGGCCAGACCTTCACGCTCGACAACAAGGACGAGCCTGGCGACAACACCCGCGTCTATCTGCCCCATCCGGAGATCCTCGAAGCGGTCAAGCCTGGCCACCGCCTGCTGATCGACGACGGCAAGCTGCACCTGAAGGCCGAGAAGACCGACGGCAAGAGCATCGTCACGACCGTTGTCGCCGGCACCAGGATTTCCGACCGCAAGGGCGTCAGCCTGCCTGATACGCTGCTCGCCGTCGGCGTGCTGACCGACAAGGACCGCGCCGACCTCGACGCAGTTCTGGCGACCGGTGAATTCGACTGGGTGGCGCTCTCCTTCGTGCAGCGTCCAGAAGACCTGGCCGAAGTTCGCAAGATCGCCCGCGGCCGCGTTGGCCTGATGTCGAAGATCGAAAAGCCGCAGGCGCTCGACCGCATCGACGAGATCATCGAGCTCTCGGACGCGCTGATGGTCGCCCGCGGCGACCTCGGCGTCGAGATGCCGCTGGAATCCGTGCCCGGCCTGCAGAAGCAGCTGACGCGCGCTTGTCGCCGCGCCGGCAAGCCGGTGGTGGTTGCCACCCAGATGCTGGAATCGATGATCTCGGCTCCGGTCCCGACCCGCGCCGAAGTCTCCGACGTCGCGACGGCCGTGTTCGAAGGTGCTGATGCTGTCATGCTTTCGGCAGAATCGGCCTCGGGCGAATATCCAGTGGAAGCCGTTTCGACCATGGCGTCGATCGCCAGCAACGTCGAGCGCGACCCGCATTATTCCAGCATCATCTACGCGCAGCGCACGCCGCCGGAAGCCACCGGTGCCGACGCGATTTCGCTCGCTGCCCACCAGATCGCTGAGACGCTGCGGCTCTCTGCCATCGTCTGCTACACCTCGTCGGGCACGACGGGTCTGCGCGCCGCCCGCGAGCGGCCGCAGGTGCCGATCATCGCGCTGTCGCCGATCGTGCAGACCGCGCGCCGCCTTTCGGTCGTCTGGGGCCTGCACTGCGTGGTCACCGAGGATGCGACCGACCTCGACGACATGGTCAACCGCGCCTGCCGCATCGTAGCCTCGGAAGGCTTCGGCAAGCCGGGCGAACGTATCATCATCTCGGCCGGCGTGCCGCTCGGCACCCCCGGCGCGACCAACATGCTGCGCATCGCCTATATCGGCTCGGACGGCATGAGCGGCGTCTGACGCCCGCATCTTTTTCGGACTGCAACGAGACCCCAGGCGCGATGATCCGCTCCTGGGGTTTCTGCCTTATTGGGCAAGACCGATCTGTTTCATGAAGCCCTGGTTGTCCCAGAAGAGGTATTCTTCGTCCATGACGCCCTCCTTGGTCCAATGACCGAGCGTCGCCATCTGGATCTTGAAGGCTTTGCCTGTCGGCTCGATCGCCTTGCCTCCGCCGATCGGCATAGGTTTGGTGAAGGTGCCTTCCATTACGCCAATGACGCCGGTCCATTCTCCGGAGCCGAAGCGCACCGGATGCTGCTTGATCCGCGTATCGGGGGCAAAAACGAACGTCGGCTTCAGCTCTTCGATGTGCGCTTCGATGCCCTTGGACGTGTGACCGTCGGGGTAGTGCACGAGAATGTCCTTGGCATGGCTTTCGTGCAGCCGGTCCCATTTCTGGTTGGTGTAGACGTCGAAGTCGAGGGTATCGAAGATCTCGAGGTTCTTGGCGGTCGTCTTTTCGCCCGCCTGGTACTTTGCCAGTTCTTCCATCAGGGCCGGCATCGCCTTGTCGGCACCGGCATCCTCAGGGAATGCGGGGCCTGCGCCGCCGCTGATCATCATTGCCGTCAAGGCCGCGGCTGAAAGCACTCTTTTCATGTCCGATCCCTCCCGTTAGCAGAGCCGAATGCTCCCTCACACGGTGCCACGACCCCGGCATTACCGTCTATGGATATGAGCCGTTGCGTGACGGTGCGGGCCGGAACGGGCTGCTCGGTCGCGCGGACGGCAGGGGCGTTGGGTCAGCGATCAGGGCGACTTGGCGGCGGCGAGCCTTTCTTCGGCGCGCTTGACTGCCGCTTCGAGATCGCCGGGCTTGCCGGCCAGTTTCTCGACCGCGGCAACGACGACGTCGGTGACCACATAGTCGGGCTTGTGGCCGAGATTGCCGATCCAGTGCAGTTCGGCGCCGGGAATATCGCGCGCCAGCCCGCGCGAGTGGATATCGGCCAGAACGATGCCGTCGCTGTCGCCGGTGATGATCACGGTCGGTGCGGCGATGTCTCGGTAGCGGGGCGCGGTAGCAGTCAGATAGCCGTGCAGATTGGCGATATCGCGGGCGTTGCTGAGGAAGGTCGAGGGACGTAGCACCAGATGCGGGCCGGTCTTGTCGATGTAGTCGGCCGGCCGCGGGTTGGGCGAAAAGATCGAGTGCGTGCCGCCCTCGATGCGTCGCTGTCCCAGTGGCGTTACCAGCGTATGGGCAAAGAGCCAGCCGACGAAGGGCAGGGCCGTCAGGCGGTAGTACCAGTCGATGCCGCCGGGCCAGGGGTGGGTGGCCGGCGCCAGCAGGAGGAGGCCGGCGGTCTTGTCTGGATGATTGAGCGCGAAGCTCGCCGCAATCGCGCCGCCGAAGGAGTGGCCGACGATCACCGCGCGACCGACGCCGCGCTTGTCCATCAGCCTTGCGATCGCATCCGCCTGGCCACCCGGCAGGTCGTTTTCCGGCCCGCCGCGCTCGGAATAGCCATGGCCCGGACGATCGACGAACAGCATCTCGGCGCGACCGTCAAGCGCGGTGGCGAAAGCATGCAGTTGGTCGAGCAGGTTGCCGCTCGCGCCATGAATGAAGACGACCGGCAGGAGGTCGGCCTGCCCGCCGGCCGGCAGGTGCACGCTGTTCATGCGGTAGCCGCCGATATCGATCAGTTCGCCGACATTGGGAAAGCGCCGGGCGAAGCCACGCGCGTTCCAGAGGCTGTAGGCGACGCCGGCGAGTATCAGTGCAAGGAACAGGAGCGTGACTGGGAACATCATTTCTATTTGTCTTCCGGCGCCCGTCTTTCAAGGCGTGCCGAACCCTTGGGACCGCCGAGGTTTATCCTTTGCCATCGCGGCCAGATGTCGTCCACAGCGCGCTTGCGGGCCAGCACAAACTCTGGCAGCGCCGCATCCCGGTTGTCTTTGTTGTAGCGGTTGTCCATGCGGTCGACAACGAGCACCGGAGGCGCGCCGAATTGATCGGCTGTGATGTCGACGATGAAATTCCCGCATTCGACCCAGGCATGGCTTTGCCAGGTCTTCCCCCAGCGGAAGCCGAACGGTTCGTTTTCAGGCCCCAACGGCCCGCTGCGCGGCGTACCGCAGACCCATTCGGCGCCGAAGCCTTGAGTGTTCAAGACGCGCTGCAGGAAGAGGCTCGTGCGACCGCAGGTGCCTTGGGCGGCGATCGCTGGGCGGTCGGCTCCGGCATGGCGATGCCATTCCTCCCAGACGGGTTCGACGAAACGGCGCGCCGCTGTCGCGATCTTCAGAAGCGACGTTCTGTCGGAGGGGAGGGGCGTTGACGGGCTAGGCAATCGACCGGATCGCGCGTGTCAGGTCTTGCTGCCGGCGAGCTTTTCGGCAAGTTCGCCCAGTTGTTCCTGCGCCTTGCGATCGGCGGGATAAATGTCCAGGAACTGTTCCCAGGCACGCATGGCAAGCTCATCCTTGCCGGAGGCGCCGAGGATTGCCGCCATGCCGGCAAGCGCGCCGAAGTGGCGGGGCTCGATCGACAGCACGCGGTTGATGTCTGCCATCGATTTCCGGTAGTTGCCCATCGTATAGTGCAAGGTCGCGCGGCGGTTCCAACCTTCGACATAGTTGGGCGCAAGGGCGATAACCTGGTCGAGGATATCGAGAGCGGCCGGCTGCTTGTTGTCGGAGATCGCCTTGTCGGCCCATTGCATCAGCAGGTTGACCGTGGCGCTGCCGGAATCCTGCCACTCCATGCGGATCTGGTTGGAAAGCTCGCGCGCCTTGTCAGGGTCACGTTCCTTTTTCAGGTCGGCGAACAGGGTGTCGAGGCGTTGCTTCGGGGTGGTGAGGCTGGTTGCTTCCGTTTGCGTCGAGGCTTCCGCCGCGAAGGAGAGGTTGCCAGCTCCCGTGGAGGTGGCGAGCAGGGCGGAACACGCCAGAATCAAGGGTCTAAAAACTCGCATGGCGAGCATGTTAGCTCGCCACGGAATAACTTCAAAATCAATTCTGGGACATCGCCTGAGCGCTGTTCCCAAGTCCCCTGACGGGTCTCAGCCCTGACGAGCCTTGAAGCGCGGGTTGGACTTGTTGATGATGTAGATGCGGCCCTTGCGACGAACCAGACGGTTTTCGCGGTGGCGGGTCTTGAGCGACTTGAGCGAATTCTTGATCTTCATTTTCCTGATCCGCAGGTTTCGGGGAATGAAAATTCGCCCGGTATCTCTAACAATCAAAAGCGCGCCCGTGAGCGCGCTCCTTTAAGGTGGGATGGCAAATACCGTGTCACCCCTGGTGTGTCAACCACAAGACGCCCCATTTTGGCGTCTTGCCCCGCATTTCTATGGCTCTCAGCCGCGGACGAGCCGCGTGACGTGGCCCATTTTGCGCCCAGTGCGGGCCTCTGTCTTGCCATAGAGGTGCACCAGCACGTCATCCTCGGCAAGCCATGCGGGGACCGCGTCGAGGTCATCGCCGATCAGGTTCTGCATGACGCAGTCCGAATGGCGACGCGGATTGCCGAGCGGCAGTCCGGCTACGGCACGGATATGCTGCTCGAACTGCGAGACGACGCAGGCGGCTTCCGTCCAGTGACCGGAATTGTGCACGCGTGGCGCCATCTCGTTGACGATCAGGCTGCCGTCGGCGAGCACGAAGAACTCGACACCGATGACGCCGACATAGCCGAGCGCATCGAGGATGGCCTTGGCGGCAACCCGTGCCGCTTCGCCCGTCGCAGCGCCGATCTCCGCCGGGACCGTCGAGGTATGGAGGATGCCGTTGCGGTGTACGTTTTCCGCCGGATCGAAACAGGCAACGGCGCCATCGGGCGCGCGGGCGGCGATGATCGAGATTTCGCGCTCGAAGGGCACGAAGCTTTCGAGGATCAGCGGTACGCCGCCGAGTGCCGCAAAAGCGCCGGCCGGGCTGTCTGCCGTCGAGCGGAAGACGCGCTGTCCCTTGCCGTCATAGCCGAGGCGGCGGGTTTTCAGGACGCCGGTTCCGCCGAAATCGGCAAGCGCCGCTTCGAGGTCGGCCTGGCTGTCGACGGCATGGAAGCGTGCCGTGGCAATGCCGCAGCCGTTGATGAACTGCTTTTCGGTGAGGCGGTCCTGGGCGACTTCCAGCGCCTTCGGCGGCGGGAAGACGGGACGTTTCGCGGCAAGCCGCTCGGCGGCCCCGACCGGCACGTTCTCGAATTCGTAGGTGATGATGTCGCTGACTTCGGCAAGCTCGCCGAGCGCGGCTTCGTCGTCATAGGCCGCGACGATCTGGTCGTTTGCGACCTGGGCAGCGGGACAGTCGACCTGCGGCTCGAGGATGACGGTGCGGAAGTTCAGTCGGGCGGCTGCCATCGCCAGCATGCGGCCAAGCTGGCCGCCGCCGATAATGCCGATGGTGGTCATGCCTCGTCCACCGGATACTCGGCAACGGCAATGGTCTGCTGTTCACGCCAGTCGTCGAGCCGGTCTGCGAGGTCCTCGTCGCCAAGCGCAAGGACGGCTGCGGCAAGGAGTGCTGCATTGACGGCGCCGGCACGGCCGATCGCGAGCGTGCCGACCGGGATGCCAGCCGGCATCTGGACGATCGACAGCAGACTGTCCTGGCCGGAGAGCGCCTTTGACTGGACCGGGACGCCAAAGACCGGCAGCGGCGTCATCGAGGCGCACATGCCGGGTAGATGCGCTGCACCTCCGGCGCCGGCGATGATCACCTTGAAGCCCTCGTCGCGGGCGCCCTTGGCGAAGTTGACCAGCCGATCGGGCGTGCGATGGGCCGAAACGATGCGCGCCTCATAGGGGATGTCGAGCGCGTCGAGCGTATCGGCGGCGTTCTTCATCGTCTCCCAGTCCGACTGGCTTCCCATGATGATGGCGACGGGTGGGGTCGTGGTGTCGATCACGTCTGTCCTGTTCCGCGTTCAGGCAATGATATCGGGAATGATCTGGTCTTCGATCTTGCTGATCTTGTCCTTGATCGCCAGCTTCTTCTTCTTCATGCGCTGGATCCGCAGCGCGTCGCAGCCGGTCGAAATCATGGCGTTGATGGCAGCATCGTAGTCTTCATGTTCCTGCCTCAGCCGCGCGGCAGTCAGTCTGAGTTCGGCCTGGTCCTGGTCCGGCATGCAAAGCGATCCCCATCAGCCCGGTTGCGAAGTCCTCCTCGAACCGGAATTTCATGCGCCGCTCTATCACATCTTGGGCGGTAACGGGAAGTTATCCGTCGTCATCATTTCGCCTTCGACAAATGAAAAATGGCATGGCACAGTAGTAAGGTTACAACCATGGAACATCCGGCATTTGCGTGCCGGATGCAAGCAAAAGGAAGGGACTGCCAAATGACTGTTGAGGCTCATCTTGCAACGCTTGAGAAAAAACATGGCGCCCTGGAACAGGAGCTTCATACGGCACTGAATCAGCCATCTGTGGAAGACGAGCTGATCACTGACATCAAGCGGAGGAAGCTGCGCATCAAGGACGAAATCGAAAGGCTTCGCTCCTCGACTCACTGATTATCAACGGTATTTCCCAGGACTATCGGGAAGCGCCATCTCCCCTCTGAGTAGGCGCAACAAGGTTTAGAACCAATCCCCACGATGGAAGATACGAAATGCTGGACCGGGCTTGACGCCCGGTCTGTTTCTTTTCAGGGCGTGCCGCCCAGGCTGACGGCGCCTGCCGCGCTCAGGACCAGAACTGGTCGAGCCAGAGATTGAGGCGGTCGAAACCCGGCCGGTTGATCGCATAGATCCGCCGGGTGCCGCTCGCCGATACCGAGACCAGATTGCAGTCCAGCAAGGCCTTCAGGTGCTGCGATACGGCCGGGCGGCTGATCGGCAAGCCTTCTGCCAGTTCGTTCACGGTTTTCGGCGCGCGCCGCAACTCCTCCAGCAGGTGGCGCCGGTTCGGGTCCGCAATGGCATCGAAAGGGTCCGCGATCGTCATGGGCGGACGTTAGGCGAATTTTTGCAAAGCAGCAAGAAATTTGTGCGGTGCGAAGCGCTAATTTTGCTTTGCAATATTTCCGTAATACTTGGGTGGTGGCTCAGCCGGCCGCGGCGAGGCCGACGATACCGTCCCAGAGCAGCTTCGAGCCCGCGATGAAGGCCATGCTATACATGAAGGGATAGAAGATCTGCGGCTTCATGCGGCGAACGATAAAGGCGCCGCACACGGTCGCGACGATCGCCAGCGGAAAGAGCGTCGCCGAGATTTTCAGGTTGCTGAGATCCAGTTGCCCGAGCGCGAAATAGGGAATGAGCTTGACTGCGTTGAGGATCGCGAAGAAGCGCACGATCGTGCCGGTATATTCGCGCGGATCGAGCTGCAGCGGCAGCGCATAGATCTGGAAGGGCGGGCCGCCGGCATGCGCAACAAAGCTGCCATAGCCGGCGAACGAGCCCCAAAGCGCTGCCGGCCCGGCCCGCTGCGTCTTCGGCGCGATGGTGATGCCGAGGCGCATGCGCCAGATGTTGTAGACGTAGCGAAGCACGAAGAGCACGGTGATCAGGCCGATGATCAGGCGGAGCAGGTCACGCGAGACATAGGCGGAGGTCGCCCAGCCGATGAGGATGCCGGCAATGGCGCCGGGCAAAAGCATGAAAAGCGTCTTGCGGTCGCCATGCTTGCGCCACATCCAGAGCGATACAAGGTCCATCGCGATCAGGATCGGCAGGAGCAGGGCCGCGGCCTGGACGGGCGACACCGCCATCGACAGGATCGGCACGCCCATGAGCGAAAGCGCTTCTCCCATGCCGCCTTTGCTGAGGCCGACAAGCAGAACGGCCGGGATGGCGATAAGGTAGAAGTCGAGATCCGGAAGCATGGGTGGCTGTTGATCCTTTTGCAGTCTCCGTCTATCGGTTTTCGGAAATGAAATCGAGCGCTGGTTTCGCGGCTTACGCGGCACAGCCGGAAATGGATATCTGAGCATGACAACAGAACGCTGCCGCCTGGTGCTGATCGCGCCCGACATGCCCGATGCGGCGGAACGTGCCAAGGTGCTCGCCGACGCGCTCAAGGGTGGCGACGTCGCCTCGGTGATCGTGCCGCAATACGGGCTCGACGATGCCGAGTTCCAGAAGCATGCCGAGCGCCTGGTGCCGGTCATCCAGGAGGCGGGCGCCGCAGCGCTGATCGCGGGCGACTCGCGCGTTGCCGGTCGCGCCAAGGCGGATGGCCTGCATGTCGCCGGCAATGCCGAAGTGCTCGGCGAGGCGGTCGAGAAGCATACGCCGAAGCTGATCGTCGGCGGCGGCAACGCGGCCGACCGCCACCATGCGCTGGAGATCGGCGAAGTGCGCCCGGACTACGTGTTCTTCGGCAAGACCGATGGCGACATCAAGCCGGAGGCGCATTCGAAGAACCTGGCGCTTGCCGAATGGTGGGCGTCGATGATCGAGATCCCGTGCATCGTCATGGGCGGCACCGATCCGCAATCGGCGCTTGCCGTGGCGGAGACCGGCGCCGAGTTCGTGGCGCTTCGTCTGGCCGTCTTCGGTGAGCCGGGACAGGCCCCTTCCGTCGTTGCCGCGGTCAACGCGTTGCTTGACGAAAAAGCGCCACGGTTTGAAGATTAAGACGTTTCGATGTTGAACCGTCCGTCTTCCAGATTGAGTAGGGGTCTTTCCCTTGTCGCCCTGGCCGTTGCGCTGGCGCTGCCGGCACATGCGCAGGAGCAGCCGAGCGACGGCGGCGATGCCGGCGTCGAAAAACGCGGCCGCATCACGCCCTTCAACGGCGCGGCGATGCCCGAAGGGGCAGAGACTGGCGACAAGTCGAACGCGGCCCCGGGAAAGAAGCCGGGAGACGGCACGGCGCCGTCTGGAGGCGTGGGCGTTTTCGATCGCATGGGTGCGGAATTGCCGGCGCTACCGGCCGAAAAACCCTTCGCCGGCAAGGTCGACGAGGCCTATGGCGCGTTCCAGCGCGGCTATTACCTGACCGCGATGGATCTGGCGCTCCCACGGGCGCAGCTCGGCGATCCGGCGGCGCAGACGCTGATTGCCGAAATCCTGCAGCAGGGGCTTGGCGTCGTGCGCAACCCGCAGCAGGCTGCCTTCTGGTATGGCCAGGCGGCGGAAAAAGGCGATCCGGCGGCGATGTTCAAATATGCCCTGATCCTGATGGAGGGGCGCTACGCCAAGCGTGACCGGAAGAAGTCCGACGATCTGATGAAGAAGTCGGCCGATCTCGGCAACGGCTCGGCGCAGTTCAACTATGGGCAAACGCTCGTTGCCGACAATCCCGGACCGAAGGGATTGAAACTGGCGATGCCCTATTACGAGAAGTCGGCCGAGCAGGGCATTGCGGACGCGCAATATGCGTTGTCGCAAATCCTGGTCAATGTCGACGGCATCGAGGAAAGCAAGCGGGCGCGTGCCCGCGAATGGCTGATCCGTGCGGCGCGGGCGGGCTTCGATACCGCCCAGCTGGACATCGCCATCTGGATGATCGAAGGCATTGCCGGCGATCGGAACCTGGAGGACGGCTTCGGCTGGATGCGCCGGGCGGCCGAGGGCGGCAACGTGGTGGCGCAGAACCGGCTCTCGCATCTCTATGTCAATGCCATCGGCACGCGGCCCAACCCGGTCGAGGCGGCCAAATGGTATGTGCTGTCACGCCGCGCCGGCCTCAAGGACGATGCGCTCGAGGACTTCTACCTCGGCCTGAACGAAGAGCAGCAGAAGCAGGCGCTGAGCGCGGCGAACAAGTATCGCCGGAGCTGAGCGAGGCGGAATCCCGTCGCCGCCGGCCGGCAAACATGCTATTTCGCTTGAACTCGCGGGGCTTTTGTGGTTCTGAAGCCGCGGTTTTGCTCGTGGCGCCACGACAGTGGCTGCAATGCGCGAGCGGAGTGAGACTTCACTCGGTTTTTTGACGACGGAACACGGTTTGCAGCTTGCCCTTGGGGCCGGCAATGCGCCTATGTTTCGTCAAGCAGGTTCAACGTCCGATCGAACGCGTTCGATCGGCCTTCGTTTTCAAGGGATCGCCAGATGGCCCGTTCAGCACTTCTCAATGTCATGGTTCAGGCCGCCTTCAAGGCGGGCAAGTCGTTGTCCCGCGATTTCGGCGAAGTCCAGAACCTGCAGGTCTCGCTCAAGGGACCGGGCGACTATGTTTCGCAGGCCGACCGCAAGGCCGAAAAGCTCATCCGCGAAGAACTCCTGAAGGCTCGTCCGACCTATGGCTTCCTCGGCGAGGAAGGCGAGGAGATCATTGGCACCGATGGTGCGCATCGCTGGATCGTCGATCCGCTCGACGGCACCACCAACTTCCTGCACGGCATTCCGCATTTCGCCGTTTCGATCGCACTGGAGCGCCAGGGCGAGATCGTCGGCGCCGTCGTCTTCAATCCGGCGACCGATGAACTCTACACGGCCGAGCGCGGCGGTGGCGCCTTCCTCAACGACCGCCGTCTGCGCGTCGCTGCACGCAAGCATCTTTCCGATGCCGTGATCGCCACCGGCACGCCGCATCTGGGCCGCGGCAACCACGGCAAGTACCTGATCGAGCTGCGCCACGTGATGGGCGAAGTCGCCGGCATCCGCCGCATGGGCTCGGCCGCACTCGATCTTGCCTATGTCGCTGCCGGCCGTTTCGACGGCTACTGGGAGCGTGACCTTGCCGCCTGGGATATCGCCGCCGGCGTGCTTCTCATTCGCGAAGCCGGTGGCTGGACGCACGATATCAACGGCGGCGCCCGCCCGGTCGATGACGGTTCGGTCATCTGCGGCAACGAATACATCGTCAAGGCGCTGACGGAAGTCGTTCACCGCCCGGTGCCGACGAAGTAAGTCGCCATCCCTTTCGTTTCAAAGCCTCCGACGCGCAGCCCGCATCGGGGGCTTTGTTTTTGGTGCGAAGCTCGGCGGAGCAACACGACACCGCCACAGGCCCGTGCCTAACTGGCGACCTGCGGGCCGCGACGTGATCGCGGCTGCATGCACAAATTGGCCCTTGAATCGATTTCGGTTTCAGGAATTATGCGATAGGCTCCGGGCCGGCGCGGCGCCGTTCCGTCAAGTGAAGCGGAGATACTCATACCCATGACGAAACTGCATCTGTCCGGATGGAACGGTCGGGAAGGCATGGAAGACGGCTACAACCCGCATAAGCTCTCGAGCCCCATGCACTATTTCTGGACGATGGTGGTCTTTCTGATCATCGTCGGCTTCGTGGGTGCGATCCTCTTCCGCCAGGCGCAGAATGCCTTTCTCGCCAATCCGGGCCTCAACGGCCTGATCCTCGGCGTCCTGCTGATCGGTATCCTGCTCGTCTTCAACCACGTGCTGGGCTTGCGTCCCGAAGTGCGCTGGTTCAATTCGTTTCGTGCCGCCGGTAGCGCCGACAAGGTCGGGCGCGATCCTGTGCTGCTCGCGCCGATGCGAGCCCTGATCGGCGGTCGCCAGACGGCAATCTCGACCACGGCGCTGCGGTCGATCCTCGATTCCATCGCCACCCGCCTCGACGAATCGCGCGACATTTCGCGTTACCTGACCGGGCTTCTGGTGTTTCTCGGCCTGCTCGGCACCTTCTGGGGCCTGCTTGGAACGATCGGCTCGATCAACACGGTCATCCAGTCCCTGGATGCCGGATCGGGCACGACGGAAGACATTCTCTCAGCGCTGAAGACTGGCCTGTCGGCGCCGCTGACCGGCATGGGTACGGCGTTTTCGACATCGCTTTTCGGCCTTTCCGGTTCGCTGATCCTCGGCTTTCTCGATCTGCAGGCCGGGCGGGCCCAGAACCGTTTCTACACCGAGCTTGAAAACTGGCTCTCCTCCGTGACCGATGTCGGCTCGGAGCTTTCGCCGGCGCTCGACCTGCCCGCCGGCGCGCCGGTCGAGGAGCTGAAGAGGCTCACCGACCAGCTCGTCCGCCTCAACCATGAGGGCGGCGCGAACCAGCGCACGACCGCCGCCATGGCAAGCCTCGCCGAAGGCATTCAGGGGCTGGTCAAGAACATGCGCGGCGAGCAGCAGATGCTGCGGGACTGGATCGAAGCCCAGCAGGACGAAGCCAAGGCGATGCGCAAGACGCTCGACAAGCTGGCTTCGCGCGTCGGCATCTCCGACCGCTCGTCTGCGCATGACAAGCCGGCCGTGCCGGCGAAGGCGCGCGTGGAAGAGACCGGAGGGGAATGATCCATGGCGCTCGCGCGAAAAGGCCGCTCTCAGCGCACGATCGACTATTGGCCGGGCTTCGTCGATGCGCTGTCGACGCTGCTGCTGTCGATCATGTTCCTGCTGACCGTCTTCGTCCTCGCACAGTTTCTGCTCAGCCGTGAGATCAGCGGCAAGGACGAGGTACTCACGCGGCTGAACAGCCAGATCAACGAGCTGACCCAGCTTCTGGCGCTCGAAAAGAGCGGCAAGCAGGATCTCGAGGATTCCCTTGCCAATCTGCAGGCGTCACTTGCCACCTCCGAGGGCGAACGCTCGCGGCTTCAGGCCCTGCTCGACCAGGGCGCTGGCAGCTCGGACGCCGCCAACCAGAAGATCGGCCGTCTCGGCTCTGAGCTTGAGACCGAGCGCGAAGTCAGCGCGCGGGCGATGAGCCAGATCGAACTCCTGAACCAGCAGATCGCGGCGCTCCGCAGCCAGATTGCCGCCATCGAGGTGGCGCTTCAGGCATCGGAAGCCAAGGACCAGCAGTCGCAGACCAAGATCGCCGATCTCGGCCGACGCCTCAACGTGGCGCTGGCCCAGCGGGTGCAGGAACTCAATCGCTACCGTTCGGACTTCTTCGGACGCCTTCGGGAAATTCTCTCCGACCGCGAAAACATCCGCATCGTCGGCGACCGCTTCGTCTTCCAGTCGGAGGTGCTGTTCCCGTCCGGCGGCAACGACCTCAATCCGGCGGGGCAGGCGGAAATGGCCAAGCTCGCCACCGCACTGCTCGATCTCGCCAAGGAAATCCCCGCCGAGATTAACTGGGTGCTGCGTGTCGATGGCCACACCGACAATGTGCAGCTTTCCGGCGCCGGGCGTTTTGCCGACAACTGGGAGCTCTCGTCGGCGCGCGCGACCTCGGTGGTCAAGTTCCTGATCTCGAAGGGCGTACCGGCGGACCGGTTGGTTGCTGCAGGCTTTGGCGAGTACCAGCCGATCGCGCCGGGCGAAAGCCCGGAAGCGCGGGCGCAGAACCGCCGCATCGAGCTCAAGCTGACCGAGAAGTAAGCTTTCGGCCCCGTGAGCGTCCCATCGCCGGTGACGCAAGTCCGGTCCTTGAATTGACCTTGACGTACGCGTAACAGGTTCTGCAGCCATTCCGATGGCTGCGGCAACTTTTGCGTGTCAGGGCGTGGGGTGCCGGATGGGATGCGAGGGGGAGAGCATTTCATGGATTGCGATGTATTGGTTATCGGCGCGGGGCTTGCCGGGCTTGTCGCCGCAGCGGAGGCGGCAGCACTTGGGCGTAGGGTCATCGTGCTCGACCAGGAGGGGGAGCAGAACCTCGGCGGACAGGCCTTTTGGTCGCTGGGCGGTCTGTTTTTCGTCGATAGCCCCGAACAGCGCCGCATGGGTATCCGCGACACCCGCGAGCTTGCCCGGCAGGACTGGGCGGGCTCGTCGCAGTTCGACCGTCCTGAGGATCACTGGCCGCGGCTCTGGGCGGAAGCCTATCTCGATTTTGCCGCGGGTGAGAAGCGCTCCTGGCTGCACTCGCTCGGTATGCGCTGGTTTCCTGTTGTCGGCTGGGCGGAGCGCGGCGGTGGCCTTGCCCATGGGCACGGCAATTCGGTGCCGCGCTTTCACGTCACTTGGGGCACCGGCCCGGCGGTGCTCGAACCGTTCATCCGGCTGACGCGGGAAGCGGAAAGCCGCGGTCTCGTGCGCTTCCGTTTCCGCCACCGGGTCGATGAACTCGTGACCACCGACGGCCGCGTGACGGGTGCGCGCGGTGCGCTGCTCAAGGACGATCCGGTCGGGCGCGGCGAACGCAGCTCGCGCGAGATCGTCGGCGATTTCGAGATTTCGGCGGGCGCGGTCGTCATCACGTCAGGGGGTATCGGCGGAAACCATGATCTGGTCCGCCGCAACTGGCCGCGCAAGCGGCTCGGCCAGCCGCCGGCGACAATGGTCGCGGGCGTACCCCATCATGTCGACGGTCGCATGCTCGAGATCGCCAGCCAGGCGCGCGGCGCGGTCATCAATGCGGATCGCATGTGGCACTATACCGAGGGGTTGAAGAACTTCGATCCGATCTGGCCGGACCATGGCATCCGCATCCTGCCGGGGCCTTCGTCCTTCTGGTGCGACGCCGACGGCAACCGCTTTCCCGCACCGGCCATGCCTGGCTTCGATACGCTCGGCACGTTGAAGGCGATCCGCGACAGCGGCCATGACTACAGCTGGTTCGTGCTGACGCGGGCGATCATCAAGAAGGAATTTGCGCTGTCCGGTTCGGAGCAGAATCCCGATCTCACCGGCAAGAGCATCGCCCTTCTGTTAAAGCGGCTCGGCAAGAACCCGCCGGGGCCGGTCCAGGCGTTCATGGACAGGGGCGAAGACTTCATCGTGCGCGACCGGCTCGAAGACCTGGTGCCGGCGATGAATGCACTGACCGGCGAGAACCGGCTGTCGATGGAACACATGCGGCAGCAGATCGAGGCGCGCGACCGGGAAATCAACAATCCGTTCTCCAAGGACGCGCAGGTGACCGCGATCCGCGGCGCCCGCGCCTATCGCGGCGACCGGCTGCTGCGCACCGCCAAGCCGCATCGACTGCTCGATCCCAAGGCCGGACCGCTGATTGCCGTCCGCCTGCATATCCTGACGCGCAAGACGCTCGGCGGGCTCAAAACCAACCTGTCAGGCCAGGTGCTGGAGCAATCGGGCGAGCCGGTGCCCGGTCTCTACGCTGCCGGCGAAGTCGCCGGCTTCGGCGGCGGCGGCATGCATGGCTACAATGCGCTCGAAGGCACCTTCCTCGGCGGCTGCATCTTTTCCGGCCGGGCTGCGGGGCGGGGTGCTGCCGGGGCGTGATGGCTCGGTCCCACGTACCCGTAGTGCCCTCACACTAGCCTCTCCCTGCCAAGCGCGAAGAGGCGACGTTCGAGTGTGGGGTGGTGTATTCGGGTTCAATCCGAGGGACACCGTGTGTGTTTGACGCAAGCGCACGGAGCGCGCCACACGTCCCTTCTCCCCGCCGGCGGGGAGAGGGTGGTGGCAACGGATGACGGCTCCGCTCGGTCTGCTCGTCAATCCATCTGCACGTTGGCGTCGCGCACGACCGGCGTCCACTTCGCCAGTTCCGCCTTCACATGGGCTTGCAGCTCTTCCGGGGTCGAGCCGACGATCGTGGCGCTGAATTCCTTCATGCGTTCGACGACGGCCGGATCCTTCAGCGCCTTGTTCGCCGCCTCGTTGAGGCGGGCGACGACCGGCTGAGGCGTGTTGGCGGGGGCGAAGAGCGCATTCCAGGTGTAGGTCTCGTAGCCCGGAATGCCGGCCTCGGCGACCGTAGGCACGTCCGGGAAGGACGGTGCCCGTTCCGCCGTGGTCACCGCAAGCGCCCTCAGCGTTCCCGCCTTGATGTGGCTGGAGGAGGAGGGGAGGTTGTCGAACATGATCGGCACCTGGTTGCCGATGACGTCGTTCAGTGCCGGGCCTGCGCCCTTGTAAGGGATGTGCTGCATGCTGACGCCGGCCATCTTCTTGAAAAGTTCGCCGGAAAGGTGCAGCGGCGTGCCGTTGCCGGAAGAGGCGTAACTATACTCGTCGGGCTTGGCCTTCAGGAGTGCCAGCAGTTCCGCAACGTCCTTGGCCGGCAGTTCCGGATTGACGACGAGCACGTTGGGCACGACCACGAGCAGCGAGATCGGCGCGAAGTCCTTCTCGGGATCATAGGGCTTGGTCTTCAGGATCAGCGGATTGAGCGCGTGGGTGGCGACCGTGCCCATCAGGATCGTATAACCATCCGGATCGGCGCGGGCGACATTGTCTGCGCCGAGATTGCCGCCGGCGCCGGCAACGTTCTGGACGATCACCTGTTCTCCGAGGTCCTCCGACATTTTCTGCGCGACGATGCGGGCAACCACGTCGGTGGAGCCGCCGGCGGCGAAGGGAACGACGAGCGTTATCGGTCGCTCGGGAAAGCCTTGGGCCAGTGCCGTCGAGCTAAGGGGCAGCGCCGTCAGCGCCATCAGGCCCAGCGCCAGAGTGGCACGCCGGGTCAGGTGCGAAAATGCCATGCGGTAGTCCTCCCGATCAATTCTGCAGAAAGCGATGCCGGCCTCCTCGGCCGGGCCCCATAACAATAGGGCTCGACCTTCCGTCGGCAACCGCTTTACGGCAAATCGGAGGACGCTTTTAGCGCCGTGCGGCCAGTTCAGCTCTGCGCGTTGACGAACAGGGCCTCTGCACCATGGTTGAACTGCAGCCGCGCCAGCTTGGCGTAGAGCCCGCCCTGGCGGATGAGGGAGGCGTGGGTTCCTTCCTCGACAATGCGGCCATGATCCAGCACCAGGATGCGATCGGCCTTCAGCACGGTCGCCAGGCGGTGGGCGATGATGATGGTCGAGCGCTCGTGCAGCAGGCTGTCGAGCGCCTTCTGGACCAGCGTCTCGCTCTCGGCGTCGAGGGCCGAGGTTGCTTCGTCGAGAAGCAGCACCGGCGCGTTCTTGAGGATGGCGCGGGCAATGGCGATGCGTTGGCGCTGGCCGCCGGAAAGCGTGACGCCCCGTTCGCCGACATAGGTGTCGTAGCCCTTGTCGAGCCTGCCGATGAACTCGTCCGCCTGCGCGGCGACGGCGGCGGCACGCACCGCCTCGCGGCTGGCATTCGGCATGCCGAAGGCGATGTTGTCATGCACGGACGAGGCGAAGATCGTCACGTCCTGCGGCACGATCGCAATGCGTTCACGCAGATCCTTGGGGTCGACCGTGCGGATATCGACGCCGTCCACGCTCACCGCGCCCTTGGCGGGGTCGTAGAAGCGAAGCAGCATGGAGAAGACAGTGCTCTTGCCGGCGCCGGACGGTCCGACGATCGCAACGGTCTCGCCGGGTGCGATGTTGAAGCTGAGGCCGTTGAGGCTCTTGTAGTCGGGGCGCGACGGGTAGGCGAAATGGACGTCGTCGAAGGCGATGGCGCCGGTTGCCGGGACCGGCATGGCGACCGGATTTTCCGGCGCCTGGATCTCGGGGACTTCGGTCAGAAGCTCGTTCAGCCGTTCGGCAGCACCGGCTGCCTGGGAAAGTTCGCCCCAGACTTCCGACAGCGAGCCGAGGCTGCCCGCGGCAAAGACCGAGTACAGCAGGAACTGGCTGAGCGTGCCGGCGGAAAGATTGCCGGAAAGCACGTCGTGTGCGCCGAACCACAGGACCGCGACGACGCTGCCGAACACCATGGTGATGGCAAAAGCGGTGAGCACCGAGCGCGCCTTGATCGCCGCGCGCGCCGCGCCATAGGCATCCTCGACGGCGGCTCCGAAGTGGCTGTTGGCAAGACCTTCGCCATTGAAGGCCTGGACTGTGCGCGATGCGGCAATCGCCTCGCCGGCATAGGCCGAGGCGGCAGCGAGCGTGTCTTGCGCCTGGCGCGAGCGGCGGCGCACGGAGCGGCCAAAGCCGACGAGCGGGAAGACGATGATCGGGATCGCGATCAGCACGAGGCTCGAAAGCTTGGGGCTCGTATAGACCATCATGCCGATGGCGCCGAGACACAGGATCAGGTTGCGCAGCGCGACCGATGCGGTGGCGCCGACTGCGGATTTCACCTGCGTCGTGTCGGCGGTCAGTCGCGAGACGATCTCGCCGGACTGGTTGACGTCGAAGAAGGAGGCGGAAAGGCGGGTGACGCGGTCGAAAACGCTGCGCCTCAGGTCGGCGACGATGCGTTCGCCGAGCGTGATGACGAAGTAGTAGCGCGCCGCACTCGCCAGCGCGAGCACGATGGCGAGCATCATCAGCATCGCGAAATAGGTATTGATGAAGCCGCTATCGGGACTGGAGAAGCCGTTGTCGACCATCCGCCTGACGGCGAGGGGCAGCGCCAGCGTGGTTACGGCGGCAAGGATCAGCGAAATGCTGGCGCCGACGACCAGGTGACGATAGCGCGCGAGATAGGGAAGCAGCGTGGCGAGTGGGCGAATGGATTTGCGCGTTGGCGCCTGGTTTTCTCTTGACGACACTTGACCCCTTTCGCCAAACACGGAGGAAAGGGATTGCCCATGAGTCTTCCGTGCGGCACTTGTTATCCCGCAGACCTTGATGTATAGGCACGGCATCGAATTGGGAAGCCGTGGCCGTTCAGCCGGTACGCGGCTTCATTTACGTGTTCGGTCTCGAAGTCGCAATGCCTTGCGACAATTGGACCCTGGAACTCTAGGAAGATCGTTATGAAGGCAGACATCCATCCCGATTACCACGTCATCAAGGTAGTCATGACTGACGGCACCGAATACGAAACCCGCTCGACCTGGGGTTCTGAAGGCGCCACCATGAACCTGGAAATCGACCCCAAGTCGCACCCGGCCTGGACGGGCGGCAACCAGCAGCTCATGGACCGCGGCGGCCGCGTTTCCAAGTTCAAGAAGCGTTTCGAAGGCCTCGGCCTCTAATCGACGCCTCTTTGGCATTTCAAAAAGCCCGGGTCATTGGCCCGGGCTTTTTGCTGTCTTGGTTTTGGGAGATACGCCGGGCGCGGCGCTGCGGGCAGCGGCGCTCAGTCGCTGTTCCAGGCAAGGAGCAGGATGACGGCGCTATGTCGCGGATCCTGATCCGACCAGTCGGCGATTTCCGCAAGTGGCAACGCCTCTTCCGTAAGACGATCGAGATGCTTTTGCGTGGCGTCGATCGGATAGGCGCCCTCGGTGAGGTTTCTCCAGGAAACGTCGCAGTCGAGGCCCAGGCGTGCCAGCGTTTCGACGTAAGACACGACCTGCGATGCGCGCAGATTGTCGGGATGAAGGAAACCGGCGTCCGCGTCATAGTGTTTTCGGACGATGGCGTTCAAATGCGCAGCGATCGCCGGCCTCGGCCTTAGGCGTGTCGCGACCATCCTCATCTGCTGGCAATAGAATCCGGAGCACTGATGGACCAGCCCGCGCCATTCCACGGCTGGGTTGAGAACAGGGACGTGCCGTCGGAAGGCAAGGACGGGGATCGCCTGGAGCGTCTCTCGCGGCCTGCTGGAATCGAACGCGTTCCATTCGGTCTCGAAGGCTTTGTGGGTCGGGGTTAACATCTCGCTTGGCAGGACCACGCGTCCGGGGCTGAGTAGCGCCGAAGCGCTCTCGAGGAACCCGGGAAGCGGTTCCAGATGTGCAAGCCCGTTCGCGTCGCGGAAGGGAGCCAAGTCGGCTTCGGTGAGGATCATGTCCGATAGGTCGCTGTTTGCCGGTGACGGCGGGTGGTGGCCACTGCCAGTCGCAAAGAAAAACCCGCCGGCAATTGCAGTTGCGGCGGGTTTGGTTTCTCAGATTTGTTTTTTGCGCGGCGTCAGTTGGTTCCGAAGGCCGTCTGCAGCAGCTTGATCTGCGCCTTGACGCCGTTCTGGTTGTCCGGAACGATCGCGGCCGCTTCGTGCGGGCGATAGATTTCGCGGTCGAGCAGGGCGACGCGGTTCTGCAGGCGCAGCGACCGCTCGATCAGGTCACGGAAGGATTCCGGCAGCTCGGCCCAGCCCGGAGCGGACTTGTCGACGTTGAAGCTGTCGAGGCGAACCTTGCTCTTTTCCGACATCACCTGGTCGCGGCTCATCTCGCCGTTGTTGACGGCGCGCTGCAGCAGGAGCCAGGAGGCCATCTGCATCAGGCGGGTGGTCAGCCGCATGGATTCGGCTGCATAGAGCACCGATGCCATGCGCGGCAGGACCTTGGAAGCGGCGCGGCCGGGTCCGTCAAGATAGGTGGCCGTTTCTTCGACCAGTCCCATGCCTTCCGAATAGAGTGTCTTGAATTGTGCCGAGGACGCCGCGTGTCCTGCGAAACTGACCGTATTCAATCCTCTCTCGGACATGACCTGTTTTCCCTGGTTCAAACGCATCACGACAGTCAGGTAGGGGACGGTTATGGGAAATAAATCCTTGCCCGTCTCTATGCTTGAAGAATGATCCGATAGCGCATTTCGCGCAAGGGCATTCTTAAGAAAGGGTTAATCTCCACAGTTCTTTAGATAAACCTATGCCAAAACAAAAAAAGAGCCGCGGAAAGCGGCTCTCAAGGTAAAACAGGGAGAAAAATCAGACCCATTCGCCAGTCGGAGAAATTGTCTGAAACCGGAAAGCTCCGGATGCCCTGACAATCGCAGATAATGCTTAATGCCGCGTTAAACGCGCTCCGTTTTGCTGCGGTGCGACCTTACGCCGCCGGATCAGCGAAACAGGTTCTCGGCGGCCGAGCGGCTGGCGGATTTGCGTGTCCGCTCCGCCTCCAGCCGGGTAATCTCTTCGGTCAGAAGCGCGATGCGCTGTGTCAGCTCATCGACGGACAGCAGCGCGAGATCGCTGCCGATTTCGTGGGCCACCTTCTTCTGTGGCCGGTCGTCGTCAAACAGGCTCATCCGACTGATCCTCCCATTCCGGACGCTTGTCCGGTTCGTTGTGTGCTTCTTCGAACGGGGCTGCGCGCGGCGAAAGCTGCAGGCTTTCCGGCGTCGTCGGCGCACCCGCATTGACCGGCGAGAAGGCGTCGCGGTCGGAGACCGGAACTGGTGCGCGCATCCGGCTGCGGATGATGGCATAGGCCGTGATCAGGATATGGGCGCAAGCGGTGATCATGAACAGGCCGTAGGGGCCTGCCGCCGTCATGACCGGGCCGCCGATCGTCGGGCCGATGATGGTGCCGATGCCGTAGAGCAGCAGCAGGCCGCCGGACACCTTGACGAAGTCTTCGGCTGTGGCGAAGTCGTTGGCGTGCGATACGGCGATCGGGTAGAGCGCGTTGGCCGCAGCGCCGTAGATCGCGATCAGCGTCAGCACGATCCAGACCTGGCTCGGCTCGATCAGGAAGATGAGGAGCCCGGCAAGCGCGCCGATGCCGGCAAGCGCGGCGAGAACGTAGCGCCGGTCGATGCGGTCGGAGAGGCGACCAGCCGGCAACTGCATGACGGCGCCGGCAAAGATCGCCACGCTCATCATGGCCGCCACGGTGCTGTCGGAAAGTCCCGCCTGGCGGCCGAAGACGGCGCCGAGCGTGCCGAAGGCGCCATTGGCGATGCCGACGAGCAGGATGCCGAGGAAGGAAACCGGCGAGTTGCGATAGAGGCCGCGCAGGTCGAGGCTCACCTTTTTCAGCGGCTGCGGCGAGGCGGCCTTGGACATAAGCGTCGGCAGCATGGCGACGCAGTAGAGGATGCCGCAGATCATGAACAAGATGGTGGTGGACGTATCGCCGAAGGGGATCATCATCTGGCCGCCGACGACGCCGAAGAGCGTGATGGCGATATAGAGCGAGAAGATGACGCCGCGGCTCTCGTTGGTGGCGCGCTCGTTCAGCCAGCTTTCGATGATCATCGAGGTGCCGGCCGTGGAAAAGCCGGTCAAGGCCCTGAGGATCAGCCACCAGGTCGGGTCGATCAGGATGCCGGTGAGCAGCGCGACGATCGCGATCAGCGATGCAAAGACGCTGAAGGCGCGCACGTGGCCGATGCGCTTGACGACGGTGGGCGCAAAGAAGCAGCCGAGCACGAAGCCGGCAGCCCAGGATGTGCCGATCAGGCCGAGGATGGTGGTGGGATAACCTTCAGCGGTGCCGCGCACCGGAAGAAGCAGCCCCTGCAGACCATTGCCCAGAAAGAGAAACAGCGTGCCGAGCAGGAGGGCGGCGACAGGGAGCAGGTTCTTTCTCATCATTCATCCGAAATTCGTTCTGCCGTCAGCAAGTTAGGGCGGTGCCTGGTGAATTGCCAGCCGGTTTGTGATTGCAGCGCCTGGCGTTGCCGCAGGTTTTGTCCTTCGATCGGAGACGAATGACGCAACATGCGGCGGCCGGTCATTGCAAATCGCCCGCGGAAACACTAGCCCTTTTTGCTAGGCGCAACGTATCGCTAGTCCTCGGGGGAGGCGGTGCTGCGTGCGACGAAGAGTGCCGGTGTTGCGAACGCTTCACCGGTCGAGGCAGCCTCCCGGTAGACGAGGGCAACATGCAGAAGGCGATCGCCCTTTTTCTGCTTCTGATCATGGCCATTCAGCTCCTCTGGCCGATCGGCATTCCGGGGCTGCGCCGCCGTCGCGATTTCTGGAAGATCGCGGTCTTCGCCATCGTGATGATGATGGTGACGGTGTTGATCCGTCCCTGATCCGGCCGCCCCCTACAACTCCCCGTTACCTTTGGAACTCCATCGCCTCCGGCTCACCGCTACCTTGGTTGCGAAACCTGTCGTTTCAACCAGAAAAGGGCGCAGGACAGATGGGAAAGAAAGCGCTAAAGTGCGAGCCTCATTCGGGAGATGACTTCGAGGGTTTCTTGGAACGCCGGCTTGCTGCCATTCTCGCTGCCGATGTCGTGGGGTACAGTCGCCTGATCGGCGCTGACGAGACCGGCACGCTGGCCGCCATGAAAAAGCACAAGAGCGAACTCGTCGATCCGAAGATCACCCGTCACAAGGGACGCATCGTCAAGCTCACCGGCGATGGCATCCTCGTCGAATTTGCAAGCGTCGTGCACGCGGTCGCCTGCGCCGTCGATATTCAGCGCGGCATGCTGCTGCGCAACGAAAGCGTGTCGCCGCTCAAACGCATCGAACTCAGGATCGGCGTGCATCTCGGTGACATCATCGTCGAGGATGGCGACATCTTCGGGGATGGCGTCAATGTCGCGGCGCGGCTCGAAGGCCTGGCTGAACCCTCCGGCATCGCCGTCTCGGCTTCCGTGCGCGATCATGTCGGCGCGCGCCTGGATGTCGGCTTCATCGACAAGGGCGAACACACGCTGAAGAACATCGCTGCCGGCGTGCATGTCTATTCGGTGGCGCTCGGTGCACCGACCAAGGTCGCGTCGGCGCCGAACGGATCGTGTCCGGTGGTGCTCGACGATGGCTACGGGCTCTCGGTCGGCGTACTGCCCTTCACCAATATGAGCCACGATCCCGAGCAGGAGTACTTCTCCGACGGCATCACCGAAGACATCATCACCGATCTTTCGAAGATATCGAAGCTGCACGTCGTCGCCCGCAACACGGTGTTCACCTACAAGGGGCGATCGGTGAAGGTGAAGCAGGTGGCCCAGGAACTCGGCGTCCGCTACATCCTCGAAGGCAGCGTGCGCAAGGCGGGCGCGCGGGTGCGCATCACCGGCCAGTTGATCGATGCGCTGACCGGCACGCATCTCTGGGCCGATCGCTACGACCGCGACCTGACCGACATCTTCGCAATCCAGGACGAAATCACCCATGCGATCGTCGACCAGCTGAAGATCAAGCTGTTGCCGGCGGAAAGGCGGGCGATCGAGAGCGACCCGACGACAAGCGTGGAGGCCTATACCTACTATCTGCGCGGCCGGCAGTTTTCGCATGCCTGGACGCGCTCCTATCTTCTGCTCGCGCGGCGCATGTTCATGAAGGCGGTGGAACTCGATCCGGATTTTGCCCGCGCCTATGCCGGCATCGCCGATTGCGAGTCGGCGCTGCGTGATTGGCACGAGGACGAATTTCCGCTGCAAAGCATCCTGTCCATCACCGACAGGGCGCTGGCGCTCGATCCGGACCTCGCGGAGGCCCATGCATCCCGTGGTCTGGTGCTTCACCAGGACGGCCAATGCGAGGAGGCGGTTGCCGCCTTCGAGCAGGCGCTGACGCTTGACGCCGGGCTCTACGAGGCGAACTTCCATTATGGCCGCTTCCTGTTCATGCAGGGCGCGTTCGAAATGGCGATCCAGTTCTTCAAGCGTGCCGCCGACATCCGGCCAGACGATTATCTGTCACCGATCCACCTGATGAGCGCCTATCGCACGCTCGGCCGCGACAGCGAACGCAAGCAGTGGGCGCGCATCGGCATTGCCCGGGCGGAGCGAGCGCTGGAGCTCAATCCGGAAAACTCGGGCCCGGCCCATCGCGGCGCGCTGGCGCTTGCCCATATGGGCGAGGCCGACCGTGCGCGGGAATGGGCAGCGCGGGCGCTGGCGATCGATCCCGATGACGTGGTCGCCCGTTACAACACGGCCTGTGTCTATTGCATCCTCGGCGATATCGATGCGGCGCTCGATCTTCTCGAGACCTTGCTGCCGCAGAGCTCCTGCTACCAGCTGCTCTGGTTCAAGCAGGATTCAGACCTCGACTCCGTTCGCCACCATGTCCGTTTCCAGGCGATGGTCGAGGCGATCGCAAAATGCGAGGCCGGATTGCGCTGAACCGCCGGACAGTCGTTGCCATCCGGCGGCTCGCAGTTGCCTAGTGGTGACCCGCCTGGCGGGATCCCTGAGGGGCGCTGACCCGCCCGGCGGTCAGCCACCAGATGGCCGCTCCGGTCACGAACAGCATGGCTGTCGCCACCATCACGACCGCGGTAAACGCGCCTTCGAAGGAGAGGCGGGCACGGGTCACCAGTTCGCTCGCCACATCCGCCGGCAGCTTCTCGGCGAGAAGCAGGGCTTCGTCGAGACTGTCGCGTGCCATCGCCGGGATCGCAGCCCCCTCCGGCAGGACGAGGAAGGCGGTGTAGACGACTGACATGACGGTGCCGAGCACGGCAATACCGATCGCGCCGCCGAGCTCGAACGAAACTTCCTCGATCGACGCCGCCATGCCGGCCCGCTCCGGCGGAGCGTTGAACATGATGGCGCTGGAGGCGGCGGTCATGGACGCACCGATGCCGAGGCCGAGAACGACGAGGGTGACGATCTGGGCGAGCGCGCCGGTTTCATGGACAAGCAGATAGCCGCCGAGGCCGAGCGCCGCCAGGATGAGGCCGGAGCGCAGCACCACTTCGGCGCCGAGGCGCGGCAGCAGCGTACCGGTCAGCGGCCCGGCGACGAAAGCGGCAAGCGGAATCGGCAGGATGAAGAAGCCGGCCTCGAGCGGCGAAAAGCCCTCGACCAGCTGCAACTGCTGGCTCAGCACCAGTTCGATGCCGACGATGGAGGCGGATGCCACCAGTGCGGCGGCGACGCCGGAGGAAAACACCGCATTGCGGAAGAGGCTGAAATCGATCAGCGGATGCGGACTGCGGCGCTGGCGACGCACGAAGAGAAAGAGCGCGATCGCACCGATCACGGCGGCAGCAAGGCCCGCTTCCAGCGACGGCTCGCGCTTGCTTGTTTCCTTGACGGCATAGGCCAGGCCGATGAGACCGACCATGATTTGCAGCGAACCGATCGCGTCCCAGGGGTGTTTCGGATTGCCGGCGTTGTTCGGCAGCACGACGAGGCCGAGCAGGAGGGCGATCGCGACGACCGGCACGTTGATGAGGAAGACCGAGCCCCACCAGAAGTATTCGAGCAGGAAACCGCCAAGCACCGGGCCGATCGCGGCACCACCGGACGCGATCGCTGCCCAGACGCCGATCGCCAGCGACCGTTCCCGTTCGTCGGTGAAGGTGAGCCGGATGATCGACAGCGTCGCCGGCATCATGAGGGCGGCGCCGACGGCCAGCAGGACGCGGCCGCCGATTAGGATCGCCGATGTCGGCGCATAGGCGGCGATCAGCGAGGCGATGCCGAAGACGGCAAGACCGACGATGAAGGGCTTCTTGTGGCCGAGGCGGTCGCCAAGCGTGCCGAGGCCGGGCAGAAGGCCGGCGACGACCAGGGCATAGGCATTGACGATCCAGAGCTTCTCCGACGCGGTGGCGCCAAGATCATGGGTCAGCCGCGGCAGGGCGGTATAGAGCACCGTCATGTCGACGACGATCAGGAAAAGGGCGCTCGATACGATGGCCAGAATGAGCCAGCGATTTTGCGGTAGCATGGTACACCTCGGGTGGCCGCCCACTTGGGAAATGGAGGCTGGGCCTTGTTTAGATCAGGTTCATTATTTATTTGAATACGTACGTATGGATTTGAAATAGGAAGTCAAGATGGGACGACGAAGAACGATCGATCGGGACAAGGTTCTGGATGCGGCGGAGGCGGTGGTGAATTCAGTCGGCGCGGCCGGGCTGACGATCGATGCCGTCGCCAAGGCTTCCGGGATTACCAAGGGCGGCGTGCAATATTGCTTCGGCAACAAGGACGGCCTGATCGACGCGATGATGCAGCGTTGGTTCGACGAGTTCGATGCCGCGGTAGCGGCGGAGGGTGGCGACGATCCTGATCCGATCAAGGCGATGCGCGCCCATGCGGCGGTGACCGCCCGGATGAACACGGCCGACAATGCCCGCACTTCCGGCATGATGGCCGCACTGCTGCAGCGGGAAGAGCATATGGCGAAGAACCGCGCCTGGTATCGCGCCCGCCTCGACGGTCTCGACCTGTCGACGGAGGAGGGGCGCAGGGCGCGGATGGTGTTTCTCGCAACGGAAGGCGTCTTCCTGCTGCGGGGGTTCGGCTTCCTCGAGATGGAAGACGCCGAATGGCAGGATATGTTTGCCGATATCTTGAAGCTTCTGCCGGAGCGCGACCGCGCGTGAGGCGTTGAAAAGCGCTAAAGTTCGATCAGGCCGCGCATGGCGCTGACGCAGGGGCCGGAAAGGCTGACCTTGCGAACGACGCCGCCCTGCTTTCGGACATGCGCGCCGATGAGGCTGCGACGCCCCATCTCCACACCCTGCTCGATGGTGATCTCGACATCGATATCCTGCTCCGGGACGAGCGAGACGAGATAGGCGGAAAGCGCTGCCGAGGCGCTGCCGGTTGCCGGGTCTTCATTGACATTGTCGAGCGGTGCGAACATGCGCGCCCGGATCTGCCAGGGCGCTTCCACCGAGCGAGCGTAGAGGAACAGGCTGAAACTGTCTTCCTCGGGTTTGTAGCGGGCATTGGCCGCCTGGAAGGCGGTGACATTGGGTTGGGCGGACGACAGCGTCGCGACATCCATGATTTCGGCGACGGCGAAGGGCAAGCCGACGGAAAGCCGGCTCGGTGCGTGTACGCGTCTGCTGACGGCATCGGGCGCGAGCGATGCGCAGGCCGCGATGGTGTCGGCGTCGAATTCCGGGCCGACGGTCAGGCTGCGCGGTACGACGATGGTGGCGCCGACGACAACACCGTCTTCCCTCAGCAACGTGGCCTCGACGAGGCCGGCCTTTTCCTCGAAACGCAGGATTTCGCCAGGCGCGCGGCCGAAGATTTCCTTTTGCCGGCCGAGCACGAAGGCCGTGCCGACATTGGGATGACCGGCAAAGGGGATCTCGGTCGTCGGCGTGAAGATCCGGACTTCTGCGGTGTTCGCAGGGTCGCGCGGCGGCAGTACGAAGGTGACTTCGGAATAGCCGAATTCGGTCGCGATCGCCTGCATCTGACGATCGCTCAAGCCGCGGGCGTCGGACATGACCGCCAACTGGTTGCCGGCAAAGCGCTCGTCGGTGAAGACGTCGACGGTGACATAGGCAACGGATTTCGGCGCGGGCTCAGAGGTCATGGTCGTGGCTTTCGCTGGTGGAGCGCCGCTGGCGCTCATCGTGTCGGCTCTGAAGTCAAGGCTTAAGACAGCCGACACCCCGCACAAAGGCCCGAACTTGTCCGGGTGACAAGTTCCACGCGCCGACGAATCCGTCGCGTTGCAGGCGTCAAGCCTTTGCAATGAAAAGGGGCCACAACAGCGGCCCCTCCTATGCGGTCAACCTGGTTCAGGCGGCCTTCTCGAGTTCCTTCTTCCACGTCCCCTTCGCCGCCAAGCTGCACATCTCGGCGCGATGGGCAAAGGCGCGTTGGCCGGCGCCGATGTTGTCGGCCTTTCCGTGCCAAGCATTCAGCGCTTCCTGTTGCAGCGCGCGGCCATAGGAGAAGGTGAGCTTCCAGGGCAGGTCGTGGCTGGCGTTCATTGCCGAGAGGTGGGCGGTCGCCTCTTCGGTCGACTGACCTCCGGAGAGGAAGGCGATGCCCGGTACCGCCGAAGGCACCGTGCGCTTCAGTACCCGGATGGTGCGTTCGGCCACTTCGGCGACGGAGGCATTGCGGGCCTTCTTGCCGTCGATCACCATGCTTGGCTTCAGGATCATGCCTTCGAGCTTGACGCGCATGGCCGCCAGTTCCTCGAAGGTGGTTCGCAGCGTCCACTCGGTCACGTGTTCGGAGCGATCGATCGAGTGGTCGCCCGGCGCGCCGTCCATCAGCACTTCCGGCTCGACGATCGGCACGATGCCGGCGTCCTGGCAGAGGGCGGCGTAGCGGGCGAGCGCATGGGCATTGGCGCGCACCGCACCGGCGGTGGGCAGCGTATCGGAGATGGAGACGACGCCGCGCCACTTGGCAAAGCGTGCGCCGGCCTCGTGATATCTCGCCAGCCGCTGGGCAAGGCCATCGAGCCCTTCGGTGATCGTTTCGGCCGGGAAGTTGGTCATCGGTTTGGCGCCGGCATCGACCTTGATGCCGGGGATCGCGCCGGCGGCCCGGATGATGTCGACGAGCGGCGTGCCGTCGACTGCATGCTGGAACAGGGTTTCCTCGTAGAGGATGACGCCGGAGATGTATTTGCGCATCGCCTTTTCGGCGCGCAGCAGCATCTCGCGGTAATCGCGCCTGGAGGTCTCGGTGGATTCGAGGCCGATCGTATCGAAGCGCTTCTTGATCGTTGCCGTGGACTCGTCGGCGGCAAGCAGTCCGCGGCCATTGGCGACCATGGCGACGGCGATGTCTTCCAGTTTTTCCGTCATGCTTTTTCTCTCCCTAGACAGCGCCGATCGTGGGGATCAGGCGAACACTGAAACAGTTGCAGGGCCGACGGTGCACGGGGCAACCGCCACGCTCCCAACAGGAGCGCGAGTAACAGGTGAAATTGTCCAGGAAAATGGCGAGAAAATCGACTGAAAGGATTTAAAATTTTTTAATCGTTTGAATAAATAAGGTTTTTTCTTGATTGCCGGCGCGTGAGAGTGCTTCCCACGCGCCGGTTGTATGTCTTACTTCTGCTTCAGGATATCGACTCCCGGGAGCGGCTTGCCTTCCATCCACTCCAGGAACGCGCCGCCGGCGGTCGAGACGTAGCTGAAATCGTCGGCGACTTCGGCGTGGTTCAGCGCCGCGACGGTATCGCCACCGCCGGCAACCGAGACCAGCGAGCCCTGACGGGTGCGGGCAGCCGCATGCTTGGCAACGGCAACTGTCGCCTTGTCGAAAGGCGCGATTTCGAAGGCGCCGAGCGGGCCGTTCCAGACCAGTGTTTCGGCCTTGGAGATCCACGCGTTGACGGCCGCGATCGACTTCGGGCCGACGTCGAGAACCATGGCATCGGCCGGAATGGCGTTGATGTCGACCACTTCGTTGTCGGCGCCGGCCTTGAACTCGCGGGCAATCACGCCGTCTTCCGGCAGCACGATGGCGCAGCCGGCCTTGTCGGCAGCGGCGATGATCGCCCGGGCGGTGTCGGCGAGGTCATGCTCGCAGAGCGACTTGCCGACATTGATGCCCTTGGCGGCGATGAAGGTGTTGGCCATGCCGCCACCGATGACGAGCGCATCGACCTTGGTCACGAGGTTCTGCAACAGGTCGATCTTGGTCGAGACCTTGGCGCCGCCGACGATGGCAACGACCGGGCGCTTCGGCTGGCCGAGGCCCTTTTCCAATGCTTCGAGTTCGGCCTGCATGGTGCGGCCGGCATAGGCCGGCAGGTGATGGGCAAGGCCTTCGGTCGAGGCATGGGCGCGGTGCGCTGCCGAGAAGGCGTCGTTGACATAGATGTCGCCATTGGCGGCGAGCGCCTTGACGAACTCGGCTTCGTTCTTTTCCTCGCCCTTGTGGAAGCGGGTGTTTTCGAGCAGCAGCACGTCGCCGTTGCTCATGTCGGCAATTGCATTCGCTGCCTTGTCGCCGATGCAGTCGGCGCCGAAGTGAACGCGCTGGTCGAGCACGTCCTCGACGGCCGTTGCGATCGTCTTCAGCGACATGTCGGCGACCGGTTCACCCTTCGGGCGACCGAAATGGGCGAGCAGGATGACCTTGGCGCCCTTCTCGGACAGCTCTCGGATGGTCGGCGCGACGCGCTCGATACGGGTCGCGTCGGTGACCACGCCGTCCTTGACCGGCACGTTGAGATCGACGCGCACCAGAACGCGCTTGCCGGCGATGTCGGTCAGATCGTCGAGGGTCTTGAAAGTCATCAGATGGTCTCCGGTGATAGTCTTTGGAAAAGGGTTGGATAGTCGATGACGAGGCCGTCCTCGTCCACGGGCAGGTCCGCGACAAAGCTGCGGTCCTCGGCCTCGTAGCGATAGAGCCTGAAATCATCGAGGCAGGTGTAGTGCTGACCGTCGACAACGGGCTGAAACGTGTCGAACGGCACGTAGAGCATCTTCAGCCGAGCGGTGCCGGACTGGCTCACAAGGCCGAGGCGGCGGATCGGCAGGGTGTTGGTGAAAGGCGTGCCGGCGAGATCGATGTCGATGCAGCCGTCGAACTCGGGGAGGGGCGTGCCGCGTGCCGTTGCCCATTCGCCCGGAATGTCCGAGCGCAGGTGCAGGCTGCGGCCGTCTGTCGTGTCGACCATCAGCTTGCGCACGTGCCAGCTGTCGTCGCAGTCGATCCGGTAGCGCACGCCATAGGGCGCGCCGCCGCGGCTGCCGATCAGAACGCCGACGGCGCGGATGACCGCGCCGTCGGTGGTGTCGATTTTCGTCAGCGTCAGGTGTTCGAGCCCTTCCCCATCCAGCGGACGCCAGCGGACCGTCGTTGAGAAGAGGACGCGAAACATCTGTCTTAGATGAGCTTGGCGAACGCGACCGCCGTGTCGGCCATGCGGTTCGAGAAGCCCCACTCGTTGTCGTACCAGGTGAGGATGCGCACGAAGTTGCCTTCGACGACCTTGGTCTGGTCGATCGCGAAGATCGAGGAGTGGCTGTCATGGTTGAAGTCGCGCGAAACGAGCGGCTCTTCCGTGTAGCCGAGAACACCCTTGAGCGCGCCGTTGGAGGCGGCCTTGATGGCGTTGGTGATTTCCTCGACCGAGGTGTTGCGCTTGGCGACGAACTTGAAGTCGACGACCGAGACGTTCGGGGTCGGGACGCGGATCGACGTGCCGTCGAGCTTGCCCTTCAGTTCCGGCAGAACCAGGCCAACGGCCTTGGCAGCGCCGGTCGAGGTCGGGATCATCGACAATGCGGCAGCGCGGGCGCGGTACAGATCCTTGTGCATCTGGTCGAGCGACGGCTGGTCGTTGGTGTAGGAGTGGATCGTGGTCATGAAGCCATGGCTGATGCCGATGGTATCGTTCAGGACCTTGACGACCGGAACCAGGCAGTTCGTCGTGCAGGATGCGTTGGAGATGACCAGGTGGTCCTTGGTCAGCTGGTCGTGGTTGACGCCGTAGACGACCGTCAGGTCGGCGCCGTCGGCCGGGGCCGAGACGATGACGCGCTTGGCGCCGGCCGTCAGGTGGGCTGCAGCCTTGTCGCGGGCGGTGAAGATGCCGGTGCACTCCATCGCGATGTCGATGCCGAGTTCCTTGTGCGGCAGCGTTGCCGGATCCTTGATCGCGGTCACCTTGATCGGCTTGCCGCCGTTGATGGTGATCGTGTCGCCTTCGACCTTGACCTCGGCCGGGAAGCGACCGTGGATCGAGTCATAGCGCAGCAGGTGAGCGTTGGTCTCAACGGGGCCGAGGTCGTTGATCGCGACGACTTCGATGTCGGTGCGGCCGGATTCGACGATGGCGCGGAGCACGTTGCGGCCGATGCGGCCAAAACCGTTGATGGCGACTTTCACTGTCATGGGTCTCTCCCTGTCTGACTGACGTGGTACGAAAAAAGCGGGGCGCACCTTTCGGCGCGCCCCGCAGATTGATCAGGCGAGCTTCGTTTCCGCGGCGGCAACCACCGCCTCAGGCGTGATGCCGAAGTGCTTGTAAAGCTCCTTGTAGGGGCCGGAAGCACCGAAGCTCGACATGCCGATGAAGGTGCCATCGCTGCCGATGAAGTGATCCCAGCCCTGACGGATGCCGGCTTCGACAGCGATTTTGACCGGCGAGTTGCCGATGATCGCCTGCTGGTAGTCTTCGCTCTGCTCGGCGAAAAGCTCGAAGCAGGGAACGGAGACGACGCGGGTCGAGATGCCCTTGGCGGTCAGCGTCTGGCAGGCCTTGACGGCGATTTCGACTTCCGAGCCGGTGGCGAAGATCGTGACCTTGGCGTCGGCGGCCGAGATCAGGTCGTAGGCGCCGCGGGCGCAGAGGTTTTCTTCCTCGTACTCGGTGCGAACGGCCATCAGGTTCTGGCGCGTCAGCGCGATGCCGGACGGACGGTTGTGGCTTTCGAGCGCCAGCTGCCAGCACTCGGCCGTTTCCGTGGCGTCGGCCGGGCGGAACATCAACAGGTTCGGGATGGCGCGCAGCGCTGCCATGTGCTCGACCGGCTGGTGCGTCGGGCCGTCTTCGCCAAGGCCGATGGAATCGTGCGTCAGCACGTGGATGACGCGGATGCCCATAAGAGCGGCCAGGCGGATCGACGGACGGCAGTAGTCCGAGAAGATCAGGAAGCCGCCGGAGTAGGGGATGACGCCGCCATGCAGCGCCATGCCGTTCATGGCAGCGGCCATGCCGTGCTCGCGAACGCCCCAATGGATGTAGCGGCCGGAGAAGTCGTCAGGGGTGATCGACTTGGTCTGGCTCGTCTTGGTGTTGTTCGAGCCGGTCAAGTCAGCCGAGCCGCCGATGGTTTCGGCCAGAACGCCGTTGATGACTTCGAGCGCGTCCTCGGAAGCCTTGCGGGTTGCCGGCGACGGCTTGGTTTCGGCGAGCTTCTTCTTGTAGTCGTCGATAGCCGAGGACAGGCGACCTTCGAGTTCGCCGGAGAAGCGGCGAACGAACTGGGCCTTCTTCTCGGCCTCGCTCTTTTCAAGACGGTCTTCCCACTCCTTGCGCGTCTTGGTCGAGCGCAGGCCGGCCAGACGCCAGGCGTCGAGCACGTCGGAGGGAACGACGAAGGCTTCGGCTTCCCAGCCAAGCGCCTTGCGGGTGGCGGCGATTTCCTCGGCGCCGAGCGGCGAACCGTGAACCTTGTGGGTGCCGGCCTTGTTCGGTGCGCCGAAGCCGATCGTCGTCTTGGCGGCGATCATGGTCGGCTTGTCGGACTTCTGCGCCTGGTCGATCGCAGCGGCGATCGCGTCCGGATCATGGCCGTCGACGGCAATGGTGTTCCAGTTGGAGGCGCGGAAGCGGGCGTGCTGGTCGGTCGAGTCGGCGATCGAGATCGGGCCGTCGATCGAGATGTTGTTGTCGTCCCAGAAGACGATCAGCTTGTTGAGCTTCAGGTGGCCGGCGAGCGAAATCGCTTCCTGGCTGATGCCTTCCATGAGGCAGCCGTCACCGGCGAGCACATAGGTATAATGCTCCATCAGGTCGGAGCCGAATTCGTCACGCAGCTTGCGCTCTGCGATCGCCATGCCGACGGCGTTGGCAATGCCCTGGCCGAGCGGACCGGTGGTCGTCTCGATGCCGGCGGCGTGGCCGTATTCCGGGTGGCCGGCGGTGCGGGCGCCGAGCTGGCGGAAGTTCTTGATCTCGTCGATGGAGATGTCTTCGTAGCCCGTCAAATAGAGCAGCGAATAGAGCAGCATCGAGCCGTGGCCGGCCGACAGCACGAAGCGGTCGCGGTTCGGCCAGGAGGGGTTCTTGGGGTCAAAGCTCAGATAGCGCGTAAAGAGGACTGTCGCTATGTCGGCTGCACCCATGGGCAGGCCAGGGTGGCCGGAATTTGCCTTCTCGACGGCATCCATGGAGAGGAAACGGATCGCATTTGCCATCCGGTCGTGTTTTTCGCGAGAGATCATGACTGTTCCGTTTGCGTTCGGTGGTCAGGGAACGGTCTCTATCCTCCAAAGACCGCGCAAGAAGCGGCTGACACATAGCAGGTGCGCCGTGCGAGTCAACAAATACGGGCCTTCCGCGGCCATTTGACGGCAGGTTGTTCCGGCCCCCGTCGCGGTGCTTGTTCCGCAATGCAACAAGCCTACCGCACTGCCGTTGAAGAAAGCCGGCTACGCAATCCATCCACAGCTTCCGCTGTTGTTTGCTGTACTTGGCATTGTTGAGACTTACGTAATAGGTTTAAAAAAGATCGAGCCGAAGCGGCGGACGGGATTCGGGCGATTCGGCCTCATGGGCGAGGTATTCGGAACACATGCCGGCAAAGACTGTCAAAGCGGCGATCGACGAACTGCGAAACGCAGTGCAATCCCTGGAGAATGCGATCGACGGTCGGTTTGACAGGGAGCGGGACTTCAGCGAGTTCGAGGGCGAGGTGCGACGCGTCAACACCGACCGGTCGCGACTGGCGCAGGAGCTCGATCAGTCGCAGTTCCGGGCAAACCGGCTCGAGGAGGTCAACCGTGAGGTTTCCCGTCGCCTCGTGACGGCGATGGAAACCATTCGGGCGGTGCTCGACCGCTAGGAACAAGCGACATGGCGCAGGTGACAGTTTCGATCGACGGCAAGGCCTATCGCATGGCCTGCGAGGAAGGGCAGGAAGATCATCTGATCGAGCTTGCCACCAATTTCGATCAGTATGTCGGACACCTCAAGACCCAGTTTGGCGAGATCGGCGATCTGCGCCTGACCGTCATGGCCGGCATCATGGTCATGGATGAGCTCAGCGAGGTCAATCGCCGGCTGAAGAACCTCGAAGCGGAGGTCGGCAACCTGACCAACGGGCGCGACGTTGCGCTTTCGGATCAGCTGAAGAACGAGGAAGCGCTGGCCTCGGCGCTCAGCGAAGTGACCCAGCAGATCCACGGCATTGCCGCCAAGCTGAACGGCCGCACCCCGACCCCGTCGAGCTGACAAGGTTTCGCCCTGACAAGGTTTCGGTGGCGAGCCACTGGCGCGAAGCACCGAGACACTTTATATATCGGATGCGGTCTGCGCTTCCCGACAGGAACCACAATCCCCGGGGCCATACTCGATCTCTAGGGAGCCGTCCCTGGCCGGGCTCGTGGGTCCGGACACATGGCGCCCACCTACTTTGTAGGCACCCGGGATCGTAAACTATCCATCGGTTGTGTGGATCGCACTTCTCTCTCCTTTCGACTGCTTGCTCAGTCCCCGGCAAAAGCCCGGCGGATGGCGTCGGCCATGGCCTCGACGATCCGGTCCTTGCCGTTTCCGGCCTTTGAAATCCGGAGCACGACATTCGAGTGATCGATCACGGTATAGCCGTCATCGGCCGTCAGTTCGCGGCACCCGTACGGGATGCTGCTGCGGGCAAGCGGCGCGATGGCAAGGCCGGACACCACCGCCGCCATAAGGCCACCGCTGGTGCGGCTGACATAGGCGACGCGGTTGTCGATGCGGCATTTCCTCAAATTGCGCTGGGCAAGGTCGTCGCACCAGCCGCCTTCGAGATAGGTATAGGTCGCGATCGGTACGGGACGGCGTTCGTCGGTCCGGTGCTGCTCCGACGTCACCCAGACGGTCGGATCCATCATCAGCACCTCGTTTCTCGTCTTTCCGCCCGGTTCGAAGACGACGGCAAGGTCGATCTCGCCGGCCTCCAGTGCCGCGACGTTGGTCATCGAGGCGCCCTGCTGCACGGTCACTTCGACGCCCGGGTGGATGGCCGCGAAACTGCCGAGTGCCTTCGGCAGGGTCGAGTTGATGTATTCCTCGGGCAGACCGATCCGAACGGCGCCGTCGAGCGCCGGCTGGCGCAGCGCGGCAGCGGTATCGTCGAGCAGGGTGACGATGCGCCTGGCATTGTCGACGAGCCGCAGTCCCTGCGGTGTCAGCACCACACCGCGCGAATGGCGCTCGAACAGGGCGTCGCCGAGCACATCCTCGAGCTTCCTGATCTGCATGCTGACGGCCGACTGGGTACGCCCGACAATGTCTGCGGCGCGCGTGACGCTGCTGGTATCGACGACCGCGAGAAAGGTTCTGAGCAGATCGCTATCAAGGGGAAGGGGCATGGCGTCAACCATCAGAATTTCTGATGACAGTCATGCTTGCAATTCGTTTGTCAGATGTCAATGCGAGGACGAAGATCGTTCTGTCAGATCATCCTAGGCCCGAGTCCCTGCCATGAGCGTGCTTGCCGTTCTCGTCTTTTCCGACACATTCGCTGCCGCCCGACGCAGGGCAAGGCAATGGGCCGCCGATTTGCTGCTTGTCGAGGCGCCCGCCGAGGTGCCGGCGGACAGGCCGCTGCTGCTGCGCGACGCCGGGATCCCGGCAGTCGACTTCGACCTTCGGCCGCGAGAGCGGATGTTGGAGCAGGCGGTCTATCGGTCGCACTGGATGGTCTAGGCAGTCCCCGCGCCAATCCTTACGAGATGAGATCGAGCCTTGCGGCACGAAAGACGGCTTCGGCCAGATTGCCGGCCTGCAGCTTGCGCATGGCGTCTTCCAGCGCCCGGTCGATCCGGTCGAGGGGAATATCGGTTTCGCGCATCATGTCCTGGCGCGTGCGGCCGCGGGCGGCGAGCGTCAGGCAACGCAGTTCCAACGGTTCGAGTTCTTTCATCTGGTCCTTCATGGACGTCGGCTTTTCCACTGCTGCCTGCAGGAGCGCGTCCATACATCGAACGCGGGCATTAGTTCCTGCTAATTATTTGAAATCGCGTCTTTATTTGCATGCGCTCGCCGATGCGCGAAAGCGGAACCGTCGTCCATGATGAACGGAACGCTAATGCTGTGCCGAACCGGGAAGATGCTGGCCGTGCTGTCGCAAACCGCGGCAAAAGCGGCGAAGCGGGTGGCTATGCATGGGCGACATCGGGTGTATAGGCTGGTGATTGAGCCGGGAATCGGCGAGAAAGTGACGGGTTGTGCCATTTCGGGAAGAAAATTCGTCCGCGACCATGGCATGAGGCAGGAGAGGGCACGATGTCACCGAAGGACTTGAAGGCGGCGCTGCGCAACGAGCGGCTGGCATTGCGCGATGCGATGCCCGCGGAGATACGGATCGAGGCGAGCCTGACCATGGCCGACCATGCGGGCGACGTCATTGCGCTCGATCCCGGTCACATCGTTTCCGGCTTCTGGCCAATCCGCTCCGAGGTCGATATCCGGCCGCTGATGGCGCGGCTGAAAAGCCGCGGGGCCCGGCTCTGCCTGCCCGTGATCATGGACAAGCAGACGATCGTCTTTCGCGAGCTGCTCGATGGTGTCGACATCATCGCCACCGGCTTCGGCACCACCGGGCCTGGCCCGGATGCACCGGTGCTCGACCCGGATATCATGCTCGTGCCGCTTTCGGCGTTCGATGCGACCGGTCACCGGATCGGCTACGGCGCCGGCTATTATGACCGGGCGATCGACCGGTTGCGCAACAAGGGGCACCTGCCGAAGCTGATCGGCATCGCCTTCGACTGCCAGGAAGTGGCCACCGTGCCGGCCGAACCGCATGATGTGGCGCTGGATGCCGTGCTCACCGAGAGCGGGTTCCGGCATTTCTAGATCACCGACGTAGCCGAGGAACGGCTGAGCGCCTTGAAATCGTGCAGGCCGCGGCCGACGATCGGTTCGCGATTCCGGCGGAATCGATCTTGGGCGTTTCCTGTCGGGCCAGGATCGTGTAGACGCTCTACCTCTTTGTTTTACGCAGGTCCGGCCGCAACTACCGCTGACGCGCTTCCGCCGGAGCTGCCCTGGTAGGATTTGAGCGAGCATGAGGCTTCTGTTTCTGGGAGATATGGTGGGCAAGACGGGCCGTACGGCGGTCTGGGAGCGGCTTCCGGGACTGATCGGTGACCTCAAGCTCGACTTCGTCATCGTCAACGGCGAGAACGCCGCCGGCGGCTTCGGCATCACCGAAGACATCTTCCTCGAGACGATCAACGCCGGCGCCGACGTGGTGACCACCGGCAACCACGTCTGGGACCAGAAGGAAGCGGTGGTCTTCTGCGAGCGGCACGACCAGTTCCTGCGCCCGGCCAACTATCCGGCCGGCACGCCCGGCCGCGGCTCCAACCTGTTCTTTGCCCGCAACGGCGCCCGCGTGCTGGTCGCCAACGTCATGGGCCGCGTCTTCATGCATCCTGAACTCGACGATCCCTTCAAGTCGGCCGAGGCGATCCTCGATGCCTGCCCGCTCGGCGAGCAGGCGGATGCGATCGTCTTCGACTTTCATGCGGAGGCGACCAGCGAAAAGCAGTGCTTCGGCCATTTCGTCGACGGACGCGCCAGCCTCGTCGTCGGCACGCATACGCACGTGCCGACCGCCGATCACCAGATCCTCAATGGCGGCACCGCCTATATGAGCGATGCCGGCATGTGCGGCGACTACGATTCCTCGCTCGGCATGGACAAGGAAGAGCCGCTCAACCGCTTCATCTCGAAGATGCCGAAGGGGCGCTTCGAGGCGGCGTCGGGGCCGGCCACCATCTGCGGCCTCGGCGTCGAGATTTCCGATCGCACCGGGCTTGCCGAGAAGATCGCGCCGCTGCGGCTTGGGCCGAGACTGGCGGAAACGATCCCGGATTTCTGGTCTTAAGGCCAGGGCAGACGGCGTCCTGAGGCGCTGCGCAAAGCTGCGCGCGGGCACCTTTGGTTGTCCCGTATCGCCTTATCGGAATTGATTTTTTTCAAGGTGACAACCCCATCAAATGATGGCAGGTTATCGCGAAATCACGCCGGGCCGGGGCGTGATATATTCGTGGGTTTTTGCAGAATGAATGGTGTCCGCAGTCTTGGATTGCGGACATGTGCTGTTGTCGCCGCGTTTCGGGCTGATGCCCGCTGCGGGCGGTTTTGACCTGACAGCGTTCGCGGGCCGAAGGGCACAAGGCCGCTGTATCATTTGATTGCTTGTGTGACTTTGCCTCTCGGATCGCTGCCGATCCGAGGATTTGTGCGGAGCGGGACGGGTAATGCGGCTGTTTTGCGCACAGGCCCCGCTCTGAATATTCAAAGCGATTGCGGTGGTTTGGTCGATTGGCTGCCCCTCGTGATCCAAGTGCATTCGGAGGGCATGCATGTTGTCTCAGTGGCATTTGCCGATGATCGTCGGCGCTTCTCTTTCCCTTCTATCCGCAATCGGTGCCCAGGCGCAGGACGCGCAATTGCCCGTCGTGACCGTCGCCAAGCCGGTCGTGCGGGACGTCATCGACAGCGACGAGTTCATCGGCCGTTTCGAGCCCGTCGACGAGGTGCAGGTTCGCGCCCGCATCGGCGGCTATCTCGACGAGGTCAACTTCACCGATGGCGCGCTGGTGAAGAAGGGCGACAAGCTCTTCGTCATCGACCAGCGGCCCTATCGCACGGCGCTCTCCCAGGCGGAATCGACGCTGGAATCGGCCCGTTCGACGCTGGAATTCGCCGAGTCTCAGTTCAAGCGGACGCAGTCGCTGACAGGCACCGGCACGCTCTCGGTCTCGACGCTCGACGACCATCGCCGCGAACTCCTGTCGGCGCAGGCGCTGGTGCGCGGTTCTGAAGCGGCGGTCGAGCGCGCCAAGCTCGATCTCGACTACACGACCATAACGGCGCCGCTCAGCGGTCGCGTCGACCGTCGCCTTCTGTCGCAGGGCAATCTCGTGCAGGCCGACCAGACGGTGCTGACGACGATCGTGTCGCTTGACCCGATCGATTTCTATTTCGACGTCGACGAACGGCGCCTGCTCTCCTATGCCCGGGTTGCGCGCGAGCGCGGCAGCGCGCTGCAGGAAGGCGGCGGCTCGCTGGAAGTTCTGGTCACCATTGCCGACAGCAACGAGGAACCGTTCAAGGGCAAACTCGACTTCGCCGAAAACCGCGTCGATCCGCAGAGCGGCACGATGCGCGTGCGGGCCCGCCTCGACAATCCGAAGCTGGTCCTGCAGCCCGGCCTGTTCGGGCGCGTGCAGATCGAAGGCTCCAACACCTACAAGGCCGTGCTCGTTCCGGACGAGGCGATCGGCGCCGACCAGAACGAGCGCATCGTCTACGAGGTGACCGGCGACGGAACCGTCGTCACCAAGCCGGTGCGGCTCGGACCGAGGCTGCATGGCTACCGGGTTATCCGCTCGGGCATGACCGGCGACGAAACCATCGTCGTCAACGGCCTGATGCGGGCGCGTCCCGGCACCAAGGTCAAGCCCGAGACGATCCAGCTGCCGCCGGAAGGCCCAACCGCGGGGGCGGCGCAATGAGGTTCGCTCACTTCTTCGTCGACCGGCCGATCTTTGCGTCGGTGCTTTCGATCGTGTTGCTGATCGTCGGCAGCATCGCCTATTTCCAGCTTCCGGTGGCACAGTACCCGGAAATCGCCCCGCCGACGATCGTCGTCCGGGCGGCCTATCCCGGGGCTGACGCCGAAACGGTCGCCAACACCGTGGCCACGCCGCTCGAACAGGAAATCAACGGCGTCGAGAACATGCTCTACATGTCCTCCTATTCGACCGCCGACGGCTCGATGGCGCTGACGATCACCTTCAAGCTCGGCACCGATCTCGACCAGGCCCAGGTGCTGGTGCAGAACCGCGTGTCGATCGCCGAACCGCGGTTGCCGGAGGAAGTCCGGCGCATCGGCATCACCACCGCCAAGAGCTCGCCCGACCTGATGATGGTCGTGCACCTGCTTTCGCCGAGCGAACGCTACGACCAGCTCTATGTCTCGAACTATGCGCGCACGCGCATCCGCGACCTGCTCGTGCGGCTCGACGGCGTCGGCGACGTCATCCTGTTCGGCGAGCGCGAATATGCGCTGCGCGTCTGGCTCGATCCCGAGAAGCTGTCTGCCTACGGCATGACGGCGGGCGACGTGGTGCAGGCGCTGCGCGAGCAGAACGTCCAGGTCTCGGGTGGCTCGATCGGCGGCCCGCCGGCCCCGGGCGACAGTGCGTTCCAGTACACCGTCACCACGGACGGACGCTTCAGCGATGCGCGGCAGTTCCGCTACGTCATCGTCAAGGCGACGGAAACCGGCCGCCTCGTGCAGCTGCAGGACGTCGCGCGCGTCGAGCTCGGCGCCCGCGAATACGTCAACAACAGCTATCTCGACGGCAGCCCGGCGGTGGCGCTCGGCATCTTCTCGCGGCCGGGCACCAATGCGCTCGATGCGGCCGAGCAGATCCAGAAGGTGATGACCGACGTCTCGCGCGACTTTCCGGAAGGGCTCGAGTACCGGATCGTCTACAATCCGACCGAGTTCATCTCGGAATCGATCAACGAGGTCTACAAGACGATCGCCGAGGCAGCCCTGCTGGTCGCCATCGTCGTTCTCGTCTTCCTGCAATCCTGGCGCACCGCGATCATCCCGATCGTCGCGATCCCGGTGTCGCTGGTCGGCACCTTCGCCTTCCTCTACGCCTTCGGCTTCTCGCTGAACATGCTGACGCTGTTCGGCCTCGTCCTGGCGATCGGTATCGTCGTCGACGACGCGATCGTGGTGGTGGAAAACGTCGAGCGAAATCTGGCGCGCGGCATGACCCCGCGCGAGGCGTCGCACGTGACCATGGACGAGGTGGGGGCGGCGGTCATCGCCATCTCGCTGGTGCTGACAGCGGTCTTCGTGCCGACGGCCTTCATCCCCGGCATCGCCGGCCAGTTCTACCTGCAGTTCGCCGTGACGATCTCGGTGGCGACGGTCATTTCCGCCTTCAACTCGCTGACGCTTTCGCCGGCGCTGGCGGCGATCCTCCTGAAGCCGCATGAGAACGGTCATCACGAGAGCCGCAATCCGTTGACGCGGTTTGGCAAGGCACTGGCAAATGGCTTCAACAACGGCTTCGACCGCATGGCCGAGGGCTATGCGTGGCTCGTGCGCAAGCTGGTGTCGACGAAGGTGGCGCTTGCCGCAGCACTCGTCGTCTTCGCCGGCCTGCTCGGCGCCACCTGGTACATGGCCCAGGTCGTGCCGCGCGGCTTCGTGCCGACCATGGACCAGGGCTATGCGATCGTCGTCATCCAGCTGCCCGACGGCGCGTCGCTGGAGCGCACCGACGCGGTGGTCAAACGGGCGTCGAAGATCATTGAGGACGTGCCCGGAGTAAAGAGCGCGGTTGCCTTTGCCGGCTTCAACGGCGCGACCTTCACCAACGCTTCCAATTCGGGCGTGGTCTTTGCCTCCTTCGAAAGCTTCGAGGAGCGGCTGAAGCACGGGCAGGGGGCAAACCAGATCATCGGCCAGCTCTATGGCAGCCTGCAGAGCATCCAGGAGGCCTTCATCATCGCCGTGCCGCCGCCGTCGGTGCGCGGTATCGGCAATTCCGGCGGCTTCAAGATGCAGATCATGGACCGCCAGAGCGCCGACATGCGCCGCGCGCTCGGCCTTGCCTATCAGATGATGGGAACGGCCAACCAGACGCCGGGGCTGACGGGGGTCTTCACCACCTTCTCGGCGTCCAGCCCGCAATACTTCCTGGCGATCGACCGCGACAAGGCTCGTACCCTCAACGTGCCGATCCCCAACATCTTCGAGGCGCTGTCGATCAACCTCGGCACCTCCTACGTCAACGACTTCAACGCCTTCGGCCGCGTCTACCAGGTGCGGGCGCAGGCAGACCAGCAGTACCGCGTCGAACGGGACAACATCCTCGCTCTGAAGGTGCGTTCGGCGACGGGGGCACTCGTGCCGATGGGCACGCTCGTCGAGATCCGCGACACCGCGGGCCCGACACTCGTGCAGCGCTACAACATGTATGTATCGGTGCCGATCCAGGGCAATCCGGCCATCGGCGTGTCGACCGGCACGGCGCTCGACAAGATGGAGGCGCTCGCCGCCCAGCTCTTGCCGCAGGGGACGACCTTCGAGTGGACGGAACTCGCCTACCAGGAGCGCCAGACGGGCAACACCGCGGTGTTCATATTCGCGCTGTCGGTGATCTTCGTCTTCCTGGCGCTGTCGGCCCAGTATGAGAGCTGGGTGCTGCCGCTCGCGATCATCCTGATCGTGCCGCTCGGCGTGCTCTCGGCGCTGGTCGGCGTGTCGATCCGCGGTCTCGACAACAACGTGCTGACGCAGATCGGGTTGATCGTTCTCATCGGCCTTGCGGCCAAGAACGCGATCCTGATCGTCGAATTCGCGCGGCAGGGCGAGGACGAGGGCAAGACGCCGATCGAGGCGGCGGTGGAGGCGAGCCAGCTGCGCCTTCGCCCGATCCTGATGACCGCCTTCGCCTTCATCCTCGGTGTCGTGCCGCTGATGATCGCGACGGGTCCGGGCGCCGAAATGCGCCAGTCGCTCGGAACCGCCGTGTTCTCGGGCATGCTCGGGGTAACGTTCCTCGGCCTGTTCCTGACACCGGTGTTCTACGTCGCGCTCCGGTCGTTCCGGCGACGCAAGGTGGCGGTGAGCGAGCCTGCGCCGCACCCGGCCGAGTAACGCAGGCCTGACGACAATCGGACGAATGCCCCGGTAGCAATGCCGGGGCATTTGGCTTTGAAGAGGTTATAGTTTCTTGATCGTCCCCCGGGGTCGGTGACGTAAACGTGAGCACCGCCTGCCGTTTGTAACTGGACGTGGCCGGGCCCTTGAACAATTCTCTCCGGGCCCCGTGACGCCACCGTTCGGTCGAGCGAAGGCAAAGGCTTCCATTCGCTGTCCAATACCTGCCTGCCGCGTGCCTCCCAGGGCCCGAGGTCGGGCGGCAAGTGAGAGAGGTGAAGGCTGATGCTCCGGTACTTTGTCTACACATTCGCCGCCATATGGATCATCCACGCGTTCTGGCCATCGGTCGCCCATGCGCAGCAACAGCCGCGCCCCGTCAGCCAATGCCAGGCGATCGCCGAGACGATCCCCCAGGCCACCTTCGCCAGTTTCACGCCTGCTGCCGCCACCAAGGGGCAGACGACGGCCGGCGAGGTGACGATCAGCTATCTCGGCCATTCCACTTTCCTGATCGAGACGCCCGGCGGCGTCTCGATCGCAACCGACTACAGCGGCTGGTACGCACCGTCGGTGCCGCCGACGGTCGCGACGATGAACAAGGCGCATTCGAGCCACTACACGCTGACGCCGGATCCCGCGATTAAGGCCGTGCTGCACGGCTGGAGCGATAGCGGCCAACCGGCGCGCCACGACCTCGTGGTCGGCGACGCCTACATCCGCAACGTGACGACGGACATCCGCGCCGGCGGCGGCGCCATGGAGCACGACGGGAACTCGATTTTCATCTTCGAGGTAGCGGATCTCTGCATCGGGCATCTGGGCCATCTGCACCATGAGCTCGACGACAGCCACTATGGCCAGATCGGCCGGCTGGATGTGCTGATGGTGCCTGTCGATGGCGGCCTGACCATGGGGGCGGAAAGCATGAGCCGGGTCGTCAGCCGGCTGCGCTCGTCCCTCATTCTACCGATGCATCGCCGCGGCCCGCCGATCGACGCCTTCCTCGACATGTTCGGCGACGACTATGACAAGCGTTATGCCGACAGCGCCAGTATCAAAGTATCCCTGCGTTCCTTGCCAAGCAAACCACTGATTTATATTCTCAAGGGCGTTTGAACATCCTGGGATCGCCCGATGAAGTTGCTCGTGGTTGGCGTATCGCTCTTTCTCTCCTTTTCAACTCTTGCCGAGGCCGGTGGCGTGCCGCCGCCGCGCATGCCGTCTCCAGAGGGACAGCAGCCGCAAAGCCAACCGGAGATCGCGGTCCAACCGGCAGCTGAGCAGGAGATTTTCGCGATGCCCTCGGGCAATATCGGCTGCATCTACACGCCGGCTGGCGGCACGTCCGTCTATCAGCCCGCCGACGGCGGTCCGGAACTGGCCTGCGATATCGTCGCGCCGCGTTATGTCAGGGCGACACTTGGCCGGGTGGGGGCCGCCACGCTCAATCACGCCGTCGGCGATCCGAGCTGCTGCTCGGTCGGGACCGTTCTCGACTATGGGCAAAGCTGGTCGCGCGGGCCGTTCTCCTGCGTGTCGGAACGCACCGGTCTTTCCTGCCGTCGCGACGACGGCCACAGCTTCCTCCTCAGCCGCGCGCAGGTCTCGGCCAACTGAAAAACCGCCCCCCGGCTGGACGGAAAGCGGCAATAAAACTATAAGGCGCCCCATTCCATTCAAATTAATGCATGCAGAGGGTGCCATGGCTGGCCATTCACAGTTCAAGAACATCATGCACCGCAAGGGCCGTCAGGATGCGGTGCGCTCGAAAATGTTTTCCAAGCTCGCGCGCGAAATCACGGTTGCCGCCAAGTCGGGCATGCCCGACCCGTCGATGAACGCGCGCCTGCGCCTGGCGATCCAGAACGCCAAGGCGCAGTCGATGCCGAAGGACAACATCGAACGGGCAATCAAGAAGGCCTCCGGCGGCGACGCGGAGAACTACGAAGAAGTGCGCTACGAGGGTTATGGCCCGGGCGGCGTCGCGGTCATCGTCGAAGCCTTGACCGACAACCGTAACCGCACCGCCTCCAACGTGCGCTCGACCTTCACCAAGGCCGGCGGCGCGCTCGGCGAAACCGGCTCGGTCTCCTTCTCCTTCGATCGCGTTGGCGAGATCACCTACAAGCTCTCCGTCGGTGACGCCGACAAGGTGATGGACGCGGCAATCGAGGCTGGCGCCGACGACGTCACCACCGACGAGGACGGCCATACGATCATCTGCGGCTTCGAAGCGATCGGCGAAGTCTCCAAGGCGCTCGAAGACACGCTCGGCGAAGCCGAAACGGTCAAGGCGATCTGGAAGGCCCAGAACACCGTCCCGGTCGACGAAGAAAAGGCACAGTCGCTGATGAAGCTCATCGACATCCTTGAAGACGACGACGACGTCCAGAACGTCTACTCGAACTTCGAAGTGTCGGACGAGATCCTGGCGAAGCTGTCGGCCTGATTGGGGCGACCGTCGCTTGAAGATTTCCTACCCGCGTCCGAAAGGGCGCGGGTTTTTCTTTGGATGGCCCGATGACCTATCAGTTCGCGATCTTCGATTTCGACGGCACGCTTGCCGATACGGCGGCAAGCTTCATGACGGCGTGCAATGCGGCTGCGCGGCGCTACGGTTTCCGCGAACTCTCGGTCGAGGAGTTCCAGTCGTTGCGGGCGATGGGCAGCCGCGAGATCATCGCGCAGCTCGGCGTGCCCGTTTGGAAATTGCCGCAGATAGCCACCTTCATGCGCCGGGCCATGGCAACGGAAGCCGCAAGCGTCCGGCTGTTTCCGGGCGCCGCTCAGCTTCTCTGGGAACTGAAGGCGGCGGGCATTGGTATCGCCATTGTCAGCTCGAATGCGGAAGAGGGGATTCGTGCCGCGCTCGGCGAAGCGGCTGCGACTGTCGATCTCTTCGAATGCGGGGCCGCGCTCTTCGGCAAGGCGCAGCACTTCAAGCGCGCGATCCGGCACTCGGGCCTCAATGCGGCTCGCATCCTGGCGATCGGCGACGAGGCACGCGATATCGAGGCGGCGCGAAAGGCCGGTGTGGCGGCAGGGGCCGTTGCCTGGGGCTATGCCGACCCGGTCTTCCTGCAAGGGCTCGGGCCAGATCGGTTCTTTGCCAATATGGAAGAGATCGCGCCCGCCTTCGGGGCGATCTGATCGGCCAGCCTTAGGCCGCCTTGGCGAGATCGCGCTGGGCGTCGGCGAAGAGGCGAAGCGACTTCAGCCGCGCGTCCATGTCGAAGATCGGCATCGAGATGATCAGCTCGTCGGCTTTCGTCTGTTCCAGGAACGCACCGATCTTGCGCCGGATCGTCTCGGGCCCGCCGACCACCGCATACATCATCGAATGGTCGACGAAGATCTTCTCGTCATAGCTCCACAGCCCATCCATCGACTGGACTGGCGGCGGGAACTGCCCGCGGGCATTGCGCCGCAGCGCCACGAAGGATTGCTGCATGGAGGTGAAGAGGTAGTTTGCCTCCTCGTCCGTTTCGGCGGCGACCCCCATGACGCCGACCATCACCTGCGGCTTGGCAAGGGTCTCGGAGGGGGTGAAGCGCTCGCGGTAGATCTCCAGCGCCGAGAGCAGCATGTCGGGTGCGAAATGCGAGGCAAACGCGAAGGGCAGGCCGAGCATGCCGGCGAGATGGGCGCTGAAATGGCTGGAGCCGAGCAGCCAGATCGGCACGTTGGTGTCGGCGCCCGGCACGGCGATGATCTTCTGGTCTTCGGCGACGGGGCCGAGCAGCGCCTGCAGTTCGACGACGTCGTTCGGGAAGTTGTTGCCGCTCGCTTCCATGTTGCGGCGAAGCGCCTGGGCGGTGCGCATGTCGGTGCCTGGCGCCCGGCCGAGGCCGAGGTCGATGCGGCCGGGGTAAAGAGCGGCGAGCGTGCCGAACTGCTCGGCGATGACAAGCGGCGAATGGTTCGGCAGCATGATGCCGCCGGAGCCGACGCGGATGGTCTTGGTGGCGGCCGCCACATGCGAGATCACGATCGAGGTCGCGGCACTGGCAATGCCCTTCATGCCGTGATGCTCGGCCAGCCAGAAACGGGTGTAGCCGTTCTCCTCGGCTGCCTGGGCCAGTCGGCGCGAATTCTCCAGCGATTGGGCGACGCTGCCGCCTTCAGTGATCGGGGAAAGATCGAGGACGGAGAAAGTCGCCATGGCAAAGGCCTTCATTGAGAGAAATTGATGCAAGGCTATGTAAGCTCAATTTTCCTCAATCCAAGGGCGCTGCCGAAGAAAACCTGACTCCGCGTCTCAACTGTGCGTATGTTTTTGTTTTGTTCACTTTTTGCTGGCAGCGTCCGGGCTGACATCATAGGGTGAAATCCATGCAGACCACGATTCGTATCATCGGCATCGATCCGGGGCTCCGCCGTACCGGCTGGGGCATCATCGAGACGCTCGGCAATTCGCTGCGTTTCGTCGCCTCGGGCGCGGTGACCTCGGATGGTGATATGGATCTCGCCTCCAGACTTTGCCAGTTGCATGACGGGCTTGCCGAGGTGGTGCACGGCTATCAGCCGCATGAGGCGGCGGTGGAACAGACCTTCGTCAACAAGGATGCGACGGCGACGCTGAAGCTCGGCCAGGCGCGCGGCATCGCCATGCTGGTGCCGGCACGCGCAGGTCTGAGGGTTGCCGAATACGCGCCGAACGCCGTCAAGAAGGCGGTGATCGGCGTCGGCCACGGCGAGAAGCAGCAGATCCACATGATGCTGAAGGTTCTGATGCCGAAGGCCGAGTTCAAGGGCAACGACGCGGCGGACGCATTGGCGATCGCCATCTGCCATGCCCACAACCGGCAATCGGTGACGAGCCGGCTTGCCGCATTGATGGCGTAGTTGCGCCCGACACGATAATTTCCGATGGTCCGGGGACCATCCAGAACCCACCGCGAGAGACGCCATATGATCGGCAAATTGAAGGGTACCATCGACGAGATCGCCGAGGATCACGTCGTGCTCGATGTGCATGGCGTCGGCTACGTTGCCTTTTGCTCGGCGCGCACCTTGTCCAGGCTCGGGTCTGCTGGCGAGGCGGCTATCCTCTTCATCGAGACCTATGTGCGCGAGGACCAACTGAAGCTGTTCGGCTTCCTGACGGCGTTGGAGCGGGAGTGGTTCCGATTGCTGCAGAGCGTGCAGGGGGTCGGTTCGAAGGTGGCGCTGGCCGTGCTTTCCACGCTGACGCCGGGCGAACTGGCCAATGCGATCGCGCTGCAGGACAAGACCTCCGTCTCCCGTGCGCCCGGTGTCGGGCCCAAGGTGGCGGTGCGCATCGTCACGGAACTGAAGAACAAGGCGCCGTCCTTTGCCGGCGAGATGTCGGCGTCGATCGGCCTCAAGCAGGAGCTTGGCGAAGGCGTTGCCTCCGCGCCGGTTTCCGATGCGGTTTCGGCGCTCACCAATCTCGGCTACTCGCGTGACCAGGCGGCCAATGCCGTTGCGGCGGCCCTGAAGAACGGCGGCGAAGGCGGCGACAGCGCCAAGCTCATTCGCCTGGGCCTGAAGGAACTGGCGCGATGAACGCTTGCCTTGGCCGGGTGCAGAAGGCAGAACGCCTCGTGCCCGGCATGATGACGGGTTGCAGCGCTGAGCTGCCCGACCGAATGGGACGAACGCATGACTGACGCCGCACGCCTGATTACGCCGGAAAAGCGCGGTGAAGACATCGATGCGACCATACGCCCGCAGACGCTGGACGATTTCACCGGCCAGGCGGAAGCGCGCGCCAACCTGAAGATCTTCATCGAGGCCGCAAAGAACCGCGGCGAGGCGCTCGACCATGTGCTCTTCGTCGGCCCGCCCGGTCTCGGCAAGACGACGCTGGCGCAGATCATGGCCAAGGAACTCGGCGTCAATTTCCGCTCGACCTCCGGCCCCGTTATCGCCAAGGCCGGCGATCTCGCCGCCCTGCTCACCAATCTCGAAGAGCGCGACGTGCTCTTCATCGACGAAATCCACCGGCTCAATCCGGCGGTCGAGGAAATCCTTTATCCGGCGATGGAGGACTTCCAGCTCGATCTCATCATCGGCGAAGGCCCGGCGGCACGGTCGGTGAAGATCGACCTGTCGAAGTTCACGCTGGTGGCGGCCACCACCCGGCTTGGCCTTCTGACGACGCCGCTTCGCGACCGTTTCGGCATTCCGGTGCGGCTCAATTTCTACACGGTCGAGGAACTGGAATCGATCGTCCGGCGCGGAGCCCGGCTGATGGGGCTTGGCATGACCGACGACGGTGCCCGCGAGATCGCCCGTCGCGCCCGCGGCACGCCGCGCATCGCCGGCCGGCTGTTGCGCCGGGTGCGCGATTTCGCCGAAGTGGCGCGTGCGGAAGCCGTGACCAAGGAACTCGCCGACGAGGCGCTGACGCGGCTGCTCGTCGACAATATGGGCCTCGACCAGCTCGACCGGCGCTATCTCTTCATGATCGCGCAGAACTTCGGCGGCGGTCCCGTCGGGATCGAAACCATCGCCGCCGGCCTTTCGGAGCCGCGCGATGCGATCGAAGATATCATCGAGCCCTATTTGATCCAGCAGGGCTTCATCCAACGCACACCGCGCGGCCGTATTTTGACCGCCAATGCCTGGAAACATATCGGCCTTAATCCCCCCAAGGAAATGGAGGCGACCCAGTTTCGCCTGACATTAGAGGACGACGACTAGATGATCAGCCGCCGCGGATTGTTGAAACTGATCGGCGGTGGTATCGCCAGTATGGCAGCCCTCGGCGGTTACGCCTTTGCCGTCGAACCATTGGCCCGGCTGAACGTCACCCGATACAAATTGACGCCGCCCAACTGGACGCCGGGGCTGAAGCTGCGCGTCGTCGTGCTTACCGACATCCACGCCTGCGAGCCCTGGATGCCGGCGAGCCGCATAGCTTCGATTTGCCGGCAGGCCAACTCGCTTGGCGGCGATATGACGTTGCTGCTCGGCGACTATGTGGCCGGCATGAACTTCGTCACCAGCTATGTGCATTCCAGCGAATGGTCGAAGGCGCTCGCAGTCCTCGAGGCACCGCTCGGCGTGCACGCCGTGATGGGCAATCACGACTGGTGGGAAGACAGGACGGCGCAGAAGAACGGTGGCGGACCGACCTTTGGGCACAAGGCGCTGCAGGACGTCGGCATCAACGTCTACAGCAACCGGGCTGCCCGCTTCGAGAAGGACGGGCAGGGTTTCTGGGTCGCCGGCCTCGAAGATCAGCTTGCGCTGTTGCCCGGTAAAAAATGGAAGCGCAGGCACATGGGTGGTCTCGACGACCTCGACGGTACGCTCGCCCAAGTGAGCGATGCCGATCCGGTCATCCTCATGGCGCATGAGCCGGATGTCTTCCCGCGCGTTCCATCGCGTGTCGCGCTGACGCTGTCGGGCCATACCCATGGCGGCCAGGTGCGGTTTCTCGGCTATGCGCCGGTCGTGCCCTCGCGTTTCGGCGAGCGCTACGCCTATGGCCATGTGACCGAGAACGATTGCAATCTGATCGTTTCCGGCGGTCTCGGCTGCTCGCTTGCGCCGGTTCGCTTCGGCATGCCGCCGGAGATCGTGGTGATCGATCTCGGCTGAGCGACAAATTCCAGGCTTGCTGGTCTCGCTCTGAAAGAGCCTGGCGTCAAGACGACGCCAGGCCCGTTTTCCTCCGCCCGCCCGCTCTGTTGAGCCGAGCAGGGCGCCCGCTCGTCACGGCGCGTCAGGCGGCCCGGATGGCGCCGCTTCGCAGTGCGCCCCGCAGGCCGGACGCGACCTCGTAGGTGTCGGTGACCAACAGCAGGCCGTCGGCGCACTGGTACCATTCCCCCTCGCTCATGCTCTTCACCGACGGGCTGAGCGTTGCCAGTTCAACTGAGCCGGGCGGTGTGCTGATGATCCGTTCGGCGACCCAGCTATCGAGCCAGGCCTGGTTTGCCGGCGAAACCGCCTCGAGCGCGATTTGCGGGTGCTTGTCGAAGTAGGTCTGGACGGCCAAATTGGTCGGCGCGATGACGATCTGGTCGAGATTGCTGTCGCCGAGGGCATCGATCACGCGAGAGTTTTCCAGCGCTGCTAGGAAGGTGTCGGTCTTGCCGTCCCGGCCGGTCGAAGAGGCGAGGGAGCGCAAGGTCTCCAGTATCGTCGGCAGCGGCGGAACGACCTCGATCTCGCTGGTGCCGGTCCTGGTAAGGGACTGGTAGACGAGATCGATCTCGGGCGTGAACGACCGCTTGCGAATGCCGCGCGTCCAATTGAATTCGAAGTCCACCTCGAAGCGCCCTTTGAAGTTGGGCGTTGCGCCTTGCGGGACCTCGATGATCGCGGCTGCATTCCAGATGTAGCCGGCATAGGAGGGACGGCCGGGATTTGCCGGTACTCCTGGCGACACCCAGCCGACATGGGGCAGCCGCGCCTGCCACTCGATCGATTGCGTTGCGGGCCGCGCCGCAAACGAAACCTCGGAGGCGGTGAAGCTGACACCCACATTGGCGCTGAGCGAGGCGCCGCCCTTCGGGCCTTCCTTGCTGTATTCGGCGCTGAGTTCGCCGCCGATCGAGAAACTGATCGTCGCCTGCTCGACGGTGCTGTTGGGCCCGAACGTTACCAGCCGCGCCTGCGCCGAGTTCGTTTCGAGGCGCAGCTTCATCTGATTGGCGTAAAAGCCGACCGACACCCAATTGGATGACGGGTTGGACGGCGAGCCCTGGATGCCGTGATAGACATCCCCGACGACGAGATAGTAGTCACGCGTCAGGTTCTGGTTGCCGCGCATCAGTTTGTAGACCGAAAGCAAGGCGTTTGCGGTCAAGGTTTGCGATGAGGTCTTGACCGTACCCCAGCCAAAATCATTGGCGCCATTCGTTTTCCATTCACCGTTCAAAGTGCCGACAAGCTTCCAGACTTCAGGATTCAACGTCTCGATAGGCATGATTGATTTCCTTCGAAGCGCCGTCGATCGACGGGAGGGTTGAGCTTTTGCGCGGAGCGGAACCGCTCCGCACAGCCAACATAGCGCGGATTTTCGAGAGCAACCTGTGGTGTTAAATTGTAAACCAATACTCCTTAAAGGAGTCCTTGATCGACACAGAACGGCTCTGTGCTGCGGCCTCGGCCGAGCAGCTTTTCGATCGTCTCGCGCAGCCGCGGCAGCCCGCCCGGCGTCCAGCCGAGCGCGCGCAAGCGGTCGCAGTCCATCGCGTTGAAATCAGCCAATGCGGCCGGTTCGGGCAGGTCGTTCGTGCAGCCGGTGATTTCGCGCACGATTTCCAGAATGATGCGGCTGTCGACGAGGATGTCGGAGACGTTGAAGACCGAAGCCGGTAGGCGGCGTGCTTCCGCTTCAAGCACGAGGCGCGCGGCGGCTGCGACATCGTCGCCATGCACTTCTGTGCCGGCCCGCGGGGCAACTGGGCGGCCCTGCAGATAGTCGTCGAACAGGGCCTGCCATTTGTGCGACGCCCCGTTGCCCGGGTCTCCATAGACGCCGGTGACGCGCAGGCTCGCTGTCTTGAAGTCGTTCGTGCTGAGCAGTTCCAGTTGCCGCTCCGCCTCAAGCTTGAGCGTGCCATAGAGGCTCGCGGGGTGGCAGGCCGACCCCTCGGTCAGCACCGCGCCCGCCGGGTGTGCTCCATAGACCGCGCGGCTCGACAGGAAGATACAGCGCTCCACGCCCTGTTCGCGTGCTGTTTCGAACAGGCGAACCGAACCATCGAGATTGGTGCGGCGGAAGCCCTCGGGATCGTCGCCTTCGCCGCCGCGATATCGGCCGGGGATGTGCTGGAACGCGGCATGGACGAAACACTGGACATTGGCGAAGGCCGCGCTGCGATCGCTCGTCGGATCGAGCGACAGAGGTACGAAATCAACAGGTCCGCCGACGAAGGTGCCGGCGGGCCGCGTGCGCCCGCCGACCACCACCTCGTACCCGGCCTGTAGCAGATGCTCGACGATGAAACGGCCGACGAAGCCTGTGCCGCCGGAGACAAGCACCCGGCTCATCGGCAGGCCGGGTGGGCGAGCGATGTGATGTCCGGAATAGCCTCTCCTGTGAGATAGCCGTGCCAGAGATCGATCAGCGGCTGCAGGGCCTCCCGGCGCGGATGATCCTTCTCCCAGGGCTTTTCATACTGGAAGTGCAGCACGCCGATCGCGCTCCAGTCCCAGAGTTCGGGCAGGTTGAACCAGACATATTGCAGCATGTTCATCGTCACCGGCAGGCCATGCCAGTCGGGGAAGAAGGCTTGCAGGAAGGTCTGGTCGGTGCGCGGCCAGAAGGCGGCCGGCGCGTCAAGCTGAGTGAGCATTCTGTCGAAGGTCGCCCATGACGGTTCGGCGACGAAGACGCCGGAATTCAGCCGGTGAAAATCCGCAAGACTTTCGTAGACATTGGGGGCGGCCGAGAATTCCGGATAGGCGAACAGCCGGTCGATATTCCTGAGCACGATCGCGTCGGCGTCGATGAAGACGCAGCGTCGGTATTCGCCAAGCTGCCAGAGCCGAAGCTTGCAGAAGTTGTCGAGCGGCGAGTGGAAGTCGGGCTTGCGGCCCTTGGTGAAGGGCGCCTGCTCATGCACGTTCCGGCGCTGATGACGCGCATTGAAGGCATCGGAGAGCGGCAGCAGGTCGGTCTCGACCAGGCGGCATTGGAATTCTGCGAGCGGCGCCAGCGCCTCGTGCGAAACGCCGCCGGTATGGAGCACGACGATATCGGCCTTCGTGCCCGTCAGCCTTATGGAGCGCGCCAGCGCGCGGGCGCCAAGCGCATAGTCGGCATTGGTGACGAGCGTCACATAGGCATTGTCGGCTTGGGGAGGCGAGGAGGGGCGGAGCCCCTCCGAAGGATCGGTCGATCTCATGAAACAGATTTCAGCCGCTTGCCCTCTGGGTCGTGGTTGATGAGCGGCGCGATGTCCTTGGTCCAGGCGGAGACGGCGGGCACGCGCGTTCGGTCGACACGATAGGCGAATTTCTTGGCGACATCGACGATTTCCGTGAGAAGCCCATCCTGCAGCCGCGTCGGGTTGAGGCCGAGGCTCAGGAATTTCTCGTTGTGCACGACGAGTTCGTTCTCGGCGGCTTCCTTGCGCGGGTTCGGCAGCCAGGCGACCTGGGCGCCCGATATCGTGGCGATCATCTCCGCGAGGTCGCGCACCCGGTGGGTCTCGGTCATCTGGTTGAAGATCTCGACGCGGCTTCCGCGCGCCGGCGGGTTCGTGAGCGCCAGCTCGATGCAACGGACCGAATCCTGAATGTGAATGAAGGCGCGGGTCTGGCCGCCGGTGCCATGCACGGTCAGCGGATAGCCGATCGCCGCCTGGATGAGGAAACGGTTCAAGACCGTGCCGTAGTCGCCGTCATAGTCGAAGCGGTTGATGAGCTGCGGGTGGCGGCGCGTCTGCTCGGTGTGGGTGCCCCAGACGATGCCCTGGTGCAGATCGGTGATCCTGAGCCCGTCGTTCTTGGCATAGAACTGGAAGAGCAACTGATCCAGGCACTTGGTCATGTGGTAGATCGAGCCGGGATTGGCGGGGTAGAGGATTTCCTGGCTGACGGTCTCGCCGCCCATCGTTTCGATGCCGACAGGCAGATAACCCTCGGGGATCGCCGCACCGATGGTGGAGTAGCCGTAGACGCCCATGGTGCCGAGATGAACCAGGTGGGCATCGAGGCTAAGTTCGACCAACGCATTCAGCAGATTATGGGTGGCGTTGACGTTGTTGTTGACCGTGTAGTTCTTGTGGCGGTCGCTCTTCATCGAATAGGGGGCGGCGCGCTGCTCGGCAAAATGCACGATGGCATCAGGGCGATGTTCGGCGAGCCAGTTCTTCAGAAGCTCGTAGTCGCGGGCAAGATCGATCAGGTTGAAATGGATGCGGCGGCCGGTTTCGGCATGCCAGATGCGGGTGCGTTCCTGGATCGAGTCCATCGGCGTCAGCGATTGCACGCCCAGTTCCGTATCGATCCATCGGCGGGAGAGATTGTCGAGGATATGAACGTCGTGACCGGCATCGGACAAATGAAGGGCCGTGGGCCAGCCGACGAAACCGTCGCCGCCGAGAATCGCAATCTTCATGCACGTTCTCCTGATCGCAAAGGAAGTCCGTCACGTGATAGGATAGGATTGTGACAAGGCTGCAATGCTTGCAAACGGCTTTTTGTTCCTGCACAGGAAACGGGAAATTCTTTCGGAGAAAAGTATGTCCCTGATTTCGCTTGCAGGCGAACTGACCGAAAACGGCCACCAGCTGATCCAGCGCGTCTATTACGAAGACACCGACTTTTCCGGCGTCGTCTACCATGCCCGCTACCTGCACTTCATGGAGCGCGCCCGCACCGATTTCCTGCGGCTGCTCGGCGTCGAACAGGCGACGCTGGCGATCGAGGGCGACAGCGAGGGCCTCGTCTTCGTCGTCCATCGCATGGAGATCGACTTCAAGGCGCCGGCGCGCATGGACGACATCCTGACGATCACGACCGTCACGGAGAAGGCGGGCGGCGCCAAGATGGTGCTGCAGCAGGAAATCCGCCGCGGCGAACAGTTGCTGATCGCTGCCAAGGTGATCATCGCCGTGATCAATGCCCAGGGCCGCCCGCGGCGGCTGCCGGAGGCGCTGGCCTACAAATTCCAGCATGCCAAGGAGAGCGCCGGCTAGGCCGGCACGCCCGGGACGCATGCGGGCTTACTCCGCCGCTTCCACGCCGAGCTGCTTCAGCATCTCGTCGGTCAAGGATTGCTTCGCCTTCGCGAAGTCCCGCCAGGGATCCGTGTCGCGTTCGATCCGTTCGAGACTGTCGGCGATGTGGAAGCTATTGGCGGCGTCAAGACCGGCAAGCTCCTCCCAACTGACGGGCGTGGCGACCGGGCAACCGGCCCGTGCGCGGGTCGAGTAGGGGGCGATCGCCGTCGAGCCGCGTTCGTTCCGCAGCCAGTCGATGAAGATCCGCCCTTTCCGTTTTTCCTTCGACATGGTGGCGATGAACTTGTCCGGTTCGCGATCGGCGAAGCCTTGCGCAAAGGTCTTGGCAAAGGCCTTGGCCTGCGCCCAGGTGGCGTGCTCTGCCAAGGGCACGATCACGTGCACGCCCTTGCCGCCGGTAACCATCGGCATCGACGCCAATCCGATGGCGGAGAGCGCATCGCGAAGCGCTGTCGCTGCGGTCTTGACCATGCCGAAATCAAGGCCTTCGTCCGGGTCGAGGTCGAAGACCAGCCGGTCCGGTGTTTCAAGCGCGTCGACCCTCGAACCCCAGATGTGGAATTCGAGCGATCCCATCTGCACCGCGGCGACCAGGCCGGCGGCATCGTGCACGTACATGTAGTTTTCGGTTTCGCCGGAACCTTCGGTGATCGCCATTTCCTTGATCTCTTCGGGAAAACCATCCCCGGCATGCTTCTGGTAGAAGCGCGGTCCCTTCAGCCCCTGCGGGGCGCGCACGAGCGACAGCAGGTGCCTGGCGGCGTAGGGCAGCATGCGATCGGCGACCACTGCGTAATAGCGGGCAAGATCCAGTTTGCTGATGCCGCCGTCAAACAGCAGCCGTTCGGGATGCGTGATTGTGACGCCGGCAACCGTCTCTTCAGGGGCGGCCGGACGAGACCTCGCGGGTGTCGCCCCAGACCCCTTCGATGTCCCGGGGGCCGGCTTGCCCTTGTTCCGATTGGTGGCGGTGTCTTCCGTTTCGGTCATTCTCATCACCCGCAGCGCGATTGGATGGTCCACGGCCCCTGGCCGGTCTGGAGATCGACATGCCCGATGTCATCAAGGTCAGGATATCGCGAGAATGGCAACTTGTCGCAACGTCCGGTCGAGGATCGGGTCGTGGTCAAGAAACGTGGCGGTAGCGGGTAAGTTCCGCCCCGAAGGTGACGCTGTAAAGACACACAACGGTAACGGTCTCTTAACCATAATGGTGTCTTAATCATCGCATCAGGATTTGTGCACTGCACGTCATCCTTTGACCAAAATTGACGGAGAGAAGGCAACCTAAAGCTAATTAAGGTCGCGATGGTGCGATCTGCGGCGGTGCCGGGCACTCTTGCAAACAGGACGTTTGGGCTACCCGGTCACGAGCATGAACCGCTCTTGCCGGGTGTTTGGATTCGGGGACTGAAGACGATGGAACAGGTTGGATTGGCCGCGGCAACACACGATGTGAGCCTTTGGTCGCTATTCATGCAAGCGGGCTTCGTCGTGAAGCTGGTCATGCTGGGGCTGGTCGCAGCCTCCGTCTGGACCTGGGCGATCGTCGTCGACAAGACGCTCAACTACGGTCGCGTCCGTCGCCAGCTCGACAGCTTCGAGCAGGTGTTCTGGTCCGGCCAGTCGCTGGAAGAACTCTACCGCACGCTTGCCGACCGCCAGACGGCCGGCATGGGCGCGATCTTCGTGTCCGCCATGCGCGAATGGAAGAAGAGCTTCGAGCGCGGTGCCCGTTCGCCGATCGGCCTGCAGATGCGTATCGACCGCGCCATGGACGTGACGCTCGCCCGGGAATCGGAATCGCTGGAGGCCCGCCTCGGCTCGCTCGCGACCATCGGTTCGGCAGCGCCGTTCATCGGTCTCTTCGGTACGGTCGTCGGTATCATGACCTCGTTCCAGGCGATCGCCGGTTCGAAGTCGACCAACCTTGCGGTCGTGGCGCCCGGTATTGCCGAAGCGCTGCTCGCCACCGCGATCGGCCTTCTCGCCGCTATCCCCGCGGTTATCGCCTACAACAAGTTCTCGGCCGACGCCGGCAAGCTGTCGGCACGCATGGAAGCTTTCGCCGACGAGTTCTCCGCCATCCTGTCGCGGCAGATCGACGAGAAGCTCCAGAACCCGCGCCAGGCCGCGCAGTAATCGCCAGAGAGTACGGAGACCACGCTGATGGGTATGTCGGTTGGCGGAGCCAAAGGTTCGGGTGGCGGACGTCGTCGCCGCGGCGGCAAGAAAGCCATGATGAGCGAGATCAACGTGACGCCGTTCGTCGACGTCATGCTCGTGCTCCTGATCATCTTCATGGTGGCCGCACCGATGATGACGGTCGGCGTGCCGATCGATCTTCCGGAAACGCAGGCAAAGGCGCTGAATTCCGATACGCAGCCGATCACCGTCTCGGTCAACCCGGCCGGCGAGATCTACCTGCAGGAAACCGCGATCGCCATCGATGAAGTCGTGCCGAAGCTCGAGGCTATTGCCACCACCGGCTACAACGAGCGCATCTATGTGCGCGGCGACACCAATGCCGACTACGGCACGGTCATGAAGGTCATGGCCCGCATCTCTGCCGCCGGGTTCAAGAACCTCGGCCTCGTCACGCTGCAAGAACAGGAAAAGTGATCGTCCACGATGAAGGGCAGTCTCGCTACATCTGCTGTCCTCCACGCCATGGTCTTGACCTGGGCGCTGGTGTCGCTTGGCAGCCCGGCTGACTTCCAGGTCGCCGACGTCGAGGCTTTGCCTGTCGACATCGTTCCCTATTCGGAGATGACGCAGGTTCAGCAGGGCGACAAGAAGGCACCGAAGAAGGAGCATTCGTCGCCGGTTCCGACCAAGCGTCCGGAGACGAACCAGCCGGCTGAAAATGTCGGCGACAATGATACCGACCTGAAGACCCCGCCGACGCCGAACGCCAAGCCGTCGAAGAGCGAAGCCACGGCGTCGCCTGAAAAGAACGACAAGCCCGAGCCGACGCCCGATCCGGTCGAGCAGGAGATCAAGAAGGTCGAGGAATCCAAGCCCGCTTCCGAGCCTGCGACCGAAGTTGCGGCCCTGCCGGAACCCAAGCAGGAAGTGAAGCCGGAGACGAAGCCCGATCCGGCCCCGGCTGAAGAAAAGCCGGCCGAAAACCCGGAAGCCGAAGCGTTGCCCGAGAAGGTGCCGACGCCGGCTGCGAAGCCGAAGGTCGAAAAGCCCGCCCAGAGCGCCAAGACGCCTGAGCGCAAGAACGAGGCAACGCCGAAGGAACAGAAGAAGGCCGCCTCCACCGAGGAAAGCAAGTTCAACGCCGACGAGATCGCCGCCCTGCTCAATCGGCAGGATCCGTCCGCCGGTGGCGCCAAGCGCTCGACGCAAGAGGCGGCCCTTGGCGGCAAGAAGACGATCGGCGTGGGCTTGAGCGCCAACGAAATCGACGGCGTGAAGGGGCAGATCCAGGGCAACTGGTCGCTGACCCCCGGCCTGACGGGCGTCGAGGAAGTCCGCGTGACGGTCCGCGTGCAGCTCGACCAGGCCGGCAATATCGTCGGCACGCCCGAGGTTACCGCAACCGGCGGTCCGGAAGGTACGCGCCGCGCCGTTGAAAGCAGCACCTTGCGCGCGATCCGCCGTTCGGCCCCGCTACAGAACCTGCCGCCTGAAAAATATGAGGGCGAAAAAGGATGGAATACCCTCGTGCTGAACTTCGACCCCTCGGAATTCGCACTCTAGAGCTGCCGGGATTGGAACCCATGCCGGATAGCAAACCACCCCTGCAAACCCTTCGTACGAAGCTGAAAGGCTTGTCTCTATGATCAAGGTCTCTCTTATCCGCGCCATGATGGTGGCCGCGGGCATGTTAGTCGCCGTCGTGGCGGCGGTGACGCCGGCGAACGCTGAAGTCGAAATCAACATCAACAAGGGCAACGTCGAACCGCTGCCGATTGCTGTTACCGACTTCCTCCAGGGCGAACTCGGCCAGAAGATCTCCGACGTGGTCGCAGCCGACCTGAAGCGTTCGGGTCTGTTCGCGCCGATCAACAAGGGCGCCTTCATCGAGAAGATCAGCAATCCGGATGCGACGCCGCGTTTCGAGGACTGGAAGGTCATCAACGCCCAGGCGCTCGTCACCGGTCGCGTGACGCAGGAAGGCGACGGCAGGCTGAAGGCCGAGTTCCGCCTGTGGGATACGTTCGGTAACAAGCAGATGACCGGCCAGCAGTTCTTCACCCAGCCGGAAAACTGGCGCCGCGTGGCCCACATCATCGCCGACGCGATCTATCAGAGCGTTACCGGTGAAAAGGGCTATTTCGACACCCGCATCGTCTATGTCGCCGAAAGCGGCCCGAAGACGGCCCGCAAGCGTCAGCTCGCCATCATGGACCAGGACGGCTTCAACGCCCGTGCGCTCACCAATTCCAACGACATCGTTCTGACGCCGCGCTTCTCGCCGAACCGCCAGGAAGTCACCTACATGTCGTTCGAAAACCAGCAGCCGCGCGTCTACCTGCTGCAGCTGGAAACCGGACAGCGCGAGGTGGTCGGCAACTTCCCGGGCATGACCTTCTCACCGCGCTTCTCGCCGGATGGCCAGCGGGTCATCATGAGCCTGCAGCAGGACGGCAACGCCAACATCTACACCATGGACCTGCGCTCGCGCACCACGACGCGCCTCACCAATACCGCGGCGATCGACACCGCGCCGTCCTATTCGCCGGATGGTAGCCAGATCGCCTTTGAAAGCGATCGCGGTGGCCGCCAGCAGATCTACGTCATGGGTGCCGACGGCTCCGGCCAGCGCCGCATCTCCTTCGGCGACGGCTCCTATTCGACGCCGGTCTGGTCTCCGCGCGGCGACCTCATCGCCTTCACCAAGCAGTCGGGCGGCAAGTTCTCGATCGGCGTGATGAAGACCGATGGTTCGGGCGAACGTATCCTGACCACCGGCTTCCACAACGAAGGCCCGACCTGGGCGCCGAACGGCCGCGTCCTGATGTTCTTCCGCCAGGGCGCCGGTTCCGGCGGACCGCAGCTCTACTCGATCGATCTGTCGGGTTACAACGAGCAGCTGATCCAGACGCAGGGCTTCGCATCCGACCCGGCCTGGTCGCCGCTGCTCGAGTAGTTCACGACGGCTTTGGGTCGCCCGATCCAAAGCCGGTGACGTGATCGCCTCTCGTCTGCTTGAGGGCGGGAGGCCCGCGGAAAGCCGCGTCCTTATTTCCTGATCCCGCTGCAGGCTGATCCGATTTGCGGCGGGAAAATGTGGCAATGATGCCGCTTTCTCGCCGCAAAGTGCTGGTCTAGCAGGGCCCGAGCCGAAATTATCGATTTGTTAACCATAACTGTTGAATAGCGATTAACCGCTTCCGGTTACAGTCTGGCAACCGTGAATTCAGACACTTCTCAAGGAGACCGGCGTATGAGCCGAATTGACACCCCGGCCGCAGGCCGCATGCAGACCATCGCTCGCAACCCGGTCATGATCGCCCTGGTCATGACGCTTGCCCTGGCTGGCTGTGCATCGAAGAAGAACCTGCCGGGCAGTGCTGGCGAACTCGGCCTCGGTGGCGCCGGTTCGGCAACGCCGGGCTCGCAGCAGGACTTCACCGTCAATGTCGGCGACCGCATCTTCTTTGACACCGACTCCACTTCGATCCGCGCCGACGCGCAGCAGACGCTCGCTCGTCAGGCCCAGTGGCTCGCCAAGTACCCGAACTACGCGATCACCATCGAAGGCCATGCCGACGAACGCGGCACGCGCGAATACAACCTGGCGCTCGGCGCCCGCCGTGCGGCTTCCACACGCGACTACCTGATCAGCCAGGGCGTGCCGTCGAACCGCATGAAGACGATCTCCTACGGCAAGGAAAAGCCGGTCGCCGTTTGCGACGACATTTCCTGCTGGTCGCAGAACCGCCGCGCCGTTACCGTTCTCGGTGGCGCAGGCATGTAATGATGCCGCGGCCGCGCGCATCGCGTGGCCCGGAATCACGACGTGATCCGAGGAGGCGCTGCGTGTTCCGGAGATCACAGATCGCTAAATTAAAAGGGCGGCCCTTGGCCGCCCTTTGCTTTTTTACCACACTTTGGCCGAACTCCGTTGCTTTTTCAGGGCAATTGGAAAACTGTGCGGCAATCACCCAGATGACTCGGCGAGATGTATTGCGGGCCCCTGGTCAAGGGTGGGACAACCGGTATTCGAACAGGACAAATGAAATGAAGAAATTTGTCGTGGCGGGCCTGATCGGTCTTGCGACCCTTGCGGGTCTCGGCCAGACGGCGAACGCCATGCCTCTTTCAGGGCTGCTGGCCCGAACGGCTGAGACCAACAGCGGCGTGCAGAACCTGCCCGTCGTGAAGGTGCAGTCGGCCGAAACCGCACGGATTGGCCAGCTCGAAGAACAGATCCGCTCGCTCAACGGGCGTATCGAGGAAATGAGCTTCCAGCTCTTGCAGATGCAGGAGCAGATCCGGAAGTTCCAGGAGGACAACGAGTTCCGCTTCCAGGATCTGGAAAGCGGCAAGGCCTCCCCCAAGAAGAGCGGCGCTCTGCAGACGCCGAAAACCAGCGATCAGGCGTCCGTCACCCCGGGGGTGACGGATAGCCAGACCATGGCGCCGGCAGCCGGCGGCAACGACATGGCGTCTTCCGGCGTTTCGCCCGGAGCAGGCCAGGGCGGCAATGGCGCGGCCCCGCCGTCGACACTCGGGCAGATCGTCTTCGACGAGAACGGCAATCCGGTCGCAGCGACGACCGATGGGCGGCCGGGCGCAAACGCCACGCTTCCCGGCGTTGATTCCGGTGCACCGGCCGATGGCGGCCTGAACAGCAATCCCGGTAGCCAGCAGACCGCGTCCCTCGACAATCCCGGCGACCTCTACCAGTCGGCCTACGGCCATGTGCTGTCGGGCGACTACAGCACCGCCGAACAGGAATTCGGGGATTACCTGGCCGCTTTTCCGAAGGGCGACAAGGCAGCCGATGCCAGCTTCTGGCTGGGCGAAGCCCAATATTCGCAGGGCAAGTACAGCGACGCCGCAAAAACCTTCCTGAATGCGCATCAGGCCCACGGCAAATCGCCGAAGGCGCCCGAAATGCTTCTGAAGCTCGGCATGTCGCTCGGCGCGCTCGACAACAAGGAAACCGCCTGCGCGACGCTGGGCGAGGTCAACAAGCGCTATCCCAAGGCCTCGCCTGCGGTGAAGGCGAAGGTGACGAGCGAGCAGAGCCGCTTTGGCTGCTGAGGCTCCCGCGCCGACAGCCGTTGTCGAAACGGCAAAACGATTTCTTGCCTCCTTTCTTCGCCCAACGCGCATCCTCGTCGCCGTGTCCGGCGGGAGCGATTCCAAGGGCTTGCTTCTCGCCCTGAACGAGGCGATCGAGGCAGCCGAACCCAAGAGATTTTCACTGGCCGCATGTACGGTCGATCACGCGCTGCGGCCGGAATCGGCCGAGGAAGCGCGCGGTGTTGCCTCGTTCTGCGCTAGCATCGACGTCCCACACCTCATCATGCGCTGGGATGGCGCGAAGCCGCCGACCGGCATTCAGGCGGCAGCGCGCGAGGCGCGCTACCGGTTGCTGGCGGATGCCGCCGAGCGATTTGAGGCCGGCTGCATCGTCACCGGCCACACCAGCGACGACCAGCGCGAAACGATCCTGATGCGAATGCAAAGGGCGCCGGGTGCATCCGGGATGGCGAGCGCCACTCTTTACGACCGCCGGGTCTGGGTGCTGCGGCCGTTCCTTAGTCTTGATCGGGCGTCGATCCGTGCCTTTCTTGCGACGCGCGACGTGACCTGGTTCGATGACCCGAGCAACGCCAATCCGACTTTCGAGCGGGTCCGCGTCCGGACTGAATTGGCGCAATCGCCGCGAGCGGAGGAGGGGGCATGGGATGCTGGAGCCAGGGCCCGGTCGTCGGCAAGGGCTGCCGGCTTCCTCACCCGCCAGGTGCGCGTGCATGCGGGCCTGGTGGTGGAGATCCCGCTTGCTCTCGCCGACCATCGCGACAACGTCGATTGGCAGCGGGCGCTGCTCGCGCTGGTGGCCGTCGTCGGCGGCCGCGCGCATATCCCCGCAGCCGACACGGTGAAGCGGGTGGCGGCGTTTCTGCAGGAGGCAACGCCCGGCAGGATGACGGCCGGACGATGCGTGTTCGACCTGCGCGCAAGCGGACTTTACCTCTATCGCGAGGCGCGCGGCCTGACGACCTTGACGCTTGCGGGCGGTAAGGCCGCAACATGGGACGGCCGTTTCCATGTGCACAACGGCGCAAGCACGCCCATCTCCGTCGCGGCAGAAGGCAGGGGCGGGCCACAACAGCAGAGACTTATTGCCGCAGGTCTGCCACCGGGCGTTGCCGGCCGTGCATCGCTTTCGGCGCCGAAGGTCCTGTCTGGGAACGGCGAAAGTGTCGCATCCGTCACAATCGAGCCGCGGATCGGGCTCTACGACACCTTTTTGCCGGGTTTCGACCGGATCATGGCCGATCGGATCGCCGGATTGTTCGGACGAGAGCCTTATCCTCCGCCGCCGGTTCACGATCTGTTGACAGAAATGGAACGGTAGCCGGCGGTTTGCCTTGGCAATACGTCACCAGAACCCTATGTTAGGGAGCAAGACAGCGGCTCGCGAAATGCGCGGGTCGTGACAGGTTCCGGGGAGTTCGATGAACCCTAATTTTCGTAATCTTGCCCTTTGGGCAATCATAGCGCTTCTGCTGATCGCACTGTTCAGCATGTTCCAACAGCCGACGGAGCGCACCGGCTCGCGCGAGATTCCGTTCTCGCAGTTCCTGAAAGACGTGGATGCGAGCCGCGTCAAGGAAGTCGTGATCACCGGCTCGAAAGTAATCGGCAGCTATTCCGAAAGCGGCGCAACCTTCCAGACCTACGCGCCTTCAGTCGATACGGCGCTCACCGAGCGCCTTGAAGCCAAGGACGTGACGGTCACGGTTCGCCCGGAAACCGACGGTTCGTCCGGGTTCCTCAGCTATATCGGCACCCTGCTTCCAATGCTTCTGATCCTCGGCGTCTGGCTGTTTTTCATGCGCCAGATGCAGGGCGGTTCGCGAGGCGCCATGGGCTTTGGCAAGTCCAAGGCTAAGCTTCTGACCGAAGCGCATGGCCGCGTCACCTTTGACGACGTCGCCGGCGTCGACGAAGCCAAGCAGGACCTGGAAGAAATCGTCGAGTTCCTGCGCGACCCGCAGAAGTTCCAGCGCCTCGGTGGTCGCATTCCGCGCGGCGTGCTGCTCGTCGGTCCTCCCGGTACCGGTAAGACGCTGCTGGCCCGCTCGGTTGCCGGCGAAGCCAATGTGCCGTTCTTCACGATCTCCGGTTCGGACTTCGTTGAAATGTTCGTCGGCGTCGGCGCCAGCCGTGTGCGCGACATGTTCGAGCAGGCCAAGAAGAATGCACCCTGCATCATCTTCATCGACGAAATCGACGCCGTCGGTCGCCATCGTGGCGCCGGTCTCGGCGGCGGCAATGACGAGCGCGAACAGACGCTCAACCAGCTGCTGGTGGAGATGGACGGCTTCGAAGCCAATGAAGGCATCATCCTGATCGCTGCGACCAACCGTCCTGACGTTCTCGACCCGGCGCTGCTGCGTCCGGGCCGCTTCGACCGCCAGGTCGTCGTGCCGAACCCAGATATCAACGGCCGCGAACGCATCCTCAAGGTGCATGTGCGCAACGTGCCGCTGGCGCCGAATGTCGATCTCAAGGTGCTCGCACGTGGTACGCCCGGCTTCTCCGGTGCCGACCTCATGAACCTCGTCAACGAGGCTGCCCTGATGGCCGCCCGTCGCAACAAGCGTCTTGTCACCATGCTCGAGTTCGAGGATGCCAAGGACAAGATCATGATGGGCGCGGAGCGTCGTTCGTCGGCGATGACCGAGGCCGAGAAGAAGCTGACCGCCTATCACGAAGCCGGTCACGCGATCCTCGCGCTCAACGTTCCCTCGGCTGATCCGCTGCACAAGGCGACGATCATCCCGCGCGGTCGCGCACTCGGCATGGTCATGCAGCTGCCGGAAGGCGACCGCTACTCGATGAGCTACAAGTGGATGGTCTCGCGTCTTGCCATCATGATGGGTGGACGCGTCGCCGAAGAACTGACCTTCGGCAAGGAGAACATCACCTCGGGCGCATCGTCGGACATCGAACAGGCCACCAAGCTTGCTCGCGCGATGGTGACGCAATGGGGCTTCTCCGATCAGCTCGGCCAGGTTTCCTACGGCGAGAACCAGCAGGAAGTCTTCCTCGGCCACTCCGTTGCCCAGCAGAAGAACGTGTCGGAAGCGACCGCCCAGAAGATCGACAACGAAATCCGTCGTCTGATCGATGAGGCCTACGAGACCGCCCGCAAGATCCTGACGGAAAAGAACCACGAGTTCGTGGCGCTTGCCGAAGGCCTGCTCGAATACGAAACGCTGACCGGCGAAGAAATCAAGGCGCTGATCCGCGGAGAAAAGCCGGCACGCGATCTCGGCGACGACACGCCGCCGCATCGTGGCTCGGCCGTTCCTTCGGCTGGTGCCAAGAAGGAAGGTTCGGCGGGCAACAAGGGCGAAGAGTCCGAAGGCGGGTTCGAGCCGCAGCCGCAATAACCGACACCTGTCGGCCATGTATTGAAGCCGCCGTTCCTTGAGTGGAGCGGCGGTTTTTCGTTGGCGATTTTGTACCTGGCATTTGGTAACGGGATGTAATGATTTCTGATGCTAGGCTCGCTGCCGTTTGCTGCGCTTTTGTGTCAAAGAAGACTCATGTGTTGCGATCGCATGGCCATAGGTGGGCATGACGATCCGAGGCGTACGGCAACCGCCGATATGAAATGAGGTCCGGTCAATGAAACCCAGTCGCGCACCCCGCAGACAGGCGAAGCTGGCAAAGCCCGCGCTGACCCGGCAGAACGATGGAGCTCTTATGAAGCGCAAGTATTTCGGCACCGACGGTATTCGCGGCCAGTCCAATATGTTTCCGATGACTCCGGACCTGGCGATGCGGGTCGGCATCGCCGTCGGTACGATCTTTCGCAATGGCGCCCATCGCCACCGGGTGGTGATCGGCAAGGACACGCGTCTTTCCGGCTACATGCTCGAAAACGCGATGGTGGCGGGCTTCACCGCCGCCGGTCTCGACGTCTTCCTGCTCGGGCCGATCCCGACGCCGGGCGTGGCCATGCTCACCCGGTCGCTTCGCGCCGATATCGGCGTGATGATCTCCGCCTCGCACAATCCCTTCCAGGACAACGGCATCAAGCTGTTCGGACCTGACGGCTACAAGCTCTCCGACGATATCGAACAGAAGATCGAAGCGTTACTCGATCAGGACCTCTCTGGACAGCTGGCAAAGTCCGAAGACATCGGCCGGGCGAAGCGCGTCGATGGCGACATCTATCGCTACCTGGAACACGCAAAGCGCACGCTGCCGCGCGACGTCACGCTTCAGGGTCTGAGGATCGCAATCGATTGCGCCAATGGCGCGGCCTACAAGGTGGCTCCGACCGCACTTTGGGAACTGGGCGCCGAGGTCGTCAGCATCGGCACCGAGCCGAACGGTCTCAACATCAACCTCGACTGCGGCTCGACGCATCCGGCTGCTCTTTCCAAGAAGGTCCATGAAGTGCGCGCCGATATCGGCATCGCACTCGACGGCGATGCCGACCGCGTGCTGATCGTCGACGAGAACGGCACGGTCATTGATGGCGACCAGCTGATGGCCGTCATTGCCGACAGCTGGGCCGAGGATGGCATGCTGCGCGGTGGCGCGGTTGCTGCCACCGTGATGTCGAACCTCGGTCTTGAACGTTACCTCAAGGGGCGCGGCATCGACCTGCGCCGCACCAAGGTCGGCGACCGCTATGTGGTCGAACAGATGCGCCAGGACGGACTGAATGTCGGCGGCGAACAGTCGGGCCACATCGTGCTCTCGGATTTCGGCACGACGGGCGATGGCCTTGTTGCGGCCTTGCAGATCCTTGCGGTGATCAAGCGCCAGGGCAAGACCGTGAGCGAGGTCTGCCACCGCTTCGAGCCGGTGCCGCAGGTGCTGAAGAACGTGCGTGTTTCCGCCGGCAAGCCGCTTGAAGACGCGACCGTGCGCCAGGCGATTGCGGATGCGGAGGCGGAGCTTGCGAAATCTGGTCGTCTGTTGATCCGCCCGTCCGGCACCGAGCCGCTGATCCGCGTTATGGCGGAAGGCGACGATCGCGGCCAGGTCGAGCGCATCGTCGACGAACTGGTCAACGTCATCGGCAGCGTGCGCAACGCGGCTTAAACGTCAGACCTTTGGTTTCCCTCCAGGGCCGGTGCGTTGCACCGGCCTCTTTTTTGTGCGGACGGTGCGTCAGCCATGTGCCGCGTCGGAGACTTTTCCCCGTGCGGACGCGTCGCTTGCCGAGCATGTGCTTTCCGCAATGTCCACCCTTAGCGCTTTGTCTTGCCAAATTATTTAGGTGTGCCTTACGGATGCTCCGTTGCTGACAGTAACGTCGCATGACAACTACAAGAATAGATCCGATGTTTAACAAACTCGGTAAACGATTGTAGTTAATCGGAACTTAACCTTTGCTCCTCATTATCCATAACCAACAACGGGATTTGGGCACCGGTTTCATGGTGAGCCAAGCAACGAAATGTATTGGAGTGGGCCATGAAGAGAATTTTGAGTGGCGTTGTTGCTATATTGCTCAGCGGCACGGCAGCTTACGCTGCAGATGTCTATCAACCGCCAATGGAGCCGGTGCCGGAACAGCCGGTCGAGGTCATCCAGACCAGCGGCTGGTACCTGCGCGGTGACGTCGGTTACGCCTGGAACGACCTGCGCGGTGCGAACTACTATCAGGGCAGGTCCCCAACCTCGCCGGGCAACCTGATTGACTTCGAAACAGCCGATATCGATGATTCCTGGGTCGGCGGTGTCGGTGTTGGTTATCAGTTCAACAACTATCTGCGCGCCGACATCACGGCCGACTACTGGGGTGGCGGCGACTTTACCGGCTCGACGGTGGGCGGCTGCGGCAATTTCCCGGGTCCTTGCCGCTCGCGTGACGTCACCTCGGTTTCCGCCTGGAGCCTGATGGCCAACGCCTATGTCGACATCGGCACCTACGGCGCCTTCACGCCTTATGTCGGTGCCGGTATCGGTGCCACCCACGTCAAGTGGGACAAGCTGCGTAACACCAGCTGCGAAATCGGCAATCCCGGCAACTGCGACCCGACGACAGGGCATGACGGCGAGAGCAAGTGGCGCTTCACCTATGCGCTGATGGCCGGTACGGCCATCGACCTCACCTGCAACCTCAAGGCCGACGTCGGCTACCGCTTCCGCCAGGTCGACGATGGCGACATGTTCGGCTACGCCAATGGCGGCGGCCCGGGCTTCGACAAGGGCTTCTACATCCACGAGGCACGCGCCGGTCTGCGCTACTCGTTCGGCAGCGTCTGCGAAGTGCCCTACGAGCCGGAGCCGATCGTCTACAAGTGAACGACCAGACCAGTTGATACAAAGGCCACCTTCGGGTGGCCTTTTTCGTTGCGGCCAATCTTTGCTGGTTTCCTAACGGGCATGGTTAACCGCGAGTTAACCAGTCGCTGCCAATAGTTAACGCTGAACGAAGCGGTGACGGCAGTGCGCCATCCCGCACCGATAGCAGTGGTGAAAGGGCATGGGCATGGATTGGCGAAACGGGTTCTGCGGGGCCGCTTTTGGTGCCGGCCTGCTCCTTTCCGGCGCGGCATTCGCTGCCGATGAGGAGCTCCTGAATGCGCCGGAGATCACCATCGAAAAAGAAGCTGCTGGCGCCAGCGCGATCTACCTGCGCGGCGATATCGGTTATGCGCCCTGGCGTAGCGAGGGCGATCCCTATTACCGAACCTTCGATGCAGGCACGTCGACATACGACAGCACCACTTTCGACAACGCCCGTTTCGACAAGCCGTTCTCCGGGTCACTTGGCGTCGGCTACCAGTTTACCGACACGTTCCGTGCCGACCTGACGGCGGAGTATTTCGAGGGCCGGTTCAACGGTTCGTCATCGTCGGCCGCCCCGTGCGCGGGGCAGGGGGCGGGAACGTCCTGCGCATTTTCAACCGGGGCTGATTATTCCGCTCTTGGCCTGATGGCGAACGCCTATGTCGATTTCGGCACGCTCGCGGGCTTCACCCCCTATGTCGGCGCCGGTCTCGGCGCGACGCGTCTCAATTGGGATACGGCAGTCGAACGGGCGACTTGCGTTGCCGGCGGCGGCGCCTGCGCTGGAGCGCGCGGCTCCACCTCCTACGAGGGGCGCGATAGCTGGCGGTTTACCTATGCCCTGATGGCCGGCGTTTCCTACGATCTCAGCGATCAGCTGAAGCTCGATGTCGGCTACCGCTACTCCCATATCGCCGACGGCGAGATGTTCGGCTTTGGTGCCGAAGCGCTGGCCGGCGCGCGGGGCGACAAGGGCTTCGACGATGGGCTTTCCCGTCACGAAATCCGCGCGGGTCTGCGCTTCTCGTTCTAACGTCTTCATGCGCATGAGGTTCGGCGCGTGGCGATGATGCCGCCCGCTCGATGCTTCCGCCTGACGCGCCGACCGCAACGCCAGTGGGCAACGATCGGTCGGGAGCGCCTCTCCATGTTTGCAGATCTTGCTCGCGACGCCATAAATTTTGTCGATTGCGACAAAGCGCTTGACTTCCGGTCCCGCCCTCAATATCGACGACGGCGGGACACCCTTCCCCAACGAAGGGCTATCTATCTGGAAGGATAGCACATGGCAAAGCCTGCACAGCCGGACCTCCGTCCGAACAATACCCATTTCTCTTCTGGCCCTTGCTCGAAGCGCCCCGGTTGGACGCTCGACGCTCTCTCCGATGCTCCGCTCGGTCGTTCGCACCGCGCCAAGATCGGCAAGACGAAGCTGAAGCAGGCCATCGATCTTACCCGTGACATTCTTGAAGTGCCGGCTGATTACCGCATCGGTATCGTGCCCGCTTCCGATACCGGCGCCGTCGAAATGGCGCTCTGGTCGCTGCTCGGTCCGCGCGGCGTCGACATGGTCGCCTGGGAAAGCTTTGGCGCCGGCTGGGTGACCGACGTGGTCAAGCAGCTGAAGCTCGCCGACGTTCGCAAGTTCGAAGCCGCCTACGGCGAACTTCCCGATCTTTCCAAAGTCGATTTCGACCGCGACGTGGTCTTCACCTGGAACGGTACGACCTCGGGTGTGCGTGTGCCTAACGGCGACTTCATCCCGGCAGACCGCAAGGGCCTGACGATCTGCGACGCGACCTCGGCCGCCTTCGCGCAGAACCTCGATTTCGCCAAGCTCGATGTCGTCACCTTCTCCTGGCAGAAGGTTCTGGGCGGCGAGGGCGCCCATGGCGTCATCATCCTGTCGCCGCGCGCCGTCGAACGCCTGCTGACTTACGTTCCGGCCTGGCCGCTGCCGAAGATCTTCCGCATGACCTCGGGCGGCAAGCTGATCGAAGGCATCTTTACCGGCGAAACCATCAACACGCCGTCGATGCTCTGCGTCGAAGATTACATCGATGCGCTCGTCTGGGCGCAGCAGGTCGGCGGGCTCAAGGGACTGATGGCGCGTGCCGACGCCAATGCGCAGGCGATCTTCGATTTCGTCGCCGCCAATGACTGGATCGCCAACCTCGCGGTCAAGGACGAGACTCGCTCCAACACCTCGGTCTGCCTGAAGATCGTCGACAAGGACGTGCTCGCGCTCGACGCCGACGGACAGGCAGCCTTTGCCAAGGGCGTGGTTGCGCTTCTCGAAAAGGAAGGCGTTGCCTTCGACATCGGCCACTACCGCGATGCACCGTCCGGTCTTCGCATCTGGGCCGGCGCCACCATCGAGGCCGCCGACATGAAGGCGCTGATGCCGTGGCTGACCTGGGCTTTCGAGACCCAGAAGGCAACGCTGGCACAGGCCGCGGCCTGATCGAACAAGGGTGAGGACAATGAACTTCGCCCGTATCTCACACTGATTTGAGTGATCCGCTTCGCTCCCGATGGGAGCGAGGCCTGGCTAACCGCATTTCCATTCAGACCTGATCTTTAAGGAGGCCTTCCATGGCACCTCGCGTTCTCGTATCCGACGAACTGTCGGAAACCGCCGTCCAGATTTTTCGCGATCGCGGCGTTGAAGTCGATTTCCAGCCGAAGCTCGGCAAGGACAAGGACAAGCTTGCCGAAATCATCGGTAACTACGACGGCCTCGCCATCCGCTCGGCCACCAAGGCGACCGAAAAGCTGATCGCAGCTGCGACCAACCTCAAGGTCATCGGCCGCGCCGGCATCGGCGTCGACAACGTCGACATTCCGGCTGCTTCGCGCCGCGGTATCATCGTGATGAACACGCCCTTCGGCAATTCGATCACGACCGCCGAACATGCGATTGCGCTGCTCTTTGCCGTTGCCCGCCAGCTTCCGGCCGCCGACACCTCGACGCAGGCCGGCAAGTGGGAAAAGTCCCGCTTCATGGGTGTCGAAATCACCGGCAAGACGCTGGGCGTCATCGGCGCCGGCAACATCGGCTCCATCGTCTGCTCGCGCGCCATCGGCCTGAAGATGCACGTTCTCGCCTACGACCCGTTCCTCTCCAAGGAGCGCGCCGAGGAAATGGGCGTCACCAAGGTCGAGCTCGACGAGTTGCTCGCCCAGGCCGATTTCATCACCCTGCACGTGCCGCTGACCGACAAGACCCGCAATATCCTGAGCGCCGAAGCGCTTGCCAAGGCCAAGCCGGGTGTGCGCATCGTCAACTGCGCTCGCGGCGGTCTCGTCGACGAGAAAGCGCTTGCCGAAGCGATCAAGTCGGGCCATGTCGCCGGTGCCGGCTTCGACGTCTTCGAGGTCGAGCCCGCGACCGAAAGCCCGCTCTTCGGCCTGCCGAACGTCGTCTGCACGCCGCATCTCGGCGCTTCGACCACGGAAGCCCAGGAGAACGTCGCGCTGCAGGTGGCCGAGCAGATGTCGGACTACCTGGTCAAGGGTGCCGTTTCCAACGCCATCAACATGCCGTCGATCACGGCTGAGGAAGCGCCGATCCTGAAGCCGTTCATCCGGCTTGCCGACGTTCTCGGCGCCTTCGTCGGCCAGGTGACGGAAAGCGCGATCAAGGAAATCGAGATCCTCTATGACGGCTCGACCGCCGGCATGAACACCAAGGCGCTGACGAGTGCCGTGCTTGCCGGCCTGATCCGGCCGCAGGTCGCCGACGTCAACATGGTTTCGGCGCCGGTCATGATCAAGGAGAAGGGCATCATCCTGTCCGAGGTCAAGCGCGACAAGACTGGCGTCTTCGACGGCTACATCAAGCTGACGGTGAAGACGGCGAACCAGACGCGTTCGGTTGCCGGCACGGTGTTCTCGGACGGCAAGCCGCGCTTCATCCAGATCAAGGGCATCAACCTCGATGCGGATGTCGGCAGCCACATGGTCTACATCACCAACACCGACGTCCCCGGCATGATCGGTTTCATCGGCATGACGCTCGGTGATGCCGGGGTCAACATCGCGAACTTCCAGCTCGGCCGCGAAAAGGAAGCCGGCGATGCGATCGCGCTGCTCTACGTCGATGGTGCGGTTTCCGAGGTTGTGCTTGACAAGCTGCGTGCCAATCCGGCAATTCGCCAGGCAAAGCCGCTGGTCTTCAACATCGACTGATGCCAGCCCAGCAAGTGGCAGCACCGTCTGCCACTTTGCCGACCCACTCACGGGACATATCGAGGACGCACCGGCCGACCGCCGGTGCGTTTTCCTGTTTCGAACGCATGTGACGAGAAATGACCGAAATGACATTCCGCTGGCGCGAGGCAAGCCTGCCCGACCTCGCCTCCGTATCGGAGATCCAGCTCGTGGTTCACCAGGCCTTTCCCGAGGATGACGCCGTTCTCGCCGACCGCATCGCGCTCAGCCCTGCCGGTTGTTTCATGCTGGATGCGAAAGGTCTGTCACGCGGTTATGTGCTGAGCCACCCATGGCTTCGCGGTGCGCCGCCGTCGCTGAACAGCATGCTTGGCGAAATCCCTGAGGCCGCCGACACGTGGTACATCCATGACCTCGCGCTCCTGCCGGAAATGCGGGGCTCCGGGGCAGGGGGCGGCGTGTTGCCGATGCTTGCGGATGTCGCTCGCACGGAAGGGTTCCGGTCGATGTCGCTCATTTCCGTCAACGGATCCCGCGGCTTCTGGGAAAGACAGGGCTTTGAGGTCCGCATGGACGAACGGCTGGTACAGAAGCTTTCAAGTTACGGTGACGACGCGCTCTACATGGAGCGGCACCTCGTCTGAAATGAAAATGGCGCCGATCGGCGCCATTTTCGTTTTGTGCTGGATCAGGCCGCCCGCTGCGTCGCGGGCCGCCATATCTTTTCCTCGACAGTGAACTGGGCAAGCCGGCCGGAAAGCACGTTGCTTTCGCCGGCGAGCGTCTGGCTTGCGGCCGAGGTTTGCTCGACCATGGCGGCGTTCTGCTGGGTCATCTGATCCATCTGGTTGACGGCGGTGTTGATCTCCCGCAGCCCGACCGACTGTTCGCGCGCTGCCGTCGCAATCGCGACGATGCGGTCGTTGATCTCGTTGACCCGCCGCTCGATGTCACCGAGCGCCGAGCCGGTCGCCTCGACCAGGCGCACGCCGGCCGAAACCTCGACGCCCGACGCGGTAATCAGACCCTTGATCTCCTTGGCAGCCGTTGCCGAACGCTGCGCCAACTCCCGCACCTCCTGCGCGACGACGGCAAAGCCCTTGCCGGCATCCCCCGCGCGCGCCGCCTCGACGCCGGCGTTCAGCGCCAACAGGTTGGTCTGGAAGGCGATGTCGTCGATCACGCCGATGATTTCGCCGATCTTCGAAGACGAGTTTTCAATGCGGCCCATGGCAGTGATGGCGTCGCGAACGACCTCGCTCGAGGTGGCCGCACCCTTGCGAGCCTCGGCGACCATGCGGGTCGCCTCCTCGGCACGGTTGGTGGAGTTCTGCACCGCCGAGGTGATTTCGTCGAGGGCGGCTGCGGTTTCTTCGAGCGACGCTGCCTGCTGCTCGGTGCGCTGCGACAGGTCGTTGGCCGCCCGGCTGATCTCATTGGCATTGCCGGTAACGACGGAGGTGGAGTCGGCGATTGCGCTGACCGTCGAGCGGAGTGCTGCAACGGCGGTGTTGAAGTCCTGGCGCAGCTTTTCGTAATCGGCGCCGAGATCCGGCACGTGGGTGGTGAGGTCGCCGCTCGCCAGCCGCTCGAGCGCACCGCCGATGGTGCTGACGACATGGGCCTGCACGCGGGCGGTCGCCTGCTGCATTTCCTCGTTGGCGCTGCGCTCACCGTCGAGCGCCACCTGCTGTTCGCGTTGGCGAACCTCAAGCGCGTTGCGTTCGATCACCGAGGCGCGCAGCACGACAAGCGCGTCGGCCATGTGGCCGATCTCGTCGCGGCGGTCGGTATCGGGGACTTCCGAACGGGTGTCATTGTTCGACACTTCGAGCATCACGTCCTTCAGCCGGTTGATCGGCCGGCTGATCGAGCGGCCGATCGCCATGGCGGCGGCAAGCGTCGCGATCGCGGCGATCGCCGTGGTGATGATCGTCATCAGCAGCGACGCATTGTACTTGGCGGCGAGATCGTCGGCGTAGACGCCGGTGCCGACACCCCAACCCCAGGGCTTGAAGCCCTGGATATAGGAGTACTTCTCGACCGGCTCCTCGTGGCCGGGCTTGTCCCAGTAGTAGTTGACGATGCCGTTGCCCGGGTTCTGTGCCAACGCGATGAGTTCGACGTTGAAGGCCTTGCCGTTGGTATCCTTGAGGCCGCGCACGTCGGTGCCGACGAGCTTCTTGGCGAGCGGATGAGCGATCATCATGCCGTCGAAGCCGTTGATGAAGAAGTAGCCGTCCTGGCCGAAGCGCATGGCCATGACGGCGGAAATGGCGCGGCTCTGGGCCTCCTCACGCGAGAGCGTGCCACTGCGCTCCTGTTCCTCGAAGCTTGCGATCGTCGAGATCGCCGCTTCGGTGACGTTGCGCAGCATCTGCCGGCGTTCGTCGCTGACTTCCGCGTTGGCAACTTGAGTCTTATAGGCCATGGCAGCCGCCATGAAGACCAGCGCCATTGCCGTCAATAAATAGATACGTGTCGAAATTCTAATGTTTTTCACTGCCTTAGCCCCAAGGAAAATCCTGGGGGTGACAGAAACACCCATCTGCTAATCAAGCCTTAAGTCACCTCCCGAGTTCTAGCGATTGCATCGCCTGAAACTTACCCGGCAGGCGCGAGGCTCCGGCTAGCGCGGGCGACCCTTTTCGGCGATCGCGATCCCTCCAAGCACCAGGAGCAGCGCGACAAGGTGGAAGAGGTGAAAGGTCTCGCCGATCAGCATCACCGACAGCAGCGTGCCGAAAACGGGAATGGCGTTGATGAACAGACCGGCGCGATTGGCGCCGATCATCTCGACACCGCGGACATAAAGCACCTGCGACATCAGCGATGGGAAGATCGCGGCGTAGAGAACGATGATCCAGCCGGTGGTATCGGGCGCGATTGCGGTGCCGGTGCCGATCTCCCAGAACAACAGCGGGATGGCGCTCAAGAGCGCGCCGAAGGCGGGGGCTGCAATGAAGCTCTGCCAGTGCATCGTCGGCTTGTAGCGCAGCGCCACGGTGTAGCCGGCATAGACGACGCAGGCGGCGATCATCAGCGCATCGCCGAAGTTGAATTCGAGCGACAGCAGACTGGTAACGTCGCCATGGGCCGCCGTCACCAGAACGCCGACGAGGGTGACGGTAAAGCCGATCACCTGGGCGATCGACGCCTTCGTTCGAAACAGCACGAAGTTGAAGAGGAAGATCAGCATCGGGATGCCGGCCTGGAGAATGACGGCATTGATGGCGCTCGTATATTTGAGCGCCGAGTAGAGCAGAGCATTGAAGGTCGTGAAGCCGACCACGCCGTAGGCGAGAAGCTGCAGCCAGTGCTTGCGGATCTTGTCCCAGTCGCGCCGGATCTGCGGCGTCATCAGCACCAGGATGACGATGAGGGCGAAGACCCAGCGCAGGGTCGTCAGCATCATCGGGCTCACATGGCCGACGGCCATCTTGCCGGCGACGGAGTTGCCGCCCCAGAACAGAGCGGTGATGCAGAGATAGACGTAGGCCCTGGAATTCACGATGCTCAGACCTGCATGGGGATGGCGACCGGTTGTCGCGATGGCGGGAGAGCGGAAGATATAGGCTCTAAATCCCGGCCTTGTCATGCAAAAAGGGCGGAACGCCCGACATAACGGGGTCGCTTTCCAGATGACAACACAGTATAGATGCGCGGGTTTGAGAACAGCGCAGCCTCGGTTGCGCGCCTGAACAGGAAGAGAATTATGACGAATGTCGTAGTGGTCGGCTCCCAATGGGGTGACGAAGGCAAAGGCAAGATTGTGGATTGGCTCTCCGAGCGCGCGGATATCGTCGTGCGCTTTCAGGGCGGTCACAATGCCGGCCATACCCTGGTGATCGACGGCGTCAGCTACAAGCTGTCGCTCCTGCCCTCCGGCGTCGTGCGTCCCGGCAAGCTTGCCGTCATCGGCAACGGCGTCGTCATCGATCCGCACGCGCTGATCGCCGAAATCGACAAGCTCGGCAAGCAAGGCATTGCGATCACGCCGGACAACCTGCGTATCGCCGACAATGCCACGCTGATCCTGTCGCTGCACCGCGAGCTTGACGGCATCCGCGAAGACGCCGCCTCCAACAGCGGCACCAAGATCGGCACGACGCGCCGCGGCATCGGCCCGGCCTATGAAGACAAGGTCGGCCGCCGCGCCATTCGCGTCATGGACCTTGCCGACCTCGACACGCTGCCGGCCAAGGTAGACCGCCTGCTGACGCACCACAACGCGCTGCGCCGCGGCCTCGGTGAAGCCGAGATCAGCCATGACGCGATCATGCAGGAACTTTCGTCGGTCGCCGACAAGGTGCTGCCGTTCATGGACACCGTCTGGGTGCTGCTCGACAAGGCCCGCCGCAAGGGCGCGCGCATCCTGTTCGAAGGTGCTCAGGGCACGCTGCTCGACATCGACCACGGCACCTATCCGTTCGTCACCTCGTCGAACACTGTCGCCGGCCAGGCTGCCGCCGGTTCGGGCATGGGCCCGGGCTCGCTCGGCTACATCCTCGGCATCACCAAGGCCTATACGACACGCGTCGGCGAAGGTCCGTTCCCGACCGAACTTACCGACGAAATCGGCCAGTTCCTCGGGGAAAAGGGTCATGAGTTCGGCACGGTGACGGGCCGCAAGCGCCGCTGCGGCTGGTTCGATGCAGCCCTGGTACGCCAGTCGGTTGCCGCCAACGGCATCACCGGCATCGCGCTCACCAAGCTTGACGTTCTCGATGGTCTCGACGAACTGAAGATCTGCATCGGCTATACTCTGGACGGGCAGCAGATCGACCATCTGCCGGCAAGCCAGGCGCAGCAAGCTTCGGCAAAGCCAGTGTATGTTACGCTTGAAGGATGGAAAGAATCGACGGTTGGCGCACGCAGCTGGGCAGATCTTCCGGCGCAAGCGATCAAGTATGTCCGCCAGGTGGAAGAACTGATCGGTGCACCGGTTGCTCTTCTTTCGACCAGCCCGGAGCGGGACGACACAATACTTGTGACGGACCCCTTTGAGGACTAGTGTCGGCGAACTGACATTGCGTCGTGATCGCAAAGACATACCTGGGCGTATGAGAAAGTACTAATGGCGGATTTTGTTGCAGTTATTCGCAGGACCGTTGACGGCCTGTCGGAAAACACACCTGAAATGCGGGACAGGGTATACGAGAAGGCGCGCGCGGCCGTGCGCCGCCAACTCGAAAACATGAACCCGCGTCCGTCGGACGACATGATCAATCGCCAGCTGGCGAAACTCGAAAATGCGATTGCCGAGGTCGACAGCGAACATGCCGAGGCCTTGCCGGCGCTCGACGAGCCCGAGGTTGCCGAGGCGGAGACCGTCGAACCGGTTGCCTCGGAGCCGGCAGTAGAGCACGTTCCGGAACCGGAACCGGAACCGGAACCGGAACCGGAACCGGAACCGGAAGCTCAGCCTGTACAGGTTGTCGAAAGCGAGCCGGTGGCCGTTGCCGACGATGCGGTCGTGCAGCCCGCAGCGGAACCGGAGATCGCCGCCGAGCCCTACCATCCTGTCGAGGCCTATGAGGCGCCGACGCATGTGGTCGAGCCCGAGGCTGAGCCGGTCGAGGAAACTCCGGTCGAGCCTGTAGAACATGAGCCGGTCGTTGAGCCTGCCGAAGCCGTTGAGCCGCCGCTGGAGGAAACTCCCGTCGTCGTTCAGTCGCACGAAGACGTGCAGGCCTATGAAGCGCCCGAATATTCGGAGCCGGTGACAGAAGCGCAGGAAACACCGGTGCCTTCCCCGGAGGTCGAGACGCAGCACCATGCCGCGCACGAGCCGACCTGGGACGAAGCGCCGACTGCAAGTGCCGAGCAGAAGCCGGCCCTCTCCGAGTGGGACCTGCCCGAATGGGAGACCGTTGGTCCGACCTCGACCGTCGCGCCGGTCACCGAACACATCGGCGAAGAGCGCGCCACCGAGACCAACGACCCGGACACCGCGCCCGAGCTTTTGGGGATGCATCCGGTCGCCGAGCCGGAGCAGCAGGCCCCTGAGGTGACGCCCAAGGCGGACCCCGTGCGCGGCTGGTCGTTCGACGACAATGATCCCTTTGCGCCGATCGAAGAGCGGCGGGCCGAGAAGACGTCCGAACCGGAGATCAGCGATTGGTCGTGGCCGGTCGAAAAGCCGGTTCAGGCGGCTGCCGCACCGGCGGCGCAGAACCAGCAGGATCGCGCCGGTACCGCTTGGGATCACATTGACGATCTGCTCGGCTTCGAGGACGCGGCCAACGCTGCTGCGGCGGGAGCCGGAGCAGCGGCGGCTGCGCGCGAGCCGGAACGGGCTGGCGAAGCAACCCCGGCAGCGCCTAGGCCGACATCCTACCGGGCCACGCCGAAGCCGTCGCGTTTCAGCGCAAAGCGTCTCTTCATTGCGGGCGTCGCCCTGCTCGCGCTTGGCGGCGGCGGATTTGCCTATTGGCAGAACCGCGAGGCCGGCAATGCCTGGATTTCCGGTATGGTGTCGTCGATAAGCTCGGCGGTGTCCAGCATCGGCGGAACGCCGGCCGAGCAAAGCACGCCGCCGCAGCCCGCTGGCGAAACGGCCACGCAGCAACCGGCCGCGCATGACGATACGGTTGCGCCGGACAACAACTCGACGAAGTTCACGCAGCGCCTGATGGCGGACGGATCGGAAACCGACGACGGCCCGGCCAACCCAACGGGCGAGAGCGCTGCGCAGGAAGGCAAATCCGTGGCGCCGCAGACGGAAGCAGGCAAGCCTGTCGAAGCGGCGAACGGTCAGGGCGGCACGGCCGGCCAGGCCGGAACGCCCGCGACTGGTCAGCCGGCCGGCCAGCCGAACCAGCCTGAAGTCGCCCTTGCCACCGGCGAGAAGATGTTCCTCTACGAGGAGCGTCTCGGCCAGTCTTCGCCCACGGCCGTTCCGGGAACCGTGGCGTGGTCGGTGAAGGAGGAATCGCCCGGCGGCGACGCCAAGCCCGAGCCGGCGATCCAGGCCCAGATCACCGTTCCGGACCGCGGCCTGACCGCGCTGATGACGATCAAGCGAAATGCGGATCCGTCGTTGCCGGCAAGCCACGTCATCGAGTTCGTGTTCTCGCTGCCGTCGAATTTCGAGGGCGGCGCCATCGACAGCGTCCAGCGCGTATCGATGAAGCGGACCGAGCAGGATCGAGGCGACGCCTTGATCGCGGTTCCGGCCAAGATCACCGACGACTTTCATATGATCGCTCTGAACGATGCGACGGACGCCATCGGCAACAACACCCAGCTGCTGCGCAGCCGCAGCTGGATCGATATCCCGCTGACCTACCGCAACGGCCGCCGTGCGCTTCTGACGCTTGAGAAGGGGCAGAGCGGCACGGATGCCTTCAACCAGGCCATGCGCGCCTGGTCGGCGACGGGTACGGCTGCCGAGAGCAACAGCCAGTAAGCTCGACAAGAACCGAACATACAAAAAACCCGGCGGAAGCAACCGCCGGGTTTTTTATTGGGTTTCGCGTTCTTGAAGCAGAACCGCCGCTTTAAGTTGCTGCGCTTGCCTTAGGCGCCTTCGACGACGCGCAGGGAATTGGCGCGCTCCAGCGCTGCCTTGCGCACGGCATCCTGGACCTTTTCGAACGCACGAACTTCGATCTGCCGGACGCGTTCGCGGCTGATGTCGAACTCGGCCGACAGATCCTCGAGCGTCAGCGGATCTTCTGTCAGGCGGCGTGCCTCGAAGATGCGGCGCTCACGGTCGTTGAGCACCTTCATCGCGTTCGCAAGCAGTGCCCTGCGGCTTTCGAGTTCGTCCTGCTCGATCAGGATTTCTTCCTGGTTGTCGTGGTCGTCGACGAGCCAGTCCTGCCATTGGCCGGACTCGCCCTCGCTCGCCTTGATCGGCGCATTGAGCGAGGCGTCGCCGGACAGGCGGCGGTTCATCGAAACGACTTCGTCCTCGCTCACCTTGAGGGTGGTGGCGATTTCCTTGACATGCTCCGGCTTCAGGTCACCCTCATCGAGTGCCTGGATCTTGCCCTTGAGGCGACGCAGGTTGAAGAACAGCCGCTTCTGGTTGGCGGTCGTGCCCATCTTGACCAGCGACCACGAGCGCAGGATGTACTCCTGGATCGCCGCCTTGATCCACCACATTGCATAGGTGGCGAGACGGAAGCCGCGATCGGGCTCGAACTTCTTCACGGCCTGCATCAGGCCGACATTGCCTTCCGACACGACTTCGCCGATCGGCAGGCCGTAGCCGCGATAACCCATCGCGATCTTGGCGACGAGGCGAAGGTGACTGGTGACAAGCTTGTGCGCCGCTTTGCGGTCGTCGTGTTCCTGGTACCGCTTGGCGAGCATGTACTCTTCCTGCGGCTCAAGCATCGGGAACTTGCGAATTTCGTCGAGGTAACGATTAAGGCCGCCTTCTCCAGCGGCAATGGTCGGCAAATTGTTTCGGGCCATATGAAGCACCCCCCTTTTTAGTCTCCGGCCTCCGGTCGGCAAGCCGGGCATGTGGGTCTTCGTCAAGACCCCACGAACGTAGAAAATAAGTACGGCGAAAGCATGATTCAAGGAGTCCGGTTCACAAGGATGTGACGCCGGAGCGACGGAAATGTCACGAATAGAGGCCCGCTTTAGATCGGAATTCTTCCGACGGATTTCAAGGGGCGGTCACTCCCCGCTGCGCAGCGCCTCGATCAGCGCTGCCATGTCGTCCGGCATCGGCGCTTCGAAATGCATGGTCTCGCCGGTCGCCGGGTGCTCGAACTGCAGCATGAAGGCATGCAGCGCCTGACGGTGGAACTGGTTGACGACGGCCTTGGCGGCATCCGGCAGAAGGTTCGCCTTGGTTCTGAAGGCAGCGCCATATTCGGGATCGCCGATCAACGGGTGGCCGATATGGGCCATATGTACGCGGATCTGATGGGTCCGGCCCGTTTCCAGGTGGCATTCGATCGTCGAGGCGAGCGAGGTGCCATCGGGCTTTTCGAGATAGCGCTCGACCACCTCGTAATGGGTGATCGCCTCGCGGGCGTCGTCGCTATCCTCGCGCTTGACGGCGCGCTTCGTCCGGTCGCCGGCGCGGCCGAGCGGCGCGTCGATCGTGCCCTTCAACTGCCGTGGCCTGCCCCAGACGACCGCCCGGTAGGCGCGCTCGAGCGGGCCGGTGCGGCCGTGGTCGGCAAACTGGTCCGAGAGATGGCGATGGGCCGCATCGTTCTTGGCGACGACCATGACGCCGCTCGTCTCCTTGTCGAGGCGATGGACGATGCCGGGGCGCTTGACGCCGCCGATACCCGACAGGCTGCTGCCGCAGTGGTGGATCAGGGCATTGACGAGCGTGCCCGTCCAGTTGCCGGCGCCCGGATGCACGACGAGGCCGGCCGGCTTGCACAGCACGATCAGGTCGCTGTCTTCATAAAGGACGTCGAGGGGGATGTTCTCGCCCTTCGGCTCGGGATCTTCCGGCTCCGGGAGGTCGATCTCGAAGATGTCCCCCGGCTGGACCTTCTTCTTCGGCTCGCTCACCGGCTTGCCGTTCACCGACACGGCACCCTGTTCAATGAGAGCCTTGATACGGTTGCGGGAGAATTCACCCGAAAGTGCGTCCGTCAGGAAGGAATCGAGCCGTCCTGCGGCATCCTCGCCCGCCGTCAGGACTTTCCTATTGGCCGTTGCTTGTTTAAAGGGGTCGTTCATTCCGTTAAAAATCCGAAAAAAGGCCAGCCATGACCGCAATCGAGCCCGATGACCAGGAAGACAAGCCGCTAGATCCGGCGATGGAAAATGTCCGCCGCAAGATGGTGAAGCTGCAGCTCGTCTCGGCAGGCGTCATGTTGGTCATGCTTATGGCTGTCCTTGGAACGATTGTCTACAAGCTGACGCGCACGGATGAGAAAGCGCCGGCCCAGACGTCCGCCGCCGTCGTTCCGAGTGAGGCGCCGCTCAACGCCGTTGCCGCGCTGCCCGCCGGCTTCACCGTGACGAATGTCGCGCTTTCTGGCTCGCAGGTGCTGTTCTACGGCAACCTGCCCGGCGCCGAGCCGCGTGCGATCGTCTTCGACATCGGCACCGGCCGCATCGTTGCGGATATCACCGTTCGGACGAACTGACGGCATGTCCGACGCCCTCCCGCCCGTCTTGCGCATCGACGATCCCGCCGATCCCCGGATCGCTGGTTTCGTCTCGATCAAGGAGCGCGATCTGACGGGGCGGCAGGGCCGCTTCATTGCCGAGGGCACTGTGGTCCTGCGCATGCTGGCCGCCGCGCACGAGGCCCGCCGCGGTTTTGCCGCCGAGGCCCTCCTGCTTCTGGAAAACCGTCTGGAGGGCGTCGGCGACATTCTTCGGCGTTTCCCGTCTGACGTCCCGGTCTATGTGGCGAACGCGCAGGTGTTCGACGCGATCGCCGGCTTCAACATGCATCGCGGCGTTCTGGCGCTCGGGCGCCGCGAAGGCGAGCCGGATCGCGATGCGCTGATCGCGTCGCTGCCCACGTCGAGCCTGGTGCTGGCGGCCTGCGGCATCTCCAATCACGACAACATGGGTGCGCTTTTCCGCAACGCCGCGGCCTTCGGGGTCGATGCGGTGCTGATGGACGAGACCAGCTGCGATCCGCTGTATCGCGGCCATCCGTGTTTCCGTCGGCTCCGTGCTGACGGTTCCTTTCGCTCGCGAGGGTTCCGTCGCCGCCATGCTGGAGCGGCTGCAGGCTGCAGGCTTTGCGATCTGGGGGCTGTCGCCGGCAGGAACGACAGACATCGGCGCAATCCCTCCGGCACCGCGCACGGCGCTTCTGATGGGGACCGAGGGCGAGGGACTGCCGCAAGCGGTGATGACCGCGATCCAGACCGCGCGCATTCGCCAGCGGCCGGGGCTCGACAGCCTCAACGTATCGACCGCGGCCGGCATCGCATTGCACCAGGTGGCATTGATCAACGGCCGGATCTGAGGGGTCGCGCTGGTCTGAGGGCAGGCAGTCCCCGACGACTGCGGGCGCCTACTCGCGCGGAAGAATATCCTTGACGCGCTTCGCCAGGCTTTTTCTGTTGGCTGTGCCTTCTTCCTCGCCCGAGAGCAGGCCGAGGATGGGAGAGGTGGCGCCCTCATTCGCCGCCGTCAGCGCGACCATGCCTGCGGCGATTGCTGCGACTTCGTCGCGCAGCGCCTCGTCATGGGCTGCGGACTTGGAGTTGGTCAGGCGCTCCGAAAGGGCCGTGGCGCGATTGCGCAGGTCGTCGGCGGCGACAATGGAGCCGGAATCCCCGTTTGCCAATTCGACCGGTGCTGCAGCACCATTGCCCGTCTGCTCGGATGCCGGCTTGCGGTCGCGGCGCAAGGGAAAGGCGACGCCGGCGGCGCGCAGGGCCTTGGCGGCGTCACGCATTTCCTGGTTGGTGTCCTTCACCTTGGCCTTCAATCTCTCGATTTCACCGGCGCGCCTTTCGAGCGCGCTCTCGCGATCGGCACTGGTTGCCATTTCACGCGCAAGCTTGTCTTCCAGCCGGTGCAGGCGGGTTTCGTCGCGCGACAGGCGGAGTTCCATTTCCTTTGCATGGGTGGTCTCGGTCTTCAAGTCGCCGCGCAGGGCTTCGCGCTCGTCGCGCAACGTGGCGATCCGGCTTTTCAGATGCTCGACCTCTGTGTCGCGTGCGGCCAGATTGATCCGCAGAGTGTCGGTCTCGGCAGCATCCTGGGCGAGCTGAACGTCACGCTTCCTGATCTCGTCGGCCTTGCCGGCGTTGTCCCGCTCGACGCTGTCGAGCGTCGCCTTCATCCGCTCCAGGCGCTGTTCGAACTGGCGGATGGCCGAGCGCATGTCTGCCGCCTCGACGTTCATGTCGGCAAGCTGGGCATGCAGATCGGCGTTCTCGCCGCTGAGGCGACGGGCTTCCTGCAGGCTCTTCTCGTTTGTGAGCATGAGGGACACGCCCTTGTCCCGTTCGCGCTTGAGGGCCTGAAGCGTGCGGGCATTCTCGGCGGCAAAAGCGGCGCGGGCCGCATCCTTCTGCGCGCGCACCTCCTGGGGGCTGAGGGGCATCGTCGCCTTCAGCCGGTCCTCGGCGAAACGCACGATACGGCGGTGGATCGCCGGTGCGACCAGGAGACCGATGATGATCGCCGTCAGAAAGCCCAGGGCAAAGAGAAGCGAGAATTGGATCACGAGCTGGCCGTTTCGAAACTGGACCGGAAACCGAACCGCCTGCACGGCCACAAAGGGCACGGCAGGCGCTCCATCTTCCGTTTCCTTGCACTAAACATGACGTTTCGTGCGCTGCAAGTCCATGGTGCCGGATTTTGCGACAGGCAGGTCCGGCAACGGTCTTAGAAGGGATTCCAGGTGGGATTCTGGGTCATCTTGAGGTAGCCGACATTGACGCCGAGGCGCGCGCCGATGCCGGTGCGGATCGGCACCACGACGATGTTTTCGTCGGTCAGTACCGTCATGCCGACGCCGGCGACCACATAGGCCGAGCCGGAGACACCGCCGAAGCGCTTGTAGAGCGCCGGCACGCTCGGCAAATTGTAGACGAGCATCATGGCGCGGCTGCCTTGGCCGCCCCAGTCGATACCGAGCGACGGACCCTGCCAGAAGACGCTGTGCTGTCCGGCATTCTTGGTGTTGAGTTCGCCTTCGCCATAGGTGAGGCCGGCGATGAACGCGCCTGAGCCTTCCTGTCCGAGAATGTAGCCGTTCGGCAGGCCGTAGCGTTCAAAGGCACGTTCGACGACCTTGGCAAGGCCGCCGGAGGTTTCGCCGAAGAAGCCGTGACCGGCATCGACGATTTCCTGCATGGTGTATTGGCTGTTGTTGTTCGCCGACTGGGCGTGCGCGACGGACAGGGCGCCGGCGACCAGAAACATCGTGGCCAGGATAACACGGCCAGCCGATGTGGCAGCCTTCATGATCTGATGCATCATATCCTCCGTCAGGCGCGAAATTTGCTCGCTTGCGGGTTTGCAGTGGCCGACAGTCAGATCACTGCGCGGCCAGGTGGGGTCTGGACCAATTCCATGCAATTTGAACCGATGGTCTTAACAATCGGTTTACCAAATGTGGTGTCATTATGTTCCACTGGATGAACGGCCGCGCCGGGCAGCTCATGACTTGCGTCTTCACGCAGGAGGCTTTACCGGCGTGACCACGGCGCGTGCCCCAGGCGAGGGCCGATGGCACCAAACAAGGAACTAAGATGGCAACGAATCCGAACCTGACATTGACGGGACCCGATCTGGCCGCGCTTCTGTGCAGCCGGGTTTGCCACGACATCATTTCCCCGGTCGGCGCCATCAACAACGGCCTGGAGCTGCTCGACGAGGGCGGCGCCGACGCCGATGCGATGGATCTCATCCGCACGAGCGCGCTCAACGCCTCGGTCCGGCTGAAATTTGCGCGCCTTGCCTTCGGCGCCTCGGGCTCGGTTGGTGCGTCGATCGATACCGGCGAAGCGGAAAAGGCGGCGAAGGATTTTGCCGCGGCCGAGAAGAAGACCGAGGTCAACTGGCACGGCCCGCGGGCGATCATTGCCAAGAACCGGGTCAAGCTGCTCCTGAACCTCTTCCTGATCGCCTACGGCGCCATTCCGCGCGGCGGCTCGATCGACGTGACGCTCGAGAACCCGGAGTTCGACGCCGTGTTCACGCTGGTTGCCAAGGGCCGGATGATGCGCGTGCCTCCAAGGCTGGTGGAACTCCTCTCCGGCACGCCGGAAGAGGCCGTCGATGCCCATTCGATCCAGCCCTATTACACGGTGCTTCTCGGCGAGGAGGCGGGCATGGAAATCGCCGTCACCTCGACCGGCGAGGAAATCATCTTCACCGCCAAGATGCAGCCTGAGGTTTAAGTCGGCGGCGCCAGGCGCCCCGATTTCTTGACGTCTCGACAGCCGCCGGGTGCCATCGCATCCGGCGGAAACGTATCTGCCATAGGCGTTTCACTGTCACCCGAATCTTGGAAAACTTAATATTTTCAGTGGGTTGATCGCGCGCGAAAAAGCTTCGTTAAGCAAACTCCGTAACGAAATCTTTCCCAAATTTGTATAGAGTTGTTTCAAGAATGCCGATACGCGTATAGGTAAGTGGCGAAGGGAGTTGGACATGCGACGTTTGATGATTGCCGACGGCTCGGATGTCGTCCGGAAAGTTGGAAAACGCATCCTCTCCGGTATGGGCTTCATGGTTTACGAGGCGTCGAACAGCCTCGAGGCGCTCGTGCGCTGCGAAGCGGAACTCCCGAACATCCTGATCATCGACGCAGGTCTCGAAGGCGCGCTCGAGCTTATCGGCAACATTCGCCGGCTGCCGAACGGCCCGTCGGTGCGGATTTATTACTGCGTCGTCGAGGCGGACCTGAAGAAGATGATGGCCGGTAAGCGGGCTGGTGCCGATGACTTCCTGCTGAAGCCTTTCGACCGCAAGATCCTGACCAGCGTTTTCGCGAGCCAGTCGATGGCGGCCTGAGCCGCCTTATCCTCACACCCTTGCAGCGAAATCAAGCCGTGGCGTTTGCCGCGGCTTTTGTTGTGCCAACCCGACGCGCCGAACAGACTTTCGATCATTGGGAAAGGGGAGGGCGGCAGGTGCGGTACGCCCCGCGATCCGAGGGAACATCATCGCAGAAGAGGCGAGCGTGGTCGTTTTCCGCGCAAAACAAAACCCGCCTCATAGGCGGGTTTTGCGAAACTCTCGAATGTCGGGCCCGCATCATGCGGGGATCGGTGCAAGCCCTGGCAGGGAATCAGGCAGTTTCGGCGTATTCGGCACCATCCGGCTCGCGCAGCACATAGCCGCGGCCCCAGACGGTTTCGATGTAGTTGGCGCCGCCGGCGGCGTTTGCGAGCTTCTTGCGCAGCTTGCAGATGAAGACGTCGATGATCTTCAGTTCCGGCTCGTCCATACCGCCGTAAAGGTGGTTCAGGAACATTTCCTTGGTAAGCGTCGTGCCCTTGCGCAGCGAGAGCAGCTCGAGCATCTGGTACTCCTTGCCGGTCAGGTGGACGCGCTGTCCGCCCACTTCAACCGTCTTGGCATCCAGGTTGACGATAAGCTCGCCGGTGGAGATGACCGACTGGGCGTGGCCCTTGGAGCGGCGGACGATCGCATGAATGCGAGCGACCAGTTCGTCCTTGTGGAACGGTTTGGTCATGTAGTCGTCTGCGCCGAAGCCCAGGCCTCGAACCTTGTCTTCGATGCCGGCCATGCCCGAAAGAATCAGGATGGGCGTCTTCACCTTGGAAAGACGCAGCGTTCTCAAGACTTCGTAGCCGGACATATCCGGCAGGTTGAGGTCGAGAAGGATGATGTCATAGTCATAAAGTTTGCCGAGATCGACGCCTTCTTCACCGAGATCGGTGGTGTAGACGTTGAAACTCTCGGACTTGAGCATCAGCTCAATGCTCTGAGCCGTTGCACTGTCGTCTTCAATTAATAGAACCCGCATATTCTTCCCCTTTTCCGCCGCCCAAGGTTGTCGTGGCACCCTTACGCGATACGGATCCAGTCGTTGCCTGATTTGGAGGCTGCCACCAAATGGTTAACAAATTCTGATTCCCTCTGGCAAGGTGTATCGAGTTTGTTAAATATTTTTAGCAGTCTCCTGATTTCAAACGTGAATCCAGAACGGCTAATCTCATGTGAAACATGAGGAAATCCCGTTATCTGACTCTTCTGACTCGTTAATGCCGGGGCGGTCACATTTCGTGCCTCAGCATTTACGGAGCCTTAAATCATCACGCCTATGATTAACGATGCCCGTAAACGAAAGGTTACCAGCGGTAGGCTTTTGTTAATATCGCTGAAGATTTTTCGTTTCCGGCCCTGTTCGGGCCGGCTCGCGGGCAAATCAGTAACCGGGGTCTCGTTATCCACGGGAGTATTGCGTATGAAAGCACGTGAGAGCCTTGTCCGCCTGAAGGAGTTTCAGGTCCGGGAGAAGCAGCGTCAGCTGAACCAGCTTCAGATGATGATGGCTGAGTTCGAACGGATGACCAAGGATCTGGAAAATCAGATTATTTTCGAGGAGAAGAAGTCGGGTATCTCCGATCCCCAGCACTTCGCCTATCCCACCTTCGCCAAGGCCGCACGTCAGAGAGCCGACAATCTTCAGGTCTCCATTCGCGAGCTGAAGACGCAGCAGGATGCTGCCGAACTCGCGCTCGAAGAAGTGCAGGCCGAATACGCGAAGGCGGCGGCCCTCGAAGAGCGGGACACGTCGACCCGCCTGCGGGCATAGCTGCGGCTCCTGCGCCACAATCCGGCGCAGCGGGCCGTAACGTCTTGGTCCAAAGGGTGATTTGAACCCCGAGCCGGATGCGGCAAGGGGGATTTGTCCGTTGGACGGGCCGATAGCCCGTTTCGGAGCAGATGGTTCCATCCTTGACGGATCATGCGGTTGGCATGATCCGATCCGGCACGATCGTGACAAGACAAAAAGACCCGCCCGATGCCTCCGGCATCCGGGCGGGTCTTCTCATTTCGGGACCGACAGCGCCGTGGCTCTTTCAAGGCGCGCGCGATTTCGACTTGAGATTTGTGTCGCGGCCGCCGGCGCAGGTGTCTCAACCCTGGATGACGTCCTGCCATTCGGGATGCCGCATCGCCTGCGCCTTCATGAAAGGGCAGAGGGGGATAATCTTCCAGCCGCCCTTGCGGGCTTCCTCGATCGCATGCTTGGCCAGCGCTTGGCCGACGCCTTTGCCGCGCAGCGCATCCGGAACGAGCGTGTGATCGATGATGATCAGTTGCGGTGAGGTGCGCGAATAGGTCATTTCACCGGTATGGCCCTCGACTGATGTCGAGTAGCGGCCGTGCGATCCGGTTTCCTCGTGCATGATTTCCATGGCAACCTTCCTTGGTGAACGGGTTTGTCTGCGTGGAAGCTAGCGCAGTTTTTCGCAAATCGGAATCGCCCGCTCGGCCATCGCCGGTGCACAGTGCGTTCGCGAAACGCAACCAATGCCGCTCCGCACGGGACCGTTAAAAACGACGGCGGCGGCCCCGGGGAACCCGGAGCCGCCGCGCGACCTATGGCCCTGTGATGGGCGAAATTAGTGGCGATACTGCTGGATGCGAGTGGTGCGCAGGCCGGCGAGACCGTGATCGTTGATCGAGGACTGCCAGGACAGGAACTCCTCGACAGTAAGGGTATAGCGTTCGCACGCTTCTTCCAGGCTCAACAGGCCACCGCGCACGGCGGCAACAACCTCAGCCTTCCTGCGGATTACCCAGCGCCGGGTATTCGCCGGCGGCAGATCCGCAATCGTCAGAGGGCTGCCATCGGGGCCGATGACATATTTCACGCGTGGTCGCATCATTTCGGTCATGGGACTCTCTACACAAACTCAAGACCATATGACCGTGACCTTAGCCTGCCACATTTAACATTTGCCTAAGCGTCAAGTAACAATTTGCTCATAATTTGAGACACTTCCGATGGGCCTTTGCCCATGTGCGGCGTCCCCCAAAACTTGCGGCAATATTTCCCCGACTTGTGGAAACGCTTGAGAACAATCCGGATTCTCCCGGAATTGACATGGGAGCCATGCAAATACCACATTTCACTTTAACTAAAATTTTTGGTAACGAAGCCCCGAAATAAGGATGAGCGTCGTATGTACGCTCCCGCATTCATTCTTGGTGCATCGTCATATTTTTCACAACCGGACGCGTTTCTTTCGCGGGCAGGCCGGTAGCGGCAGTTTTATTTCGTCTGCCGGGTGAATTTCATGCTCCTGACGATGTGGGGCGTTGTTTGTATTTCTCTCGATCGGTGCGGTGGCGCCGGGGATGTGGTGATCGCAGATGAAGGAATCGCATGAACCGGCCTTGCTGCGCGAGGCTGAAACGGTGGAGATGTTTTCGGACATCGATACGGCCACGGTGCGCACAGAGTACGAACTTCTGCATCTCATGCGGCGGTTGATCGCGCGCTATGGCTTCGGCCATTTCATGATCGCGCGCATGCCCCTGGCCGAACAGCAGCGCTTTTCCGAGCGGCTGGTGCTCAGTAATTGGCCGTCCGAACTGGTGCGCCAATACGACGCCTGCGAGACGTTCCAGTCGAGCGGGCTGGTCGAAAAGTTGCGTTTCACCAAGCTGCCGGTAACCGGCGGGGCCGAGTTGCTCGATGTTGCGGCCAAGCCTGCGGACGAGGCGATGGTGCACCGGCTGCTCGCCCACCCGGAGATGGCGCGCCATTTCGCGGTGCTGCTGCACACAAGCGGCGGCGATCCCTTCATCGCCATGCTGTCGGGCCGCCGCGAGGCGCCTGCCGGCGTCGAGCGCGCCACGCTGTATCTCACTTTGGTCCAGCTTTTCGAATGCCTGGAGCGCACCTTCGACACCGGCAATACCGCACGCGAAAAGCTGTCGAGCCGCGAGTTGGAATGTCTGCGCTGGGCGGCTGCCGGCAAGAGCAGCGACGAGATCGGCATCATCCTGGGCATCTCGACCTATACGGTCAGCAGCTACTTCAAGAGCGCGACCCGCAAGCTCGATGCCGTCAACCGTATGCAGGCGATTGCCCGCGCCATGCGGCTGAAGCTGATCTGACGTCTTTAGGGCCAGCCACGCGCATCTCATCCGCAGCGGCCGGCCTTGCCGCCGGACGGACAAGTTTCTATATGTCGCGGAACTGAAAGTACCGCGACGCGCTCTATGCATCCGATTGATGCCGGCCGCCGCGGAGCCGAAGGTGCCGTGGGCCGAGAGTTGCTCGGCAAAGCATCGCATGAAGCGTGAAACAGGGCAGGCGCATGGTTGCCGCCCGAAGGCCGGATTGGATCCCGTGAACAGTCTCGATTTTGACCGCAAGCCCGAAGATACGCGTGTCGTCGTTGCCATGTCCGGCGGCGTCGACAGTTCCGTCGTTGCCGGCCTGCTCAAACGCGAGGGCTACGACGTTCTCGGCATCACGCTGCAGCTCTATGATCACGGCGCTGCTGTGCACCGGGCCGGTTCCTGCTGTGCCGGCCAGGACATCGACGATGCGCGCCGCGTCTGCGAAACGCTCGGCATTCCCCATTACGTGCTCGACTACGAAGCGCGCTTCCGCGAAACGGTGATCAATCCCTTCGCCGAAAGCTATATCGCCGGCGAGACGCCGATCCCTTGCGTTGCCTGCAACCAGACGGTCAAGTTCGCCGACCTGCTTTTGACGGCCAAGGAACTCGGTGCCGATGCGCTGGCGACCGGCCACTATATCCGCTCGCGCCCGAGCCCGAATCCGCGCTATGCCGGTCAGCGGGCGCTCTACCGTCCGACCGACGCCGAGCGCGACCAGAGCTATTTCCTGTTTGCCACGACCCAGGAGCAGATCGACTATCTGCGCTTTCCGCTCGGCGGCTATTCCAAGGCAGAGACGCGCAAGTTCGCCGAGGACATGGGCCTCGTCGTCGCCCAGAAGGCTGACAGCCAGGACATCTGTTTCGTACCGCAGGGCAAGTACAGCGACATCGTCGCCAAGCTGAAGCCGAACGCGGCGCTGTCGGGCGAGATCGTGCATCTCGACGGCCGCGTGCTCGGCACCCATGAAGGCATCCTGCACTATACGATCGGCCAGCGCCGCGGCATCGGCATCGCCACCGGCGAACCGCTCTACGTCGTCTATCTCGACGCCCGCTCCCGCCGGGTCATCGTCGGCCCGAAGGAGGCGCTGGAAACGCGCCGCGTCTATCTGCGCGACGTCAACTGGCTGGGCGACGAGGACGTCGAGGCGGCAGCCGCGCGCGGCTTCGAATGTTTCGCCAAGGTGCGCTCCACCCGTCAGCCGGCGCCGGCCGTGCTCGCGGTGGACGACGAGGGCATCTATGTCGAACTCGCTGAGGGCGAAGCCGGCATCGCGCCCGGCCAGGCCTGCGCGCTCTATTCCGGCATCGGCGAGGACGCGCGCGTCTATGGCGGCGGTTTCATTCGCAAATCGGAACGCGAAGCGAGTGCGGAAGCGGCGCTGAAGGCGCTGCTTTCGGCGCAGGCGGCCGCTTAAACAGGCCGATTTCCGGGCCGTTGTGAAAACTTCACATTTTCCCGGAGACTTGGGTTGACAGTGGACGGAAGCGGGCCGTATAAGCCGCCCGTCCAGTCAAGACGGCTTCCCCTTCGAAGCCCTGACGCGGTACCCGGCGGAGTAGCTCAGTAGGTTAGAGCAGAGGAATCATAATCCTTGTGTCGGGGGTTCGAATCCCTCCTCCGCTACCATTTTTCTCCCCAATAGTTAGGCCTTGGCGCCCATTAGCACCGACACGCGCCCGATCACCTCCACTTCTACGCCTCTGTAGCTCGCCGCGATTTTCCGGAATTTTGACAGCCAAAACCGGAAAAACTGCAATTCCGCTACACCTGTCAAAATAGCTCTGCAAACTTCCTTCGAAGATCCCTCAAATGTGGTTCAACGACGAGCTTATTTCGTTGCCTGAGCATCGAGCTGATAAACAGCGGTCTCGGCCGTTGCCTCCTCGATCCCTTTGAACGAAGGATGACGCAGTTTGTTGTCTTCAGTCCAGGCGCGATACTCGACCTCCACTGCAAAGCGGGGCTCGGTAAAGACGGCGCCCTTCCGCTTAAGGGCGATGGCGGGTTTCGTCGTTTTGATCAGCTCCAGCAGCTCGCGGAGCGCAAGTGATGTGCTGTTTGACCAGCCCGTGCCAACGCTTCCGACATAGACCAATCCGCCGTCCCTTAGGGCCGCCAGGAGCAGCTTGCTGATGTGAGAAGGCAGGGCGATTGATCGCTCGAAGCCAACGATGAAGAACTTGCTGCGCTGGGCACATTTAACCTTGATCCAGTCGCCGGATTTGTCAGAGCGATAAGGCGCATCGAGCCTTTTGCTGACTATTCCTTCAAGGCCATGTTCGCATGCTACCTGAAGCAGCGCTTCGCCATCTGCGCCGAGCCAGTCCGAAAGGAAGATCGTCCCGGTCCGGTCTCGTATCACCACCTCCAGTCGCGCCCGCCTTTCGGCCAACGGCAAGCACCGAAGATCACGACCATTGAGATAAAGAAGGTCGAAGGCGACGAGCTGCGGGGCGCCGGCGTTGCGGGTGCCACCCTTCCCGCCCAAGGCTTGCTGAAGTAGCCCGAAGTCGGACCGGCCCTGATTGTCAAGGACGACAGCCTCGCCGTCGATGATCATTGTGCCAGATCCAAGCTGCTGCGCGGCTCGCGCGATGGAGGCGAAGCGCTTGACCCAGTCGTACCCACCCCGCGTCAATATCTTAACTTGATCCGCCTGGATGTGGACGTGCACTCGATACCCGTCCCATTTGATCTCGTGCACCCATTGCGCCCCCTTGGGCGGCTTCTTTTCAAGCTTCGGGACGCACGGCTCAATTCGCAGTGGCATCGGGTCGGCAAGCTTCTTGGCCATTAATTATTTGCACCCGGCTGCGCGGCGAAGGCAACATAGCTCAATTTGGCTAAGGGCTGGTCACGGCGGGATGGCGGGCGCATACTCATTCCATCGCTGGACGTTGATACGGGCTCCGACGACTGGAAGACCTTGCGCTTTCGCCCCAGCACGGAGGGTCGCGCGATGAATTCCACGGCACTTCTCCCCCACGAACTCACTCAATTGGAGCTCGTTTTTCGAGACGTGCTTCGCGCCCGCGGGCTTTCGCGGCAATCGGAGGACGCTGAAGTGATCGCGAGGCGGCTGATCGAGGCCTATCAGTCCGGCGTTCGTGAAAGCGGTGCTCTTAGACGCCTCGCCGGTGCCAGCGAATTATTGATCCCCCGCAAAGCTAACCAGGCGAGCAACTCGGATCGAGAAGTCTCGATCCGGGCCATTGCAAGAGAACCGCACGGCCAGATCACACCGGACGAGTTGGATATGCTTCAGCGGACATTTGATCGAGTTTGTATCTGGTGCGGTATTCCGCGCTTCGGCAAACGTGCTGATCGACTGGCGCGCTATTTGACAGATCAGTTCCGCTGCGGTGAGCGTGACGAAGACAGCCTCTTTGCCAGTGGCATGTGGATGGAGCAAACATCTGGCGAAGCAAGCACAGACGCCTAGAGTTCCACTCTTTATCGCTGGCGCCGACTTCGGCCGGCGCCAGCAAAGCCGTTACTCTCACCCCAAAACGATCAGTTCGCGCGCCGCCGTCGCTTTACCGGCGCTCACCGAATAGGTCAGCTCGGCCTGGTGGAAGGCAAAACCGGCGAACGTTTCCCTGATCTCCGGAACGTCATTTATCGACAGGATGAAACGCCCTCGAAGCCGCCTCAAACGTTCCGCCAAGGCGGCGAACTGGTCGCGGCCGAAGAGCGCCTTTCCGTAGTCATCCTCGCTGCCGAAGTAGGGAGGATCGAGATAGAACAGCGTTCCCGTTCGGTCGTAGCGATCGAGGAATTCCGACCAGTCGAGGTTCTCCAGGATCACGCCGGCCAGGCGCTCATGAACATCTTCGAGCATCGGCGCCAGGCGCGTCAGGTTGAACCGCGCCGAGCGATCGAGACTGATGCCGAAGTGCTGACCGCTGACCTTCCCGCCGAAGGCGAGCTTCTGCAGGTAGAGAAAGCGGGCAGCGCGCTCCAGGTCCGTCAACGTGGCTGGGTCGCAAGCCTTCAGGCGTTCAAACTCGCGACGGCTGGTGATCTGGAATTTCAGCGTATCCATGAACTGCGGATAGTGCCGCTGCAGGATCCGGAAGAGGTTCACGACCTCGCCGTTTCGGTCGTTGATGACCTCGCTCTTCGGCGCGGCCGTGCGCCGGAAAAAGACACCGCCCATGCCGACGAAAGGCTCGGCATAGGTGGTGTGCTGGATGGTCGAGATCATCCCGACCAGGCGGCTCGCCAGTTGCCTCTTGCCGCCGATCCAGGCAGCCGGAGGAAGGGTAGGCGAAACCGCCCTCATATCTTCATTAAACACCATTTCAAAAAGCTCACGACTCAGTCACAGAGAGCCCGCCCTGCAGGGTACGGGTGCGACGGTTGTGATAACTGCCTGTCGGACGGGAAAGAGCCGCGAACTTAGACCCGTCGTCGGTGCGTTAGCGCGCACCGGCCCCCGGCTTATTGCGCCGGAGGAGTAGGCGATGCAGCAGCCTCAAGGGCTCCGACCCGAATAAGAAGGTCTGCCATCTGCGTCGTCAGTGTCTCGATCTTTGCATGCTGGCGCTGCGCATGGGCGATCAGATGCACCACCAGGCGATCGTACATGATGCCTTCAGCCACGGGTTCCGGCAGCGGCACGGAGCGATGCTCGGTTTCTGCAATCGTCTGCACCTCTTCGACGGTCACCATGTCGATTTCGACGATCGTTTCGGTGCGCTCAAACGCCCTGAAGAGCGGCTTCCCATCATCGTCGAGCAAGCCCGTGTCGACGTACTCGGTGCGCGTGACCTGGGCTTCTCTTTCGACCGGCCGCTCTACGGAAACGGTGACTTGCTTTTCGACTGTCTCGGTGACGATCTCCTCGGTGCGCCAGTGCACCAGCCTCGGCTCGATCGCGCCGACTTCCTCGGCGATCAGGCCGATGTACGACCAGTCGGGATTGTCCATTGCGCATAGCGATCGATACCAGACCGGCCGCATTTGAAGGATTGCGTCGGCGTAGTTCGGCCAAAGGTCCTCGACCTGCGTCTTGTACTGGGCAGAAGACGTTGACCGAACGATCGCCCCGTTGGAGGCGATGAACATGTTCGCCGCCGACGCCGAGGTCGCGTTGTAAGACGGCACGCTCCGAAGGGTCCCGTCATCGAATATTTCGAGCGAGATGGTCGCGGCGGTGCTAAATCTCATTCGGTTGACATCGTTGAGGTAGACAATCGATCCCTTATGGTTCGTCGTCGCGTCTCCGAAGTAGATCGAGGAAGTGCCCGGGTTTCCCCCCACCATTTGCAGCAAAACGTGCGTGACCTTTTGCAGCGTCAACATCGTAGCGCTGGACAGCGCCGGAATAGCCGTACTTTCGGCGATCCTTACCGCAGCCGGAACGGCGCCGTCCGAATTCGCGCTGATCGACCGCTGCCACCCCGTCCAAACGCCGCCGACCATCGTTCTCGACCAAAGATTGCCGTTAGAGTTTCGGTGATAGATTTGGGTTTTGGTGCTCGAACTGCCCTGGATCTGAAAGACCGACCCCTGCGCGCCCTCGGGTATGTTGAGGGACGCGCCGTTCACGTAGAACATGCCGCTGCCGTTTGCATCGTTCGCATCAGTTAGAAGGACGGCCGTGCTTTTCAGGCGATCCGGTGTTTGCCCGTTCGGGATCTCACCAAGGGTCGCATAGGCAGCAGCCCCGTTTGCATCGTCGAGGAGCGAGCGCGCGAACTCGGTGAAGACGGCGAGCGAGGTCGCCCCGGCGCCGGAGAAGTAGGGCAGCCGATCGGCGGCGCTGACCAACGCCGCGAAGGTGTCGAGATTGCCGTTCTTCAGCAGCTCCAGAAGATCGCGCGTGGCCTGATCCATGCGTGCCGTATCGGGCGTAATCTGGATCTCATAGCCGGCCGCAGTCTGCGCCGCAGCGGGCCAAGGATAAGCGAGCGTCAGCGACGTGTTGCTGTTCACACTGAGGATACGAACGCCCGAGCCCTTGTGTGTTCCGAACAGGTCACCGGGCTGGACCGAATTCAGCCAGCTCGTGCCCTGACCGGTGACGGCATTGCTGTTGGCGGCGACGGTAGCCGTTCCCACCGAATAGTGTGAGGGGAGCGCCATCAGTTGCTCTCCTCGATCGCGGCGGCAGCGGGACGAAGCGCGGCAAGATCGGTCGCCTGGGCCTCGATCGTGGCGGACATCTCAGCCACCTGCGCCGCCAGTTCGGTGATCTTCGCCTCGCTTTCGAGCAGGCGTTGGCCGAGGAATAAAGCCCGGCTTCGGAAATGGTCGGATAGTGCCTGCTCTTCGACGAGACCAACGCGCGGGTCTATGTTGATGGTCTGGGTGTCCATGCTTTCTCCTTACGCTGGAATGCCGAATATGAAGTAGCGAATGCCGGTCGGCGGATAGGCGCCCTCGGTGCGCCAGGTGCCGGGGCTGTCGTCGCGATTGTAGTAGTCGCCGACGTTGCCTCTGAAGGTGTGGAACCGTGCGTTGTTGGCCGTCAGCTCGCAGTAGGAACTTTCGCCGGCATGAGCTTGACCGTTGTAGATGTATTTCAGCCGCTTGATGAACGGCAGGCGATACATTGCTTGCCAAGTTCCAAAGACTGTGAAGCCAAGCGTTTGATTGCCGCCCGATCCGTGCGTTGTGATGTACTTCACCATTGGGAACATGCCGCTCCCGTCGAAAGGAACGTCAACGACGACATCGTTCCCAGCCGCTACATTGAAGTAGCCTTCCGCCAGGATCTGCACCTGCGGCCAGCGGCTGTCGATGATGATGTCGCGCCATGATGGCGGGTTGGCAGCGCCGGGCCGGAGGAACTGCACAACGTCCACGCCAGCTTCGGTGAACTGCCGAAGCACCTTGTTGCTGCCACCGGTCGGCGCGCTGTTGTCCTCCAGGTAAAGCATGAAGCGCGCGCGCATCGCCTGGGACGCATCGAAGTAAATCTTAGTGCCGTCGAACCAGTACTCAGCGCCGAAATCGAGATTGACCGGCGACGACGGATAGTTGACCACCGAGCCCGTGTAGAAGTGTGCATCGAGCGCGACCATGTCCGGAAGCGGAATGCCGGTTTCGTAGAAGCTGACGCCGGAAGGAAGCGCGATGTCGGCCGCTGCAATGACCTTCACCGGGATCTTCGAGCTATCAAACGCAAGCTGCTGCACCGTCGCAGTGTCGACGTTGTATCCCGGCCGGGCGACCTTCATGAACTGCGAGCTGATCTTGATGGTCTTGGTGCCGTTCGGCGCCAGCGCCGGCGCCTCGTCGATCGCATCACTGTTGCCCGGCAGGTTGAAAACGACGAGCCGCTTATCCCGCGACTGAAACTTGTTGAAGCTGTCGATTGTGTCGAAGCGAGTGATCTGCGCGATCGTGCCGTAGGCCATGGTGCCATACTGGCTGACGGATCCGGTAAAGCCCTGCATCCATCCGATCTGGCGGGCGTTGCCGACTTCATAGAAACCGCCCTGACCATGATAATATTGGCCGCTGTCGGTCCAGGCGACCATCTGCTGATTGAAGCGGTTGCTTCCACCGCCCTTCTTTGCCTTCCAGTCAAACAGTGGCACGTTGTATCGCAACGTCGGGAACGCCGAATTGCGATAGTGCCAATCGCTCTTCCCGCTGCCCGAGCCCTCGCACTTCTGGTAGTTGCCTGAGTTCGCGCCGGCCGGGTGATAGTAGTATGCGGCAGAGTCATTGAGGCCGGGGCGCGAGACGACGTTGCAAAGCTCCATGTCGGCGACGTTCACCTGCAGGAGCTTGCTGTTGTAGAGGAACTTCGATCGCTGGCTGTCCGGCGTGGTTCGCGGATTATCGGCATTGTTCTTCATGATCTTGATGCAGCCGGCGCCGGTGCTGTCTACGCCAATCATCGTCCGGACCATCAGCTGAAGACCTCGATCGTTCCGAAATCGCCATCGATAATGAGTTTGCCGCCACCAAGCTCCATGCGGGCGCCGTAGATCGTGCCGATGTGCGCGACATTGAGCCGGGCAACGCCGTTTTGGAAAATGAACGGCTGCTGGAGGTTGGCGCCGCTGGCGACCACAAACTGATCGGCGAGTATGACGAAGCGCGTCGGCGCGCTGGTGCTCGCTGGCACGTCTAGCATGATCGAGGCGGAGCGGAAGGTGCCGCTACCGCCGGTCCGTGCCTCGATCCCATAACGAGCCGCGTAACCTGATGGCGTGGCGAGCACCGAGGCGCGAATGTTGATGGCGGCCGAGTTTCCGCCGAGCGCTGCAAACAGCGACGTGATCTGGTCGGCCTGACTGGAAATACCGCTCTCGGTTTGCGTCACGCGAGCTTCAAGCGATTGGACCGCAGAGGCACTCGCCTTGTTCGGCAGCTCCACTTCGAGACTATCGATGCGCAGACCATAGGCCGTTAGAGTGCTGCCCTGCTGGTTTACCGACACCGTCAAAGCTTCGAGTGCGCTGGCTGTCGCAAGCGTCGGGATCTTAGCTTCGAGCGTCGTCAATCGGCCGACCAAAGCCGAGCCCGGCCCAGTCGCCGCGACGATCGCCTCGGTGTAGCTGGCCGTGATCTGATCGGCCCGCGAAACCAGCTCCCGCCGCAAAGTCTGCTTGTCGCGGTAGTTTGCGAAGTCCTGCTCGGCGAGCAGCTTGGCCGTCTTTTTCTGCTCGTCGAGCAACTGGCGGACGCCACCGCGCACCCACTCGGTCGTGTCGGTCGCGAAGTCCTGCAGATCCTTGATCATGCCCGGCAGATACACGTCGCCGTCGCCCAGGCGGACGTTCGGGGTCGTGACGTCCAACCAGTCGCCCCAGTTGGTCTGGCGCGTCGATCGCGGCACGAACTTGCCGCGCGCCTGGTAGTCCGTAATCGGCAGGAACGTGCCATTCAGCGTCCAGGCATGCGGCGTATCGTAAGGCACGACCCCGTCGAAAACGACCGCAGCGCTCGCCTTCAACCGGACTTGAACACGCACGTCACGAACATCGTCCTGGTCGGGTGCGCAGCTCACCTTCATCGACGGCCGGCGCGCAACACCGGCGGCGTCCAAGAAGGTCGCGGGTTCAACTTGCCAGCCGTACATTGGCTGCGCCGGCGGCGCGATCGGGCCGAGCCAGCCGATATCCGTGGGAAGCTCGTCCGCCGACGACCAGCTGTAATCGGATGGATCCATCTCCTTGAGAAGAACAAGCTGATTGAACGTCAGGCCGCCGGCGATATCGACGACCAGGAATTTCTTGTTCACGTAGCCGTTGCGATCCGACGACCAGGACGTGACGTCGTTCGGCTCTAGGGCAAACGCCTCAGGCGGAAGATTGAAGACATGGATCCGGAAGCGCCGCTCCTCCTCGATCATCGCCTTCATCAGCGCCTGGACCTGTCGGCCGAAGGGCACCGCTGGGAAGTCGACGCTCGTCACCAGGCGGCGATTGCCGTCTTCCGCCTCGAGCGCGCTGGAGTATCGGGCCGGCGCATCTTTCGAGGCCCATTTCTCGGCCGGCTCCGGATAGGTCGCCTCGATCCCGTTGTGCGTGTCGCTCAGCGACCGGAACGGCTCGAAGCTCTGTTCCTCGGTCACGAGAATATCGGCATCACTGAAGGAATAGACAGCAGCGCCGGGCGCGCCGACGAGGATCTTGAACGAGCCGCCAACCTCGGCGATGCGTGCGCTGGCGCCTTGGCGGATGTCGTCGATGACCGAAAGCGGCTCCATGTCGAGGCGCACTTCGTAGCCGCAGCGGAACTGCTTCTCCGTGGTGCCATCTGCTCTCGTAACAGAGCGGTCGCATTCGTTGGCAGCCGCGATCCAGCTCGACGCCGGCAGGCGGAAGGCTGCGAGGTTCTGGCCGCCGTATATCCATTCGTTGCCGTAGTAAATGCCACGGATCAGGTTGTAATCGGCGACCGCGTTGTTGTCGGACGGCTGCCAGGTGCTTTGATCGTTCCAGCGCTGCGGGCCATTGCCGCCATTCGTGCTGTCCTTGCGCAGGTCGTAGAGCGGCATGGGCAGCATCTCGAAGACGCAGTTCGGCAGCCCGCTGAACTTCTCCGTGTTGAGACGGAAGGTGACCACGGCAAAGGCAATTCCGCGGCCGATCATGGTGGTTTTGAAGGGCCTTTGAGCGCCTCCAAACTTCGCGACCAGCCAAGGGTCGGCGACGGTGTGCTTGCCGTCGACGAAGCGCACCCAGGCGTAATCGGTGCCGTTGATGCGGAATTGCTCGATAGGGCAGCCGCGACCGTCCGGATGCGGCTCATTCCAAAGGATCGTGCCTTTCGTGTCGTCGACCCACATGGCCGAGAAACCCGGATGCGGGATGCACGAAAGCTCAATCACGTCAGTGATGAATGCGTTCGGCGTCTTGCCGGCCTGGCCCCAGGAGCCGATGTACTTGCGAATGCCGGCCGTGGCGTAAGTGCCGATGATGAACTGCGCCGGCTGATCGTCGCCGACACGCACCTGGACGGTAACGCCGCGCGGCTCGGATCGGGATTGCTGCTTCTTGGCCCGTGCTTTCTGGATCAGGCTGACACCGTACTGAGCGGCCAGACCGAAAGCGAGCTTGACGAACGCGGCAGCGAGACCCCCCGCCTTAACAACGCCGACAAGCGCCGTGATGGCAGCCGCGACCGGCGCGGCTGACGCGGTCTCGGCCGAGACAAATACAAATGCGATGGCGAGCAGAATGGTCAGAGCGCGCATCCGGTCAGCCCACCCTAAACGCGCGGGTGGCATCGAGCAGATCGACGGTGCCAATGCCGTGGTCCATCAGCACAAAGATGCGCTCGCCATTGACCGCGCCGAGTGCATACCCGAACGGCGTATCATCCGGGATGGCGGCGATATCGCCGACTGAAGCCTCTGAGACATGCACCTCGGGCAGCAGATCCGCGACCATGTCGCCGAGGTTGTCGAAGCCCGCGTCGCGCATGACGCGCACTGCGCCGGCCGGGCTGTCAAAGGTGCCACGGTACTGCGCAGCGCAATCGACGCCGGTCAGCGCCAGCACAAGGCGGCCGGCCAGACCGGTTCCGCATTCGTGCAATGACCAGTCGAATGGCCGGGCCTTAATTTCGTCGATGGCGTCCTCGAAGCGACGGCGCCAGTCAGGGAGCCTGGTGAGTGCGCCGCTCATGCCTTCTGCCCCCACGGAATGTTCCAGGTCTCGATCGTGCCCGAGTACAGACCCCACTCGTCGCCCTGGCGGCGCTTCTGTGCTTCATAGGAAGACTTGCGCGGATTGGTGCGCGTGAGCATCGAGATGGCGTCGGAAATGACCTTCAGGCTGATGGAGCCCTTGCCGCCGATCGACGGCGTCTTGATCGGCGCGCCATCGACCTCGCCGAGGAAAACCGGCGCATCGATGCTGACGGGGAGGCCGCTCGCGGGATCGAGCAAAATTTGATGGATCTCGATTTTTGCGAGACGCACGTCGTACTCGCGCACCAGGCGCTGCGCCGCGTCGGCGATCTGCGAAAGGTCGATCGTTACCGTCTGCACGGTGAGATCGGAAACGCGCGGAATGTCGCTCACCTGCAGCAGGGCACCGCCGCCGTAATAGAGGCGTGTTTCCTGGAGGCCGGTGATGCCGCTCAACACGGTGATGTTGCTGTCGTCGTGGTCGCTCCAGACGCCGATGCTTTCCGGAACTCCCGTCGTGCGGTTCTTGGCGGTGACGTAGACCAGGGTTCGCGGCGCAATCCCGTTCTGGCGGGCTCCGGTTATGGCAGAAAGCAGGGCCGAGGTAATATTGCGCATAGCTTCAGCTCTTCTGGATGGCTTTGAAACCGGCGCCTGCGGTGAGGACGCCCTGGCTGGTGCCGGGCCGATGGCTGCCGGGAACGATGACCATCGGGCAGGCCGGCTTCTTCAGGGTCACTGGCGAAGCGGCGAGAACCCAATTCGGAAGGCGCGGGAAAATCGAGACGGTGGCAACTCCGCCGGCGGACGCTGCGACCGTTTCGGAGACTTCAACGAATGCCGTCTTGGTCGTGCCCTGGATCTGAACCTTGTCGCCGACGGTCAGCACATAACCGGACGGCAGCCCCAGAAAAGGAATGGCCGTCCGATCGCTACCGATGACGCCGAGTGTGACCACGGCAGAGCCTAGGATGCTCCCGGTCGGGTCGGCCTGCGGATAAAGCGACAACGGATCGCAGAGCATGAAGGCCTGGCGAGCGCCATCGAGCTTGCGGATCCGAGCGGCGACCTGCTTCAGCTCGTCATGCGAGCCCTCGTTAAGCGAGATCTCTGCCGTCCAGAGAGGCCGTGCGAGTTCCTGCTGCCAGAGGTCACCATCGCCTGTTCCGGAGAACTCATCATTGCGCTGGATGTCGAAGACGACTGCATCGTGCGACAGGCGATCGTTGATTGCGGAAAGGGGTAAAGGAGCCATCAGCGCCACCTCGGCCGGCTGTCGATTTCGTTCATGCGGCCAGGAAGGTTCCGGTCGTAGGCAGTGACCGCGCCCTGGGCGGCTTCGCCGGCTTCCCGGCGCGAGACGTCCGTTACCCACGCCTCGAAGTCGTTGCCGCCCTTCAGCTCCACGGCCACGCCGATTTTCATTTCGCCGCCGGCGCCACTGCCTTCGCCGCCCATGCCTTTCAGGGACGAGTTCGGCAGCACCATTGCGCCGCGCGAAGTGCCGATGACCGGCTCCGGACCCTTCTCGCCGACGATGCCGAATGTGCCGTTGGGGATAAGACCGCCCTTGGCGCGGAAGCCTGCGAACAACGAGCCGAAGATGCTGCCGAGGCCGCCGAGCAAACCGCCGCCGCCCTTACCTGACGCCACGCCGCTGCCGGCGCTGCCAAGCTCGAAGATCGCGTCCAGGGCGTCGTTCATGATCTTGTCAATGAGCCGATCGAGCACGTTCATCGCTGCATCACCGAAGGCTTTGAAAAAGCCCTTGCCGTCTTCCAGCCCCTGGCGAAGGTCAGAGACGAAGCCGCCGGCGACGTCGCGGGCAAAATCAAAGGCGTCCTGCAGGGCGTTCGTCTGCGCCTCGGCCGAGGCCATTTCGCCAGCCAGGCGCTTCAACTCGGCCGACTGCTGCGGCGTCAGTTTGATGTTGGCGTCAGCCGCGCGGTTGAGCAGCTCCTGCTCGTAGCGCAGGCGTGCAGCAGCCTCTTCGGTCATGCCGATCGATTGGCGCTCTGTCTCCTGCACAGCGATGAACTGCTGAGCGTTCCGGACGAGATCCTGGTAACGCTCTGCTTCTTTCTCGGCGTCGGTCTTGCCGGTTTTTCCCTTTTTCTTCTTCTTGTCGTTGAGGGCGTTCTCAACGGCGCGGTCTTGGACCTTCGAGAAGAAGTCGCCAAGCGGATCGCTGCCCATGATCTGCTTGACGCTGGCGTTGCGGTCGGCCCAGATCTGCTTGATCTCGGCCTTTTCTTTTTCGACCGTGGCCTTGAGTGCCTTTGCCGTCTGGGTCCCGGCGCCAGCATTCGGATTTGTAATGCCAGGAAGATCAACTTTGTCGACCGCGGTGAATTGAGCCCAATCGGGCAAGTACTCATTTAACTTGTTGATGCGGTCGACCGCACCGTTGATCATGTCCTCAACACCGTCCACGACCCGGTTGGCGGTCGAATAAACAATATCGCCAAGCACTTCCGGCAGCTTCGACCAGACAATCTTCACACGCTCGAAACTGCCTTCGAAATGGGTTCCGATGGTTAAGGCAACGGCCGCCACGTCGACGCCGGCGGCGTGGAAAGAGTTGATGACGGCATTGCCGGTCACCTTCACGCCGGCGACGATCTTGTCCCAGGCTAACTGGAACCACGGTCCCATGGCGTCGACCGCTGGCTTCAGCAGGTCCCACAGGCCGTCCGCCATCACCTGCCAGGTCGCGAGCGCAACATCGCCGAGGCCAACTGTGACCCCTTGCGCGCGGTTCACCTCGTAGGTCATGCCGGCGATCGCCACGCTCGCCGCCGCTACCGCAGCCGTGACCAGGGGAAACTTGGTCGCGGCCGAAACCGCCATGTTCGCCGTCTCTTTGAGCGCGCGGCCGAGACCGCCTTCGCCTGGTCCCCAAATCTGCGAGATCTGCGAGCCTTGCTGGATCAGGACCATGTAGGCAGGCATGCCCGAGGCCAGCGAAACGAAAACGTCGTTGAGTTGGAACACCAGCAGCTTTTGCTGTAGCGCGGCGTTCTTCGTTGCCTTGGAGACCTGGTCGAGCGCCGGCGGGATTGGGCGGGCGGCTTCGGCCACGCGCTGTGAGGCGATCGTCGCGGCATAGTCGGCCTGCGCCGCTTCCATGGCTGCTGCAGCCTTCAGCTTGTTTGCGCGCGCAGCGGCGATCGCTTCCTTGGAGGCCGTGCTGTCCGCTTTGGCGGCGGCAAGGGCAGCCGACGCTTTCTTGTAATCGGCCTGGGCGAGAGCGACGGTGGCTTTGCCAGCGGACATCGCCGCCGTATCCATCCGATAGAGCGCGGCGGCATTTTGCAGGGCAGCGCCGGCGGCGGCGCCAGAGGCTTCGCCAGCTCGCTTGAGTGCCGCGCCTGTAGCGCCCATCCGCTCAGTGAGTTTGTCGGCCTTCCCGGAGGTCTGGTCGAAGGTGTTTCCGAGTTTCTGCGCGCCGCCCTCGGCGCGCTTGATGCCCGAGTTGAGGCCCTTGTCGTCGGTCCTGAGTTCAAGCAGCGCTTCGCCGAGCCTCTCAGCCATGGCTCAAATCTCCTTCAGAGGCGGTGGCTGAAACCTCGACGACGGCGATGCCGGCGGCGGCGAGCATTTGGGGGGTCGCCTTAACGGCGGGGCGGTTGCCTCCATCGGCGATGCGTTCCAGGCGCGACAGCTCGCGACGTGCCTCGTTCTTGTCGACCCATCCGGAGCCGAGCCGACCGGCATTGACCGCCATGATCTGTTCCTGGGCCTGGAGGCGCGGCAGCATGATGCGGAACGCCCTGACTAGCGCCGCCGGCGCTTCTTTGAGCCACCACGCGGGGCTTCCACCGAAGAAGCGCTGGAGGCGGGGAAGCTCTTCTCCCCAATCGACGGGCTCATGTCTTTCATTACCGCCGCTGCCACTCCCACCGCGCCGATCTTGTGACGCAGCAGGAGCATGGTAAAAACCTCGACGACCCGGTACTTCTGAGCATCAGAGAGCTTTGCTCTTACGTTGGCAGGGACGTCGACAAGAACCTTGCTCGCGACCTTGTTGACCAGGTCGGCCAGCTCGTTTTCCTTGCCCTTTGTTTTGGAGAGTTCTTCGATCTCTCCGCCCCAGAAGGTAAAGGCCTGGCTATCGAGGATCGATAGCTCTTCCGGAGACAGGATCTCGTAGCGCTTGCCGTCGATCGTGATAGCCGGCCGCTCGATTAGCGTGTTGAGGTCGAGCAATGGGTCTTTGGCCATGGAGAGGTTCCTTCGCCGTGTTGGACTGTGAGGGTGATGCCAAGCCGCGCGCACTCGCGCTCGATCTCGGCTAGACGCTCGCGAGCGTCACGCGCCGCCAGTCGGTGGCGGCGCTCTTCGCGTTTGTGGTGACGGGCCTTCGCGTCGAGCGCACGGGCCTCCGCTTGGAGGTCACGGCCTGCCATTGTCAGGGCAACGGCTTCTGATGCTGAAGGACGAGCCGGCCGAAGCTCAGTGTCTTGGAAACGGCGTTTGGATCGCGGAGTGCGGAGAACTCCAGGGCAAAGCCTGCCGGCTCCCCCTTGCGGTAGACCGGCTCGGGGCTGCCAGACATGAAGCAATAGGGCACCTCGTACTGCATGCTCATGTCGTCGCCGTAGGGAGAGACGCCGGCCCGCAGCAGCAGCGCCATCGTTGCCACCTGTTCGCCCTGGTAAAACTGAACCGTCTTCGTCCCAGGCGTTCCGGTTCCTGCGGCAGTCGTCGCAACAGCGTTGGAGTTGAGCGAGAGCCGGTAGAATTCAGCGCTGACATCCCACAGCGTGAAGGCGATCAGCAGCTCCTCGGCTGTGCGGAAAGCCTTGATCGGTACAGTGCTGCCAAGCGGCCGAACCTTGTTGACCTCCTGGGTGTGCGTCACTGTCACGCCTTCTTCGTCGTAGCTCTCGTCGCCAGAGGTGCCAATCTTGATCCAGTCGACCGCCGGGGCGGCGTTGACGAGCGGAAATGCAGTTCCGACCGGCGCGTAAAAGGCCGTAAACGGCGCTGCGATGATTTCGAACGGCTGGGGCATTTAGACCTCCTGAAGAGCGTGAAAGACTTGAAAAGACTGGAATGCGGTGGGCCAGGCCGCGTCGGGGTCGCGGCCGGCCGTGAAACCGCCAGCCGGCTCAACCCAGTGAATGAGGCATCGCTCGACGACGCGCCGGCGGATATTGACCAGCGCGCGACGGCTCAGACGGCGCAATGCCTCGGCTTCGAAGGGCGTGGTACCGTAGGAGAAGAGGTCAAGGCGCTGAGTGTCGTGATCGGAGAAGCTGCCGGTAGCGATCGAGACGCCGCCGGAGGGTTTGACGACGATGCAGTTGCGCGGCATATGCGCGGTCTCGGCGTTGGGCAGCTCACCGCCATAGACGCGATCGGCCGCAAGGCCTGCGACGTTCCCGTCTGCCTTCAGCGCCGATACGATCGCGGTGATGATGTCTGCTTCCGCCACTTCCGCCTCCAAAAATCCGCCAAGCCCAAACGGGTGGCGGAACGTGGAGCAAACCTAGCGAGCGTGGCGCGCCGATATCATGCACGCGGCTGCGCGCATGTCGGAAATGGGGTGCGATTTGGGGGAACGGCGCCGAGCATCGCGGCACCTGCAGGCGATGTCAATCCTGCTTTACTTCTTCTTCGAAGCCTTCTCAAAGGCCTTTCGAATGCGGCTGGCGAGCTTCGGATATTGAGTGTCGGCCGCTGGGCGAAGGTAGGGCCGGGCCGGGATGGTCACCGACTGGACCAGGATCACGCCACCAGCCTTTTTCGGATCTGGAATGGCCAGAGCCTTTGCGCGCTTCGGCTTGATGACGCCTCCCAGCTCGTGGATCCGTGCATAGGCGATATCGCGGGCGCCCCAGGTGCCGTGCACACCGTCAGCTTCAGCCTTTGCGTATTCCGCGATGTCGATCGAGCCCTCCAGCGTGCCGGTGCGGTTCTGCCAGGTGTGGTTTTGCTTCGCCTCGGCCGCCGAGGCCGCCATCGTCTGATTGACGCCGAGGATCTGCGCTTGCTCCATCTTGGCAGTCACAGCCTTGCCGAACCACTTCAGCGATTTCGACTTGCCGGCCACGTCAGCCGATCCTCTTCAACGCTGCTTCGAGATGCGTGTGTTTCCGCTGCACCGGCCCTTCAACGCGCAGTCGGCCGGGTATGATGACGGCGCCCCTGGCATTGGTCACAGCCGAGATTTCGTCATCCTCGCGGATATCGGCCGACTGCGCGAAGAGCGCCCGCATGTCCTCGACCATCGCCGTCTTGTCGCCGTCGACAACTTCACGGGAGACATTGGACCAAACGAAGCATTTGAGAGTGGTGAGGGGCTGAAAGGACGGCGCCACGGGATTGCCCCAGCCGTCCTTTCCCATCGCCTGATTGCGCTCGACCAGCGCCCGCATTGTGAGCCGGCCCGCGATCATCAGGCCATCACCATGCCGCGCCGGATGGCGAGGCTGTCGAAAATCTTCTCTCGCTCGGCCGCGACGTCGCCGGCGAGCGTGAACTGGTAGTCACCGGCCCGCTCGCTCTTGAGACCGCCGCGATAGGAAAGGTCGAGTTGCATCAGCTTGATGGTCGCCTCGTCTCGTGCGGCCTGGTCGCCGATCGGCGTGTAGATGATCCGCACCAAGGGCGCCCAATAGCTTCGCCCGTTCGGGCCGCCAGTCAGGCGCTGGAGCGTCCGCCCGCCGTGGCTGACGCGATAATCGCTTGGCGCAAGCGGCAACTCGTCTGCAGGTGTTCCGGTGTTGCCAGGGTCGATCTCCACGATCGTCACCGGCAAAGCTTCATCCATCGGGCGCGCCAGGCGCAGCGTGCGCAGCGATCGGGACTGCGGATCCTCGAAGTCGCCCAGCTCGACGGTGATGGGACCGGCCGGGCCAAAGCGGGCTTCGATCTCCAGGGTGATCGCGTCGATCATCGCCTGCAGCTCGATGTCAGAAAGGTCTGTTCCCGTGCGTTCTTTGACCCGGTCGATCAATGCCATGGCTTTAAGCCCCCTTGGTACCGTCGCCCTTGGCTTCCTTGTTCGACGGAAGCTTGCCTTCCTTCAGCCCAAACTTTTCCGCGGTCTCGTTCGGGATCTCGTCGCCGGGGACCGCGTAGAGAAAGCGTGCGCGCTTGTCGCCTTCGCGGACCAGCGTGTCCTTCTTCTCGGTGAGGTAGAGCCTTTCCTGCGCCTGCATTGGCGTTTGCCTTCCTACTCAGACCGCGCCCACAGGACATGCAGGAAGCCGCCCGTGGTGTTGGTCGTGGTGTTGGTGATGGAACCGCCCTTGCCGGCGGTGATGGAGAATTCGGCCGTGCGATCGACCCGCGTCGGCGGGCTTCCGTCCGTGATGTGCTCGACCGAAAGAAGCGTGTCGCCGGCTTTGATCGCGCCGGGGACAAGGTGTTCGCCCACGGGGCCGCCGGGGATCATTGCGCAGCCCACGGGCTTCGAGAAACCTGACATTAAGGGCATTTGTGCCTCCTCGAAGTGGTGACGGCCGCAGCGTCCGCCGTCACCGATCCGGAGCCTCCCGAGCCTTCCGGCCCGCCAGCCACGTCGCCGTTCGCTGGTACGGAGCGCTCATCTCGCTGCGGGTATTAGATGCCGGTGATCTGGCAGAACGCCGGCGGGCGGAAGATGACGAAGGCGAAGCGAGCATCGGCACGAACCGTGCGCTTGCCTTCCTTGAACTGGGTGCCGACGAAACCAATCTGGACGTCGATCCCCTTGCGCTCGAAGAGTGAGATCCAGGCCGGCTGGAAGGAGCCGACGTAGCCAGTGCCGGCGGCGTCCGCGTCCTGCTGCACGACGGAAAGACCCCACATGCGATCCGGGCCGGCTTCCGAGGGACTACCCCAGATGTAAATGCCATCCGTGGTCCGAAGCAGCCGCACATCCTGCCAGTCTTCGGGATGCATGACATGGTGAGTGGGAATTGCGCGGCCGACCGTGCGGATCTTGGTCATGGCCTTGTAGAAGGCATCGGGGACCGGGTCCGCGCCCTTGGCATGGGTCTGGATGCCGGCCGTATTCTTGAGGCCGCGAAGATTGGCGCCGGTTGCATCACCGACCAGCGTCTGGCCATCGAGCCGCTGACGAACGCCGAACATCAGGCGTGAGTTGATGTAGGTCTGCGCCTGCGCCACGTCTTCGAGCTGCTCATCAGTGACGGGCAGACTGTCGGTGATCTTCCTCACCGGCGAGGTCTTCTCGGCCAGGACAAACGTGCTTTCGGAGTACGAGCCGCCCTCGGCCGCCTCTGCAGCAGCATGTGTGCGTGTGGTCTCCTCCATGTAGGAGATCTGCTCGAAGCCGGTCTGCGCCATCGGGATGATGTCGAGAAGCTGGATCGGGCGGGTCGCCGCCTCAACGAAGCCAGGCAGGCGCAGCGACTGCGGCGCCCAGCCAGCGGTGGTCGCCATGAGCGCCTTGCTTCCGATCGTCTCGAAGGCCATGCCCTTGGCGAGCGCATCTGACGGAAGCAGGCTGTCGAACTGCAGCGTAATACCGCCGGCAGCGCCAGCTTTGGCCCAGTCCTGGTAGGCCTTCGCCTCGGCCACCATTTCGCCGAGCGACTTTACGCTCGCCTCGCCGGAAGAACTGCTCTTGCCGTTCGGAATGGTCGGCCGGCCGCGAACCTTTTCGCGCTCCTCCTGGTCACGGGCGGCCTTCTCGGCCGCGTCGAGCGTCTCGGCCTGCTGACCCAGCTCGTTCAGTTCGGCGTTCATCGCCTTGACCTGCTCGGCCACCGCGATCGAACCCTTCACCTTCTCGCCCAGGCACGTCACCCGGTTGAAGTCGTAGCTCTTGCCGCTGTCCGTGGTGACCAGGGCCTCGGCAAAAACCTTGCCGAGCGCATCCTGCTTTTCCGCGAGCTTATCGCGGACCTGCTTCAATGTGAGGCTGGACATTTGTCCTCTCCGTTCTCGATTGGGTATCGGCCTCTCACGTCCGCGTGTGGCCAGATGACGATCAGCCCGCGTCGGCGCGGGCTGTGAGAAGGAGATTAGGAAAAGGAGGGAAGCGATATCATGCACGCAGGTGCGTGCAGGTCACTTCGGGCAGGAAGTCCGGACGATGTCGAAGACTTGCCGAGCTGCGATCGATGTAAACTGGCCCTGCTTGTCTTCTGAGCGATAAGCCACAGGTTCGCTGGCATTCGCGAACAGGTCAAGTAACGCCGTAGCCTCTTCTGCCTCTAGGCGCAACCGATCACCTAACCGAGGTACGTCGCCAGCGGTGAACGTGAACTTTCGATGGGCCGAACCGCTTTTGAATTCCACCTCATATGAAGTGAGACGAGAGTAGACGTCACCCGGCCAAAATGTTGGAACCAATGAGCCGTTAAGTCCGCAGGCGACGGAAACGTTTGAACTCGAAGAAATCGAACTTCCCGTTTCGTAGATGGAGGCCTCCGGGAACACCGTCTTATCGAAAGCGTCTCGCTTGAACGATAGCGCCCAACCGTCCTCGCTTTCCTGCGCGTAAGCAGAGGCCGATAACACCACGGCGACGACGGCACTAAATGCGAATTTCTTAAACATACCCTTTGCCCCTATTCAATTTGCGGTGGAGATGCCCGCGCGGGCGAAGCTACCGGAATTCGCTCGCGTTTCGAAGCCGTTTTGAAGGCCGTAGACGCGCATCAGGGCTCGGGGCGGTGTCTCGGCCCGGCCCGTGGGGCTGAAAGCGCTCCACGGGCGATTTTCTGAGGCTGCTACTTGAGCCACCGGAGCGCACCGCGTACCTCATGGGTCGCGGCCAATTGCTCCAGTTCTCGCTGGGCCTTGTCGGTGTCAGCATTGGAGGCGGGGTCAAACTGGAAAACCTCGTCGAACCGCCGCCTAAGCTCGGCGAGCTGATCCAACCGCGCCTTGCTCATGGTCCTGCCTTCGGCATCGCGCAAGGCCTTCACGCCACCCGCCCGGTCGATGATGTCGTCGATCTCGGCAATCACCGCGTCGAGCTGGTCTGCGAAACTGCCGCGCGATTTCAAGGCAAGCGTGCCCGTGCCGACGCCGGCGCCGCGCACCACTGGCGAGACTTCGTGAATGTCGAGACGCTTCAGCACGCGGACCCGGTCGGCGCCGCGCTGCTCGAAAGCCGCATCCACGACACCGAAGCCGTAGGAATACTCCTGGATGGCCGTACCCTTCGCCAGGTCGAACATCAGGGCCGAGTGCCAGTTCTTGCCGGCTTCGGTATCGAGGTTGAGGTGCAGCTCCGCGAGTGCCGCATCGCCGTTCTCGTAAACACGGGCCTTGCCGAGGGGGATGGCGCGGCGATCGTGCGCAGGCAGGATGTGAGCCCACTGGTGTCCGCCTTCCTTCCAGGAGAAAGCGCCAGGCGCATAGGTGTCGCCGTCATGATCGACGGCCGACAGGATCGCGATGCGGGCAAGGCCCTGGCCCTTCTCGTCCATCTTCTCGACGGTCAGGCCCTTGGTTTCAGTCTTCATAGTGTTACTCCTCGTCCTGGTCGTCGCCGAAGTGCGGCGCGAAGCTCAACGTTCCGTTCGGGTGTTCGTCGGCGGCCATCTGCGCCGCCTGGTCTGCAGTGGCGATGTCGCCGTGGCGTGCGATGTGGCTGGGCAGCGATCGCCCTGGTCCCAGCCGGCCATCGAAGATGACGAAGCTCTCGACGCCGGCGGCACGCCCGCGCTCGATCGTCGAGATGTTCTGCGCATACTTTATTTCGGTGCGGGCGATCGTCCTGGCGCGCGTCTCGGGGCTGGCCCAGGGACCGGCCTCGATGTGACCGGCGATGCGGCTGGCGAGCTGCGGCACGCCTTCGCCTTCGGCTCGTCCCTCGGCGATCGCATCGAACAAAGCGGCGCGAGACTGAGCAGAGAGGTCGATCAGGCCGGCCCGCCGCCCACCGGCGCCGGCGACAGCGCGGGCGACCGGGTCGGGCAAGCTCCCGGAGATCCCCGCCAGTTCGGCCGCGCCTGAAACCTCCTTGGCGACTTCGAGATACTGCGCCTCGAAGAGCTGCCGGAACGTCGTCCAGTGCGTCGAGATCCCGAGCTTGTCGAGGATCCGCGCAACCAGCAGATCATCGCCCTTCTCGATGTGGGTCTTGCCCTTCGGAAACTCCTCCTCGAGGAGCGGCACGGCGACCTGGCGCGCAGCTTTTCCAAGCTCCTTGAAAAAGGCCTTCAACTGCTTTTCGAAAGCCTTCGAACGCGGCTCCTCCTGGGCCGCCAGCATGCGCAGATAGGCCGTGGCGCGTTGGCGCGCCTGGACAGAAGCCTGGGCCTTCTCGCCGCGCTCTTTTGGCGGCTGGTCATCTCCCGGCCGGCGCCCGGTCTCGCCTGCAGGCACCTCGATCGCCGAGATCGGACGCAAGTAGATCCGGTGGCTGTCGTCGACGTCCAGGCCCGCAGCGGCACGTGCTTCCGCGACCATGGCCCAGCCGCCCTGGACGCGCTTGCTCCAGCGTTCGGTTTCCTTGTCCTCGTCGTCAGCAAGTGCCAGCACGTCGGCCGTGTCCCAGACGGTCTTAAGCCGGCCGGTCACAGGGCCAAAATCCGGAATAAGCGATCGGTCGATTTCGTCGGCGAAGACGCGGCCGATCGGCAGCACACCGTTGTGCCAGGCGAGCTTCGCCATCTCCTTCATCGTCGCCCCGACCTTGGTCGACTGCAGGCCGGCTCCGAAGCCGACGACGGCGGCCGGGATGCCGAGGCTGGCGCAGACGCGCTCTTCTGCGACGTCTCGCGCTTCAGACATGTTCATCTGCTGCGGGTTGAAGCCGTAGGGCGAGACGTCGGTCGGCGCGCCCATGACCAGGGGACCGCCGCGCCGATCGCCGCTGAAGGCTTGCTTGAACCATGCCTTCGTGGCTTCGACATCGTCGGCCGCGACCATGCCGCCGGCCTTCGGGCTGATCACCACGCCAGGCACGCCCATGTTGCGCAAGAGCGATGCGACGAAGTTGGAGCTTTCCAGGTCCATGAAGATCTCGCGGATTGCACCGTCGAGTGGCGAAATGCCGAGGCGCGGATCGCGCGGATCGATACCATGGCGGAAATGGACGACATCGGCCGGGTCGATTTTCTCCGGCTCGAAGCCGGCGCCTGGCGAATACATGTAGTGCGACAGCAGCGTGCTGCCGTCTTCAGCTCCGTAAGGCTTCATCGTCCAGTGCGGAACGTACCAGAGTTCGCCCGGCCGGCCGATGCCGTTGCGCGCCTTCAGCCAATAAGCATTCCCGGCGGTGCAATAGCTCAAGATCGTGCCCGACCAGAGGGCGAGATCGCCGTAAAACGGGTTCGGGCGGGAAATGAGCGACATCGCGCCGTGGTCGGCAATTTCTTCGACCTTGCCGCCTCGGCCGTAGCGCATCACTGTTAGTCGCGCCTCGGGAAGCGCGCGCTGGATCCACTGGATCGGGCCGGTGACCACGGACGCGTCCAGGCAATCGCCGACCTCACTGCGATAGTCGAAACGGGTGCGGCGCAAGAGCCCGCTGGAGACGAGCGGCCGGGGAGCGTGCCGCATCGAGTTCAGCGCCTTCGAGAACCACTCAAACATCGCCTGGTATCCAATTCTTTTCGAGTTCGCTTTGTTGCTGCTGTTGCGCAAGGTGTCCGGTCATCGGGATCCAGCGTCCGCCCTGCGCACCGGATGCTGCCTCGATCGCCAACGCCAACGCCCAGAAACGGTCGGCGTGACCGTCGGGTGTGCGCTCGGCGGTAAAGCGGATATTGCCGGATGCCGTCACTTGCTTTGTGACCGAGCGCAGATCGGCGCGGATGTGTTGGTCATAGGGGATGCGGAGGGTCTTGGCTTCGAAGCGCGAGCGCACTGGGTAGGCCAGGGCCTCTTTGACGCGGGTGGAAAAGGTCACCGCTTCGACGGCGTAATCGCCGAACTTCAGCTTCGCATCGTCCGCCCAGCCGATGCCGAGACCGGTCGCATCCATGCAAGTGCGCCGGCAGCGCTGCATCAGCGGCCAGAGCGCCTTCTCCTGCTCGGCCTTGCTCATGTTTTTGAGCGTCAGAACATAGCGGGTGTAAAGAACGTCGCCGAGTTTTTCGAGGATCCAGAGTACGGTCAGGTCGCGCTTGCGGCCGATGTCGACACCGGCATAAAGCTCGCCGCCCTCGCAAATGCTCCAGTCGATCTCGGCCGGATACTCGCAGCCCGCAATCAGGTCGTATTCCAGGAAGGCCGCGTCGTCGTCGGCCGGCTGGCACATGTACTCCTGCAGGAAGCTTTCTTCGTCGGCCGCACCGCCCTTCACCCAGTCGAAGTATGCAGCCTCGTCCATCTCCTGCCGCTCGTCGTCATCAGGAAGCGACTGCTGCAGCTTGTAGAGGAAGCCGTCGTCGAGCGCGTTTTGAAGTGTGACGGTGTGCAGGCTGATCTTCTTCGGGTTACCGCTTTCCTTGTACTCGCGGACGAGCTGGTTGAAGAAGTTCTTCGATCCGCGGTGGGTCGAGATCACTTCCATCGAGCCGCCCCAGGTAATGCCCGGATAGGCGATCGACCAGAGCTTGCGCGGATCCGGATGCAGGGCGAACTCGTCGAGCACGCGCCCGCCGCGCTTGCCTGCCTGTGCGTCCGGATTGGAACTCATCGAATGGATGCGCTTGCCGTTGGCGAAGCGCAGCGTGTAGGCGGTGTGCTTGTTCTCGGCATCGAGCGCCAGCTCGCCGAGGTCACGTGCGGCAAGCTCAAGGTTGCCCGACCAAAGCTTGCAGTCTTCCAGGAATAGCCGCGCCTGGATGTCGTCGCGGGACGACACCCACTGATCGTGTCTGGCCGAAGCCAGAGCAGTCCGCGAAACGGTCGCATAGGCTGTCGACCAGGAGAGACCGATCTGTCGGCTTTTCTCCATCAGCTTCAGACGAGAATTGTCACGGATCCAGCGCGCCTGGTAGGGAAGAAAAATGGCCGTCTTGTCTGCAGGGATGCGAAGCGCGCGACCCATCAGGCACCGCCCACGAGGCGACGATTGATCTCTTCCATGGTCTCGTCAGAGACACCGGCTTTCTTGGCAATGCCGGCGACATCCTGCGCCGCCCTCTTCAAGCGCTCGGCGTACTCTGCTTCGAGCAGTCGGCGCAGCTCGGCCGAGTGGCGCTGCGCTGTCACGGCGGCACGGTTTGCGTTGGCGAGCGCCGCGATCTCCTTGGCCGACAGGTTGCCTTTTGCCAGGAGTTCGTCAGCGGCCATCTTGAGCCGTTCTGAGATCGCGACGGTCATCGTGTCGGCGCCGTCCGGTCCCATGCCCTCGCAGAGCGCCTTCGAGAGACGCAGGCGTTCGTCATACTCCCGCCACTGCCGGGCCTTCTTGACCGAGTAGCGGGAAAACGTGCCCTTCGAGATCGGCGCAATGCCGCGATCGGCGAGCCTGGAGTTGAACTCAGCGAGGATCGCGACCTGCGGGCGCTTGCTCTCGCGCAGCTCTTCATTGAGCCAGACGAGATCGGCTTCGGCTTCTTCCGGCAGCATCTCCAATGTGGAGAGCCGACCGCGTCCCTGTTGGCGCCCAGCTTCATTCGAGGAAGGCTCGTCGGCCATGATCAGCCCTCGTCTTCGGGCCAGGCCACGCCATCGAGCGGCGACCGTCTATCGATGTGGGCGCGGCCGGTCGAGGTGATGCCGGCAATCAGCTTGCCCTTGTCTTCGGTGATCGTGACCGCGTCCAGTTCCTCCAACTTGCGAAGCTGGGTGCGGACCCACTCGATCGAGCGAGAGATGAAGTTGACGTCGAGCGCCTTCTGCAGGAGGTCTTCGCGAAGATGGCCGTTGAACTCACGGGCGATGACCTGGAGGATCACCAGCCGGCCCTTTTCAACCAGGTAGTCTTTGTACTTGTCCGTCGTCATCTCACGCCTTGTCCCTGTTCATCAGCCACTCTTCGACGCGGCGAACTGCGCGTCCGGACGCCGCGCTGCTCTCGCGGATCTGGCCCATGTCGCCCTTGATCGCCTCCAGGGAGACTTTCAGCTCGTTGAAATCGTCTTTGGTTGGCAGGTGCTTGACGTCACCCTCCACCGCCTGGATGCGCCGATCGTGCTCGATCAGCTTCCGTTCGTGGCCGTTGATCTTGTCCTCGTTCGTCTTCGAGCGGGCCGTCAGCCAGGTGTAGATCATGCTGGTGACGGCGAGCAGCGAGGCGACCGGACCCGACCAGCCACGGATGACTTCTTCAATCATGGCTGCCTCCGTTGCCCGCGAAGAACGGCCGCACCGCCGTCGCGCATTCGATGCATGTGCGCGCTGACGGCAGGGCCGCCCGCCGCTTCGGTTCGATCGGCCCGCCGCAATCACGGCAGGTCTTAGAGCCGGGCTGGTTAAGTTCGGCGCTGGCGCGGGCGATCGCCGCCTCGCGCTCGCGCTCGACCAGCTCCTCGGCCAGTTCCAGGTCGCGCTTGCTTGCCCGCATCAGCCCCGGCCTCCTTGACGGTAGGCTTTCACCGCCTGGACGGCCGAGGTGCCGAGTTCCTTCAAGGTGTGGCCGCCCATGTAGAGGCTGATGAACCAGCCGGTCAGCGTCATCATGACGGTGAAGTCCATGCCCGAGGCGATGTCGAAACCGGCAATCGCGTCAACCACGGGCACGATCATGAGGCGCACGAACCACATCACGGCGAGCAGATACATCCAGCCCCAGCGCCAGGCGCTCGGCCAGAAGCCTTCTTTCTGCTCAGCTTGAAGCAGGGCGAATTGCCCTTTGAGACCGGCCTCCCAAACGGCAAGCATTTCGGGCGCCTCGGCTTCAACCTGGCGAACAGCTTCCTCCAGGCGTTCGGGCGGCTCGGCGGAGACCGCTTCCGGTTCAACGCCGAGCTTGCCCGCTACCTTGTCAATGACGGCGTCGACCAGGCCTTCATCCGAACGCCCGAGCTTGCCGACCAGGATGGACTTCACAAGAGGAGCGGCGACCTTCTCGGCCGCCGCGATAAGGATCGTGCCGATCACGCTCATGCCTTCACCCCGAAGATCGCCTTGAGGAAGCGGACGAGGAAACCGTCATCGGAGGGAACGGGCTTGCTGCCGGTTTCGACGGGCGCCAGCTTCGGAGTGGGGTCGCTGCGACGGCGCCGGATGTCGGCCAGCACCTGGCGCACCCGCACGACCGACACGGACGCGCGCTGGCCGTCGTAGTGACCGATACCGGCGGTGGTCGGAAGAGAAGCCCACTCCTTGGCGAGCGCGTTGATCAACGCATCTTCGCTCATGTCGCCGGCAAGCCAGATGTCGATGCCGCGCCCGCGCATCAGCTCGACGCCCAAACGGTCCTGGAGCGCCTTGTCGAACAGCGTGGCGCCGCTGAGCTTCAACGATGCCTTGAGCTTGCGCAACGTGGTGCGGACGACCTGATAGCGGCCGAGAGCCGAGGAGTTCAGATAGTTCTTCGGATGCTGCAGCATCCTGGTCTGAAGCTGGTCGATCTGGTCGAGCGTCATTGCGACCAGGTTGCGATCGCCGTCCGTATAGGCGCCGTAGGCCAGCGTCTCGTTATAGCCGCGCTTCTTGTCCGTGCCCTCGGATAGACCGAGAAGGTCAAGACCTGGCCGATAGATGTAGAAGGGATCGTTCATGATTGAGCCCGCCTCCGATGCAAGCGGCGCGCCGTTGTGGCGCGCCGTGGATAGGGCTCAAAATGTCAGGGTTGCCGCGTCCTGTTCATTGACGCAGCTAAGTCAGTGATTTGCGTTATGCGGTGAAAAGGTCCATCTGCCGCTCGCCATTGGAGGGGCCGAGCCACCGGCGTACCGTCGACACGTCTGACCGGACCGTGCGGGCAATCTCGGCGATGCTTTCGCCTTGGGCGAACATCAGCTCGGCGATCCAAGTCTTGGCGAGCGGCACCTTTACGTAGTCCACTCCGAGCCTGGCGGCAAGCGCCTCGACCTTGCGGACTCCAATTACCTGCGCCGCACGGCTGCGGGCGGTGGCCCGATCCTTCGGCAGATAGATGATCGTTCCGCCGAGCGCGAGGAAGAGCCTGGCCGCGTCATCCGCGCCGATCGCCTCGACATAGGGGGCGAGGTTGGCGGGCGGCTTGGGCGTGTTGGTGGTTGCCGTGTCGGTCATCTCAGTCCTCGCGACCAGCAAGCGTGAGCTTCAGCTCTCGCGCGGTCAGTGCCTTCATTCGTTCGGTGAGCGCCACCCGCCGGTGGCTCATTTTCGGGAGGGCCGCGATCCGCCGGTTAAGCTCCGCCCGTTCGGCCCGCAGCCGGCCGAGCGCCGCGTCCTCTTGCCATGTGAAAAGCGGGAGGGGCGCGGCGCTGTGCATCTCATGCCCCTCGCGGCGTCCATTTGATCAGCTCGCCGGAAAATCGACCGATCGCGTGGTTGGCTTTCCAGAAGGCGCCCATGTTGTCTCGCGCGGTCTTGCCGAACATGTCGAGCGCCAGGCCGTTGATACGCTCGGGAGCGAAGCCATCGGCACGGGCAAATTCCTCGATCTCGTCGCGGTGGAGCTGCCGGCCGTTGATGTCGATCGCGGCAATGATGCTCTCGATCAGGCTGCTGGTCTCGATGACGATCGGCAGCGTGTCGGTGCAGATCGGATCCGGATCAACGATCTTGCGGCAGAACCGCGTCCTCAGCCCGACATAGAGCTGCACCGCTTCGCCAGGCCTAGCGTGCCGGCGGCGCTGGCTGCGTACCGTCTGCAACTTGATGCCGGTTGCGACCTGCGGTTCGAAGAAGGGCTTGAAGCTATAGGCGACCATCATGCACCTGCCTGTGTCCGGATACGTTCGCCGAGGGCGTTCATGACCGTGATCCAGTCGTTCGCGGTGCATTGATCGGCGGGGACGCCGGTCAGGTCGGTCACCGCCGTGCGGAATGCCAAGGTGCTGGTCGCGGGCCGATAGAGCTTGCGCCACTGCGCCCAGGCGATCTTGTAGCCGTCTGCGCGATCGTAGTTTGCGAGGGCGTCCACGTTCGACCACACGACGCCGCCCTCTCGCGCCATCCAGCCCTTGAGCGCTTCGATTGCTTTTGCCGCATCATCGGCGAACTTCAGGAAGCGAACGTGATCAATGCCAGTCTGTCGCTTGACGAACGCGAGCAGCGCTGTGTCGTCGCGGTTCTCGACGATGCCGAGATTGTAGCCGGCGATCCAGAGCGCCTGCAGCTTGCCGGCATAGCGGCCGGTGAGCTTCGCGCGGCCGTTCGGCCGAGGCGCGCTCGGCGCCGGCTGAAAGCCTTCGTTGCGGAACACGGTGAGCACCTGCTGCCGCTCAACTTCGGTCATGTCCTTCGTCGATGTCTTGCCGGTGATGTTCTTCAGCTTGGCACGGTACGTATCATCGTCCAGGCCGAGTTGCTTCTTGGCAACGTGAATTGCTGTGGTGGAGTTAGTCACGACATCGCTCCTGGTAGGCAGGCGGTTGAACGGCAGACAAATTTGTGCCGGAGTGGGCTCAACTTGGAGCTGAGTCGATGAAGGAAAATGATGATCTTGCCGTACGCGTTCGACATGCATTCTGGATTGCAGTCGGGCTGGTGATTTTCGTCCTTCTCATCCCGCCGGCGCTGATTGGCGGAAAGGAGGATGCGCTTGGTGGCTTTGTCGAGCACTACCAAACGCTCATCGCCGGTGTTTTGGCTGTCTTTGCCGCGTGGGCGACAATCAGCGAGATGAGACGAACCGAGCTTGCCCAGCGTCTCCGACACGATGAGCAAATGTGGTTGCTGCAGCGCAACGATGACCTCGCGATCATGCGGTGCGTCGACTATGCGCCGAAAGCTCTGAGAGGCGTGGCGTATCACGCCCGACGGTTTGCGGAGCACCCAGAGGTACGAGAAGATGGGGTCATCTGGACGACGGGATCTGCGACGGCGTTCGTTTGGGCAGTTAACTCCGCCAGGGTCACGCTGGAAATACTCAAAAGCAGTGAGATTACGGCCTGTGCGCACCTGTTCACGCCGCAACTTCGGACGACTTTGGAGGGGTGTCGTCAGCATGCCGATTTGGCAATCGTCGCTTACGGCGAGGATTTTGACTTGCTTATGGCGGTTAATCCGGACGTGGAACGCGTCGCGCGCTGGGCGCCACACGCCGGGACCAAGCTCCTCATTGATTACCTTGCGGTCATCCAAGAACAACTTGCTGCCGAGTTCGAAAGTTGGGCAGCCAACATTCATCGGCGGGGCTAAGTGACGGAGGGTCGTCGCAAAGGAGATAGAATGTCTGTTGGGTACCGCGCTTTTGCTACCGCGCTCGTCTTCGTCTTCGTAACGATTGCATTCGTGCTGATCTTTACTGGAGAGCCTCGAACGGTTGACGGGCAGGCAGGTGGCAACTTCGTCCGAAACATCCTCTTCGATTTTCAAACGCTTATAACCGGCGTACTTGCGCTGGCTGCCGCATGGTGGACGGTCCGAACGATGCAGGTGGCCGACGAAAAGGCGAACCTTCGACACAACCAAGCGATGGAACTTGCTACCCGATCGGACAGGTTGAAACTGGAACGGGCGTTGACACCTCAATACAGTGAATTGCGCCAGTGCCTCTCCCACGCGATCACTACTCAAACGAAAAGACAGCCGACAGAAGACGACGCGGGAGCGCTGGTTGAGGTGCCTTTTAGAGATTACGTCTTTAGAATTGTGATCCTCTACGCAAGGATTAGCGGCATCCTTGACTTGCCGCACTTTAAAGAAGGTGAGGCGCTGTTTGGTGGCCAACTCATGTACGCGATCTGGGATCTGAGGAAGCGCACAGCCTTCCTTGCGGACGACATACAAGCCGCCCAAAAATACTACGGCAAAGAGTTCGAACCCGATTTTGTGTTCGACGACTGGTTGGACGAGGGTGGGCCTCACAACATCGACGGCTACGTAGACTACTGCGTGAACGTTCTTCCGGTCGTGCTGCAGGATATGGAGCGCATTGCCAAGATGTATCAGATAGACCTGTAGCATCGTCATGCCCCTGGGACATCGGCAGACAACTCCGCTTCAAAGGTCTCGACGATGAAATCTTCACCAGGCGAGCCGATCCGAACGCCCGCGATGGTGCGGGCTAGATCGGGTTCGCGCAGCATCGCTTCCTTGTCGATTTCTTCCTTCACGCGGATGAACTGCAGCAGGCCGAGCGAGCGGATACGCTCAAGGGTGTCGGTGACCTTGCTGATGCTGACCGATGGCGGGCGAAGCCGCCAACGCAGGACGCCGGTTCCGAGATCAACCGTTTTCGTTTTCTCTCCGCCCGTTAGCTTCGCCCGATTGGCTTCTGCCCAAATGGAGAGCCCGTCCGTCTTCTCAGCGATCGCGAGCTTCACCGGCGCGGCCTTGGCTTCATAGAGTTCCTTTACCGCTGAGATTGCATCGTTCATGTCCGCTTCCATGCGAGTGAGGCGGCGCGTCAGCTCGCCGATCGCCGCCACGGTCGCCGCCGCCTCGGTCCTGTCCTGGGGCACGGGAAGATTGGCGCCGGCAGTTTTGGTTCTGGCTGTCTTGGCCATAATGGGTAGTTTCCTTTCAAACCTTGTGGAGTGGATGCTTGTCGGCGTGGAGGGCCTTCCGAAGGCCCTTCGAGGCGGCAATGAGGCCGGCCAGTGCCGGCCGCTCGTCGCGGCTCCCTGCCGCGTTCTCGTAGCGGGTGAGAGCGCGCGCGACGTTGCGCGCACCCTGCTGGATTGTCCGTGTCGGAGAAATGTGCAGCATCACGCCGCGCCCCCATCCGAGGGAACGAGGCGCAGCGGAAACCGCACGATGTTGTCACCCGTAGTTTCGCCGGCGTTCCGTGCCCGGTCGTCGAACGTGGTCACCCGAAGCTCAAGGATCCGCATCTCCTCTTCCTGCTCGCGGGCCAGAGCGCGGATCGTCAGCAGGTTCTTCAGAAGTGAGGCGACTGCCTTCGGGGCAAGCTCGACGCCGCTTTTGCCGTAAGGCAAGAACTGGCAGTAGATGACATCTGCCAGGTCGGAGGCCTGAGGGGGAAAAACCTTCATGGCTTCCTCCCGCCGAAATCGAGATGAAGGACGTTTCCGTCCTCCACACGAGCCGGCTCATCGAGAAGCTCGCCGGCCGCAGCCTCAAGCACGCCGAAAGCGGCGCGGCCCTGTTCGCCCAGGCGATGCACCGCGAGTTCCTGTTCCATCAAGTCGACGAGCGAACCGATGGTGCGCAGTTGGTCGACGATCATGCGGAGGTTCGTAACGGGTAGAGCCGTGCCGCTGGTGGCCTGCGCCTGAACATCTGCCTGCAGCTCGCGGATCGCGATGCTGGCGGTTTTATCGAGGATGCTGCTCACTGCAGATCCTCCACGTCGCGGTTGGCCCAGGCTGCCTTCAGGTGCTTCAGGGACAATTCTTCCTCGGCGCCGATCGCGGCCATGAAGGCGAGCTTCAGGGTCTTGTCGATCTGGCCGAGTGCGCCGCCCTTTTTGCCGACGCCGGTTAGGAACTGCACGCAGTCCTCGGAGGTCACGCCCCAGGCGGCGATGTAGGCGGTGATGTCTTCGACGTAAGGGGTGGCGCGCTTTAGGCGCTTGCCGATACGGCGCTTCAACTGCGCGTAGCTCGGCCCGCCGCTGGACTTGTTGAAGCGGGTGTAAACCTCCTCGTTCCCGACGAGGGCGATGCCGCATTTGTAGATGTCCATGAAATGGCGGAGCTGGTTGATGGCGTCGTCAACGAGGTTCTGCGCCTCGTCGACGATCAGCAGCGTGCCGCCCCCAGTTCGCGCAAGCCTGGCGCCGATCGCACGCGTCAGCTTCGCGGGGTTCACCTCACGCACGCCGATCTCTTCCGCGATCTCGACAAGCATGCCGTGAACGGTCTTGGTGTGGGGGCTGATGGTGACATGAAAGACGTGCGGCCTGGTGGCAGAGTATCGCCGGCAGGTCGCCGTCTTGCCCATGCCGGCGCCGACGGTGATCATGACCATGTCCGCTGTCATCTGCGCCCAGTGCAGGGTTTCGAAGATCTCGCGGCTGATCTTTGTGTTGATGAAGTCAGGCGACTGCGGGATGGTGGCGGCAAGGCTCACCCCCTCGTCAAATGCTTCGAGCCAGTTGCGAACCTGCCGGTTGAAGGGTTCGATCCGGCCGATGTACGTGCCAGAAAACCACTGGCTGAAGGTCGCCGATGACATGCCGATGCGACGGCCGGCTTCGGCTTTGGTGAAGCTGTTCGCCTCTGCGATCTCACGAACGCGGGCGTTCAACACTTCCCAGTCCGCAACATCCTCGTGGGAGTGCTTTGCCTTGAAGTCCTGCGATGGCGTCGGCCGGTCCCAGGTACCGGCTGCAGGACTTGTGGACACATGTGTATTCATCTAAAAGGTTCCTCGTTCAGATGCCCTGAGGGGCAGATTGTTGGGCGGGACTTGCACTCCCGCCCTGTTTTTTTGTCGGAACCGCACTCAGTACATTTCGGTTCATGCTGACGGCCGTGACGCCTTACTTTTCGGCCGTATTCCCTTTCGAGAATGGGAGGATCGAAGCCCCGCCTGACACGCGGGAAAGGGCTTTCGAGAAAACGTCGGAAAACTCGTCGTCGCTGATCGCCTCTGCAGGCGCGGTCGCGAGGTTGCCGGTGAAGATGCGGGTGACAGTCGGTCGGACCGGCTCGGGCCGCTCGGCCCTGCGTCCCTTTTCCAGAATTGCGCCGAGTTCCATGGGCGATAGCTTCCGGTGCGCCTTCGCCAGGGCCGCATTCGCCTTGCGGTAATCCGCGCGATTGCGGGCATGCTCGCGGGCAGCGTCCTGATTGTCGAAGCCGGTGTCGGCAATACAATCCGCATCGCAGATGAAGCGATTGGCGAGGTCGTAGACCTTGATAGGCTTCGTCAGGTGATCCGGGTCGAACCGGATCGTCACCTGCTTGCCCATGTACTGGTTAAGTTCGCGGCTCCAGTAGCGGTTGCCCATGAAGTGGACTTCGCCGCTGCCCTTGTGGGTTCGGATCGCTTCGGATGCGAGAAGCCAAAGGAAACGCTGTGCTTCGGTCGCCTGGCGAACGATCGTGGTCGGCAGTCGCATGCTTTCGGCAAAGGTCTCGTCAAAGCTTCGGCCCTTTGCGGTCTCGGTCCTGCGGCCTATGCGGGCATTGTGCTCGGCCACTTCCTCGGTGATGAGGCGAGAGAGGTCGGCAATGTCTATCGCGGAGGTGCCATAATCCTCCGGCTTCTCATTGGGGTTCTTCCCGGTATAAGCGCCAGCGCAAGTAGGGTGCTTTGACACGTTCTCGGCGAAGTCGCCCCAGGCGCGCTCGACCGGCTTTGACTGGCCGGATTTGGGTAGTACGAAATGGGTCTCGATCTGCAGAGCCGTCAGCAGCCCCTGCGGATCTTCCGGCCGGACCTTGAAGCGGTATCGGGTCTTAGTGCCACCCGAAATCTTCTTCGAGGCGAAGGCCCGACCGTTGTCGAGGTAGATGCGCTCCGGGATGCCGAACTGCTCGACCATGTCGCCGACAACCAGGCGCACCACTTCCCAAGTCTCGGCTTCGGAGAGACGCCAGGCAAGGATCTTACCGGAATAGAGATCCTGGATGCCGACCAGATAAAGGCGGGTCGGCTTGTCGCGGCCGGGAAGCCGAACGAATAGGTCGAGTTTGTGACCGTCCATGTTGACTGCCTGCATTGCATGCAGGTGCGAGCGGGTTCGGCGCTGCGCGGGGTAAAGCGTCTTGGCGCGATCGGAACCTTCGCGGGTCGCGACTTGGATCGCCTTCGGCACGTCAGCGTCCATACGGCGACGAAGCGAGCGCTCAGAGGGTATCGGCGACCAGCCGTGTTTCTTGGCTGCTGTCATCATGCGGCGGTAGCACGCTGAAAAGCCAGGCTTGCCTGGGCGCAGGAAGTCGGACTTGAGGAAATCCCAGGCGTCGGAGTGGCAATCGGAGACTTGCGCGACGACACCGTCAGCAGACGCGGTATTCGGCGCGAGTGCGGCCAACCAATCTTCCGGATCGACGCCTTCGGTGGCCTTGCGCCACTCGTAATAGGCCGACTTCTGGACGTTAGCATCAAGCGTTGCGACAGCGATCGCGGCGGTGCGGTTCAGGCCGCGATCGTTCACGAGCTGCTCAACGCGGTTGATAACCTTCAAGCGCTCTTCACAGATCGCTTTCTGTGCCTTCGAGAGGGAATTGAAGCGCGACCAAAGGAGGTTCTTCCGGGCGCGGGCCTCGTCCCATCCGGCCGCATCCGGAGCATGCCGGAGCCGAACCTGCGCGGCCGAGGGCAACAGCGAAATGTGATATTCGAAGCCGCCGCCGCGACCGGCGCGGGTCCGTGCCTTGTCGGTCGAGCGCCAGCCGAACTGGGCAATCATCAGCTCCATGCCCTGGCGGGTCTGCGGCAGGTCGGGCAGACGAGCTGCCGCGATTTCGGAGGACGTGAGCCACTCCTTCATGTGCGTGTCCTCCTGATCGTGACGGGGCGAGATTTGAGAGACCGCAGCTCCTGGCGGATGCTCTCTTGCTCTTGCTGAAGGCGGGCGATTTCGGCGAGGCGGGCTTCGTCGCCGACGAGCAGGGTCGCGCCCTGTTCGGAAACGGCTTCATCCCAAAGCCACATGGCGCCGGTTGCATGAACGAAGGCGGCGAAGCGCGGCAGCGTGATGTCATGCCCGCCCTTGCTCTCGGCCGTGTAGGCGTCGAGCATCGCCTTGCTGATCGACGGCAGCCCGAGGTATTGGGCCATGCGCGCGGCGATCGTCGGTCGATCATACGGACATTCGCGAATGGCGCGGGCCATGGCGCGTTTCATCTTCGAACGGTAGCGGTCGATATCGATCCGCGCGACGGGCACGCGAACCGGGAAAAGCGGCTCTAGGAAGAGGTCGAATTGGGCGGGATCGCGCTTCATTCCGCGGCCTCCAGAAAGGAGAAGTCCTGGCTGTCGCCGGCATGTGCGAGGAAGCGGCGCCGGGTGTCTTCGTTGGCGGTTTTCCAGGCGGCGACGAGCTTGGCGAAAGCGGCCTCTTGCGGGTCAGCTTTCGGCGGCTCGCCCTTGAGTGAGGACATTACCTTCTTGATGTTGGGCTCTGCCTGCAGGGCGACCGCGATACCGGCCTGCTCGGTGGGCCCCTTTTTGGCGAGGGTCAGGAGAAGAGACTGATCGTCTTCTCCGTCCGAGCCTCGCAGCGCCTGGCGAAGTGCAGGGTGCAGGTGTGTGCCGATCCGGACGGCCCGCTTGTACGTATCCGGCCCGAAGCCAAACCGCTCCTGGACGCGCTTTGCGAGTTCTCTACCGGCGGCGAAGATATCAGGGGCATCGTGCCCCTGTTTCGCAGGCCTGCCGCCCTTCGGGTTAATCTTGCCGTGTTGTTCTTCCCAAAGCTCGCGAAACTTCAAAACAAAGATTGCGCGATCGAGAGCGGACAACTCATTGCGGAAAAGGTTCTCGCTGAGTTCCAGGAGCTGTGCTTCGACGGCGTCGGCAGCGACTACGACCGCGTCAAGCTCGTCCCAGCCAATGATAGTACCACCACGAATGCGGTGCCCGCCTGCGACCAGCGTGAGAGGTGTTTTCCCCTTGTTCGCAGCCGGGGTGCGTCGGACCATGATCGGGCTGATCTGGCCGCGTTCGGCCATCGAGGCGCCGATGGCCTGAGCATGATCCTCGTCGATCGGGCGTGCGCGTTCGCCGATATGGATCTCTGAAATCTTCGCGCGGATGAACTCGGCCATTTACGCTGCCGCCTTTCTCAACTGTTGCATGAAGATGTCCTTCGCCTTGGCGGCCATGCGGCTGTACGCCCTGGCGAAGACCGGGCAGCCAAGGCGCTCGTCGATCTTGCGGATGGCGAAGGAAATGGACGTGCGTTGCCGAGCCTGCATCTTCACGATGCGGCGGCGCGGCACTTCGAACTCGATGTGGAGGATGTAGATTGCGACCTGGCGGGCGAGCGCCGCGTCGAAGAGGTCACGCGGCGGCCAGATGATGTCGCGCACGGCGATGTGCGAGAAGTGGGACTGCACTGCCTTAACGCAGCACGCGAGCATCACTTCCAGACGCTGATGTTCGTCGTAGGGGTTCAGCATAGCTGCTTCCCTACGGCAATGGCTGCGGCGATGAGGCCGCACAGCGCTACGCTAAACAAAAGCGCTGTTTGGGCCGCATTGCAGAACCGTGAACGGGAGGGGATGAACGGGTTTTCCATGTCTATGCGCCCGCCTTCTTTTGGCGTTGCCGCATGGTTGGCGGGCGCTCATAGTTCTCACGCGGCTGAGGGGATCGCCGCTGACCGGAGGGCTGGTAACGGCTCGGCCACAACAAGTGCGCCTTTGTACCGAGAGCAGCGGCGATTGCCTGTTCCCCTGCCATGTTGGGTTCGCGGAGCGTCGTTCCGGCGGTCCCGCGCGGCAGGTAGTAACGACGATCGATGTCGTAGAGTGTGAAGCCAGCAAGGAGGAGCTTGCTCTTAACAGATGCGAGCTCCTCCAGCTTGTTGGCCGAGCGGTCGCGTGGCTTGTCCGTCCTTTGGGGGCGGTGCATAGTCAATCCTCGTTGTGAAGAGGGAGGCCCTGGCCGGTCTCCCTTTTCATAGGTGATTTGTTCCGTGTTCATGGAAAGGAGTAAAGCGGAATTCTGTTTTTGTAAAGCGGAAATCAGTTTTACTAAGGTATAGGCTTGGCACGCCCAGAAACTGAACCAAAGACGCCGCTCGGCGCGCGCCTTCGCGAATGCAGAAGGCAGCTAGGAGATCCAGATCGTGAGCAGTTTGCTCGTACACTTGGTGTTAGCAAAAGCGCCCTCGCGTCTTACGAACGCGGAGAGAGTGAACCGACCGCGAGCGTTCTACGCGCGTACACAGAGAACTACGGGATAAGCCTCGGCTGGCTGGTAACGGGTTCCGGTGAGATGCTATCCGGCGGAACGTCGCGCGCTGCACCACTCATCCTGTTTGTCATCGAGAAACTAGCCAGGATCGTTGTCGCCGAGTTCAACGATGCCGGTCAGCGTTTGCCGCAGGAGCGTATTGGGGTCGAGGTAGCGAGACTTCACAATGAACTAGGGCTTCTGGTTTCAGACATGGGCAACCAGGAGGAGGTGGACGCCTTCCTTCCTCAGGTGCGTTACTCGCTCAAGAAGCGATTGGCGGAAGCAGCAAGCGACCCAGGCTCTGGGAAACGCTCGGCCTAATGATCGTCAAGCCGCGCTTGGATCAGACGAAACAAGAGACACATGGAACCGCGCCCGGTCTTGCCAGGATGTTCGAAAAGTTCGGTTTTGTGTTTGAACCGGTCGACACGCCTCGGGGCGGCGCGGCAGATGGGTGCCAGGGGCAGCACCCTTAGTCCTCAAATACGCATAATTATCCTCGGCACCGTAAAATTGCACTGCTAAGCTAGGTCCCGCCTAGTTTGCGTGCAAGGTCTGCGCGTCTCTACCAGAGGTGAAATGCCAATGCTTCGTATTCTTGTAGACACTTGCGTCTGGTTGGACCTCGCGAAGGATTACAGGAACCAGCCCGTGATCGCGGCTCTTGAGGATGTCATTCGTGGGGGTGAAATCGAGCTTCTCGTACCTCAGGTAGTTATCGAAGAGTTCGCCCGAAACAAGGATCGCGTCGCCAGCGATGCCAAGCGAAGCCTCCAAGCGCATTTCAGTCTCGTGAAGGATGCCGTACGCCGCTTCGGCGATGACAACAGCACTGACGCAACCATCAGAGCATTAAACGAGGCAGACCATTCTGCTGTTTATAAAGGCGAAGCGGTCAACGCCTCTATGGAGCGGATCGAAGCAATGCTTCATGCGGCGGTGGCCATCCCGGCGACGGATGCGATCAAGGCAAGGGCCGCCGACCGAGCGCTTCGCAATATGGCTCCTTGTCACAAGCAAAAGAATAGCATTGCTGATGCGGTCATCATCGAGACGTATGCCGACGAGTTGAGCCAGGCGGATCGACCCGATGATCAATTCTCTTTCGTCACCCACAACAAGGCTGATTTCGGTCGAGAGGGCGGTGATCACCGTGATCCCCACCCAGACCTACTTTCGCTGTTTGATGCGCAGCGTTCGAGATATTGGATTTCGCTTGCGGACCTACTCAACGATGTCGATGAGGATCTTCTCGCCAACTATGACCTTGAGCTTTACGGAGCGATGCAGGTACGCGGTCTCTCCGAAATAAACGAGGCTGAGCATCTGCTGTATTTGCAAGTTTGGTACAACCGGCACTGGAACCACCGAATAGCAATCGAGCGGGGAAAGACAAAACTTGTCTCCAATGAGGAGTGGGATGCGGCGACGCCAAAGCAGCGTCGCCGCATGACCACCAAGAGGACCTGGAAAGTCGCCTTAGACGCTGCCGCACGAACTGAGGCCGAAGTAGGTATCGAAAACCTTGGCCCCTGGGACGACTTTGAATGGGGAATGCTCAATGGGAAATTGAGCGCTTTGAGATGGGTCCTGGGTGACGAGTGGGACATGCTCGACACCTAACGCAGACGGCAACCGTTCCGCGCCGAATAGTTGTGAAACTCGAGCGCGCAAAAGAAATCAAATCAAGGAGGAGTTAGCAGATGGCGCTAGGCGGGCGGGGGAAACGTTACGAAGAGCTGAGAAAGATTCCGGCATTTGCTGCACGAGATCACAGAAACTCCATCGGCCCAGACGGTAAAAATCCTATGCTAGAGGGACTTAGTCGCAAACAGCGTAGGGCTCTGGACAAAAGTTCAAAGGCCTTGGTGTTCGAATATAAAAAGGTGTTGGAAAGAATAAAAACAACCGGTGCCGGCTATCCAGTCGACAAAATACTGCACGAACTATGCGTAGAGTACACACACAGATATGCCAGCTCAGGAATATACAACCAACCCCTGAGCTTCAATTATTTTGAAACTTTCTGCGAAATTCGACTTCATCCAAATAGCGTCGCTCCATTCGCTGAGCCTGCTGAAGAAATAGATCATTTGTTCAGCGTAATAGATTTCTTCGAGTACGCTACCGGAGAGGAAAGTAATTTTTTCTCATTGGATAAACTTTTGGAACTTCCAGAAGGTAAGGCTCTGCATTTTACCGTGAACGGTAACATAACAGACTTTACCTTTCTTTCTGCGGCTGGGAGAGAGTTTGTTATTTCCGGATTCTCTATGGTGCGTAGAGGCAATTATCTTGGTTGGTACATTATTGGTGGGGAAATATATCCCCCTGAGGAATGGGCAAAAGAGCTCGCAGACGATCAGGAGATTGAGCAGAAAAATGTGCCTCCTTGGAAGAAGCGATTTCTCGATGAGGCTTCCAAAGCCGCTGGGAATAGGATGGGCCCCCCGGTGGCCCTTGAGGGAACCGAGACCGCACAGAGAACGATTATCGCTGGTGAAATCGACCTGATCACTCAGAAGCACCTAGGCAGGTGCTACATGTCAGAGCGTGAAAATACGTTTAATGTTGTTTGTGACGATCCCGATGTCTTCACGCATGTGCCTGAGGGAGAAGAAAAGGACCATTTGCAGAAATTTTACGCAGAGCAAGCGCTACGAACTGAGGTAATGTGGCGGCTAAGTGAGGCCATGTTTCAGCTTCCCGCGTACTTCGCCTACAAGGTCCAGGTTACTAAGGCGCTAGCGGTCTCTGGCGGGCAAAAGGCGCCCTCCACGAGGAAAAAAGGCGGTCGCGGACTTGGTGGGTACTTCAAGACTGTTGCAGCTCTAGACTTCATTTCTGACGACAAAGTGCCCGTACGGTCCTTTACACCAAACCATTACGGTGTGGAGACCGGAGGTTATTGGCGACGGCTGGCTCCAGACGCGACAGGCAAAGGTCCGCACGGAGAAATTGCCAAGGGTAGGACATGGGTGAAGTCGGAGCGAACTAAAGTAATCGTGTCCGAGGATCCTCGGCCGATCTATGTCAAATCTACGATCGCTTCGGCCAAATTGCTAGCTGAACAGTACGCTAAGAATGCCGAGGATGCCGCTGCGCAAGCCGAGCAAGGGCGGAAGACGGACCGAAACGTGCTGTATGTCCTTAGGTGCACTGTAATGCGGGAAGAGGTTTACAAAGTCGGTTGGACGTCAGCCACTGCGGAGGAGAGGGCAAGCCAGATTTCCTCAGCTACGGGCGTGCCTAACTCATTCATTGTCGTGGAGCATTGGCAACACCCCGATCCTGAAGCATTGGAAAAAAACGTACACGCGTTGCTTGACCCTTATCGCCTTGCTGACAATAGGGAGTTCTTTAAATTGGACTTCCCGTCATTGAAGAGCCTAATTGAACAAGAAATTGCGCGAACCAAAAGCTTCGTGTGACCGTCACTCTGAAGGTGCAAATAGCTGCCGCTTTCAAGACCCGTATTGCATGTTGGAAGGCAGTGTAGGTCAGACTTAAGTCTTTGATCGCGTGAAATAAAAGCTTCGGAAGTTCGAACATGCAAGTCGCTTGCATGTTCGAATTGCAAGCTGACCGCTTTTCGGCGGGAAGTTTTCGTCCCTGGCGAGGCGGTTAAAGCGGCCTCAAAGGCCGGTTTCCGGGTTCTCGAACACTTCTCAAAGGCGGCTTGCTTTAGTTGAAGACCGCTCCGCAAGGTCCCCCGATTTTGCCGGTCGTGGTCGCACTGGAGGTTTTTTGCCACACCAGGCTGTCAAAACCAGGCCCCGCGTAAGACCGCTCATCCCCACGGGCAACTCGTTGATTTTCAACCATTCCCCGCCCATTTTGAGGTCTCCCCCGATCCCCCCGGATAATTCCGGATAACCTTGGCGGACAACAGCCTCCGTCTTTGCGATCATGCACGACTACACTGTCGACCAGTTTGCAAAGCTCGGCGAGCGCGCCTGCGTCGGCTTTGGGACGGCGCTTGGTTAGCCGCGCCTATGGGGTGAGCCAGACGCGCGTTGTCGAGGCCACTTGGAAGAGCTTGGCAACCGATCCCGAGACCAGTTCACCCGACACCATCGAAAATGTTGACAAGCTACAGCCTTCGGTAGACTGCTCCCGTTCATCTGAACGGGGAGGTATGCGTGAGAGGTGGACTAAAGGTGGCGGTATTGGTCGGCGGCGCTTCGATGTTCTGCGCCATCACGACGGCAAGCCGTGCTTTTGCCGGTTCGGGATCCGAACTCGACCCGACGTGTTCGGTCGTCAATAGGGCATACGCCGCCACGCGTTCCACTGAGACGTATTCGGCGAAGGTCTTCGGTGTAGAAGATGGTCGCCAAACCCTCAATCACGAGTATCGAGTGACCGCCGATATGCAGTTTGAGCGATACGCCGACGGAGTGGAGCGGCATGGGGTTCGGAAAGCAGCCCCACCGCTTTCGTATCATTCGGGCCCCAGATTCGCGTCCTGCCAATTGGTAAAGGACAAGGCATCCGCTGCCTCGGCGAATGCGCACTACACTGCGAAGTGGGCATCGGTTCCATACACGGCGGATGCGGCGGTTTGGCTCACTGACGACGGCCAGAAAATGAAGAAAGTTGTCCTGCGCTATCACAGCAGCTACATGCGGCCATCACGGTTTCCAGAGCATCTTGAAATCTTCTCCTATGAAAGTCCGTGATGGCGTAACCTTCGGCATCTTTTTGCCGTCGTGGACGACCGGAGCGACGTCGAGACGGCCATTTCGCCCTCATTGCCATAGACAGAGCTTGATCAAGGCCCTCAATGCTGTGTCGGCTTCAGCGGCAATGTCAGCGCCGGCCCGGCCTTTACGCCGAACTGTCTTCTGAACGGCCGCGATGCGGTGCCGTCGAAAAGTGATTGCGGCAGCGGCGTGCTGATGGCCCATTTGTACTTGGCATCTGGATCGCTGCCGAGGTCCTGGTGCGTTACGGCGCTCAGAGGCAGCACATATTCCGGCTTGCGCAGGGTCCGCTCAGCGTTGCCGAGCCAGGTCAGGACGACCAGGATTTCGCCGCCGAGTTCGAGTGCATCAAGCGTCAAGGGCTTGCCGCCGATCGTGGCGCGGACCGCCTGTTCGTGAAACTTGAAGGTGCTGAGTTTCAATTCGTTTTGCGCATCCGTCATCTCGGGCCTTTCTGCATGTCGTCTCTTTCGACGCCCTTGAGCGTCGATTCGTTCATCCGGTCCTGCTTATCATACACCGCCGAGACCGACATGAGCGGTATCAGGCGCGGTGTTTTGCGTCAGGCTCCGGCATCTGCGGGTATGGCCGGAACATGTCGTTCAGGCGCCGCGGTGTCAGGTGGATTGCCACCCATGCGGCGCTGGCCAAGCAATCAGTCCCGCTATAGGCTGGCTACAACTGTAGGTACATCGGTTCTTTGGGGGAGCCATCATGGGCGCGATATTCTGCCTTCGATCCAGTCTGTTTGCGGCATCCGTTGCGGTTGGCGCGCTCCTCGGCGCGGAAGCCTCGGCCGCAGGGCTTGAGGATATGATCGGCGTGGCGATGCTGACCGGAACATGCGAGCGCCTGGTCGTCGCTGGGGAAGACCTCACAAGCCAGTGCGGCGGCGAGCTGCTGCAATCGATCTACAACAACGGCCGGACCGGCTTCACGGTTATCATAGGCACCGGTGGTGGCGCGGTCACCTTCAGCGGGATCGAAGGTGAGAAGCCGGATGCGGACACACAGTTGCAGAGTGTCGACAAGGTTATCGTCAATCGCGGCAAGGAGGGCGTGCCGATTGAAGACAGGCAAGTTACCGGCCGCTGCACCTACAGCAATCCCTTCAACGGGCCGACGACTCCCACCTGCGAAGGCACCGACGACGCCAAGGGCGTGTATCAACTGACGTTCAAGACAGACGGTACAGCTCCGAAGATAATGCGTAGCGGCGCGGAAGAGGAATCTGGCGCGGAAGAGGAATCTAAGGATAACGCGCCGGACCGCGCGTTCGAAATCGGTGCCTGGACCGGTTCGCGGCTGAAGGGCGACACGGCCAATGCCTGCGTCATGTCGAATGAGACCGACGGCAAGACCACCTTCATGGTCTATGCCAACATGAATGAGGCCTTTGATCTCGGCTTCTTCAACGGCGCCTGGACGTTTGGCGCGGACAGCCAACCGAAGGCCGAGCTGTTTTTCGACGGCAAGGCATTTTCACCTGTGCGCATCGAGGTGCTGACGCCACAGCAACTCGCTGTCCGGGGAGACGGCGAAGAAGGCGGCTTCCAGACGCTGCTCGAACAAAGTTCGGAATTGCTGTTCCGCGTCGGGGACCATCAGGTCAGGGTCGATCTCAAAGGGTCATCAGCCGCCGTGGAAAAGCTCTGGGATTGTGTCGGTGGCTCATGACCTGCACCGCGCTTGCCAAAAGGCAGGGCCCGATTTCTGATCGGCTGAACGAGGCTAAATTGGTGATCCCATCGGTCGGCTGTCCGAAACGGTTACCTGTTGATCGACGGCGCAATGGGCGTGTCGCCGGGCAGGTCGATGTTGGTGTTTACAGCCGCCCGATGTTGCGACAGGGCGACATGCACGGTTGAGATCTCGACGTTGCGGCAGGGCCACCGGCTCTCGCGCACCATGGCGCCGAGCAGTTCGGGCCGAAGTCCGTCGCCGCGGGTAGCTGCAATCATGTGGAGATTGAGAAGAGGTGTCATCGCTCGGCTCCATCGCTTGATGGAGAATTCTCGCCCTTGAGGGGACCGCGGGCCACCCGATTCCCGCTCGGCGGCGCCAACCGCCAATCGAGGCGGGCGGGTTCTTAGCGGTGGATCGACGAGGTGATCGTCGTGTAGTCCGGCAGGTCGATGTTGGCGATTTCGGCTGCGCGATATTGGGACAGGGCGAAGTGCATGATGGCGATCACGGTGATCGAGAAGACCAGTACGGTGACGTTGACGCCGAAAGCGGTTTTGATCATGTCCTTGTCCTCCAGTCCGTGCGTTTGTTGATGTGTGGCTAACAACCGTGACATGGAGACTATCGTGTGGCGTCGATTGCGCTGTTCCCCGGGGAACATGGAATATGGTTAGCGATTTCTGAACGGCTGACGTGCGTTTGGACCGGCGCATCGATCGCCTGACAGCATCTAGGGGACCATCTCTATTTCGATCCGATATTCGTTCCTCCCCCGTGGGTTCTTCGGGAACGGAGCGGCCCGCCTGACCGCGTCGATGGCTGCAGCATCGGCTTTCTTGTTTCCGGATGAACGGTGGACGGTCAGGAGGGACAATTTGCCGTTCTTCTCGACCACGAAGCGCACCAGGGTTCTCCACGGCCCGTGCTTGCGTGATTGCTGCGTCTGTTCGCGGTCGATGTTTGTGGAGGTGGCCTGGGCGGGCGTCAGGATGCCGGCCGCAAACATAACAGCGCAGAGAATGGTAAGCAGGATTTTCATGGTTCGCCGGAGCCGTGAATGCGGGATCTAAATCAGCTTTCGATTGCATCTGCCAGAATAGTTTCGCTTTTCCGGTGCATAGTCCCTCGCCGAGGGCGGCGACCGGCCGCTTGAACTCGTCTCGCTCGTGCGTATTGTGGCGGACCTGCGCGCACTTTTGCGTCGTGGCATCATCTCCCATCGCCATTCGTTCCGGCCGCAGCGAAGAGCTTGTCTCCCGGTCCAGCTGGCCACACGGCCCCCTCGAAGTGAATTTCAAATGACTATCACCATTCGCCCATCCCGCCCCGACGATTTTCCCCGTACCGTCGACATCTGGCGCAGCGCCGTCGTCGCCACGCATGATTTCCTGACGCCGGAGGATTTTGCCGCCATCGAGGTGCTGGTGCGCGACCAGTATCTGCCGGCGGCCGAATTCTGGATTGCCGCGGACGAGGACGACCGGCCGCTCGGCTTCATGGGCATGAGCGATGCACAGATCGATAGCCTCTTCGTGCATGCGGACGCACGTGGCGCCGGTGTCGGGAGGCGGCTTGTCGAACATGCGATGAGCCTGCATCCGGTGCTGACGGTCGACGTCAACGAACAGAATGCGTCCGGCGCGGGTTTCTATGAGTGCCTGGGCTTCGAGATCGTTGGGCGCTCGCCGGTCGACGATGCCGGCAGGCCCTATCCGCTTTTGCATCTGCGTCGGGGATAATCGCCTGCCGGCGCCCGTTCAGAGGGCTGGCTTGTCGATGGTAATCAGGAACAGGACGGCGGAGGCAGCGGGCTCGATCGTGACGTCGGACGCGGCTTCAAGGATGGCCGTGTCGCCGGCGGCGAGGTCCGCCGTAGCGTCTGCCGTGGTCAGGCGCACGGCGCCTCCATGGCAAAGAACGAGCGTCGTCCTCGCCGCGCATTCCATCGTCTGCGGATGATCGAGCGCGAGACGCTTGACCCTGTGCGCAAGCCTGCCGCGCCTGGTCATGACGTTGAGGTCGACGATCGGGCCATCCACCAGCGTCGCCGATGTCGCGACATCGGCCGGGAAGGGGAGCGGTGCCGCTTCTCCCGTCATCACCACCGGTTCGCGGCCTTCGATCACAAGCCGCATGCCCTTGCCCTGGAGGATCGAAAGCGTGCGGTCGATGCCGGGGAAGCTGGAAAACGGGCCGTCGGTGGCCACCGTCGCCATGCTGACCCGCCAGTCGAAATCGGCGAGCGAGGCGTTGTGCGGGAAGACCGCGATCTCCACGGTCTCGCCGCCGCCGTTCTTCCACGGCATGCGTTTGTAAGTGCTGGCGCGAAGGGTCTTCATGGCTGGCTCTCTTCGATGATCGCGCGCATCCGGGCGAAGTCGCCATTCAGCGGCCGGTCGTCGGCATAGGTCGGGATCCGGGCACGGATCAGCCGGTAGAGCCCGTCCGTGCGTGTCGCGCGGCCACGCGGCTGCAGGTCATAGGCCTGGGATGCGGCGAGCACTTCGATTGAAAGGATCGTTTCGAGATTGTCGGCGATCGCAAGTGCCTTCCAGGCGGCCGGCGTCGCATGGGTGAGGATATCCTCCTGCAGCGCCGAGGTGATGCCGCCGTCCAAGCTGGCAGGAGCTGCGAGGCGCCGGTTTTCGGCGGCAAGCGAAGCGGCGGTGTATTGCGCGATCATGAAGCCGGAGGCAACGCCGCTGTCGCCGGCGAGGAAGGCGGGCAGGCGGCTTACCAGCGGGTTGACCAGCCGGTCGATGCGGCGCTCGGAAATGGCAGCGACTTCGGCGACGGCGACCGCAAGGCTGTCCATGGCAAGGCCAAGGGCAGCACCCACTGCATGGGCCTGCGAATGCACCTCCGGCGCTTCGGGCGTGCCGGATACGGCCGGGTTGTCGGTGAGGCTTGCAAGCTCGCGGTCGACCACTTCGGCGACCTGGGCGAGCGCATCGCGCGCAGCGCCGTGCACATGCGGCACGGCGCGAAGGCTCAAGGGATCCTGCGTGCGGGTGCCGGCGGTCTCTGCCAGCATCGGGCTATCGGCGAGATAGGCGCGCAGCGACGCACCGACCGCATCCAATCCGTCCGAGCGACGAAGCGCCAGCGGGCCGGCGGCAAAGGCATTCGCCTGGCTGCCGAGGTTTTCATAGGTCATGGCGGCGGCGGCATCCGCCCAGTCGAAGAGATGCGCGGCACGCGACAGCGCCAAGGCCGCAAGGCCGGTGGCGCAGGGTGTGCCGTTGACGAGGCTGAGACCCTCCTTGGCTTCGAGCCTGAGCGGTTTTAGCCCGATCCGCGCGAGCGCCTCGGCGCCGCCAATCTTGCCCGTGCCGTCATTGACGGTGCCGTGGCCGATCAAGACGAGGCCGATCGCCGCTGCATGGGTGAGGTATCCGACCGATCCGCCCGACGGAATGTCGGGGATGAGATTGGCATTGAGCAGCGCCAGCAGCGCCTCGACCGTCTCGATGCGCACGCCGGAATAGCCGTGGGCGAAGTTGGCAATCTGGGCGGCCATGACCGCGCGGGCCTCGAGACGGGCGAGCGGTTCGCCGACGCCGCAGGCGTGGCTGAGGATGATGTTGCGCGACAGCGCCCGCTGGTTCTCGCGGTCGATGACGACGTCGCAGAGCGCGCCGACACCGGTGTTGATGCCGTAACCGCGGATGCCGCGCTCGACCAGAGCGTCGACGATCCGGCGGGCATGGACGATGCGTTGGCGTGCCGCATCGGAAAGCGCGAGCGGCGCGCCATTGGCGACCGCCGCGATTTGCTTCCAGGTCAGCGGCGCATCGAGGACTATATTCTCACTCATGGGCTTCCGGTCGTCCCTGTCGGCGTTGCACGAAGCGGGCAACATAATCGTTGGCCGGCCGATCCAGAATATCGTCCGGCGTGCCGACCTGCACCACCTGGCCGTCCTTAAGGATGGCGATTTCCGAACCGATGCGCAGCGCCTCGTCGAGATCGTGGGTGATGAAGACGATGGTCTTTGAAAGGTTCTGCTGCAGTTGCAGCAGTTGGTCCTGCATGTCGGCGCGGATCAGGGGGTCGAGTGCCGAGAAGGCCTCGTCCATCAGGATCACGTCGGTGTCGGCGGCAAGAGCCCGGGCAAGGCCGACGCGCTGCTTCATGCCGCCCGAGAGTTGGTGCGGGAACTTGGCGTCGTAGCCGGCAAGACCGACCGTCTCAATCCATTTCATGCCGATGTCGCGGGCCTCGGCCTTGGGCAGGCCGCGGACGCGCTGGCCGTAAACGACGTTCTGCAACACGGTGCGGTGCGGCATCAGCGCGAAACTCTGGAACACCATGCTGACGCGGTGCATGCGGAAGGTGCGCAGCGCTTTTGCATCAAGATCCAGGATGTTGCTGCCGTCGAAGGCCACTTCGCCGCTCGTCGGCTCGATCAGCCGGTTGATGTGGCGCACCAGGGTCGACTTGCCGGAGCCGGAAAGCCCCATGATCACGAAGATCTTGCCGGCGCCGATCGTCAGGCTGACATTGTTGAGGCCGACGCTGCAGCCGGAGCGGGCGAGGATTTCGCTCTTGTTGAGCCCTTCCTTGGCCATGGCGAGGGCGGCCTTGGCGTCCTGCCCGAAGATCTTGTAGACGTTGCGGATCTCGATATCAGCCATTGCGGGGATCCTCCGTCCGGCTCTTGCCGAAGCCTTGCGTGATGCGGTCGAGAACGATCGCGAGAATGACGATGCCGATGCCGGCTTCCAGGCCCTTGCCGACGTCGAGCGTCTGGATGCCGTTCAGCACCTGCTCGCCGAGGCCGCGCGCGCCGATCATCGAGGCCACGACCACCATCGACAGCGCCATCATGATCGTCTGATTGAGGCCGGCCATGATTGTCGGCGTGGCGAGCGGCAGCTCGACGCCGAAGAGGATCTGGTTGGGACTGCCGCCAAAGGCGGTCGCCGCTTCCACGACCTCATGGTCAACCTGGCGGATGCCGAGATCGGTGAGGCGGATGAGCGGTGGCACGGCGTAGATGATGGTGGCGAGGATCGCCGGCACCTTGCCGAGGCCGAAGAGCATCAAAGCCGGGATCAGGTAGACGAAGCTCGGCATCGTCTGCATGACGTCGAGCACCGGCAGCGTGATGCTGCGCACGGTTCGGCTCTTGGCGACGAAGATGCCCATGGGAACGCCGATGACGACCGAGACGATCGTCGCCATCAGCATCAGCGCCAGCGTCTGCATCGTCAGGTCCCAGAGGCCGAGCACACCGACGAAAAAGAGCAGAATGCCGACAGCTACCGTCAGGGTCCAGCGCTTCGAGCTTTGCCAGGCAAGCGCCATGAAGATGAGGATGACGACCCACCAGGGCAGGCCGCGCAGGATCCATTCGATGAACAGAACGGCCTTCAGAATGACGGCGCTGATCGCCTTGAAGACCCAGCCATAGCCGCTGACCAGCGCCTGGATGAAATCGTTCACCGGCCCGCGAATGGAGAGATTGAGAGAATCCGGAAACATCGGAAACGTTCCTTGCTCGGCTCATCGACGGCCGCCTCCTGCGGTCATCGATGACGCTTGCCTCGGGAATGGTCGCAAGGGGCCGGGAGGAGCCCCACCGACACGGATGTGTGGTGGGGCCCGATCGCAGCGATTGCGTGATTACTTCAGGCTGGCTTCGATCTTGCCGCGGGCTTCGTCCGAAACCCACTTGCCCCAGACATCGGCCTTGGTCTTCAGGAACTCGGCGGCAGCGGCCGTCGCGTCGACCTTGTTGTCGGCCATGTAGGCGAGGCTGCCGTTGACGGCTTCGAGCGGGAAGGTCGCCTTTTCGAGGATGGCGATGATCTCGGGGGCTTCCTGCGCGAAGGTGCTGTTGACGCCATAGGAGACGTCCACCGACGGGAAGGCGCAGCCCTGGTCACGCTTGCCGTTGGCGCTCGAAAGCTCCTTCCAGCATTCTTCGCTATAGGCCGGCTCTTCAAGCTGCACGAGCTTGAACTTGCCCATGATCGCGGTTGGCGACCAGTAGTAGAAGAGGATCGGCTCGCCCTGGAGATAGGCGGACGTGATGGCGGAATCGAGCGCCGTGCCGGTGCCCGGACGGAAGTTCACATAGGTCTCGCCGAGCTTGTAGGCTTCGAGCTTGGCCGAGCTCACGCCTTCGCAGGTCCAGCCTGACGGGCAGTTGAGGAAGCGGCCCTTGGTCGGCTCCTCCGGATCGGCGAAGAGTTCGACGATCTTCGGGTCGGAAAGCTGCGAGACGCTCTTCAGATCCGGCGCCTTGGCTTCAAGGCTGCGTGACGCGTCGCCCTTGATCACGTATTCCGGCACGAACCAACCTTCGCTGGCGCCGACAAAGGTCTTGCCGACGGCGACGACCTTCTTTTCCTCGACCGCCTTGTTCCAGATATCGGAGCGGCCGAGCCACTCCTCGGCGAAAATCTGCACGTCGTTGTTGGCGGTTGCCTGTTCCAGCGTCACCGAGTTGCCGGGGATCGAATCCACCTGGCAATCGTAGCCCTTGGAAAGAATGGCCTTCATCACTTCGGTGATGAAGGCGCCGCTTTCCCAGTCGATGCCGGCGAACATGACGGTCTTGCCGTCACCGCAATAGGAAGCGCTGGCGCTGCCGGCCGACGCCGCCAGCACGAGGCCGGTTGCCGCTAGGGTGAGTTTCAATTTGTTGATCGACATTAAGCTGTTCCCTGATTTGATTTTGGCTTTGACGATTTACTTCAGTTTCATCAGCACCCGCGCGAAGGCGCGGTCGATATCGTCCTCCCGGTCGTGGCGTCCGTTCCGGATCTTCCACGTGCCCGCGACCATGACGTCGCGGACGGTCTCGCCGCCGAGCGCAAAGAGCCAGCGGTCAAGGATCTGGTTGTCGGTGGCGGCGGCGATGTAGGGATTGCTGCCGTCGAGCACGACGAAATCGGCGCGCGCGCCGATGGTGATGCCGGTCGTCTTCTGTCCGGCCGCCTGGGCGCCGCCCTTATGGGCAGCGTCGAAAATCGTCCGGCCGATCGAGGCGCCGGGGCCGGTCGCGAGCCGGTTGCGGCGCCGGTCGCGCAGCCGCTGGCCGTATTCGAGCAGCCGCAGTTCCTCGGCAACGCTGGTCGCCACATGGCTGTCGGTGCCGACGCCGATGACGCCGCCTTCGGCCATGAAATCGACCGCCGGGAAGATGCCGTCCCCGAGATTGGCCTCGGTTGCGGGGCAGAGGCCGGCAACCGCGCCGGAGCGTGCCAGGCGCTGGCGTTCGCTTTCGGTCAGATGCGTTGCGTGGATCGCGCACCAGCGCTCATTGACCGGCATCTCGTCGAGCAGCCATTCGACCGGGCGGCGGCCGCTCCAGGCGAGGCTGTCGTCGACTTCCTTGGTCTGCTCGGCCACATGGATGTGGATCGGACCGGCAACCGGTGCGGCACCGAGGATGATACGCATTTCCTCGGGCGTCGCCGCGCGCAAGGAGTGGATGGCGTAGCCGAGCGTGTGACCCTGCTCGCGGCAGAGCGGTTCAAGTCGCTGCAGCAGTGCCAGGAAACGCTCGGGATCATGCAGGAACGGCCGCTGTCCGGCGTTCGGCGCAACGCCGCCGAAATTGGCGTGGGCGTAGAAGACAGGCAGATGGGTGAGGCCGATCCCGGTCGTGCGGGCGGCAGCGAGAATGCGCAGCGACATCTCGGCCGGGTCGGCATAGGGCGTGCCATCGGCATGGTGGTGCAGGTAGTGGAATTCGGCGACGTGTCCGAAACCGCCCTTCAGCATTTCCATATAGAGCTTGGCGGCGATCGCCTCGACATCGTCGGGGTTTACCAGCCCGACGGTGCGATACATTTCCTCGCGCCAGGTCCAGAAGCTGTCGTCGCCGCTGCCCGCCACTTCGGCAAGGCCGGCCATGGCGCGCTGGAAGGCGTGGGAGTGAAGGTTGGCGATCGCCGGGATCAGCGGGCCGGCGGTGCGCTCGTCGCTGCTAGCGGCGGCGCTGCCGGTTTCGATCGCTGCAATGCGACCGGAAGCGTCGAGCGAAATCGCGACGTTTTCGGACCAGCCGCCGGGCAGGAGAGCCCGTTCTGCAAAGATCCGGTTGACGGGAAAACTAGCCATGTGCATTTTCCTGTACGTAGTTGTATATGGAACTATAGATATTTTACGCTGGCGCGCAAGCGTGAAATGAACGAAAAGATTCGAGAGCGAATGCGCACGATTTGTTCGGCGGCGCGGAAAGGCGGGGCTTGAGTTGATGACGGCACTGGGAAAACGGAACGAGACGATCGCTTTCGAAGACGGCCCGGTGCCGCGCTACGAGGCGGTCAAGCAGTTCATCCGCAGCCGCATCGAGAGCGGCGAATGGCCCGCCCATCATCGCATTCCCTCGGAAAACGAGATCGTCGCCGACCTCGGCGTCAGCCGCATGACCGCCAACCGGGCGCTCAGGGAACTCGCAACCGAAGGCGCGATCACGCGGGTGCAGGGCGTCGGCTCGTTCGTGGCCGCCCACAAGGGCAGCACCGCGCTGCTTGAAGTGCGCAACATTGCCGACGAGATCCACGAACGTGGCCACGCCCATACGTCGTTGATGACGCTGCTCAAGGAAGAGATCGCGACGCCTGACATCGGCTATGCGCTCGGCCTTGCCACCGGTGCCCGCGTCTTCCATTCGATCATGGTGCATTCGGAAAACGGCCTGCCGATCCAGATCGAGGATCGTTTCGTCAATCCGGCGATCTGCCCGCGCTATCTGGAACAGGATTTCCAGGCGATGACGCCGAACGCCTATCTCACCGCAATGGCGCCGATCACCCGCACCGAACAGATCGTCGAGGCGGTGGCGCCGCAGCTCTGGGAATGCAAGCTGCTCGGCATCGACCGCAACGAACCGTGCCTGATGATCCGCCGCCGCACCTGGTCGGACGCCGGCAATGTGACGACGGCGCGGTTGCTCTATCCCGGCACGCGCTATCGGCTGGAAGGCATGTCGCAGTAGGCCGCGGGTGGGTGTAAACGGGAAACCGCACATCTTTTCCTTGATCCCGCTCTAATCTCGACAACATTCCGGTCGATTCGGAGGATCGACCGCCGAAGGGGAGGATGACGAGACCATGGTTGAGGACGCGCTGAAGCTTCGCACCGAGCTTCCGAGACCCGATGTCGGAGCCGAGGAGGCGCGTTCGCTGCTCGCCGAACACTATGGCCTGTCGGGTACGATCAGCGAACTCGGCAGCCAGCAGGACCGCAACTACCGCCTCGACACGGGTGAGCGGCGTTATGTTCTGAAAATCTGCCGGGCGGAATACGAGCCGCTGGAACTGGAAGCGCAGAACGCGGCGTTGCGGCATCTCGGCGACCGTCTGCCGACGGCACGCGTTGCGGAAGTCGTGCCCTCTCTCAAGGGCGAGGCGATCGAGAGCGTCGCCGTCCGCGGCGCGGATTATCGCATTCGCCTGCTCAGCTATCTCGAAGGCGAACCGCTCACCCGGCGCAAACATCTGTCGCGCGAAGCCGTGGCTGCCCTCGGCGGCCTGGCGGGCCAGCTCGCGTCGGCACTGGAGGACTTCGAGCATCCGGGGCTCGAGCGGGAACTGCAATGGGATCTCAGGCGCGCCGGGCCCGTCGTCCTGCATCTCCTTACAGATATGGCGGACCAGCAGCGCAAGAAGCGCATCGCTGAAGTGATGGTCGGCGCCATGCGGCGGCTGCAGCCGCTCACTCCTGGCCTCAGGACCCAGGCGATCCACCATGACGTTACCGACGACAACGTCGTCAGCCGGCCCGACGCGGCCGGCCGGGCGATGCCGGACGGTGTCATCGACTTCGGCGATATCCTCAATGGTTGGCTGGTTGCCGAACTTGCCGTCACCTGCGCCTCGCTGCTGCATCATGCGGATGGCGACCCCTGGTTCATCCTGCCCGCGGTCAAGGCGTTTCATGCGGCATGCCCGTTGACCGAGGTGGAACTGAAGGCGCTCTGGCCGCTGATCGTCGCGCGCGCTGCGGTGCTGGTCGCAAGCTCCGAACACCAGCTCTCTCGCGAGCCCGACAACGCTTACGTCGAAGGCAATGCCGCGCATGAGCGGGAGATCTTCGAGGTCGCCTCGTCGGTGCCTTCGGCGTTGATGGAGCACGCCATTCTTTCAGCCGTCGGCTTCGCGCCGGTGTCGGCCCGGGTGACCGGTGAGAGCCTGATCCCGGGGCTCGGCCCCACGGACGTGCGCCAGATCGAGCTTTCGATCCTGAGTCCGCTTTTGCCGGAGGAGCGCTGGCAGCACCAGGGATTGCCGATCTCGCTGCTGCAGCACGCCGCGCACGCAATCGGCATCGCGACGACGCGCTACGGCGAATACCGGATGACGGAGACCCAGCTGCGGTCACCGAAGCCCGATGCCACCTTCGCCCTGCATGTCGATATCTGCCTGGAGGCCGGGCGCGAGATTGTCGCTCCCTTTGCCGCTCGTATCGTCCGGCAGGACGGGCTGCTGGTGCTCGAAGGGGCCGAAGTGAGCCTGTTTCTCGAGGGCGTGGAAGCCGGAGCCGATCTGGAGGACACGATCGTTGCCGGCGCTGTGCTGGGCGCCGTCTCCGGCGAACAGAAGTCCTACGGCCTGATCCGTGTCCAGCTTTGCCGCGAGCATGGCCTCGTGCCGCCACTTTTCGTCATGCCGCATCAGGCGGCGGCGTGGAAGCACCTGTGCCCGTCACCGGCCGGTATCCTCGGCTTCGAATGCGATGGGCCCGAGCCGCACAGCGACACACTGCTCGCCCGCCGCCAGCAGCACTTCGCCAAGCCGCAGAAGAACTATTACCGGCAACCGCCGCAGATCGAGCGCGGCTGGAAGGACCATTTGTTCGATATCGAGGGCCGCAGCTATCTCGACATGGTCAACAACGTCACCATTCTCGGCCACGGGCATCCCCGGCTTGCCGCCGCAGTCGGGCGGCAATGGTCGCTGCTCAACACCAATTCGCGCTTCCACTATGCCTCCGTCGCCGAATTCTCGACGCGGCTTGCAGCCCTCGCGCCGGATGGGCTCGACACGGTGTTCCTCGTCAACAGCGGCTCGGAGGCGAACGACCTGGCGCTGCGGCTTGCCTGGGCCTATTCCGGCGCGCGCAATGTCGTGAGCCTGCTCGAGGCCTATCACGGCTGGACGGTCGCGAGCGATGCGGTGTCGACCTCGATCGCCGACAATCCGCAGGCGCTCGAAACCCGCCCGGCCTGGGTGCATCCGGTCACCGCGCCCAACACCTATCGCGGCGAATTCCGCGGCGCCGACACGACCGACAGCTATGTGCGCTCCGTCGTCAAGAAACTGACCGAGCTGGACGCATCGGACGAGAAGCTCGCGGGCTTCATCTGCGAGCCGGTCTACGGCAATGCCGGCGGCATTCCCTTGCCGAAGGGCTATCTCGACGCTGTTTATGCGATGGTGCGGGCGCGTGGTGGTGTCTGCATCGCCGACGAGGTGCAGGTCGGCTACGGCCGGCTCGGTGATTACTTCTGGGGCTTCGAGGAGCAGGGTGTCGTGCCCGATATCATCACGGTCGCCAAGGGCATGGGCAACGGACATCCGCTTGGTGCGGTTATCACCCGCCGTGAGATTGCCGATGCGCTGGAGAAGGAGGGATACTTCTTCTCGTCCTCGGGCGGCAGCCCGGTGAGCTCGGTCGTCGGGCAGGTGGTGCTCGATATCCTGACTGAGGAACGGCTGCCGGAAAACGCACAGGTGGTCGGCGGCTATCTGAAAGCGCGGCTCGAAGCGCTCGGGCAGCGTTTCCCGCTGATCGGCGCGGTGCACGGCATGGGGCTCTATCTCGGCGTCGAATTCGTGCGCGATCGGGAGACCCTGTCGCCGGCAACCGAAGAGACTGCGGCGATCTGCGACCGCCTGCTCGATCTCGGCGTCATCATGCAGCCGACCGGCGATCATCTCAATGTGCTGAAAATCAAGCCGCCGCTCTGCCTGTCGCGCGAGAGCGCCGACTTCTTCGCCGACATGCTGAGCCGCGTGCTGGAAGAAGGCTGGTAAAAGCGAAAACGCCGCGGGGAGGGCCGCGGCGTCTCGTTGGCGCTTTTCCTTGGGTCTAGCAATTCCGAACGGAGACGTGCCGGAATCGCTCCTTGCGGATCAGCGTGCCGGCGGGGCGTACATCAGGCCGCCCTGGCTCCAGAGTTTGTTGAGACCGCGATCGATCTTCAGCGGGCTGTCCTTGCCGAGGTGGCGTTCGAAGACTTCGCCATAGTTGCCGACGGCAGAAACCACCTGGTAGGCCCACTTCGGATCGAGGCCGAGCGACTTGCCCGCTTCGTTCTCGATGCCGAGGAAGCGCTTTTGGGCGGTCGTGCCGCTTTCGATGAGCTTGGCGGCATTGTCCTTGGTGATGCCGAGTTCTTCCGCTTCGGTCAGTGCGAACAGCGTCCAGCGCACGATCTTGAACCACTGATCGTCGCCCTGGCGGACGGCCGGGCCAAGCGGCTCCTTGGAGATGACTTCCGGCAGAACGACGAAACGATCGGGGTCGTTCAGCGTCAGGCGCTGGGCATAAAGCGCCGAAGCGTCGGTCGAGTAGACGTCGCAGCGCGCGGTGTTGAAGGCCTGGATCGTCTGGTCGGCCTTCTCGAAGGCGACGACCTGGTACTGGATGTTATTGGCGCCGAAATAGTCCGCCATGTTCTGCTCGGTCGTCGTGCCGGTCTCGGTGCAGACGGAAGCGCCGGAGAGTTCCTTGACGCTCTTCACGCCGAGGTCGTTGCGCACCATGAAGGCCTGGCCGTCATAGTAGTTGACGCCGACGAAGCTCATGCCGAGATCGGTGTCGCGCGACAGCGTCCAGGTGGTCTGGCGCGAAAGCAGGTCGGCCTCGCCCGACTGCAGCGCGGTGAAGCGCTCCTTGGTCGAGAGCGGCACGTATTTCACCTTGTCGGGATGGCCGAGCGCTGCGGCAGCCACGGCACGGCAGAAATCTATGTCGAAGCCGGTCCATTCGCCCTTGTCGTTGGGCGCGGAAAAGCCGAGCACACCCTGGCTGACGCCGCAGCGAAGCTCGCCGCGTTCCTTGATGACGTCGAGCATGCTGGCGTTGGCGGCGGTGCCGGCAAGAAACGCCGCGCTCGCCAATGCCAGAACTCCAAGTTTCACTCCAAGTTTCATTTCCTGTTCTCCTCTTCTCTTGTTTTAGGACATGCGTCTTCGTTGCCGGGATGCGTGTCGTGCACCCCGGTCATGGCATCTGGTTTTTCTGCTGTTCGACCCGGCCTTAGCCGAGCGTCCTTGCGACGTCCGCGAAGGTCTCTTCGAGCACGGCGAGCAGGTGATCGGCATCGCGTTTCGAGAAGATCATCGGCGGGCGCATTTTCAAGATGTTGTCATGCGGACCTTCGGTGCCCATCAGCACGCCACGGCGGCGGGCGCCGTTGGAGACCGCGCGGGCGAATTCGGTTGCCGGCGCCTTGGTCTTGCGATCGGTCACGAGTTCAATGCCGAGGAACAGGCCCATGCCGCGCACGTCGCCGATCACTTCGTAGCGGGCCTGCATGGCGCGAAAGGCATCGATCAGATAGTTGCCGACCGACAGCGCATTGCCGCGCAGATCCTGCCCCTCGATCACGTCGAGCACGGCGAGGCCGACGGCGCAGGAGACCGGGTTGCCGCCGAAGGTGTTGAAGTACTCCATGCCGTTGTTGAAGCTGTCGGTCACCTCGCGGGTCGTGACGACGGCTGCGAGCGGATGGCCGTCGCCGATCGGCTTACCCATGGTGACGATGTCGGGCACGACGCCTTGGGTCTCGAAAGCCCACCAATGGCTGCCGACGCGGCCGAAGCCGACCTGCACCTCGTCGGCGATGCAGACGCCGCCGGCTTCGCGCACGAGACGATAGACTTCCTTGAGGTACCCCTCCGGCAGGAACACCTGGCCGGCGACGCTCGGGATCGATTCCGCGATGAAGAAGCCCGGACCTTCGCCCTTGGCCTTCATCGCGTGGATCAGCTCGGCGACGCTATCGGCGAAGCGCTTGCCGTGTTCCTCGGCCGGCCAGTCCGCCGGCGCATGGTAGCTGTCGGGAATGGTCGCCACATGCACATGCGGTTTGGGACCCTTGCCGCCCTTGCGGCGGAACTTGTAGGGGCTGATGTCGATCAGCTCCTGGGTTGTGCCGTGATAGGACCAGTCGAGCGTGATGGCATTCTCGCGACCGGTATGGGCACGCATCAGCCTGAGCGCCAGGCTGTTGGCTTCCGAGCCGCTGTTGACGAAACCGGCGACCGTCAATTCCTTTGGCAGCGTCGCCGTCAGCCGCTCGGCATAGGCGACGATGTTGTCGTGCAGGTAGCGGGTGTTGGTGTTGAGGATCGCCGCCTGCTTGGCCATCGCCTCGACGACCGCCGGATGGGCGTGACCGATGTGGCAGACATTGTTGAAGCAATCGAGATAGGCGCGGCCGCTGTCGTCGATCAGCCACACGCCTTCGCCGCGCACGAACTTGATCGGCTTGTCGTAGGAGATCGAAAGGTTCGGCAGGAGCAGTTCCTTGCGGCGCTTGACGATCTCCTCGTGCGAGCGGCCCTTCTTCTCATAGAATTCCTCGGCAATGCCTGCAAAGGTGCGCGCATCCGGGAAGAGTTCGGCCCAGACATCGAGAAACTGCGGTTCGCCGACGCCGAGGATTTCGGTCGCCGTCAGGCTGGTGTCGGTCGAAAGCTGCAGATGCAAGTGCGGCGCCCAGCCGCCGTTTTCCTTCGGGGCGCCCATCTCGCCGACCAGTGCGCCGGCCTCCAGCCGATCGCCGGCCTTGATGCGTCCCATCGCTTCGTGCGCCATGTGACCCCAGAGCGTGACGAAGGGCGGGCAGCCCTCGGGATCGTGGCGAAGCGCTATCAGGCAGCCGTAGCCGAGCGGGTCTTTCTCGATCTCGACGCTGACGACGGTGGCGGCAAGCGGTGTGTAGAGCCTGGTGCCGGCGGCCATGAACAGGTCTAGCCCGAGATGGCGGGTGCGGCGGGTGTGGTCGATGAAGCGCGAGACGAACATCTCGCCGGCATAGACCGTGCGTTCTTCGCCAAAGGGGCCGATGCCGAGTTCGACGCCGTGCGTGCGGCAATAGTCTTCCCAGATCGCCTGGGCTTCATTCGGTTGTTCGGCTGCCGATTTCACGGTCATCGGATGCTGCGGGTCGCCGTAGGGAACGAGCGCTGCCGGGTAGGTGCCGGCCGGGCGTGCGAGTAGCGGTTTCAGCGTCTTGCGGTTCTCGCGGATCCAGGCGGCAACGGCACGCGCGCCCGGGCTTGCCTCGAAGCCGCAGGCATGCCGCAGGATGGCGGTCGCGAAACGCGGGTTCATCCGGTCGAGCTTGCGCAGCAGCGTCCAGGCCGGGCGTTCGCTGATCGCCAGATAGGGATTGTCCTCGGTGTGGGCGCGGCGGGAGGCCGAGATCGTCACCGACGTGACGAGGCGCATGGCGATGAGATCGAAGAGCAGGTCGATCTCTTCTTCCGCCAGCGGATATTCGCCATGGAAGCCGCGGGCGATGGCAGCGGCAGCGCCGATCGGATCGGGATGGTCGAGCCCGGCATAAGCGGCCGCGATCGCGACCTCGGCGATCACCGGCGCATGCAGGGCGTCGCCGAAATCGATCAGGCCGGAAATGGTGTCGTGGTCGACTTTATCGACCAGCACATTCCAGTCGTTGGCGTCGTTGTGGATGACGGCGGCACGAAGGGTCGCAAGGCGCGGCGCCACGGACTTTTCGAAGCGGACAAGGAAGCGCTCGAGCAGCGCGCGGTCTTCGGCGGAAGCGACGTGATGCAGCCGGTCGGCCGAACGGCCGGCGTGGCGGATGTCCCAGTCGAGGTCGCGCAGCGCGCCCGGATGCATGAAGCCCTTGAGCGAGACGTCGAAGCGGCCGAGCATCTGCCCAAGCGACTGGAGCGCCGCATCGCTGCGTCCGGTTTCGGCAAGCGGCAGGCCCTCGACCCAGCTGACGAGCCGCAGGCGGTGGGTGACGCCGCCCGCACTGGTGGTCGAAGCAAGGCTCGCGCCCGACAGCGTCGGCCGGATATGCGGCACCGGCAGGTCGGCGGCATGGGTGCCGACGTGGCTGAGCAGTGCGGTCTGGAAATCGCTTTCGACCTCGGGCTCGGCGCCATTGACGATCTTCAGAATGGAGATGCTGCCGTCCTCAGCCTCGACCTTGAAGTTCTGGTCGCGTTCGCTGGCGAGCAGCGAGAGCGTGCCGGAGAGGCCGTAATGCTCCTTCAGCAAGGCGGCTGCCGCTTCGGTCGAAAAGTCGGGCGTGGTCTTCAGCATATCGTTCATGGGGATCCTCATCTCGGTGAGAAGATTTGCATGAGCGACGAGGGGATGCATCCGGCAATATGCCGGTTGCACCGGCACTATGTTTATAATAACCGTCATCTTGTCGGCGAGCACGGAGAAGGGGACATGCAGGACATCGACGCGATCGACCGCACCATCCTCAGCATCCTGTCGCAGGAAGCACGGATCCCGATGAAGTCGCTGGCAGGCCGGATCGGGCTCTCCCGAAGTGCGACGACCGAGCGAGTCACGCGACTGGAAAAGGCCGGCGTCATTCGCGGCTATCGTGCCGATATCGGGCAACTGGACGAGGGCACGATCCAGGCCTTCCTGCTGGTGACCCTGAAGCGCACGCCATCGATCGGCGTGCTCGACCGGCTCGCCGGTTTCTCCACCGTGCGCAAGGTGTCCTCTGTCAGCGGCCAGCTGGATTTGGTCGTCGAGGTCGAGGTTGGCTCGATCAATGCGCTCAACGAGCTTCGCAATGAGGTGGCGACGATGGACAATGTCGAGGACCTGACGACGTCCATCGTGCTGAGAAGAGATATCGAGCGGAGCTGATCCGCAGCGGAACTGGGGGCTCGGTCAGCCCTCGCTCAGCATCTCCGCCTGCGGCGCAAGCCGTTCGAGCAGCGAGCGGCGGACCCGGCCGATGTCGCGCATCGGTGGCTCGCCAAAGTGGCGGGCATATTCGCGGCTGAACTGCGACTGGCTTTCATAGCCCACCTGATGGCCGGCATCGCCGGCGTCAAGGCTTTCCTCCAGCATCAGCCGCCGCGCCTCCTGCAGCCGAAGCTGCTTCTGGTATTGCAGCGGGCTCATGGCGGTGATCGCCTTGAAGTGATGGTGCAGCGACGAGACGCTCATCGACACGCGGTTGGCGAGGTCGTCGATGCGCAAGGGCCGCGAATAGTGTTCCTTCAGCCAGGCGACGGCGCGGCCGACCTGGTGCGGCTGGCTGTCGGTCGTCGCCATCTGCCTGAGCCGGTGGCCATGCGGGCCGGTCAAAAGCCGATAGAGGATCTCCTGTTCGATCAGGGGCAGCAGTGCTGGGATATCGTCCGGCCGTTCGAGCAGGCGCAAGAGCCGAAGGGCCGCATCTTCGAGTTCGACAGTGATCTTGCTGACACTCATGCCGCGCACGGAGGTGGCGGGTGCCGGCAGTTGCGACAGGGACGCAAGCAGCGCCTGGATCTTGCCCGGGTCGAGCGTGAAGGCCATGCTGAGGTAGGGCTCCTCTGCGGAGGCCTGGCAGACCTGGGACAGAACCGGCAGGTCGATCGACGTCAGCAGATAATCCGAGGCGCCGTAGATCAGCGTCTCTTCGCCGAGTACCACGCGCTTGGCCCCTTGCACGATGATTGCCAGGCTCGGCCGGTAGGCGGAGCAATTGACCGGGGCATCGCCGCCGTGCCGGTGTAGGCTCAGGCCGGCAATCTGGGTCATGTGATCGCCGTCGGTTTTGGCAAACCGGGCAATGACGTCGATCATCTCGGGACGGGCAGTCTGTCGCGTGGCTGTCATAATCTCAGGTCTTTCCAGCGGCTTAGCGTCGTGTGAGGCAACGCTCAGATAGGGTCTCGACGTGCCATCTCCAGGATGCCGCTGTCAATCTTGTAGGATCGTGCAAAAACTTTGCAGGATCGCTCTAACGCTTGCAGCGCCCGCACCCTCATAGTCCTGATGCGTCAGGCCGGGCTCCCTCCGGACCTGCACCCTTTCCCAAAATGAGGACAGACTGATGGCCATTGCAAGAGGATATGCGGCGACCGATGCGTCGAAGCCGCTGACGCCCTTCACCTTCGAACGCCGCGAACCGCGCGACGACGACGTGGTGATCGAGATCAAGTATTGCGGCGTCTGCCACTCCGACATCCACCAGGCCCGCAACGAATGGGGCAACTCGGCTTTCCCGATGGTCCCAGGCCACGAGATCGTCGGCATCGTCACGGCGGTCGGCTCCAAGGTGACCAAGTTCAAGGTCGGCGACCGCGCCGGCGTCGGCTGCTTCGTCGATTCCTGCACCACCTGCGCCACCCGCGACCTCGACCTGGAACACTACATGCCGGGCCTGGTCGTGACCTATAACGGCGTTGAAGCCGACGGTAAGACACCGACCCAGGGCGGCTATTCCGACAGCATCGTCGTCAAGGAAGGCTACGTTCTGTCGATCCCGGAGAACCTGCCGCTCGATGCCGCAGCACCGCTTCTGTGCGCCGGCATCACGCTCTATTCGCCGCTACGCCACTGGAAGGCCGGTCCCGGCAAGAAGGTCGCGATCGTCGGCATGGGCGGTCTCGGCCATATGGGCGTCAAGCTGGCGCATGCCATGGGCGCGGACGTGACCGTTCTCAGCCAGACGCTCTCCAAGAAGGAAGACGGGCTGAAGCTCGGCGCCGACCACTACTACGCCACCAACGACCCCGAGACCTTCAAGGCGCTCGCTGGCACCTTCGACCTGATCATCTGCACGGTTGCGGCCGAGATCGACTGGAACGCCTATGTCAGCCTGCTGAAGGTCGATGGCGACTTCGTGCTGGTCGGCATTCCGGAGAACGCCGTGCCGGTGCACGCCTTCTCGCTGGTGCCGGCGCGCCGCAGCATTTCCGGCTCGATGATCGGTTCGATCAAGGAAACTCAGGAGATGCTCGACTTCTGTGGCGAGCATGGCATCGTCTCGGAGATCGAGACGATCCGCATCCAAGAGATCAACGAGGCCTATGAACGCGTCGTCAAGAGCGACGTGCGCTACCGCTTCGTGATCGACATGGCGTCGTTGGCGGACGTCGCCTAAGTTGAAAAAACAGACGGCCCGGCATCTGCGCAGATCCCGGGCCGTTTTTTGTTTGCGGCAGAGGCTCACACCAGCGGCAGCGGCCCGTCGTTCTTGATCTCTTCCATGACCGCATAGGTGCGGGTTTCCTTGACGCCCGGCAGCGTCCAGAGCACCTGGCCGAGGAAGTTGCGGTAGGCGGCCATGTCCTCGAACCGCGTCTTGACCAGATAGTCGAAGCCGCCGGCCACCATGTGACATTCGAGCACGGACGGCGCCTGTTTGACGGCGGCGGCGAACTGGTCGAAGACGTCGGGTGTCGTCTTGTCGAGCATGACCTCGATGAACACCAGCAGGCCGAAGCCGAGCTTCTGCGGGTCCAGTCTCGCGCCGAAGCCCGAGACGTAACCTTCCTTCAGCAGCCGCCGCAGCCTTTCGCTGGTCGCGGTCGGCGACAGGCCGATGCGATCGGCGAGCTCCAGATTGGTGATGCGGCCGTCCGCCTGGAGGATGTTGAGAATTCGTCGGTCAATCTTGTCGATCTGATGCATGGAGCCTCCCACCCGTGCCTCAGGCGGCAAGTCGCGTTTCCGCGAGCTTCACCCAGTAGGAAATGCCGTGCGGGATCGCGTCGTCGTTGAAATCGTAGGCGGGGTGATGCAGCCCGGCCGTGTCGCCATTGCCCATGAAAATAAAGGCGCCGGGGCGGGCAAGCAGCATGTAGGAGAAGTCCTCGCCGCCCATCATCGGATCGAGCGACGGCTGGATATTGCCGGCGCCGGCAATTTCGGCTGCTGCCTGCAAAGCATAGCCGGTCTCGTCGGCATGGTTCACGGTCACCGGATAGTTGCGGTTGTAGGCGACCTGGACGGTCGCGCCGTAGATCTGGGCAACGCCCTCGGCAATCGTGCGGATGCGGCTTTCGCCGATCTCGCGAACCTCGGGCATGAGGGTGCGCACGGTGCCGCCGAGCACGGCTTCCTCCGGAATGACGTTGTGGGCGAAACCGGCATTGAACTTGGTGACGGAGACGACGACGGAGGCGAGCGGGTCGACGGTGCGCGACGCGATCGTCTGCAGGGCGGTCACGATCTGGGTGCCGACGACGATCGGGTCGATCGTCTTGTGCGGCTGGGCGGCATGGCCGCCACGGCCCTTGATGGTGATGGTGAACTCGTCGGTCGAGGCCATGATCGGGCCGACGCGGCTGCCGAACTGGCCGACGGGCATGCCCGGCATGTTGTGCATGCCGTAGACTTCGGCGATGGCGAAGCGCTCCATCATGCCGTCCTTGACCATCTCGTTGCCGCCGCCGCCGCCTTCTTCGGCGGGCTGGAAGATCACGGCGACCTGGCCGGCGAAATTGCGGGTCTCAGCGAGATACTTCGCCGCGCCGAGAAGCATGGCCGTGTGGCCGTCGTGGCCGCAGGCATGCATCTTGCCGGACGTCTCGGACGCCCAGTCCTTGCCGCTCGTCTCGGTGATCGGCAGCGCGTCCATGTCGGCGCGCAGGCCGATGGTGCGGCCCGCGCCGAGATTGCCGCGGATGAGGCCGACGACGCCGGTGCGGCCAAGCCCCGTCACGATTTCGTCAACGCCGAACTCCTTCAGTTTCTTTTCGACGAAGGCTGCCGTATTTTCGACCGCGAACAGGAGCTCCGGATTCCTGTGCAGGTGGCGCCGCCATTCGGTGACTTCATTCTGGAGCTCGGCGGCACGGTTGAGTATCGGCATCGTTTCGTCCTGTCGGTCTGTTCGATCACTAATTGTATCTGCGTATCGGTGTGGATTGGCATCACTGCCCGTGAATGGGCTTTGCCATCTCCTCGCCATATAGGCTAAATAGCCGGACGAGACGAGGCAACAGCGGATTTTCGAGGTCCTATCGTGGTGACAGCAGGATTTTTCACGCGTGGCAAGTTGAAGACGCTCGGAGTGACGGCGGCGACATGCGCCACGCTTCTTGCGGCGCTGCCGGCTGCGGCCAATCCGAGGCTGGTCGTCGACGTCAATTCGCTGAAGGTTTACGAGCACCAGGATATTTTCCAGAAATGGTATCCGGCGTCGCTGACCAAGCTGATGACGGCCTACACGGCCTTCCGCGCCATCAAGTCCGGCCAGCTTACGCTCGAGAGCCCGGTCGTCATGACCAAGAACGCCGCCGCCGAGCCGCCGAGCAAGATGTTCTACAAGCCCGGCCAGGCGATGACGCTCGACAGCGCGCTGAAGATGATGCTGGTGAAGTCGGCAAACGACGTCGCCGTCGCGATCGCCGAAACGGTCGCCGGTTCGGAGCCCGCCTTCATCGAGCGGATGAACGCCGAGGCCCGCCGCATCGGCATGACGTCCTCGAACTTCGTCAACCCCAACGGTCTGCCCGGTCCCGGCCAGTACACGACGGCCCGCGACCTTGCGGTGCTGGCGATCACGCTCAAGCGCGAGTTTCCGCAATACGCCTCCTATTTCTCGCTGGAAGGCTTTACCACCGGCAAGAAGGATTATCCGAACTACAACATGCTGATCGGCCGCTTCGAAGGGGCTGACGGCATGAAGACCGGCTTCATCTGCGCCTCGGGCTTCAACCAGGTTTCGTCCGCCACCCGCGAGGGGCGCAGCGTCGTCTCGGTCGTGCTCGGTGAGGACAGCCTCGGTGCGCGTGCGGACGAGTCGGCAAGGCTCCTGCAGATGGCACTGACGACGAACGGCAACGGCAAGCCGTCGCTGGTGCAGATCCCGCCCTATGGCGAGACGCGCGACATGGTCGCCGACGTCAGCAAGCAGATCTGCTCGAAGGCGGCCGCGAAGGTCCGCAGCGAAGGCCGCGACGAGGCCGGCCGCCAGAAGCTGCTTTCGCCCTATATCCACGAAATCAACCGGCCGCTGAAGCTCGCCTTCGCCGGGCTCATCGCCGGCAGCGGCGAAAAGGCTCCGAAGCTTGCCGGCGACCCGGCCGGCCAGGGCGATGTCGCCAATGTGCCGATCCCGGTGCCGCGGCCGACCTTCTGATCGGAGTGCATGATGGTTAGTCCCTTGTCGGCGGTGCCGGTCTCGATCCTCACCGGCTTTCTCGGTGCGGGCAAGACGACGCTGCTCAACCGGTTGCTGAAGGATCCCGATCTCTCGGATACGGCCGTGATCATCAACGAGTTCGGCGACGTCTCGATCGACCACCTGCTGGTGGAAGCGTCCAGCGACGGGGTCATCGAGCTTTCCGACGGCTGCCTCTGCTGCACCGTGCGCGGCGAACTGGTCGATACGCTCGCCGATCTCATGGATCGCATGCAGACTGGCAAGATCAAGCCGCTGAAGCGCGTCGTCATTGAGACCACGGGCCTTGCCGACCCGGCGCCGGTGCTGCAGTCGGTGATCGGCAACCCGATCATCGCGCAGAACTTCCGCCTGGACGGCGTCGTCACCGTCGTCGATGCCGTCAACGGCCTGCAGACGATCGCCAACCACGAGGAAGCGCTGAAGCAGGTTGCCGTTGCCGACCGCATCGTCATCAGCAAGGCCAGCCTTGCCGAAGTCTCGGAGCGTGATGCGCTGACGGCGCGGATCCGCGCGCTCAATCCGCGCGCGCCGCTGATCGATGGCGACAGTGCCGAGGCAGGGCGCGCAGAGCTGTTCGACTGCGGCCTTTACGACCCGTCGTCGAAGATCGCCGATGTCGGCCGTTGGCTGCAGGACGAGGCGCATGACGACCACCATCATGACCATGGCCACGAGCATCACGACCATGATCACGATCACCACCATGGCCACGGTCATCACCACCATCACGATGTGACGCGGCATGGCGGCGACATCCGTTCCTTCAGCATCGTGCACGACCGACCAATCGAGCCGATGGCGCTCGACATGTTCATCGACCTGCTGCGCTCGGCGCATGGCGAGAAGCTCTTGAGGATGAAGGCGATCGTTGCGGTTGCCGACCGGCCGGACCGGCCGCTTGTCCTGCACGGCGTGCAGAACGTCTTCCACACGCCGGAGCGGCTCGCCGCCTGGCCGGACCCGAACGACCGGCGCACGCGCATGGTGCTGATTACCAAGGGGCTGACGGAAGACTTCGTTCGCGATCTCTTCGATGCCTTCACCGGCAAGCCGCGCATCGACCGGCCGGACGCCCAGGCGCTCTCCGACAACCCGCTCGCCGTTCCGGGCATGCGGTTCTAAAGCAAGCTCCAGGAAAAGTGCGAAGCGGTTTTCCGCCCGGAGTTGCGGCTTTGAGGCAAGCTCCAGGAAAAGTGCGAAGCGGTTTTCCGCCCGGAGTTGCGCCCTTGAGGCAAGCTCCAGGAAAAGTGCGAAGCGGTTTTCCGTCCGGAGTTGCGCCCTTGAGGCAAGCTCCAGGAAAAGTGCGAAGCGGTTTTCCGTTCGGAGTTGCGGCCTTGAGGTAGGCTCCGGGAAAGGTGCGGACCGTATTCTGGCTGCAGGCAACCCGAATACAAATCATGCCAAGCCGCGTTGCGGCTGGCTGCGTCTCAGACGCCTTTGCGGATGAGGAACCGGTGGCCACCGTCGGCGGGTGCGGTCTCTTCGAGCTTGTGGCCGTCCTCGTTGCAGAAATGCGGAATGTCGATCACGGCCAGCGGGTCGGTGGTCTCAATCTCCAGCAAAGCGCCCGGTGCCAGCGAGAGCATGCGTTTGCGCGTCTTCAAAACGGGAAGGGGGCATTTAAGCCCCCTGAGATCATAGACGATCTTCTGTTCGTCCGGCATCAATTGCCCCAGATCTTCCAGAACGGGCGCTTCTTCGGCGGCTCTTCCGTCAGAACCGGCGCCTCGGCGGTCGCATCGGCTGCAGGCGTCGTTGCCGTGGTCACGGCAGCGGCTTGCTGCTGGGCAGCGGGAGCCGCTGCTTTCGCCTGCTTTGCGGTCGTTGCCGGAGCCGGCTGTGCCTGCGGTGCGGCGGTTGCCTGCTGGTCCGGCGTCACGACGACGGGAGCCGGCATCTGCAATTCCGGTTCGCTCTTCGAGAACAGGCTCCAGAAGGATTTCTTCGGCTCTTCGACGGCTGCCTGCATCACCGGCTGCGGAATGGGATTGGCAGCGGGGACGGGCACGTGCTTGCCGCCATCGGTCGCCTTTTCGAGTTCCTTCTTCTGGAGCTCGACAGCCACCTTGGTTTCTTCCGCTTCCTTCTGATCGGCGAGCTTCTTTTCGAGATCGCTCGCCTTCATCATCTTGCCGGCGTCAAGCGAGTTGCCGGTCGGAGCATAGGCGAGCTCGCGGCCGACACGCTGCTTGGCGACGATCGCCTTGCGCTCGGCCTCGCTCGGCTCGTACCAGACCATGCCGTCATACTTCTTCATGGCCTTGTCGTAGTCGGTCTGATAGCTCTTCTCGAAGGTCGACATGGCGACCTGCAAGGCCGGCGGCGTCGACATGGCCGGGCACTGTCCACCCGGATTGAACGGGCCGGAGGCCTGCTGGTTGAAGACGTACTTCTTTTCGCAGACGTTGACTTCCGGCGGACGCTTGGTGACTTCGAACTGATCGTAACCGACCTTCAGCATTTTCCAGAAGTCGATATTCGGGTTGTCGCGGTGACGCGCCATGTTTTCCGCGGTCATGCGGAAGGGGAAGGCCTGCAGCTGTACGCTTTCCTGGCCGCCCTTGAAGCTGTCGCGGGCGAGCGCGAAGATCTCGATCATCTGCTCGTCGGTCATCGAGTAGCAGCCCGACGACGAGCAGGCGCCGTGGATCATCAGGTGCGTGCCCTGGCGGCCGTTCGCCTTGTCGTAGGCGTTGGGATAGCCGGTGTTGATCGCCAGATAATAGTTGGAGTTGGGGTTCATCTGGCGGGGGAAGAGCGGGTAGAAACCTTCCGGGGCCTGCCGGTCGCCTTCCTTAACCTTGGGGCCGAGCTTGCCGGACCAGGCGCAGATCTTGTAGGTCTTCAAGAGCTGGAAACGGTTGGCAGTGTTGGCCTTCCAGACCTCGAGCGTGCCTTCTTCCTTGAAGATGCGCAGCGCGATCGGCGCCTGCTTCTGCATGCCGAGTTCGGTCATCTTTCTGACCATCGGCGCAGAGACCTGGTACTCGGTCTTGTTCTTGACGGACTTGATATCGACCGACGTCGTCGCATCCAGCGCTTCGTTGGTGCAGCCGGCAAGTGTGGCGACAATGGCGGCGGAAGCTAAAAGGTTCCAGAAACGCATCAGCAGAGGCCCGTTCAAACCCAAACTCGACTAGGAAAGCCCAGTCCGCGAGGGTGGGCCCTTTAGAGAATCACTAAGCGATTATACTTCACGAATTCTTAACCCTGCAGGGTGGCCCTGCCGATGCGCTGTTCATGACCTTATGAATATGGCCAAGATTTGGCCACACTCCGCTTTGCAGTTGCGAAACACGCTGCCGCAATCGCGGGCCATGGAGACCGGCGAGGGGAAAGGCGTGGGATTTTCGCCCCGTCCCCGCCTAAGGACTGCCGATTGAGGCTTAGAGATTACGGCCGATATTCAGGTATTTCTGCCGGCGATCGGTGCGCAACTGGTCGCCATCGCGTCCGGAAAGTTCCTTGAGCGCGTCGGCGATCACGGTTCCGGTGCGGCCGATGACCGCATTCGGGTCGCGGTGTGCGCCGCCGACCGGCTCCTGGATGATGCCGTCGATGACGCCGAGCGCCTTCAGATCCTCGGACGTGATCTTCATGTTGCTGGCCGCTTCCTTGGCGCGGGTGGAATCGCGCCACAGGATCGAGGCAGCGCCTTCCGGCGAGATGACGCTGTAGATCGCATGTTCCAGCATGTAGACGCGGTTGCCGGTGGCGATCGCAATCGCGCCGCCGGAGCCGCCTTCGCCGATGACGACGGTGACGATCGGCACGCGAACGTTGAGGCACATTTCGGTCGAACGGGCGATGGCTTCCGCCTGGCCGCGCTCTTCGGCGTTAACGCCCGGATAGGCGCCCGCCGTGTCGACCAGCGTGATCAGCGGCAGGCCGAAGCGATCGGCCATTTCCATGACGCGGATCGCCTTACGGTAGCCTTCCGGACGGGGGCTGCCGAAATTGTGCTTGATGCGCGACTTCGTATCGTTGCCCTTTTCCTGGCCGAGAACGGCGACCGGCATGCCGCGGAAACGCGCAAGGCCGGCCTGGATGGCGTCGTCATTGGCGAAGTTGCGGTCGCCGGCAAGCGGCGTGAACTCGGTGAAGAGTTCTGCTGCATAATCCAGGAAGTGCGGACGCGAAGGGTGGCGGGCGACCTGGGTCTTCTGCCACGGCGTCAGCTTGGAATAGATCTCGACCATCGCGTCGCGGACGCGCGTCTCCAGGCGTTCGATCTCATCCGAAGTGTTCACGCTCTCGTCTTCGCCGGCGAGCTTCTTCAATTCGAGAATCTTGCCTTCGAGGTCGGAGATGGGTTTTTCGAAATCGAGATAGTTGTGCATGAGATGCGTTTCCGATCATTTTGCGACAAGGGTCTGCGGGCCGAAACCAGCCTGCCCGGCGGTCCTAATCCTGTTTTTTCGCCTGTTTGGCAAGAGGGTGATGGTTTTGCACGAGGTTGTGCAGCCGTTCTTCCAGCACATGCGTATAGATTTGTGTCGTGGAAATGTCCGAATGCCCCAGCAGTTCCTGCACCGCGCGAAGGTCGGCGCCATTGGCGAGCAGGTGGCTGGCGAAGGCATGCCTGAGCACGTGCGGGGAGATCGTTGCGACCCTTATACCGGCGCGGGCCGCAAGCGATTTCAGGTCGCGCGCAAAAACCTGGCGCGGCAGGAAGCCCTGCTTGCCCGAGGAGGGAAAGAGCCACGGGCTCTCGCGGTTGCCAGTTTCGTCGCGCGCCATCTCGTCGGCGAGCGCCTCGCCATAGGCCCGCATGGCCCGGATCGCCGCCTGCGACAGCGGCACGAGGCGGTCCTTGTTGCCCTTGCCGCGGATGACGAGGAAGCGGCCGTTCTGCGCCAGCACGCTTGCCGGCAGCGACACGAGTTCGCTGACGCGCATGCCGGTCGCATAGAGCAGTTCGATCAGTGCATGCATGCGCAATCTGCCGAGGTGGTCGGCGCCGCCGGCTGCCGCCTCGGTCTCCGCCTGGCCGATCAGCCGCGAGACGTCGTCGACGCTTAGCGTCTTCGGCAGGCTGCGTCCCTTCTTCGGTGCGTCGAGGATCCCGGTCGGGTCGTCGCCGCGCATGCCTTCAGCGTAGAGGAACTTGTAGAACTGCCTGAGTGCCGAAAGCCGCCGTGCCTGCGAGGACGCCTTGAAGCCCTGGCCGGCGAGGTGCGCGAGATACCCGCGAAGATCGTCCGGCGTCGCTGCCGTCAGCCCGGTTCCAAGTGTGCGCAGGTGCGAGGAGGCATCTTCGAGATCACGCTCGTAGGATTGCAGCGTGTTTACCGCAGCACCGCGCTCGGCGCTCATCATTTCGAGAAAAGCCTCGACGTGGGCGGCGGAAAGATCGCTCATTGGGTCTTGTTCACCCGTTCGGACGGGATCTTCACGGTGACGTCGCGCTCCGTCGGCTCGACGAAGGTGACGAGAGAGATCATCGTGCCGTACACTATCCCGGCGATAACGGCGCAGAAGAACAGGAACCGGAAGAGGGTCGGCATTTCAATCTCCTCTGCATGGGCCTTTCGATCGAAGCGGACGCAAGGATACATGCAGGCGTTCAAACGGCCAGTGCGTTTCAGCGCTCGGAATGAGCGCGCGGCGCCGTGGCGGGTGCCAGACCTATATGAACGCCGCTTCCGCCGAGTTCAAGAACCGTGAGCGGACGCGCGCGACGACTTGACGCTACACCCTGATTTGTCGATACCGAAAGGGAATGGGGAATAAGAAGTCCAATGAACGACGTGATCGAACCGGTTTCCGCAACGCTTGCCGAGCGGGCGAAGCTTGTACTCGGTAAACGCAATCTCGTGTTCATCGGCCTGATGGGCGCCGGCAAATCGGCGATCGGTCGCTTGACGGCCCAGGCGCTCGGCATTCCCTTCGTCGATTCCGACCATGAGATCGAGCGCGTCTCGCGCATGACGATCAGCGATCTCTTCGCCCGCTATGGCGAAGACGAGTTCCGGGCACTCGAAACGCGGGTGCTGAAGCGGCTCTTGCGCAGCGGGCCGCGCGTGGTCTCGACCGGTGGCGGCGCCTATATCAACGAGCGTTCGCGCCGCCAGATCAAGAAGGGCGGCCTGACGGTTTGGCTCAATGCCGAACTCGACGTGCTCTGGGAGCGGGTCAACAAGCGCGACACCCGGCCGCTGCTGAAGACCGAGAACCCCAGGCAGACGCTCGAAAACCTGATGAATGCGCGTTACCCGATCTATGCGGAAGCGGACCTGACGGTGCTGTCGCGCGATGTGAAGAAAGAGACGATGGTCGAGGACGTCCTCAACGCCGTCATCGAATACCAGGACAAGAAGACCCATGAATAGCCATGCGATGCCTGCCGCCGAACGCAAGGTCCGTGTCGACCTCGGTGACCGTTCCTATGATATCCTGATCGGTCCCGGGCTGATCGCCGCCGCCGGCCACGAGATCGCGGCTCGCCTCAAGGGGCGCAAGATGGCGGTCATCACCGATGAGAACGTCGCGCCGCGCTACCTCGAACCGCTGATGGCGAGCTTGAAGGAGCGCGATATCGACGCCGTGTCGCTGGTGCTTCCCGCTGGCGAGAAGACCAAGAGCTTCGAACATCTGATCCCCGTCTGCGAAACCGTTCTCGGCGCCCGGATCGAGCGCAACGATGCGGTGATCGCGCTTGGCGGCGGCGTCATTGGCGATCTCACCGGCTTTGCCGCCGGCATCGTGCGCCGGGGCTCGCGCTTCATCCAGATCCCGACGTCGCTCCTGGCGCAGGTGGACTCCTCCGTCGGCGGCAAGACCGGCATCAACTCGCCGCACGGCAAGAACCTCATCGGCGTGTTCCACCAGCCGGACCTGGTGCTGGCCGATACCGACGTGCTCGACACGCTGAGTGAGCGCGAGTTCCGCGCCGGCTATGCGGAAGTGGCGAAATACGGGCTGATCGACAAGCCGGACTTCTTTGCCTGGCTCGAAAACAATTGGCAGGCGGTCTTTGCCGGCGGCAGCGCCCGCATCGAGGCGATCGCGGTCAGTTGCCAGGCCAAGGCGGACGTCGTCGCCGCAGACGAGCGCGAAAACGGCCAGCGGGCACTGCTCAACCTCGGCCACACCTTCGGCCATGCGCTGGAGGCGGCAACCGAATACGACAGCGCCCGGCTGGTGCATGGCGAGGGCGTTTCGATCGGCATGGTGCTGGCGCATCAGTTCTCGGCGCGCATGAACCTTGCAAGCCCCGACGATGCGTCCCGTGTCGAGGCGCATCTGAGGGCGGTCGGCCTGCCGACGCGCATGTCGGAAATCCCGGGCACGCTGCCGCCGGCCGAGCGGCTGATGGATGCGATCGCCCAGGACAAGAAGGTCAAGGGCGGCAAGCTCACCTTCATCCTGACCAGGGGCGTCGGCCAATCCTTCGTTGCTGACGACGTTCCGTCGTCCGAGGTCCTGAACTTCCTGAGGGAAAAGCACCCGCAATGACCGGAGAAGCCTTCATTGCCTTCCTGGCGGAGTATTGGCTGTCGATCCTGTCGGTCTTCTGCCTGCTGTTGCTGTCGGCTTTCTTTTCGGGCTCGGAAACGGCGCTGACTGCCGCCTCGCGCTCGCGCATGCATACGCTCGAAAACAACGGCGAGGAGCGGGCCGGCATCGTCAACCGGCTGATCGAACGGCGCGACCGGCTGATCGGTACGCTTTTGATCGGCAACAACCTCGTCAACATTCTGGCGTCGTCGCTGACGACGAGCCTGCTGATCGGCCTGCTCGGCGACAGCGGTGTGGCGATCGCCACACTTGCGATGACCGTGCTGCTCGTCATCTTCTCGGAAGTGCTGCCGAAGAGCTGGGCGATTGCCTCGCCGGATCGTTTCGCGATCGCCGTGGCTCCCCTCGTTCGCCCCTTCGTCGCGGTCGTCGGACCCCTCTCCAGCCTCGTCAACGGCATCGTTCGCCGGATTCTGAACCTCTTCGGTGTCAATCTCGCCGCGGACATGTCTATGCTTTCGGCGCACGAGGAACTGCGTGGCGCGGTGGATCTGCTGCACCGCGAGGGTTCGGTGATCAAGGCCGATCGCGATCGGCTCGGCGGCGTTCTCGACCTCGGCGAGCTCGAAATCTCCGACATCATGATCCACCGCACCAGCATGCGGGCGATCAATGCCGATGAACCGCCCGAGGTGTGCGTTCGCGACATCCTCGAGAGCCCGTTCACCCGGCTGCCGCTCTGGCGCGGCTCGACCGACAACATCATCGGCGTCGTGCATTCCAAGGATCTGCTGCGGGCGCTGGCCGAACCCAATGTCGAGCCGGAGAACCTCGATATCGTCAGGATCGCGCAGAAGCCGTGGTTCGTGCCGGATACGACCAACCTCAAGGACCAGCTCAACGCGTTCCTGCGCCGCAAGCTGCATCTGGCCATTGTCGTCGACGAATATGGCCAGGTTCAGGGTCTGGTGACGCTGGAGGACATTCTGGAGGAGATCGTCGGCGATATTGCCGATGAGCACGATCTCGATATCCAGGGCGTGCGCCAGGAGGCTGACGGCTCGATCGTCGTCGACGGCTCGGTGCCGATCCGCGATCTCAACCGCGCGCTCGACTGGTCGCTGCCGGACGAGGAGGCGACGACGGTTGCCGGTCTGGTCATCCACGAATCCAAGAGCATTCCGGAGGAGCGCCAGGCCTTCACCTTCCACGGCAAGCGCTTCATCGTGATGAAGCGGGTGAAGAACCGCATCACCAAGCTGCGCATCCGCCCGGCGGAAGAGGGCGCTCCGCCGACCTGATCGCCGCGATTGCCTCTACCAGCGGGTCGGCTCGCCGGGGGCGGCTGGTTCGACCGCGAGCGCGTGCAGACCGGCGTCGAGTTCAGGCTTCAGGAGATCGTTGACGGCGCGGTGGCGGGCGACACGGCTCATGCCTGTAAAGGCGCTGGAAACGATGCGCACGCGCATATGGGACTCGCCGCTGCCATCGAAGCCCGGCTGATGGCCGGCATGCTGATGGCTCTCGTTGATGACCTCGAGCCGTTCAGGGTGGAAGGCCTCGATCAGCTTCTTTTCGATGGTCTCGGTGAGCGACATTCTTCCGTCCCATTTTGCTGTTTGCTTGTCGCCCCCTCGTAGTTCCTAAGAACCCGGCAATCGCTGGCACGGCGGCGCAAAATGCCCGCACAAAGCCAGCAACATTCCGCTTTGTCAATTCTTGTTGTGACTCCCGCCAAACCCCATAATGAGCGCCATGAGACTCGATTCAAAATACTTCGATCGCATTCGAACCCGGCGCAAGGTCGAGCCGCAGGCGGAGCCGGCGGCTCCCGTCTGTCAGTGGGACGGCTGCGATCAGAAGGGTGTGCACCGGGCGCCGGTCGGCCGCAACGCCGAGGGGCAGTACTTCATGTTCTGCTTCGAGCACGTGAAGGAATACAACAAGGGCTACAACTTCTTCTCCGGCCTCTCCGACGGCGAGGTCGCCCGCTACCAGAAGGAAGCGATAACCGGTCATCGGCCCACCTGGACCGTCGGCGTCAACAAGAACGCCAAGAACGGCCCGACCCAGTCGCAGACGCGGTCCGGTTCCGCCGGCGCCCAGGCGCGCATGCGCGACCCCTTCGGCTTTGTCAGCGAGGCGCGCGCGCGTTCCGGCCGCCCGGAGCCGCGCCAGCGCAAACTGAAGACGCTCGAGGCCAAGGCCTTCGACACGCTCGGCCTGACCGCCTCGGCGACGACCGCCGACATCAAGGCTGCCTACAAGGATCTCGTCAAAAAGCATCACCCTGATGCCAATGGCGGAGATAGAGGGTCGGAAGAGCGTTTTCGCGCGGTTATTCAAGCCTACCAATTGTTAAAACAGGCTGGCTTCTGCTAACAACGCGGATTATTACAGAAGCACTTTTGCAGGCGAATGCGCGGGTGCCGTCCGGTGGCCGCTCTGGAGACATGATGAGCAAGATTGACCTCGACATTTCCAACCTCCCCGACACCACGATTTCCGTCCGGGAGGTTTTCGGCATTGACACGGATTTGCGCGTTCCTGCCTATTCGAAGGGTGACGCCTATGTCCCGGACCTGGATCCGGACTACCTCTTCGACCGCGAAACGACGCTCGCCATTCTCGCAGGCTTCGCCCACAACCGACGCGTGATGGTCTCGGGCTATCACGGCACCGGCAAGTCGACCCATATCGAGCAGGTCGCCGCCCGCCTCAACTGGCCGTGCGTGCGCGTCAACCTCGACAGCCATGTCAGCCGTATCGACCTCGTCGGCAAGGACGCGATCGTCGTCAAGGACGGCATGCAGGTCACCGAATTCAAGGACGGCATTCTTCCCTGGGCCTACCAGCACAATGTCGCGCTCGTCTTCGACGAATACGATGCCGGCCGCCCGGACGTCATGTTCGTCATCCAGCGCGTGCTGGAATCCTCCGGCCGCCTGACGCTGCTCGACCAGAGCCGTGTCATCCGTCCGCACCCGGCCTTCCGCCTGTTCGCGACCGCCAACACTGTCGGCCTCGGCGACACGACCGGCCTCTATCACGGCACGCAGCAGATCAACCAGGCGCAGATGGACCGCTGGTCGATCGTCACCACGCTGAACTACCTGCCGCACGACAAGGAAGTCGACATCGTCGCCGCCAAGGTCAAGGGCTTCACCGCCGACAAGGGCCGCGAGACCGTCTCCAAGATGGTGCGCGTCGCCGACCTCACGCGCGCTGCCTTCATCAATGGCGATCTGTCGACCGTCATGAGCCCGCGTACGGTCATCACCTGGGCCGAGAACGCCCACATCTTCGGCGACATCGCCTTCGCCTTCCGCGTGACCTTCCTCAACAAGTGCGACGAGCTGGAGCGGGCGCTGGTCGCCGAGCACTACCAGCGCGCCTTCGGCATCGAGCTGAAGGAAAGCGCTGCCAACATCGTGCTCGAAGCCACCGCCTGATCCCACGGCCTGCCGTCTCCTTGGAGAGGGCGGGCCATGACGCTGTGGCAAACCGGATGACGCCCCGCTGGGGCGTTATCGCCTCTGGCTGAAGAAGGAACTGTCGTGAGCTCGAATTCGAAGGCAAAGCCAACCACGCGCGAGAATGCTGCGGAACCGTTCAAGCGGGCGCTTTCCGGCTGCATCCGATCGATCGCGGGCGATGCCGAGGTGGAAGTCGCCTTCGCCAACGAGCGGCCGGGCATGACCGGCGAACGCATCCGTCTGCCGGAACTTTCCAAGCGCCCGACCCTGCAGGAACTCAGCGTCACGCGGGGTCTCGGCGACAGCATGGCGCTGCGCAAGGCCTGTCATGACGCGCGCATCCACGCGACCATGTCGCCGCAAGGGGCAGACGCCCGCGCGATCTTCGATGCGGTGGAGCAGGCTCGCGTCGAGGCGATCGGTTCGCTGCGCATGGCGGGTGTCGCCAAGAACCTCAACGTCATGCTCGAAGAGAAATACGCCAAGGCGAATTTCGCAACGATCGAGCGCCAGGCCGATGCACCGCTCGGCGAGGCCGTGGCGCTGCTGGTGCGCGAGAAGCTGACCGGCCAGAAGCCGCCGGCGTCCGCCGGCAAGGTGCTCGACCTGTGGCGCGAGTTCATCGAAGGCAAGGCGTCCGGCGATATCCAGAACCTGTCTTCGACGATCAACGACCAGCAGGCTTTCGCCCGTGTCGTTCGCGACATGCTGACCTCGATGGACGTCGCCGAGAAATACGGTGACGACGACAACGAGCCGGACGAGCAGGAAAGCGAGACCGACGAAGACCAGCCGCGCAGCCAGGAGCAGGACGAGAACGCCAGCGACGAGGAAGCCGGCGACGACGCTGCACCTGCCGATGAAAACCAGGCTGCCGAAGAGCAGATGGAAGAAGGCGAGATGGACGGCGCGGAGATTTCCGACGACGATCTCCAGGACGAAGGTGACGAGGACAGCGAAACGCCCGGCGAGGTCAAGCGTCCGAACCAGCCGTTTGCCGACTTCAACGAGAAGGTCGACTACGCCGTCTTTACCCGTGAGTTCGACGAGACCATCGCGTCCGAAGAACTGTGCGACGAAGCCGAACTCGACCGGCTGCGCGCCTTCCTCGACAAGCAGCTCGCCCACTTGCAGGGTGCGGTCGGCCGGCTCGCCAACCGGCTGCAGCGCCGCCTGATGGCGCAGCAGAACCGCTCCTGGGAGTTCGATCTCGAAGAGGGCTACCTCGACAGCGCACGTCTGCAGCGCATCATCATCGACCCGATGCAGCCGCTCTCCTTCAAGCGCGAGAAGGACACTAACTTCCGCGATACGGTCGTGACGCTGCTGATCGACAATTCCGGCTCGATGCGCGGCCGCCCGATCACGGTTGCCGCCACCTGCGCCGATATCCTGGCGCGCACGCTCGAGCGCTGCGGCGTCAAGGTCGAGATCCTCGGCTTCACCACCAAAGCCTGGAAGGGCGGGCAGTCACGCGAGAAATGGCTCGCCGGCGGCAAGCCACAGGCTCCGGGGCGTCTCAACGACCTGCGCCACATCGTCTACAAGTCTGCCGACGCTCCGTGGCGCCGGGCACGCCGCAATCTCGGCCTGATGATGCGGGAAGGCCTGCTCAAGGAAAACATCGACGGCGAGGCGCTGATTTGGGCGCATGAGCGGCTGATGGCGCGGCGCGAGCAGCGCCGCATCCTGATGATGATTTCCGACGGTGCGCCGGTCGACGACTCGACGCTGTCGGTCAATCCCGGGAACTATCTTGAGCGGCACCTGCGCGCGGTCATCGAGCAGATCGAAACGCGCTCGCCGGTGGAGCTGCTGGCGATCGGTATCGGCCACGACGTGACGCGCTACTATCGCCGCGCTGTCACCATCGTCGATGCCGACGAGCTCGCCGGCGCGATGACCGAGCAGCTGGCCGCACTCTTCGAGGACGAAAGCCAGCGCCGTGGTCCCTCGCGTCTTCGCCGCGCCGGGTGATCCTTCCCGCTTGGGGGCGGTGGAACATCGCCTCCGCGCTGCCAATCGGCGCCTGCACGCATCGCTGGTGGCCGAAGTCAATTTACGGACATAGTTTTACAGTCTACCAAGCGACAATGCCTGGTGGCGTTGCATGTTCGCACCCCGCTTCATTCCCGATGCTTCCCTGAAGGTACTTTTCTTGATGCTTGGCCGCGGTCTCCTTGCCCTTTTCCTCTTGGCCTCGGTCTGCCCGGCATGGTCCGCTTCAGGTAGCGAAGACTTGCCGATCCGCAGCCGTCAGATCAGCAATTTCGAGGTCGGCTCCAGCGCCACCCGGTTCGGCGCCCTGGAGTTTCTCGGCGGCCTGGAGATGACCTCGTCAAATCCTTTGTTCGGCGCCGTCTCCGCGATCCGTTTTCGTCCTGATGGCAGCTCTTTCGTCGCCGTCATGGACACCGGCCACTGGCTGGAAGGGGCCGTGACCCGTGACGAGCAGGGGAGGCTTTCCGGGATCACCAACCTGACCGCCACACCGATGGCGGATCGCAACGGCGATGTGGGCCTTGCGAAATGGAAGGTGGATTCGGAAGGGCTTGCCCTTCGTGACGGCCAGGCGATCGTCAGCTACGAGCAGGCCCATCGCATCGACATCTATCCGGATCCGGGCTTTGCCGGCTCGAAGCCGATCGGAAGCCTGGCATTGCCGTTCCCGATCAGCGAGCTGCGCAGCAATGCCGGCATCGAAACGATTGCGGTCTCGCCGAAAGACAGCCCGCTTGCAGGCGCGATGATCGCCATTGCCGAGCGCAGTGTCGACAAGGCGGACAATCTTCTGGCTGGTATCCTGGACGGACCGCAACGCGGCGCATTCAGCGTCGTGCGCAAGGATCCCTATGCGGCGACCGATGGCGCCTTTCTGCCGAACGGCGACCTGCTTCTCCTGGAGCGGCGTTTCTCCTTCGGCTCGGGGCTCGGCATGCAGATCCGCCGGATCCCTGGCGACAGAATCAAGCCCGGCGCGGTCGTCGACGGCGACGTCGTCTTCGAGGCCGACATGCGCTACCAGATCGACAACATGGAGGGCCTCGACGTCGTCGTGCGCCCCGACGGCGAAGTGCGGGTCATCGTCGTTTCCGACGATAACCATTCGATCCTCGAGCGCAACCTAATGCTGGAGTTCCGGCTCAATACTGCGCTGACCCAGTAAGCCAACGCCTGAAAGGCGCGATCTCCGCCCGATCGTGCGGAGATCCGGTCAAGAACCGGCGAAGGATCGGGCCGTCTCGCGTGGCTAAGCCGCGGATCGGCCGGCACGATGCTTGACCGCGTCCCGGCAAAGGCCTATTGGCCGATTGTCCGTTGAAGGAGATTTATGCGCAGAGGCTGAAAATTTACCCGCATTTGCGGTTGTTCAAGGCGCCCAACAGGCGTCCCTCTTGACGCATATTTATTGAACGGAAAAACCATGAAAAATATGGATGTGATGATCCGCGCCTATCGGGCTGCGGATATGGAAGAACTGTCGGCCATCTGGTTCGAGGCCTCGATCACGGCGCACGCATTTGTCGGCGAAGCGCGGTTGCGCGAACAGCGCGTATTGATCGAGACCGTCTATCTGCCGAACGCAGAGACATGGGTCGCCACCCGCGGCGGCGAACCGGCCGGGTTCGTCAGTTTGCTCGACGATTTCATCGGCGGGCTCTTCGTGTCGCCGCGACACCAGGGTGCCGGCATAGGCCGCATACTGGTTTCGCATGCCCTGCAGTTGAAGGGGCAGCTCCGCCTAGAGGTCTATACGGCCAACGCACAGGCCTGTGCCTTCTACGAGAAGCTCGGCTTTGAAGAACAGTCCCGGCGGTCGGAAGACGACGAGGGGCTGCCATTCGAAAACGCCCAGATGCTCCTGAGGCAGCGCTAGCAGGCGCGGCGCGGGGAAGGGCGGCAGCCGCTCTTCCCCGCGCCTGGCAATCAATGCCCGGTCACCCCTTGGGCGCGGGCCGAGGCTTGCCGGCAAGCGGCCGTCAGGCCGCCTGCTTGTCCACAGCGGGCATGGGCTTCACGATGCTCATCAGCGCGCCATAGGGGAGCAGCATGACGAGGCCGCAGAGGATCTTCACGCTCAGGTCGCCGATCGCCCAGGAGATCCAGCGCGGTGCTTCAGCCGCGAGCACGCCGAGCAGCGGCGCGGTCTCCAGCGCAAAGCTGTCGTTCGGTCCGAAGAACGCGAAGAACGGTGCGAACGCAAAGGAGAAGAACATTGCGGTATCGAGCGCCGAGCCGATCAGCGAGCCTGCCAGCGGCGCATGCCACCAGCTCTGACGGCGGAGCCTGTTGAACACCGAGATGTCCAGCAGCTGACCGAACAGGAAGGCCGAGCCCGACGCAATCGCGATGCGCGGCGTGGCGGCGACGAAGGAGAGCAGGATGGCGACGATGAAGCCTGCGACCACCACGCGGCGGGCAATGCGCGGCCCGAACTGGCGGTTGGTAAGGTCGGTCACCAGGAAGGCGAAGGGGTAGCTGAAGGCGCCCCAGGTCAGGAGATCGCCGAGCTGCATGCCGGCAATCGAGCCCGGCAGCGGAAACTGAACGAGGATGTTCGAGGCGACGACCACGAGGGTCATCAGCGCGACATAGACGAAGAACGTGCGGTTGATCAGCATTTTTTTATCCTGGGGTATGCCACCAGCTAGAGGGATGAAAGCAGGGTAGTGCACCCGGCCGATGAAGGCAAAAGCGCGCATCGGTTAAGAACCGCGCGCACGAGAAAAAGGCTTGCCGGATGAACCCGCAAGCCTTTCAAACGCGTGTCAAAGACGGTGCGCTGGCGCCGATTAGGCGGCTTCAGCAACCTTCTTGACGATCTGGCGACGCAGCAGGCGAGCGCGCATGCTCAGCTCGTTCTCGTCCGACTTCAGCAGGAAGGCGTCGAGGCCGCCACGGTGTTCAACCGAGCGGAGAGCTGCTGCGGAAACGCGCAGGCGGTAGCGCTGGCCGAGAGCATCGGAAATCAGCGTGACGTTGCACAGGTTCGGGAGGAACCGGCGCTTGGTCTTGTTGTTGGCGTGGCTTACATTGTTGCCCGACTGGACGCCCTTGCCGGTCAATTCGCAACTACGGGACATAGTACACCTATTCTCTTTTATCGCCGGCGGACAATGCGGTAGCGGGCCCAGAGCCCAGGCCGCGTTCCTATTGGCCATTATTGGAAAGTCGCGGTTCTATAGTCAGAGACGGCTCGTCCGTCAAGCCAAACCTCTTGCATTCTCGGAAAACCGCGGATTTTCCCGGCAGTTCTTCACATCCGAAGCGCTGTCTGGCCAAGAATAATGCCTCACGAGACCCATTCCAAGCGGTTTTGCTATGCGCTATTTCTTAATTGAGGACACACGACGGTTTGGTTCCGTGATCGGACCGACCGCGTAGCCGGCGGCAGCGAAATGGGCGCAGAAAAGCCGTAAACACCCTGCATTTCAGGGTATTGCGGCAATATTCAAGTGATGGATTTCTTCAGGCATGAAGTTGCGAAATGGTTTTCGCGGGGCAATGCTGCTTTCCGCGGTCATGTTTTCCACAGCATCATCGGCCGCCGATGTCGAACATCTGACGGATTACAGCATCTCGCTGGCCGGTCTGCCGGTGGCGCGCGCCTCATTCCACACCGAGGTTCAGAAGAATCGCTACACGATATCGGGGACGCTGAAATCGGCGGGTCTGCTCGATATCCTCAGCCGCACGTCGGGCCAGACGCAGGTTTCCGGCGTCGTCGACAAGGATTACCTGCGCGCGTCGCAGTATTCGATGTCCTATCGCAGCGGCTCCAAGAGCCGGGCGATCAGCGTTACCTACCGCAACGGCAATGTCGTGCATGCGAGCATGACGCCGAAGCGAACGCCTTTGCCGAAGAACTGGGTGCCGGTCACTTCGCGCGACATGCGCAACGTGCTCGACCCGCTTTCGGGCCTGATCATTCCGGCGCAAGCGCGCGTCTGCCCCAACACGTTGCCAATCTTCGACGGCGAGTCGCGGCTCGACATCAAGCTTTCGCCGAAGGGCACCAGGCCTTTCAAGACGAAAGGCTTCGAAGGCGAGGTGATCGTCTGCGGCATCCGCTTCGTGCCGAAGGCCGGCTACAAGAAGGGCCGCGAAGACGTCGAGTATCTGCGGCGTCTGCAGACGATGGAGATCTGGTTTGCAAAGGCGCCGACCGTGAACGTCTATGCTCCCGTCTATGTCCGCATCCCCACCAAGCTCGGACCGGTCACGGTCTCGGCGACGCGATTTGGTGGTTGACGCGCGATCGCGTGCAACTAAAAGGTTAAATACCAGAAAGCACCGTGATTTTGACGGCGCAGGTTTCCGTTAGAGAAATCGCGCGAGGGGACGACTATGAAACTCAAGGCAACTCTGATTGGTTTTTCGGCCATCCTGATGTGGTCGCTGCTGGCGCTGATGACGGCGGCGTCCGGCGAGATGCCGCCATTTCAGCTGTCAGCGATCTGCTTTTTGATCGGCAGCCTGCCTGGACTAATCGCGCTGGCGGCAAAGCCGGAGCGCCTGACGCTGCTCAAGCAGCCGGCGAAGGTCTGGATCACCGGCATAGCCGGCCTGTTCGGCTACCACTTTCTCTACTTCACGGCGCTTCGCAACGCGCCGCCTGTGGAGGCGGGATTGATCGCCTATCTGTGGCCGCTCCTGATCGTCGTCGGTTCGGCACTGCTGCCGGGCGAGCGCCTGCGCTGGTATCACCTTGTCGGTGCTCTATCCGGCCTCGTCGGCATGATCCTGATCGTGTCGCGCGACGGTGTCGCTTTCGACGAAGCCTATCTCATCGGCTATGGCGCCGCCTTGCTCTGCGCCTTCACCTGGTCCGCTTATTCGCTGATCACCCGACGCTTCGAGGCGGTCTCCACGGATGTCGTCACCGGCTTCTGCCTTGCTACATCTCTTTTGTCGTTCGTCTGCCACTTGGCGTTGGAGGCGACGGTTTGGCCGCAGACGACCTTCGAGTGGCTTGCCGTCGCCGGTCTCGGGTTGCTGCCCCTGGGTGCCGCTTTCTACGTGTGGGACTTCGGCGTGAAGAACGGCAATATCCAGCTTCTTGGGGTCTTGAGCTATGCTGCGCCTGTTCTGTCGACGCTGAATCTGCTCCTGTTCGGCTTTGCCGAGCCGTCCTGGCGGATCGTCCTTGCCTGCCTGTTCGTGACAGGGGGCGCCGTGCTCGCCGCAAAGGATCTGATCCTCCGCAAGAGTACAGCGACAGCGCAGCCGGCTGAGTAAACGGGGCGCTTGCTATCGGGGCGGTGGCTGCCAGTCGGGAGCCGCCATCTCGAAGGCAGAAAAATCGAACGCCGGCGCGACCGTGCAACTGACGAGCGTCCAGTCGCCAAGCGAGGCGGCTGACTGCCACCAATCCGCGGGAACGACGCCTTGCGGCCGCTCGCCGTTCAGGATGTCGGATCCGAGTCTCAATGTTTCGGCGGGCTTGCCATCCTCGGCGATGCGAAGCTCGAGCGGCGCGCCGGCGTGGTAATGCCAGATCTCGACGGCATCACGCACCCGATGCCAGTGAGACCGCTCGCCCCGTTCGAGCAGATAATAGATCGCCGTCGAATGGCCCCGCGGGCCGCCGGCCGTGTCGCGGAAGGTCTCGATGTACCAGCCGCCCTCCGGATGGCGCGCCAGGCTAAGCGCCGCGATGACCTCTGCTGCGGTCTGCGCCGCAGCCATCAGAAATTATCCTTCCGCTTGCGGATTTCCGCAAAGACCGCGGCATCGTCGGCGTCTCGCATGCCGAGATGGGCGCGAATGCCGGGGTCGCTAGCGCGCAGGAACGGGTTCGTGCGTTTTTCCAGGCCGATCGTCGTCGGTGCGGTGAAGCCGCCGTCGCAGCGGATTTCCTCGATCTCGGTCGCGCGTGCCTTGAGTTCGGCATTCTCAGGATCGACCGTGACCGCGAAGCGGGCATTGGAGAGCGTGTATTCGTGTCCGAAATAGACGGTCGTGTCATCCGGTAACGCCATCAGCCGGCTGAGAGACTGCCACATGGTCGCCGGCGTCCCCTCGAACAGCCGACCGCAGCCGAGCGCAAACAGCGTGTCGGCGGCAAAGAGAAGCTTGTCCTCTGGGAAATGGAAACAGATATGGCCGGCCGTATGGCCCGGCGTCTCGATCACCTCGATGGCGCGGCCTGCAAAGTCGAAGCGGTCGCCATGACGCACGGTCTTGTCGAGGCCCGGAATTTTTGCGGCCTCGTTGTACGGACCCACGATGGTTGCGCCGAAGCGGGCTTTCAATGCGTCATTGGCCGCGACGTGGTCCCCGTGATGGTGCGTCGTGAGGATATGAGTGAGTGTCCAGCCGCGGCGTTCCAGCGCCTCCAGGATCGGCGCCTCCTCGGGCGCATCGATCGAGGCGGTCAGGCCGCTTTCGGGGTCGTGGATCAGCACGCCGAAATTGTCGGTGCGGCAGAGGAAAAGATCGAGTTCGAGCGCGGCCATGGCAGGTCCTCCGGTCACGAGAGGGGAGATGCTGCCGAATGTAGCGAGCCTTACCTTGAAGTCTACCGCTTCGAAGCTAACATGTTGCGAATGCATACCGATATTGTCGACCTTCGCGAATTCTATCACTCCGAGCTTGGCCGGATGGCGGAGCAATCCGTCACCATGGCGCTTTCGTCCGTCTGGGCGCGCCTGCCGGACGAGCGGCTGGTCGGCCTCGGTTATGCCGTTCCCTATCTCGAACGGTTCCGCAAGGACACGGAGCGCACCTTCGCCTTCATGCCCGCGGGCCAGGGTGCGGTGAACTGGCCGGTTGCCGAACTCTCCTCGACGGCGCTGGTGTTCGATGAGGAGTTGCCGCTGCCGGACGCGTCGATCGACCGGGTGCTGATGGTGCATTCGCTGGAATTCGCCGAAAGTCCGCGCGAGACGATGAAGGAGATCTGGCGGGTGCTGGCGCCGGGCGGGCGGCTTGTGATCGTCGTGCCCAACCGGCGCGGCGTCTGGGCGCGCATGGAGCATACGCCCTTCGGTTCCGGCCGGCCCTATTCGCGCGGGCAGCTGACGGCGCTCTTGCGCGAGACCAACTTCACGCCGGGCGCCACGGCCGACGCGCTGTTCTTCCCGCCATCGAAGCTCCGGGCGATCCTGCGGCTGCGGCGCGGCTTCGAGCGGCTCGGCCGCTGGCTCTGGCCGGTCTTTTCCGGCGTCATCGTCGTCGAGGCGCAGAAGCGGCTTTACCAGGGGCTGCCGGTCGCAGCCCGCGCGTCCCGCCGCGTCTTCGTGCCGGTGCTGGCGCCACAGGGCGTGCCGAGCACGCGCGAACAGCCACGCCTCACCCGATAAGGCTTACGTCCAGGCGGCGGACCCTCGACAAAAGCCGCTTGCGCCGGTAATGGCTTGACCTCTTTTCCTGCCATAGCGCCCCGCGCCTCCCAAGGCGCACCAAAGGCCGCTGTGGCACCCTGATGGCCATAGAAAGCTGACCTGATGAGCCTTGCTTCGAAGAGCCCTGAGCCGCGTTCCGGCATCCTCGATATCGACGCCTATGTACCGGGTAAGGAGCATGCGCCGGGTGTCGCCAAGGTGCATAAGCTGTCGTCGAACGAGACGCCGCTCGGTGCCAGCCCGAAGGCGATCGAGGCCTTCCAGGCGGCAGCCTTCAATCTGGAGCGCTATCCGGATGGCCAGGCCAAGGCGCTGCGTGAAGCGATCGGCGCGGTTCATGGGCTCAACCCGGCAAACATCATGTGCGGCAACGGTTCCGACGAATTGCTCGCTCTCGTCAGCCGCACCTATCTTGGTCCCGGTGACGAGGGCATCATCACAGAGCACGGGTTCCTGGTCTACAAGATCGAGATCCTGGCGTCGGGCGCGACGCCCGTGACCGTCAAGGAAAGGGATGCGCGCGTCGACGTCGATGCCGTTCTGGCGGCCGTGACCGAGCGGACCAAGATGGTCTTTCTCGCCAATCCCGCCAATCCGACCGGCACCTATATCCCCGTCGACGAAGTGCGCCGGCTGCATGCGGGCCTGCCGGACGGCGTTCTGCTGGTCCTCGATGCCGCCTATGCCGAATATGTGCGCCGCAACGATTATGCGGCCGGCCTCGAACTCGTCTCGGCCAGCCGAAACGTGGTGATGACCCGCACCTTCTCGAAGATCTACGGCCTGGCAGGCCTTCGGATCGGCTGGATGTATGCGCCGGTCGAGGTGATCGATGCCGTCAACCGGGTCCGCGGCCCCTTCAATCTCAGCGCGCCTTCCATCGCGGCGGGTGCTGCGGCGATCCGTGACCAGGCCTTTGTCGCAACGGCGGTTGATCACAACCTCACCTGGCTTGCCCGCGTTGCCGAAGCGCTCGCCGCGATCGGTCTTCGCATCACGCCCTCGGTCACGAATTTCGTGCTGATCCATTTCCCCGACGAGCCCGGCAAGCGGGCGGAGGAGGCCGACGCGTTCCTCACCCACCGCGGCTTTATCCTGAGGGCGGTCCGCAGCTACGGCTTCCCCAATGCCTTGCGCATGACCATCGGCTCCGAAGAAGCCAACGAAGGCGTCATCGCGGCGCTGACCGAATTCATGGGACGGAAATAATGGCTCAGCAGTTTGAAACGATCGCCCTTATCGGCATTGGTCTCATCGGTTCGTCGATCGCGCGCGAAATCCGCGAGAAGCAGCTTGCCGGCACGCTCGTCGTCTCGACGCGCAGCGAGGCGACGCTGAAGCGGACGCAGGAACTCGGCCTCGGCGATCGCTATACGCTGTCGGCCGCCGACGCCGTTCGCGATGCGGACCTCGTCATCGTGTCGGTCCCGGTCGGCGCGTCCGGCGCGGTTGCCGCCGAGATCGCAGCGCATCTGAAGCCGGGCGCCATCGTCACCGACGTCGGCTCGACCAAGGGCTCGGTGATCGCGCAGATGGCGCCGCATTTGCCCGAGAATGTGCATTTCGTGCCGGGGCACCCCATCGCCGGTACCGAGCATTCCGGTCCGGATGCGGGCTTCGTCGGGCTCTTCCGCGGCCGCTGGTGCATCCTGACGCCGCCGGAAGGCGCTGACGGCGAAGCAGTGGCGCGGCTCAGGCTTTTCTGGGAAACGCTCGGCTCGATGGTCGAGGAAATGGACGCCGAACACCACGACAAGGTGCTGGCGATCGTTTCGCACCTGCCGCATATCATCGCCTACAACATCGTGGGCACGGCGGACGATCTCGAGACCGTCACCGAATCCGAAGTCATCAAATACTCCGCCTCGGGCTTCCGCGATTTCACGCGCCTGGCGGCATCCGACCCCACCATGTGGCGCGACGTCTGCCTGCACAACAAGGATGCGATCCTGGAGATGCTGGCGCGGTTTTCGGAAGATCTGGCCTATCTGCAGCGGGCGATCCGCTGGGGCGATGGCGACAAGCTGTTCGATCTCTTTACCCGCACCCGGGCCATTCGCCGTTCGATCATCCAGGCAGGCCAGGACACGGCGATGCCGGACTTCGGCCGCCATGCCATGGACCAGAAATAGCTTGAGCAGGCCGGGGAAGACCGTGGCGCGGTCTTCCTCCCTGTGCGGTTTATACCCGTGGCCTAGAGGGTCGGCAGGACGCCGATCGGGATGAAGGCGAGGAACGCCGTACCGTCGCGCACGTTGAGCTTCACGGTCGCCTCGTTCTTGCCGTTGGCAAGCGCCTTCAGCATGTTTGCGGTGTTGTCGACGAGGTTGGCGTCATCCGGGATCAGGGTGACCAGATTGGCGCGCCAGGCTTCGATGTTGGTCATCGTCAGCGAGAACTCGCCGGAAATCAGCCCCTGATCGTTGACCGAGAACGGCCCGGAAAGCTTGGCGTTCATGCCGGCGCCGAGGTCGAGGGTAAGCTGGCGCAGTTCGCCCTTGCTGCCGCGAAACATCTCAGGCGTCGGCGGGGTGGTCATCCATCCGGCCCGGTCAGTGAAGGTCAGGTCGGCGGCGACGGTCGCCGGCGGCGCGAGGCTCGGCCCTTCCTCGGGCCGAACGTCGAGCTTGTCGACGCTCAAGGCGGCGTCGAGGTCCGCGCCGTTCTGGCGCAGGTGCACTTCGCCGTGGCTGGCGCCGAAGCCGAGGCCGTCGCCCGAGAGCGGAAGGCGCACGCGGCCGGTGAGGTTGTCATAGGTGAGCGACGTTTGGTCGACACCGGACAGGGTCGCACGCACGCTCGCATGCAGCAGCGTCCAGTCGGCAAACACGTTGAGGCCGGGGGAAGCCCGGATCTCGGCCGGGCCGTCGAGTTCGATCACCGCATGGCCGGGCTGGTAGACCTGGGCGGCGGTCCTCAGTGCTCCAAAGGAAGCCGAGGTACCGTTGCGGGTGTCGTCGAGATGCACCTTGTCGCAGAAGAGGCCGATACGGAACGGGAAGCCACGCACGTCCATGTTGGTGCATTCGCCGCCAAGGCCGGCCGCCTGTCCTTCGGCGAGGCGGGTCGTTAGCCGCTTCTCGATCTGGTCGGCGGCAAAGAACCAGCCGGCCGAATAAACGCCGGTGACAAGCACGATGCCTGCCATGAGCCAGCGGAATTTCCGGCTGACCGGCGATGGGTTGGAGACTGCGGTGGCCGACATGGGCGCGGGTACCTCACTCAAAACAGGATGGAGGCTGCCTTTCGGGTGGCGCCGTCGATCCGCAAAACTATTCTTTCCTTCGGCCGCAGGAGGACGAGCTTGTCTCTTTCGTGCCGGGATGCTGTGCCGTAGAAACCGAAATGGCTCACCGTCCCACGCGACCGATCGTGATTCGGCAGTGAGAACAGCAGCGCGGGTTGAATGACAGTGGATATGGACGAATTTTGGGTCTTTGGCTACGGCTCGCTGATGTGGAACCCGGGCTTTGCGTTCGAGGAGAAGCTGACGGCGCGCGCCTTCGGATTTCGCCGCTCGCTCTGCGTGCGTTCCTGGGTTCACCGCGGCACTGAGCAGCGGCCGGGGCTGGTGCTCGGGCTCGACCGTGGCGGCTCCTGCATCGGGACGGCGTTTCGCGTCCAACGCGGACAGCAGGCCGATGTCGTCGACTATCTGCGCGAGCGCGAACTGGTGACCCACGTCTACAAGGAGCGCACCATGCCGGTGCTGCTTGCCGACGGCCGCCGCGTGCCGGCGCTCGCCTATGTCATCGATCGCGGCCATGTCCAGTATGCGGGCGCGCTGACGACTGCGGAGGCGGCCGGCATCGTCTCGGTCTCGACCGGAAAATCCGGGCCGAACAGCGAATACGTGTTCAACACGCTCGCCCATCTCAAGGAAATGGGCATCCGCGATCATTGGCTGGAAGAGGTGGTCGGATTGCTGCGGCAGGCGCCGCATCCGGCAGGGCCCTGAAGGATCAGGCCCGGCCTTCGGCCCTCAGTTCCTTCATCCGCTGCTCGGCGGTCGGTGGCAGCGGTACGTGCGGATTGGCCCTCACCGTTTCCACGAGCAGGTCGTCACTGGCCTTTTCCGTTACCTCGACAAGCTTCTTGAGGAAAGCGTCCGGGTCCATGCCGGCCTCGACCGGCGGCAGGATGCGGACCTTGAAGTGGCCCGGAAAGCGCAGGAACTTGCGGCGCGGCCAGAACAGGCCCGGATGCATGGCGACCGGTACGACCGGCACGTTCAGATCGCGATAGAGGCGGGCGATGCCGTACTTGTATTCCGGCGGCGCGCCCGGCGGACGACGGGTGCCTTCCGGGTAGATGATGAGCTCGCGGCCCGTCGCCATTTCCTGCTTGGTGCGATCCATGACGCTGGTCATCGCCTTGCCGCGGGCGGCGCGATTCACCGGCACCATGCGCTGCTTGAGGATGTACCAGCCGAAGAGCGGGATCCAGGTCAGTTCGCGTTTCAGGATGTAGAAGGGGTCGTTCAGCCACGGCAGCAGCGCGTAGGCGTCCCAGAAGGACTGGTGCTTGGGCGCGAAGATGTAGGGGCCGTTCGGAATGTTCTCCAGGCCTTCGATCTCGAAGGTCGTGCCGACCATCTTTTCCAGGAGCCAGTGGTTGCTGCGCACCCAGTTCTTCGGCACGAACCACGCCTTCTTGCGCGGCAGCAGGAAGTAGATCGGGGTCAGCACGATCATCTGCACGATCAGATTGGCGTAGAACACCACGTTGAAAAGGATCGAACGCAAGACGATCATCAGGCACGCTCTCGTAGGCGAGGTCTCAAGGGGACCGGCGTCTTTGAGCCGGTTGATCGCTGCCTACACGATTAAGTGCTGAAGGAAAACTGCTCTGTTTCACTTTGCAGCGGCGAAGGCCGTTCCTGCCGGCCTATTCTTCGGCGGGTGTCGCGCGCGAGGCATCGGTGCGCAGGCCGCTCGTCGGGCGGGCGCCGGCGAGGTCGCGTATCGACGCCACCGTATACTTGCCGAATTCCAGAAGGATCGACTTCAGCACCATCGGATTGCGCAGCCAGTTTGTCGTCTTCAGATCGGAGTTGACGACCGGGTAGGGGATGAACTCCGTTTCCGGCCGGGCGCGGCGAAGCTCCAGCAGGCTTCGCGGCATGTGATAATTGTTGGTGACGACAAGCACGGTCGCGTAGCCACGATCGCGGATCCACTGCGCCGCTTCGGTCGCATTGCCGATGGTGTCGATCGCCTCATGGCCGATGTCGACGCAGCACTTGAAAAGATCGGCCGAGCTCTGGGTGTTACGGCGGATCTGGCTGCCTGTCGTCGTCGGGTGAACCCCGGAGATCAGCAGGCGCTTGCCGGCGCCGCCTTTCAATAGATCGACCGCCTGGTCGATGCGCTGGAAGCCGCCGGTGAGGACCACGATCGCATCGGCCTTGGGATGGCCGGGCGGCTGCAGCGACGCCACCGTGTCGGCAAAATTCAGGAAGGCGGCGATCAGGATTGCCAGCGGCAGGAGCAGGACGAAGAAGGTTCGGCGGAGAATTTTGCGCAGGAGACTGCGGGACCGCCGGCGATCGTCGGCTTTCCCGTGCCATTTGTCTCCTCCGGTCATTCCGTTCCCGCGTAGTTCTCGCGCCATCATGATTCTCTTCACATAGCCGCAGATTGCGGCAAGGAATAGATCGAGTGGCGGCGAAACATCAGGCGGCTCAGCTTTGGTAGAGGTCGGTACGGCCGGGGTCCGAACGGATGAGGTCGATTTCGTAGATCGTGCGGGTCACCGTCAGCCGCGCCGTAACCGTCGTCAGGATGGCGATGACGACGATGATCGCGGCTATGCCGAGATAGCCGCTGTAGCCGATGGTGAAGGTTCCGAAGAGGGCGGTGGCCTGATCCGTCTCGGGGGTCGCCAGGGTCCGCGACTGCCAGAAGCCCGCGAGCGCAAAGAAAAGTGCCGCGAGCAGGCCGCCGGCGCCGGCGCCCTTGAGGCTGATCCTCAAGAAATGCTTCTGGAATTCCGACGCGACGAAGCCGGCTTCGGCACCGACGAAATGCAGCACCTCGACGATGTGACGGTTGCCTGACAGCGCGCCGCGCGTGGCGAAGACCACCGTCAGCACCATGGCGGAGAAGACCAGCGTCAAGACGCCGGTGCCGATCATCGCCGTGGTGTTGGCCATGGCGACCAGCCTGTCGACCCAGGTGCGGTGGTCGTCGAGGAAGGCCTGCGGGATGATTTCGGTCAGCGCCTTGCGCATGGTCGCAAAGTCGGGCGGGTTGTTTTCGTCGATGGTGATGATGACGAGGCGCGGGACGGGCAACTCGTCGAGATCGAGGCCCTCGCCGAGCCAAGGTTCGAGCAGGCGGGCGGTTGCGGCACGGTCGACGATCTTGCCGTCCGTCGTGCCGCTGAAGGTCAGCGCCAGGTCGCGCGCATCCGCGAGCGCCTTTTCCATGTCGAGGCTGTCGTCGGGCTTGATCTGTATGGTGATCTCGCGGGAGATCTGCGATTGCCAGCTCTGGGCCGTGGCTCGCACCATGCTGACGCCGCCGAGCGTGAGGCAGGCGAGGAACGACATGATGGCGATGACGCACATCAGCGCATTGCCGGATACATTGCTCGACGGCACGATCGGGCCGGTCGGGCGCACGCGCATTTCGGTCCGGCGCTGTTGCGCCTCCGGTGCCTGTTCGGGCACGTCCTTCTGGCGTTCCGTGCGGCTGTCACTCATAGATGTCGAGCCGCCCTTGCGAAAGGATCATGCGCCGCGCCTCCACCTGGTCCATCAGCGACAGATCGTGGGTGGCGATGACGACCGCCGTGCCGAGCCGGTTGAGCTCGAGGAAGAGATTGAGCAGGCGCCTTGCCATCGGCGGATCGACGTTGCCGGTCGGCTCGTCGGCAAGCAGGATCTCCGGCCGGTCGATCAGTGCTCGCGCGATGGCCGCGCGCTGTTTTTCGCCACCGGAAAGCACCGGCGGCAGCACGTTGATGCGTTCACCAAGGCCCACCCATTTCAAGAGTTCTATCACGTCGGCCCGGTAGCTCGCCTCTTCCTTGCCACGCACGCGCAAAGGCAACGCAACGTTCTCGTATGTCGTGAGATGTTCGAGCAGGCGGAAGTCCTGGAAGACGATGCCGACGCGCCGGCGCAGCATCGGGAATTCCTCGCGCGGGATCGACGAAATGTTGCGGTCGAACATCCGGATCAGGCCGCGTGTGGGCTGCAGCGAGAGGAAAAGAAGCCGCAGCAGTGTCGTCTTGCCGGCACCCGACGGGCCCGTCAGGAACTGGAACGAACGGCGTGGAATGTCGAAGGTCAGGTCCCGGAGGATTTCCGGTCCCATGCCATAGCGCAGTCCGACGTTCTCAAAGTGAATCAAGCGGCAGCCCAGTCTCTCTTACGGCCCTGCAACCGATGGCCGGTTCCGGTCCTCCGCGCATAGGACGACCAGCCAGGAAAGGCAAAACCGCCAGCGGAATCATGGTTAAGTGACGGTTAATTTTTCATGAAAACGCGCCGCTTTCGCGACGTCTTTCCGAAACATTAACCATTTTGGTTTACGTGTCGGAAAGATTTGATGCAATGCCTAGTTCTTGCACCGCAAGGGGCTCGCCATTGCCCGAGGGTTTCGCAGACAAGCCGGCCGCCTGCGGCCGTGTTCTCTTGCGGGACAGGAGGAAATGATCATGCAGGCATTCCGGACCAAGTCCGCCAGCAGCAGCGCCTATACCGACTTCCTGCCGCCGGAGCGCGGCGGACGCGACGGGGCTACAGCGCCGCGGCGCGCCGACGTCGTCGATGCGGAATTCGAGGTGATCTCCGCCTCGTCGCGTCGCACGCCCTATCCGGTGTTCAACGACAATGCGAAGACCGGCAACCGGCGGCGGCCGACGCTGACGGTCGTGGAGCAGGAGCCGTCGCTCGGCGGCCGATTGCTTCGTCTTGCCGAAACGCGGCTTCGCGACATGCCGGCACGCCGCTTTGCCGGGATGGTGGCGGGGGTTGCGCTCGCGTCCTTCCTGGCGATCGTCGGTTTTGCCGGCGACGGGCAGGCCGACGTCCAGCCCCTGGCGATTTCCGGCATCAAGAGCGGGCTCGACTATTCCGGCGGCATGCGCGTGCTGTCCGTCTATGGCTCGATCGACAATCGCTCCGATGTCGAGCAGCGTTTGCCGCAGGTCGTGGTGGAGATCACCGCCAACGGCCGCAAGGTCACGACGACGCGGGTGATGCCCGAGGGGGCTGCTATCCCGCCCGGTGAGAGCCGTCATTTCATGACGAGACTGCCCTATGCAGGTGGAAAAATGCCGGAAGTCGCGGTTTCCTTCGCCGAAAACGGTGTTTCGGCCCGCTGATTGTGCTAAGCGGCGGCAACGGGAAGGCCGAGGTCTTCCGCATGAAACGCTGGAGAAGCCCTGATGCCCGTTGTTCGCGGTAAGAATATCGAACCTCTCTATACGGCTGAAACGATCGCTGCCCGCAACAGCGAGCTTGCCGGAATGATCGTCAACGGCCCGCACAAGGATCTGCTGGTGATCGCAGTGCTCAAGGGGTCGTTCATCTTCGCGGCCGATCTGATCCGCTCGATGCATACGGCTGGTCTCGCTCCGGAAGTCGAGTTCATCACGCTGTCGAGCTACGGCACCGGCACCGTTTCGCAGGGCGTCAAGATCACCAAGGACATCGACAGCGACGTGCATGGGCGCGACGTTCTGCTGATCGACGACATTCTGGAATCCGGCCGCACGCTGCGCTTTGCCAAGGAACTGATGTACGAGCGCGGCGCCCGCAACGTCACGATCGCGGTGCTGCTCGACAAGCGGGTCAAGCGCAAGGTCGAGCTCGAGGCGGATTATGTCGGCTTCGAATGCCCCGATCACTTCGTCGTCGGCTATGGCATGGACGTCGCCTATGCCTTCCGCGAGCTGCCGTTTGTCGGCGTTGTCACCGGCGACGCCGAGTAAACGTCCCGTTTTGGGGCATGCGCCCTGAAATCCAGTCGTTCGGCGTTTACCGAACACAAACGAAAAACTGGTTGTTTTGGTGCGTGCCGCAGTGATTCTCGACGAGGATCGGCGGCGCTGCAGCGCCAGTGTGTCTCCCGATGATCCACGCTCGCTGTACCTTTGGATCAGGTGCGGGTGCCGGCGTGAACGCCGGACTCGGAAGCGAACGCGGAGGCCATGATGGCGAAGATCCTGATTACCGAGGACGAGGATGCATTGCGTTCCTTCGTCGCGCGGGCCCTGAGGCTCGACGGCCACGAGACGGTCGAAGCGGGCGATGGGGCCGATGGCCTTGCCTGCCTGGAGGCCCAGGCCTTCGACCTTCTGCTTTCCGATATCCGCATGCCCGTTATGGATGGCATCGAGCTGACGCACCAGGCGTCCGCCGCCTTTCCGGCCATGAAGATCCTGCTGATGACCGGCTATGCCGAGCAGCGCGAGCGGGCGGACGATCTCACCGACAAGATCGTCGACGTCATCTCCAAGCCCTTTTCCCTTCCCGATATCCGCAAGGCAGTCGCCCTGGCGCTGGCCGCCTGACGGGCAGACCCACCGACCTGCATTACAGCAACAAGAACGCCACCCGTCGCAGCGATTTCGATGCGACGGGTGGCGTTGTCATGTTCTGGCGTGATGGGGCAAGCGGCTGAAGCCGGATGTTCGGCTCAGCGCATGTCGAGCAGGCGTTCGAGGTACTGCCGCTCCTGCTCTGGCGACAGGCTGTCGCCGAGCCTGCGGCGAATCTCATCCAGGATCTGGCGGGCGCGCTGGGAATCGATCTCGTCTGGAACCTTGACCTGGTCGCCGAAATTCGGGCCAAGATTCTGTTGTCGCCGTCCGAGGGGATCGCGGCCGTTTTGACCGTATTGCGGCACGCCCATGCCAGGTCCACCCTGACCTTGGCCCTGCATCTGGTTCATCATGTCCTGGGCGCCCTGGCGCAGCGCCTGTAGCGCGCGGCCCTGATTGCCGACGGCCTGTTCACCCTGGCCCTTGCCGAGCGCGCCGGAAGCGCCGTCCATTTCGCGCTTGGCTTCACCGAAGCCCTTGCCGGGCTTGATGCCCATGCTTTCCAGGCCCTTGTTCAGCTCGCCGAGCTGCTTTCCAAGCGCGTCCTGCTGCTCCTTCAGCTGCTTCAGCGCGTCCTTCAGTTGTTCGGCCGTCATGTCGTCGAGCGGATTGGGCTGACCGTTCGGATCGCCCTGCTGCCCCGGGTCCTGCGGCATTTCCTGACCGAAGAGCTCATTGTCCTCGCCCTGCAGCGGGTCGCCCCGCTGCATCCGGTCGCGCAGGGCCTGATCGAACTTGAAGGTCTCGTCCATCAGTTGTTGCTGCTGCTGCATCAGCTTGCCGAGCTTGTCCATCTGCTGGCGCATGGCGTCGTTCTGCTCGCCCATCTGCTGCTGTCCGCGGCCAGCCTGCAGGTTGTTCATCATGCGCTGCAGTTCCGAGAGCATCTGCTGTGCCTGATCGCGCGCGCCCGACCGCGCCAGGTTCTCGATCTGGTTCATCATCTTCTCGAGGTCCTGCTGACGCAGGATGTTGTTCGGGTCGAGCTTGCCGGTCATGCGTGGATTTTTCATCGCCTGCTCGGCGAGCGCCTGCATGTATTGCTGCATCGCCTGGCGCAGTTCCTGCATCAGCTTGGCGATTTCCTGGTCCGAAGCGTTGCGCTCCAGCGCATCCGACAGCGCCTGCTGGGCTTCGCGCAGATGGCGCTCGGCAAGCGACAGGTCGCCATCCTCGATCCCGAGCGCGATCTCCCACAGGTATCCGGCGGCATCGCGCAACATGTCGTCGTTATAGGCGAGCGCCATGCGGGTGCGCGCCGATTTCAACAGAAGGAAATGGGTGAGGTTCGGGATCCAATCCTCGGCAAGCGAGGTGACGGCGTCGTTGAGATCGACGGCGCGCGGCAGGTCGTTGGCATTGAGCGCGAAGACCTGACGCTGCTCGGCGACGGCACCGGCGAGCGGCTGCGAGAACTGGCGGGCAGGCAAGATCATCTCGTGCGGCGGGCTGCGACCTTCCTGTCCGGCAGCATCCCGGGCGACGAGCGTCACCTCTACCCGTTTGCCGGAAAGCGGATGCTCGCTGAGGTTCCGGCTGGTCGTGCCCTTTGCCTCGCGCGCATTGCGGCGCGGCAGATCGAGCCGATACTCCGGCAGCGGATAGAGCGCGCGGGCGCCTTCTGCCGGTTCGTCGAGCGGCTTGATCTCCGCCCAGGCCTGGGCGATGCCATAGTCGTCGTTGGCCGTGAACGTGATTTCGAGCGCCGCGTTGACGGTCGGATGAGGGATCCCGTCAAAGGCGATCTGAGGCACGCCGTCCGGGGTGATCTTGAACGCCCAGCGCTGGTTGCCGACCGTGAGTTCGCCGTCCTTGACGACCTTGTAGACGTGGTTGCGGACGGCGGTCGCGTTGCGTGCCGGCTCGGTTGCAGCCACTTCGGCGACCTTCGGTCCGGCTTCGCCCACTTGCTGCTCAGTCTGTTTTTGCTCGGCCTTCTCGCCGGCCACCGGAATGACGATCGGTTCGCTCGCACCGGTTTCCGCGTAACGCACGGACGCGTCTGCGCCGGCGCCGGTGATCCGGACGGTGATATCGCTGAACTGCGGAATGGTGATCGCCCCGGCGTCCTCATTCACGGCCGCGGCGGCTTCGGGCTTGCCCGTCAGGAAGATCGGCGCCCGCCCGGTATAGGGCGGCGGCGTCACCCAGGCATCGACGCGGATATTGGCAGCCTCGATCGACGTTTGCGGCAGCCGGAAGGCATCGCTGAGCAATCCGGCGCGGTTGGAATAGGAATAGGCAAAGGCGACGCAGGCGAGAAGCACCGGCACGGCCCTGAGCGCGAAGGGATCGTGCCTGGCGATATCGGGCCGCGGCAGGCCGGTATCGAGTGCGCCGATCATCCGCGCCATACGCGCCTGGTGTTCGCGCCAGAGCGCCTCACCCAGGGGATTGTCGGTCGCGGGGCGATCGTCCTGGACGCGGATGGCCTGATGCGGAAGGGCGTTGCGCTCTTCCAGCATGCGATCGGCATCGGCGTTCGCGGGCAGGCGGACCCGGCTGAGCGGAACGAGGGACGCGAGGAAGGCTAGGGCGAAAGCAAAGAGGGCCGCCGCATGCAGCCAGAAAGGCGCTGCGCGAAAGAAACCGAGCCAGGCCAAAGCAAGAAACAGAAGGGCGACGGAGCCGGGCAGAAGGATGCGCGGCAGGACCTGCTCGGCGACCAGCACGGCGCGCGCCAGCCATCTCTTCAGCGCCAGAGTTCTCGAAAACGGCTTCGGTTGTGGCGTTTCATCCTGCCGGAATTGCGTCATCCGCCCAAGTTTCCTTTCGGTCGCCCATCAACGCTTGTGGCTGACCCAATATAGTGAGGCGACGGCCGCGCTCAAAAAAGCACGCAGCTTCGCCTATCCCGCTTGCGTTCAGGATACCATCGTTTGTGGCGAAGACGAGGGCGCAAACACAATCGTGATCGTCTGCACGGCCGATCCACAGATTGTCGTTTCTGCGGCAGGAAGGCTCAGTCGAGCCAGTCCGGCACCGAATCAAGACCGATCAGCGCGTCATAGTCCTGGCGCGGACGGATGACGTGGAAACGGTCGCCCTTGACCAGAACTTCGGGGATCAGCAGCCGGGAATTGTAGGTGCTGGCTTGCACGGCGCCGTAGGCACCGGCCGAGCTGATGGCGAAGAGATCGCCGGGCTTCGGCATAGCCATCTCGCGGTCGAGCGCCAGATAGTCGCCGGTTTCGCAGACCGGGCCCACGACGTCGGCGCGGATGCGCGGCGCGTTGGCGGCGGAGATGCGGACCGGGCGGATCTCGTGATAGGCCTCATAGAGGGTCGGGCGGATGAGATCGTTCATCGCACCGTCGACGATGACGAAGGTCTTGTCGCCGCCGTCCTTCACATAGATGACTTCTGTCACCAGAATGCCGGCATTGCCGACGATCAGCCGGCCCGGCTCGGTGACGATCTTGCAACCGAGCGACTGCAGCTGGCTCTTGACGATTTCCGCATAGGCGTCCGGCAGCGGCGGCGGATTGTTGTCGTCCTTGTAGGGAATGCCGAGGCCGCCGCCGATGTCGACGTGATCGATCGAATGGCCGTCGGAACGCAGTGTGTCGACCAGTTCGCGCAGCAGCTTGAAAGCGGCGTCGAAGGGCTGCAGCTCGGTGATCTGGCTGCCGATATGCATGTCGATGCCGGTCACCTGAATGCCGGGCAGGGTTGCGGCATGGGCGTAGACGGCGCGGGCGCGCTCCCACGAAATGCCGAACTTGTTTTCTTTCTTGCCGGTCGAGATCTTCGCATGCGTGCCGGCATCCACATCCGGATTGATGCGGAAGGAGACATGGGCGCGCTTGCCGGCGCGCACCGCGCGCTGGTTGAGCACTTCGAGTTCCGGCTCGGACTCGACGTTGAAGCAGTAGATGCCGGCTTCCAGTGCCAGATCCATTTCCAGCGGCGTCTTGCCGACGCCGGAGAACATGATGCGGCTTGCCGGGATGCCGGCTGCAAGCGCGCGGCGCAGCTCGCCGCCCGAGACGACGTCGACGCCGGCGCCGAGGCGGCCGAGCGTCTTCAGTACTGCCTGGTTGGAATTGGCCTTCATGGCGTAGCAGACCATGGCGTCGACGTCCGAGAAGGCCTTGGAGAAGACCGTATAGTGACGTTCGAGCGTGGCGGTCGAATAGCAGTAGAAGGGTGTGCCGACGGCGCGGGTGATGTCGGTCACCGGCACGTCTTCGGCGTAGAGAATTCCGTCGCGGTACTGAAAATGGTTCACGGCAGGCAGCTCGCTTAAAGCAATTCCGGGAGACGCCTCAGGTGGTGGTCCGTCCGGAGTTGCGCAATATCAATTGAACTAGAGGAGGGGGTCGAGCAGGAAAGGACGATCGTCCGCCTTTTCCTTCTGCTCCACGGTGCCGGCCGGCGCTTTGGTATTGAGCGGCGCCGTCGAGCCGGGGCGGTCGAGATCGCCCTTGCGTCCACAACCGACAAGAACGAGCCCTGGGATCGCGAGTAGAAGCGCAAGCCGGGCCGCCTTCGAAAATGTCATCGTGATTTTCCTTCGCGGGAACTGATGCAGGTGCGATGTCTTACCGATTTTTCAGGCACTTGTGCACCCTGTTTCTGCGGGCGAGGAACCGCCCGCAGCGGGCTTGGCGCGGATGCCTTAGTTGCGGGCGCGCCACCAGGCGATCTGCTTGCGGACCTCGTTCGGCGCGGTGCCGCCAAAGGAGGTACGGCTGGCCACCGAGGCTTCGACCGTCAGGACATCGAAGACCTTGTCGGTGATGTCGGCATGGATCGACTGCAGGTCGGCAAGCGAAAGATCCGCGAGATCGCAGGCCTTCTGCTCGGCAAGCGCCACGGCGCGGCCGGTCACATGGTGGGCGTCGCGGAAGGGGAGGCCCGCCTCACGCACCAGCCAGTCGGCAAGGTCGGTCGCGGTCGAATAGCCGGAGCCGGCGGCGGCCTTCATGCGGTCGGTGCGGATGGTCACGTCACGCACCATGCCGGTCATGGCGGCGATCGCCAGTTCGAGGCTTTCGGCGGCGTCGAAGACCTGTTCCTTGTCTTCCTGCATGTCCTTGGAATAGGCGAGCGGCAGGCCCTTCATGACCGTGAGCAGCGCGATCAACGAGCCGTTGATGCGGCCGGTCTTGGCGCGCACCAGTTCGGCAGCGTCCGGGTTCTTTTTCTGCGGCATGATCGAGGAGCCGGTCGAGAACGCATCCGACAGGCGGATGAAGCCGAACTGCGGCGTCGACCAGATGACGATCTCTTCGGCAAGGCGCGACAGGTGCGTGGCAGTGATCGAGGCCATCGACAGGAATTCGAGCGCGAAGTCGCGGTCAGATACCGTGTCGATCGAGTTGCGGGTCGGGCCGGCAAAGCCGAGCGCCTTGGCGGTCATGTGCCGGTCGATCGGGAAGCCGGTGCCGGCAAGGGCTGCGGCGCCGATCGGGCTTTCGTCCATATGCTCGATGGCGTGGCGCACGCGTGAGCGGTCGCGGCCAAACATCTCGACATAGGCCATGCAATGGTGGCCGAAGGTAACGGGTTGTGCGGTCTGTAGGTGGGTGAAGCCGGGCATGACGGTATCGGCATGTTCCTCGGCGCGGTCGAGGAAGGCGGCGATCAGCGCCGTCAGCGCCTTCTCGGTCCGCTGCAGCTCTTCCTTGACCCAGAGGCGGAAGTCGAGCGCCACCTGGTCGTTGCGCGAGCGGGCGGTGTGCAGGCGGCCGGCGGCGGGACCGATGAGGGTCGCGAGCCGGGCTTCGATGTTCATGTGGATGTCTTCGAGGCGGCGCGAAAACTCGAACGCACCGCTTTCGATCTCTGACAGGATCGTGTTCAGGCCGTGAACGATCTTGTCTTTGTCCTCAGCCGAAATGATGCCTTGATGCGCCAGCATCGTCGCATGCGCTATTGAGCCGCGGATGTCCTGGGCATAGAGCTTCTTGTCGAAGCCGATCGAGGCATTTATTTCCTCCATGATCGCGTCCGGACCCGAGGCAAAGCGACCGCCCCACATCTGGTTGGAGGATTTCGTCTCGGAATTGCCGTCAGCCATGAAGAATGCCCGCCTTGGAGAATGAAATGCCCGACCAGAAGAAATCCCCCCCGGCCGTGAAACTGTTCGCGCTCGCCGCCCTGTTCGGCGTGATCGTCGGTGCGGCAGCGGTATACGTGAAGGAGACCGGGTCTGGCAATGGCGAGACGGCCGAAACGGCTGCAGCCAGCTGCCCGCTGACCTCGGCCAAGGTCGCCTCGCTGACGCCCTTCATGAAGGGGCAGGTCGCCGCGATGTCGCCGGCGTCGGCACCGCGGCCGATCGCGCTCGACTTCAACGGCCCGGACGGCAAGCCGACCAATGTCTCGGCCTTTGCCGGCAAGACGCTGCTCGTCAATCTCTGGGCCACCTGGTGCGTTCCCTGCCGCGAAGAAATGCCGGCCTTGAACGCCCTGCAGAAATCGCTCGGCAGCGACAAGTTCGAAGTGGTGGCGATCAATATCGATGTCGGCGACGACGAGAAGCCGAAGGCTTTCCTCGACGAGACCGCCGTGCACGCGCTTGGCTATTACCGCGACGCTTCGATGGGCGTGTTCAACAACATGAAGAAGGAAGGCCTGGCTTTCGGCCTGCCGGCAACCTTGCTGCTCGACGACAAGGGCTGCCTGATCGGCTCGATGAACGGCCCCGCCGCCTGGGACAGCGACGATGCCAAGGCGCTGATCAGCGCTGCGCTTGCCCCGGCTGCGGGAAGCTGAACGGGACTGGATCCAGACAAAGAAAAACCCGGCGGATCGCCGGGTTTTTCTTTGTCAGATGCTGACGGAATTAGCGGGTGGGAACAGGCACTTCGCCGCGATAGTCGTAGAAGCCGCGTCCGGACTTGCGGCCGAGCCAGCCGGCTTCGACATATTTTACCAGCAGCGGGCAGGGGCGGTACTTCGAGTCCGCCAGTCCATCATAGAGCACCTGCATAATCGACAGGCAGGTGTCGAGGCCGATGAAGTCGGCAAGCTGGAGCGGGCCCATAGGATGGTTGGCGCCGAGCTTCATGGCGGTGTCGATCGCCTCGACGCTGCCGACGCCTTCGTAGAGCGTATAGATCGCCTCGTTGATCATCGGCAAAAGGATGCGGTTGACGATGAAGGCCGGGAAGTCTTCGGCGACCGTCACGGTCTTGTCGAGCGTCGCGACGAATTCCTTGGCGGTCTTGAAGGTCTGCTCGTCGGTGGCGATGCCGCGCACGAGCTCGACCAGCTTCATCACCGGAACCGGGTTCATGAAGTGGATGCCCATGAAGTGCTCGGGGCGATCGGTGGCGGAGGCGAGGCGGGTAATCGACAGCGACGAGGTATTCGTCGCGAGAATCGCTTCTGGCTTCAGGATCGGACAAACCTGGCCATAGATCTTGCGCTTGATCGTCTCGTCTTCGGTGACGGCTTCGATCACCAGATCGGCCTGCGACAGGTCGTTGATGTCGGAAGAGCCCTTGATCAGGGCAAGTGCCGCCTTGCGCGCCTCGTCGGTCATCTTGCCGGAGGAGACCTGACGGGCAAGGTTGCCGTTGACGGTGGCAAGGCCCGCTTCGATCCGTTCGGCGGCCAGATCATAGATCTGTACCTTGTATCCGGCGATTGCCGAAACATGTGCGATGCCACAGCCCATTTGCCCGGCACCAATAATTCCGACCGTCTTGATCATCGCAGCGAACATCCATCTTCAAAGCTTGGCGGCGAGGCCGCCGTCAGACATGCAAACCGGGCCGGTTTGGCCGGCCCGGTAGATTGTTAATGCCAAGTCCCCGCTTTTGCCAGCCCTTTTCACGGGTGCGGCGGGTGGCATCGATTTGGGCTTACAGCGCTTTCTGCAACTCCGGCAGAGCGTCGAAGAGATCGGCAACCAGGCCGTAGTCTGCGACCTGGAAGATCGGTGCCTCTTCGTCCTTGTTGATCGCGACGATGACCTTCGAATCCTTCATGCCGGCGAGGTGCTGGATGGCACCGGAAATGCCGCAGGCGATGTAGAGATCGGGTGCGACGACCTTGCCGGTCTGGCCGACCTGCCAGTCGTTCGGCGCGTAACCGGCGTCGACAGCAGCGCGCGAAGCGCCGACGGCAGCACCGAGCTTGTCGGCAACCGGCAGAATGACTTCCTGGAACTTCTCGGACGAGCCGAGCGCACGGCCGCCGGAGATGATGATCTTCGCCGAGGTCAGTTCCGGACGGTCGGACGACGACAGCGCGTCGGCGACGAAGGAGGAAACGCCGGGGTTGGCGGCAGCCGAAACGCTCTCGATCGCAGCCGAACCGCCTTCAGCGGCAGACGCGAACGAGGCGGTGCGCACGGTGATGACGCGCTTGGCTTCCGTCGTCTGCACGGTCTGGATGGCGTTGCCGGCATAGATCGGGCGCTTGAAGGTGTCGGAAGAGACAACTTCGATGATTTCCGAGACCTGGGAAACGTCGAGCAGCGCTGCGACGCGCGGCATGACGTTCTTGCCGACCGAGGTCGCGGCCGCAACGATCGTGTCGTAGTTGCCGGCGAGCGAAACGATCAGCGCTGCCAGCGGCTCTGCCAGGTTGTTGGCAAGCGACGCGTCGTCGGCGACGAGCACCTTGGCAACGCCGGCAAGCTTGGAGGCCTGTTCGGCCGCAGCCTTGGCGCCGGCGCCGGCAACGAGAATGTGCACGTCGCCGCCGATTTTCGAGGCAGCGCTCAGCGCCTTGGCGGTCTGGTCGGAAAGGTGGTTGCTGTCGTGGTCAGCCAGAAGAAGAATGGCCATGATGATGTCTCCCTTTCCTGAACTTAAAGTACGCCGGCTTCGGTCTTGAGCTTTTCGACGAGCTCGGCGACCGACTTGACCTTGATGCCAGCCTTGCGGCCCGATGGCTCCTCGGTCTTCAGCACCTTGAGGCGGGCTGACGTGTCGACGCCGAAGTCGGCCGGCGACTTCTTGTCGAGCGGCTTCTTCTTCGCCTTCATGATGTTCGGCAGCGATGCGTAGCGCGGCTCGTTCAAACGCAGGTCGGTGGTGACGACCGCCGGCAGCTTGATGTCGATGGTCTGCAGACCGCCGTCGACTTCGCGCGTCACGGTCGCCTTGCCGTCGCCGATCTCGACCTTGGAGGCAAAGGTGCCCTGTGCCCAGCCGAGCAGCGCCGACAGCATCTGGCCGGTCTGGTTGCTGTCATCATCAATCGCCTGCTTGCCGACGATGATCAGGCCCGGCTGTTCGGCGTCTGCAACGCCCTTGACGATCTTGGCAACGGCGAGCGGTTCGACCTGGTCTTCGGTCTCAACCAGGATGGCGCGGTCGGCGCCCATGGCGAGTGCTGTGCGCAGCGTCTCTTCGGCCTTGGCCGGACCGACGGATACGACGACGACTTCCTCAGCCTTGCCGGCTTCCTTCAGCCGCAGCGCTTCTTCGACCGAGATTTCGTCGAAGGGGTTCATCGACATCTTCACGTTCGCAAGTTCGACGCCCGAACCGTCTGCCTTCACGCGGATCTTGACGTTGTAGTCAACGACCCGCTTCACCGTCACAAGTATTTTCATGGATTCTTCCCTCCAAGAGCTTTCGCAGGAAAATGCGCCTTAACGGAGCCGCCTGATTGTCGGTTGGCGACATCGATACGCGTTTTTTCTCCAATTACAATCGCTGTGCATGACGCTAAATCGATATAATCCCGAGAATTGGAATTACGTTTACGTACACGTAAGAATAGTCGATGGCAAGTGGCTCGAGGCCTGATGCAGCCCTGTCCCGGGAGGGTCGGGCAGCGTCCAGGCAAGCCATTGAAATAATGGATCATCCTCGTTGAAGGCTGGCGATTGCCGGTGTCAGGATCCGGTCTGGCGTCCCCAGGGAACGGGCGGTCTTGTCGCATCTGGCGAGGGCTGTTGGCTTGCGGTGACCGGTTCGGCCTTGTGCCGGACGGCGCGGGGGGTGACGATCGTGCGGTCGAACAGCGGCACATCGCGGCGTCGCAAAATGACCACCAGAACCAGCCCCGCGATGATACCGCCGACATGGGCGCTCCAGGAAACGCCACTGCCGGGATCGACGACCAGCATGAAGAACTGCTGGCCGATCCAGAAGGCGAGCGGGATGACGGCGGGCAGCGGCAGCGGGATGCGGAAAAACACCAGCACCCAGACGCGCACCTTCGGGTGCAAGAGGAAATAGGCGGCGACAATGCCGGAGATCGCCCCCGATGCTCCGATCAGCGGGGCCTCGGAGGCCGGGTCGAGCAGCCCATGCGCCAGTGCGCCTGCAGCGGCGCAGAGTAGGTAGAAGACGAGGTAGCGGAAGTGCCCGAGTGCATCCTCGACATTGTCGCCGAACACCCAGAGGAACAGCATGTTCATGGCGAGATGCATGAAGTCGCCGTGCAGGAAGGAATAGGTGACGAAGGTGAAGCCGTCGGGGACGACGACCAGCGAGGGATCAAGCTGGGCGTAGTCGAAGATGAGCGCCGGGATATAGCCGAAGCCGAGCAGTGCTGCGTTGGCGAATTGCTCGGAGGCAATCGGACCGGTGATCAGCCAGACGACGACGTTGATCACGATCAGGCTGATCGTGACGTACTGGACCTTGATGTGCTTCAGGGTGTTCGTATCGTGAAGCGGTATGAACATGCGGTCTCCCGAATCACAGGTTACGGCCCGTTTCTCCCGCCGAATCTCGATCGGGCGACGATGCGCAAGCGGACGTTATCTGTTTTTCCCGGGAATCCAAAGAACGTCGGCTTGACCTTTGTCATTTGCAAAGCGCGCCGCGACGAACAGGAAATCCGACAGGCGGTTGATATAGGCGATGGCTTCCGTGCTGACGATTTCGCCTTCGATCTGGGCAAGGGCCACCACCTGGCGTTCCGCACGGCGTGCGACCGTGCGGGCGACATGGAGGGCTGCAGAGGCCGGGTTGCCGGCCGGTAGCACGAAGGAGCGCAAGGGATCGAGCTCGGCATTCAGCCGGTCGATCTCGGTTTCGAGCCAGGTCACCTGTGCTGCGACGATGCGCAGCGGTTCGTATTGCGGCGGCTCGCCGGTGTCGGGTGTCGCGAGATCCGCGCCGAGATCGAAGAGATCGTTCTGGATCCGCATCAGCGCGGCATCGAGATCGACGTTGCCGGCCGTATGCTGCCGCGCCAGGCCGACAAAGGCGTTGGTTTCGTCCACCGCGCCATAGGCATCGACACGCAGGTCGCTTTTCAGGCGGCGCGGCCCGGAGACGAGCCCGGTGGTGCCGTTGTCACCCGTCCGGGTATAGATCTTGTTGAGCTTCACCATGGGTGGACGCAGTCCTCTCGCGCAATTTCAGGAACGGTTTGAAACGGCAGTCCGTTCAAGTTTGCGTCAGGTCGGGCGGCCGCCGCCGGTGATCCAGAGCGTGAGCATGATCAGGGCGATCGCGATCGCCTGCAGCAGAACGCGCGCCTGCATCAGCTTGTTGGACGTGTTGCCGCTGCCGCCCTTTGCCATGTTTACAAGGCCGCGGATCAAGACGATCACGACCAGGCCCATGACGAACAGGGTCAGGCCGGTAAAGAAGCTGGACATCGAACTCTTCCTTGCAATTCTTGCTTCAGCCAAGTCGGCCGATGATGCGATAAAACAGTGCCGCCGGCAGAAGCTTCTTCAGAAGCGCGCCCTGTCTGGCGGGCCTTGTTACAATATAGTGCGGTTTCGGTTTCTTTGCTGTCAGCGCGTGCTTCAAAACCGCATAAACCGCCTCCGGGCCAAGCTTTCCGGCTGCGGGTTTGCTCTCGCCTTTCAAGCGTCGCATCTGCCGTTCGTATTCGACGCGATGCACCGAATTCTTGAGGTCGATGAAGCGCTCGATATAGGTGACGGCATTGGCGGTGAATTTCGAGGTGATCGGCCCGGGCTCGATCAGGCTTACCTCGATACCGCTGCCGGCCAGTTCCATCTTGAGGGTCAGCGACAGGCCCTCGATCGCAAACTTGGAGGCGTTGTAGGCGCCGCGCCAGCGATAGGGCACGATGCCGAGAATGGAGGAGCACTGCACGATGCGGCCGCTTCCGCGCGCCCGCATCGCCGGGATCACCCGTCGCGTCAGGTCGTGCCAGCCAATGACGTTGGTCTCTAGCTGAAGCCTCAGCGCCTCTGTCGGCAGATCCTCGACCGCACCCGCCTGGCCATAGGCGCCGTTGTTGAAGAGCGCGTCGACGCGCCCACTGGAAAGCGCCAGCACCGTATCGGCGAAAGCCGCGATGCTCTCCGGCTTGGTGTAGTCCATCAGGAAGGTCTCGATGCCCTCGCTTTCAAGCGATTGCCGGTCCTCTTCCCGGCGCACGGTGGCGAAGACCCGCCAGCCATCGGCGTGAAGCGCACGGGCGCAATAGGCGCCGATGCCGGACGAACATCCGGTGACAATGATTGTGGGGCGATCCGTCATCCGGTCGAATCCTGTAGAAATCCTGCCTCGGTTTCCCATATTCATCGGCGGGATACAATTGAATTGCGCGGACTGGAACCAGCCTGCGTTGCGACATCAGGAATTGTGCCGGGCCCGGGCGATACCTATGTGAGCGGACCGCCGGTGTCTGGCGGGTTTTAGGATTGGAATGGAATGCCAGCATTCATACGCATCACCTGGAAAGTCGTTTTCGATGCGCTCTGGCATTTCAGCCTCGATGACGGTTGGGCGATGGCGAGCCACGTGGCGCTGTCCTCGCTGCTCGCGGTCTTTCCTTTCTTGATCTTCGGCACCGCGCTCGGCAGCTTTCTCGGTGCCGACCAGTTTGCCGAAACGGCGGTACACCTGATTTTCGACGCATGGCCGGAATCGATCGCCAAGCCCATCGCCGACGAGATCGTGCGGGTGCTGACGATCCCGCGCGGCGGGCTCTTGACCGTTTCGGTGCTGGCCGCCGCCTATTTCGCCTCCAACGGCGTCGAGGCGCTGCGCGTCTCGCTCAACCGCGCCTATCGCGTCACCGAGAGCCGCTACTGGTACGTCACCCGGCTTGCGAGCCTGGGCTTCGTGCTGGCCGGCGTCCTGATCCTCGCCGCACTCAGCATCCTGCTCGTCGCCGTACCCTTGGCGGTGCGGTATGCCGGGCAGTGGCTCCCCTGGCTTGCTGATGTGCTTGCGACCGTCGACAATTGGAGCCTGCCGCTCGCACTCGTCGTGCTGACCACCGGTCTGCTGGTGTCGCATCTCTGGCTGCCGGACGGCCACCGCAAGGTGATCGACGTGCTGCCGGGCATCGTGCTGACGCTCGTCTGCTGGACGATCGGCGCCTATGCCTTTGCTTCCTACCTCGCGACCTTCGCCACCTATGTCTCGACCTATGCGGGTCTGGCGTCGATCATGATCGTGCTGGTGTTTCTCTACATGATCGCGGCGATCTTCATCATCGGCGCCGAGATCAATGCCGCGATCCTCAAATACAGGGTCAAGCGCATGGTGCGGCGCAGCTTCCAGCTGCGCAATGGTGGGGACACGGCTCGCGAGGAGCAGGACCTAGCCGATTAGCGCACGAACTTCCTCAGGCGTGCGGCCGGCAGCACGGAAGGCTGCGATGCCGGTATCCTGGTTGCTCTTCGACAGCTTGCGCCCGTCCGGGCCAAGGAGCAGCCGATGATGGTGATAGAGAGGCTCCGGAAGATCGAGAAGCCGCTGCAGCAGCCGATGAACGGATGTCGCGTAATAGAGGTCGCGGCCGCGCACCACAGGGGTGATGCCCTGCAGCGCGTCGTCGACGACGACGGAGAGATGGTAGCTCGACGGCGCATCGGAGCGCGACAGGATCACGTCGCCCCAGGCAGCGGGGTCGGCGATGATGGTGCCCGTCTCGCCCTCGGGACCATGGCCGCTCTCGGCCCAGGTCAGGTGACCTTCTCCTAAAAGTGCGACCGCCTTCCGCATGTCCAGCCGCCAGGCATAGGCCTTGCCGCTCGCGGTCAGGGTCGCGCGCTCGGCTGGGGGCAATTCGCGCTCGCGGCCGGGATAGAGCGGGCTGCCGTCCGGATCGCGCGGCCAGGCCTGGCCACCGGCTTCCGCTTCGGCAACGGCCGCCTTGATCTCGCCGCGGGTCATGACGGACGGGTAGATGACGCCGAGCATGTCCAGCCGCTGAAGCGCCGAAGCATAGGCGTCGAGATGTTCCGACTGCCGGCGCACCGGGCGCTCCCAGTCGAGGCCGAGCCAGGCAAGGTCTTCGTAGATCGCCGCCTCGAATTCCGGGCGGCAGCGGGTCTGGTCGATGTCCTCGATGCGCAGCAGGAAACGGCCGTTTGCGGCCTTCGCCAAGTCATGGTTCAGCACCGCGGAAAGCGCGTGGCCGAGATGGAGCAGTCCATTGGGGCTCGGGGCAAAGCGGAAAACGGGTGGCGTGTCAGGCATCGTTTCCCTTTGCCATGGAAGGGGTATAAAAATCATCCGCTTTGTGGAGGCGTCATGCGGATCATCCGGACACATGAGGATATCGAGGCCGGCCTGTCAGGCCTGGTGATGCTCGATGCGCGCCTCGGGCACGTCGTTGCGAGAGCCGGCCCGGTGCCGCTCCGCCGCACGGATCCCGGCTATCGCGGCCTTGCCAGCATCATCGTGTCGCAAATGGTCTCGAAGGCAAGTGCGGCTGCGATCTGGCGGCGCATGGAAGAGAAACTCGGCGAGGTCACCGCGGCAGGCGTCAATTCGCTGAGCGACGAGGATTGCCGGGCGATCGGGCTGTCGCGGGCGAAGGCCGAGGCGCTGAGGCGCGTGGCCGAGGTGGTCGTCGGTGGTCAGATCGATCTCGACGCGATCTGCAATATCGACGGATCGGAGGCGATCCGGGAGTTGACGGCGATCAAGGGGGTGGGGCGCTGGACGGCTGAAGTCTATCTGCTCTTCTGCGCCGGCCATCCGGATGTCTTTCCCTCCGGCGACGTCGCGCTGCAAAACGCGATCGGCCACGGACTGGGCCTCGAACTGCGCCCGAGCGCACGCGAAATTGATTCGCTCGCCGCTTCCTGGTCGCCCTGGCGCAGCGTCGCCGCACGTCTCTTCTGGGCCTATTATTCACAGGAAATGCGTCGTGATGCTGTTCCTGTGACACCTTGAAGGAAAAAGCGAATCCAGGGCACGCATTTTTGTTTCCGGCTTCACAATCCTGTTGCATCGGGCCTAATATAGAAGGTGCAGATGCCGAATCGATCAGGAGAATACGCTTGACGATTGCAGTCTCACCACAGGCCTTGCCGGCGCTCGTCTTGAACGCTGACTATAGGCCGCTGAGTTACTACCCCTTGTCGCTTTGGTCCTGGCAGGACGCGATCAAGGCCGTCTTCCTTGACCGTGTAAATATCCTTGCCGAGTACGAACATTCGGTGTCGTCTCCGAGCTTCTCGATGCGACTGCCGAGCGTTGTTTGCCTCAAGAGCTACGTGCAGCCCTCACGCCACCCGGCCTTCACCCGGTTCAACGTGTTCCTGCGCGATAAATTCGAATGCCAGTATTGCGGTTCGCCCGACGATCTCACCTTCGATCACGTGGTGCCCCGCGCTCACGGCGGCCAGACGACGTGGGACAATGTCGTCGCAGCCTGCTCGCCCTGCAATCTGCGCAAGGGCAGCAAGCTGCCGAAGCAGGCCGGCATGTTCCCGCACCAGCGGCCCTATCAGCCGACGGTTCAGGATCTGCACAACAACGGCCGGCTCTTCCCGCCGAACCATCTGCATGAAAGCTGGATGGACTATCTCTACTGGGACGTCGAACTGCAGCCCTGACGCTGTTCGTGCCTTCTTGCCGGATCAGGCCGCAAAAGCGGGATCAGCAGAGGTGCGTGCGCTCGCGAAACCTTGTCGGGGCGGTCACGCGACGTCGTGCCTGTTCCCCAAGAGCGATCTGGATCAGCGCGCCTTTGCCGCACCGCGCAGGGCGATCGCTGCAAGGATGAGGCTGGCGATCACGTTCCATCCGGCAAAGGAGAGCCCAAGCACCCGCAAGGAGGCTTCGGTGCAGGACGGGCCATGCTTGGAATCGAGGTCGCCGAGCAGGTCGCCGACATTGGACGAAATCCCTTGCGCGGTCGTGGCGCAGGTGGACGGCCCTTCCCAGAAGCCCCATTCCGCGCCCGAATGGTAGACGCCCATACCGGCGCCGACCAGCATCAGGATGCCGACGATGAGAAGCAGCGTGCGTGTCGTCCACGCCGGCAGCTTGAACACGCTCGTGGCGATTGCCAGAACGCCGACCGGGATGCCGTAGTAGTAGGGATCGCGCTGCAACAGGCAGAGCGCGCAGGGGATATAGCCGCCGACATGCTCGAAGCCGAGCGCCCCGCCGACTGTCGCCGCCATGCCGAGCGTTACGATAACGGCGATCAGCAAATGCTGGCGGGATTGGGTGGCGGCGTCGATCATCTATACCTCGCGGGCGGCAGCTCGAAACCGACGCATGCCGCAGTGCAAACTGGATGGCGCCTTCTTAGGCAGGATCGTACGCGCTGTAAATCGTAGCGGCCGCGACCGGCCCGCACGCTTTCGTGATTGTTGGTCATGCATCCTGAAAATGATGGTTGACCACGGCGAAATCCTTCGTGTAAATCCGAGCCGCTGATATCGCACTTCCCTGAGCCCCATTGGCGGAATTGGTAGACGCGCTCGACTCAAAATCGAGTTCCGAAAGGAGTGCTGGTTCGACCCCGGCATGGGGCACCACCAGACTGCAACCCATCCAACATTCTCTTGCATCAAGGCAACGACGTCCGTTTCGACGGACTGTGCGGCATTGAGATGTTTCATGTTCGCCGACGTCGTTGCACGGCGCGCTCTGCTGCCGATTTGTCGCAGTGACTCTTGAACCCATTTCGGCAACAAACAGAATGATCTTTTTGTTTTGGGTGTGCCGATGATGGATCTGCTCTTTCCCTACTATCTCTGGATAAAGGCCGCGCATGTCGTTTCGGTTGTCATCTGGCTTGGCGGGCAAGCCCTTCTCGTCGCGCAGCTTGCCAGCCAACGGCAGGCGCTTGCCAAAGGCGGCGGTGCCGAAGCCTTGGGCGTGATCGGGCAGCGTGGCCTGCGCGTCGTGATCAATCCGGCGATGCTCGCGACGCTTTTGTTGGGCGCCACCCTGTTTTTCCTGCGGGGGCCGGAGCTGCTCGGCGAGCCCTGGTTCCAAGTCAAGCTTGCCTGCGTCCTGGCGATGACAGGCCTGCACGGCGCGATCGCCGCAACGATGTCTTCCCTTCGCCGCGCAGACAGGCGGGTGTCGGCCGGTCGCATTCGCATGCTGCAAGCTGCCGGCCTGGCACTGACCGTCACCATCATTTCCATCGCCATCATCAAGTGAGCCTGACCATGTCCGAGCCCGAAACCCGAAATCCTGTCTCCCGCCTGCTGCGCTTTGCGGCGGTCGCCGAGGGAACGACTTTGCTCCTGCTCGTTTGCGTCGGGGTGCCGCTGAAGCACGGCTTCGGCTTTGCCGAGGTCACACGCTGGCTCGGCCCGTTGCATGGCATGGCTTTCCTCATCTACGTCTGGGCCGTCATCAATGAACTGGCGCTGCGTGATCAGCCACGCGGCTGGGCGATCAAGGCGATGCTGTTCAGCTTCCTGCCGGGCGGGACCTTCTGGTTCTTCCGACGCGCGGCTGTCTCCGGGAGATAGGGGGCGTGGGCTACGACAAGGGACTTCGGACACGGGAGGAAATCCTTGAGGCCGCTGGACGGCTGGTTTTCGTTCGTGGCTATGCGGCGTCCTCGTTTTCGGAGATCACGGCTGCCCTTGGCGTCTCGCTCGGCAAGATCACCCACCACTTTCCAAACAAGGCCGCCCTGTTCGAAGCGCTGTTCGAACAGGTGGTGATGCATTTCCGCACCGAGACTTTGCCGATCTTCGAAGACCCGGAGCTCTCGCCGTCGCAGCGGATCGAGCGGGTGTTTTTCCGGATCGAGACCTTCTATGCCGGACAAGGGGAGATCATCGGTTGTCCGGTTGGACAGACGATGATCGATCCCCTGGCGACGACGGCGGCGATGCGGGACCTTGCGACCGGTGTTCTCAAGGATATGGAAAGGCTGCTTGCGCGCAATCTGGAGGAGATGGGCTGGGCGCCGGCGCAGGCGGTCGCACGGGCCGCCATTGTCGTGGCGGCCTGGCAGGGGGCGGTGTTTCTGTCCCGAGGCGGTGGCGGGATTGGCGGCTTTCGTCACGTTCTCGGCCATATCCGCGCTCTTCTCGCCGAAGCGCCGCCGACTTGAAACGCAAGGGCGGTGTTCGGCGCTGAAGCGATGACCAGTGTGGCGCACGCTCACGCAGCCATGTCGTCGCAGTCATTGAACTGTCGCTTGCGAAGGTGTTAGGTGCGCTGCAGCAAGAAAACTGTCATGGCAGCGTCATGTTACCGAGAATAGAGACCTACGACGAACTCTACCGCGCCTTCCGCTGGCAGATCCCGGAAAAGTTCAATATCGGCGTTGCCGTCAGCGACGCCTGGGCTGCGCGAGCGCCCGAGCGGGTCTGTCTCCAGCATTTTGATCCCGGCGGTGCGCATCGATCGCTCACCTATGGTGCATTCGCGCGGCAATCCTCGGCCTTCGCCAAGGGGCTTGCGGGGGAGGGTATCGTGCCCGGCGAGCGGGTCGCGATCCTGCTGCCGCAGGGGTTCGAAACGGCGATCGCCCACGCGGCGATCTACAAGCACGGTGCCATCGCTCTGCCGCTGGCGCTGCTCTTCGGCGTCGAGGCGCTCGAGTACCGGCTGCGCGATGCCGGCGTGGCGGCTGTCGTCACCAACGGCTTCGGTTATGAACGCATCGCGGCGATCCGTGAGCGGCTGCCTGATTTGCGGCTTGTGGTGCTGGCGGGCGATCAGCCGCAGGCTGGCACGATTGCCTTCTCGGACTTGGCGTCGCGAGATCCTTCGGGCTTTGTTGCGGCCGATACCGGCCCGGACGACCCGGCCTTGATGATCTACACGTCAGGCACGACAGGACCGCCCAAGGGGGCGCTGCACGGGCACAGGGTGCTGCTCGGCCATCTGCCCGGCTTCGAGTTTCACCATCATTTCCTGCCGCAGCCGGGTGACCGGATGTGGACGCCGGCCGACTGGGCCTGGGCGGGCGGATTGCTCAACGCGCTGTTGCCGTCGCTGCTGCATGGCGTGCCGGTCGTGTCGTCGCCGGCCCAAAAATTCGACCCGCATACGGCGTTTCGCATCCTGGAAGAAATGGACGTGCGCAACGCCTTCATTCCGCCGACGGCGCTTCGGCTGATGAAGGCGGTCGAAAACCCGCGCGAGCGCTACAGGCTTAATCTCCGAACCATCGGCTCGGCCGGTGAATCCCTTGGTCGCGAAACCTATGAGTGGGCAAAGGCCGCGCTCGGCCTCGAAGTCAGCGAGTTCTACGGCCAGACCGAGTGCAACATCGTCATTTCGTCGGCTGCCGATCTCGGCGTCGTCAAGCCGGGATCGATGGGCAAGGCCGCCCCCGGTCACCGGGTGGCGATCATCGACGGCGAGGGCCGCGAACTGCCGGCCGGCAGCGTCGGACAGGTGGCGGTGAAACGGCCGGACCCGGTGATGTTCCTCGGCTATTGGGGGAATGAGGCGGCGACGAGCAAGAAGTTCATCGGCGACTGGATGACGACAGGCGATCAGGGCGTGATGGACGACGAGGGCTATTTCACCTTCTTCGGGCGTGACGACGATGTCATCACCTCGTCGGGCTATCGCATCGGCCCGGGCGAGATCGAGGATTGCCTGGCCGGTCACCCGGACGTGCAGCTTGCCGCCGCGGTCGGCAAGCCCGATCCGGTGCGCACCGAGATCGTCAAGGCCTATGTCGTATTGCGGCCGGGCGTCGTTGGCGATGCGCGCGTGGCGACCTCCATCCGCGAATGGGTGAAGACCCGGCTTTCGATGCACGAATATCCGCGCGAGATTGCCTTCGTCGACAGCCTGCCGCTGACAACTTCGGGCAAGGTGATCAGGCGGTTCCTGCGCGAGCAGGCGGCTGCGGAAGTGCACGAGGCGATCGAGATTTCCGAAGCCTCGTAGTCCCGCGGCCGTTGCGCGATCGATCGCGATAGGCTGGAGCGGGAAAACGGGCGGAAACCGCGCGCCGTTTCTCGTCCCGCTCTAGCGTCCGGCCAGTGCCTTGATCTTGTCGCGCAGAATCCGCGCCATGTTGCGGGTATTGCGATAGAGGTGGAGCTGGGCTGCCACCTGGCGCACTTCGCGGTCGCGGGTCTGCTGCAGGCCAATCACCATGGTGCCCATGTCTTCGCGCTCCTGCCAGAAGCGGCTCATGATCGGGTGGTCCGGCACTGCACAGGAATCCGAGCGCGCGATGTTGGCGTCGTCGAGATGCCATTCCGTCAGTTCGGCGAGAAGCAGCTTGCCCGGCGAGAACCTGGCATAGCGCTCGTCATAGGCGGTCTTCCAGGTATAGGCCTCGCCCGACATCAGGAAGACGACCATCGAGGCGATCGCCTTGCCGTCGAGATCGAGCGTGTGGATGCGCACGCTGTCGCCGTCCGCCAGATTGGTGATCGCCTCGCGCGCAAAAGCGGCGCGGAAACGGTCGAGCACCATGGCGCTGCGCGCCTTGCCCTTCCAGCCCGAGGCCTCCAGCGCCAGGAATTCCTCCATGCGCAGTCGGACGTCGGCCGGCTGGCGGGCGACCGAATAGACGAGTTCGCCCTGCTTCTCGAGATTGTTCCACTGCCGCCGCAACTCGCGGAAATGCGCCGGGCTGATGGCCTGTCGCAGATAGGTCGGCCCGTCGAGCAGGCTTTCGAGCATCGGCCGGCTAAAGGTGTCGGTCACCGTCAAAGGCAGGTTGCGGCCGATGGCCACGGCACGGGTGAGGCGGGCAACCTTGCCGTTCAGCCGCATGTCGGGCAGCACCAGGATCGAGGGCAGCCCGGTTGCCGGTGCGGCAAAGGCTTCGAACAGGTTGTCGATGGTTTCGGCCGCATCCTCGGCGTCGAGCAGCGGCACGCCGAGCGGACCGAACGGGTTCGACCAGGCGCGGATGATCGGTGCGCCGATCGAGAAGCCGGGCTTTTCGATCGAGAACGGCATCAGGAAGCGCAGGCGGCTGCGGCGTTCGTCGTTGTCGCGCATGATCGCAAGCCGGATGACGCGCTCTTCGAGCCGTGGCATCGCCGGCGCCAGGAAGCGGCCGGTGAAAAAGACATTTGGTTCCAGCGCCCGGTTCGACAGGAAGTCGAGTTCGCGCTGCAACTCGTAGCCGGCCCTTGCTGGATAGATGGCAAGATGGCGTCCGGGGCGACCGACCTCGATCAGCTGCTCTGCGGTCGGCCCGCTGTCGCCGGCCTGCGCCAGACCGCCGAGAACCCGTGCGGCCCGGCTGTTTGCATCGCTCGGAAGATTGGTATTGCCGATCATGGATGGACAGCCCCGTTGTTATCATTGCCGGCCCGTGCTCTTGCGAAGGCGAAGAGCGCGAAGCCGAAGGTACGCCGGACGGCGATGTGCAGCAGCATCGCCTCTACGAACATAGCACCGGCGGTTGCAAAAGCAGCACCGTTCAGTCCGAAAAGAGGGATGAGGCTGAGGTTGAGTGCGATGTTGACCACCAGCGCGCCGGCGTAGAGGACCACGCATAGCGTCTGCTGGCCGGCCATCGTTAGCAGCGTTTCGGCCGGGCCGACGAAAGCCTTGGCGAGGATGCCTGCAAAAAGCACCATCATCAGCGGCAGCCCGGTGACGAAGGCCGGCCCGAAGAGCGAAAGCAGGAATGGCCCCGCCAGTAGTACCAGCGCGCCGACCAGAAGCGACGGCCAGAAGGCCCAGCGGGCGCTTTCGATCGCGATGCCGGGGATCTGGCCGGGATCGCGCGCCATCGCGTTGGAGACGCGTGGGCCTGCGGCCGCCTTGACCGCGAACATGACGAAATGCACCAGCGCCATGGTCTTGGCGGCGGCGAAATAGATCGCGACGTCGTCCGGCTCAAGGTAGAGGCCGACGATCACCACATCGGAATTGGTCAAGAGGAAGCCGAAGCCATCGACCAGGAAGACCGGGATCGAGACCTTGAGCCAGCGGCGAAGCTCGATGCGACGCGGTCCTGGAACATAGCGCGAGCGAAGGCGGTAGGTGAGCGCGAGAAACTGCGAGACGCTGGTGACATAGGCCGCGGCCATGGCTGCCATCATGGCCGTTTGCGCCGTATGCGGCGCCCCGGCGGTGACGGCGAGCACCATGAAAACGAGCACCAGCAGCGGCCGGATAATGAAGGTGGGGCTCATGGCGGCAATCGGCCAGCCATGGGCACGCGCCGTCCCGTCCATGACGTCGCCGAGCGAAATCATCGGCAGGGTGAAGAGCCCGAGATAGAGGGGCACGAGGTAGTAGGCCTCGATGTGCCCGGAAAAGAACCAGAGTTCGGCAAGGCCGAGGACCGCGACCGTGGTGGCGGAGGAAAGTGCGAAGATGCGCACTGTCGTCGTCACGCCGCGGATCTCGTCCATGGCGGCCGATGCCTGGTACTCCGGCAGGAAGCGGATGACCACCGAGTGGAAGCCGACGCAGGAGAGGCTGCCGAACAGGATAACCAGCACCCAGACGAAGACGAAAATGCCGTATTCGAACTCGCCCATCAGCCGCGCAAGGATGATCTGCGACAGGAAGGCGATGGCGGCGCTGACGATACGAACCGCGAAGGCGACGAGCGCCATGCGGCGCGCGGCGTTCTTCGCGTCGGAACCGGTGAGGATGGGGAGAAGTCCGGCGAATATTGCAGACAGGCGGTGTCTCAGTGCCGACGGCAGCATTCGTCCGGCCGTTTGACATACCGCCATGAACACGAGAACACCCTGAGATTACGCAATACAGGGTTTTAGTACTGCCAGAACAGCGTTAACAAAGGGTGCAGCGCGGTTGTAAGGAATGGGGGCAACCATGCCGATTGAGGACAGCGAGCGGCAACGGATGATGCAGGCGAAATCGATCGGCCCGCGCATGGTCGGCTAGACCTCGCACTCCGCATCAACGCCGCGCTCGGCCGCCGCCACATCAACCGCACCAGCATTCGCGCACTCGAAAGCCTGATTGCCCACGCCAGGTCGTCCGATCGCTAGCAAGCAGGCCCGCGAAACGAAAATGCCGCCCGGAGGCGGCATTTCTGAAGGGCAGGGGGTGCAGACAGCACCCGCTTTCCATATTCGGCTTATGCCTCGTAGATGCCGTGGCAGTGCTTGTACTTCTTGCCCGACCCGCAGGGGCACAGCTCGTTGCGCGACACCTTGCCCCAGGACAGTGGGTTGGCCGCGTCGCGCTGAACCGGCGGGGCTGCCAGAAGCGTTTCGCCGCCGAAATCGTCCTCGCCGGTTAGCGGGTCGATGTGGTGGCCGTGCATGGCTGGCGGGACCGGCTGCGGCGCTTCTGCCGCTTCGCGCACCAGTTCGACGCGCATGAGTTGTGCCGTCACGGCCTGGCGCAGATTGCCGAGCAGGGCCTGGAACAGCTCGAAGGCTTCGGACTTGTATTCCTGCAGCGGGTCGCGCTGGGCATAACCGCGGAAGCCGATGACCGAACGCAGGTGGTCGAGGTTGACGATGTGCTCGCGCCACAGATGGTCGAGCGTCTGCAGCACGACCGAGCGTTCGACATACTGCATGATCTCGGGACCGAAGCGCTCGGCACGGTCGGCGGCTTCCTTTTCGGCAGCGGCCATGACGCGCTCGAGAATGTCGGCCTCGTCAATGCCTTCCTCCGCGGCCCATTCGGTGATCGGCAGGTCGAGATTGAGGTATTGCTGCACGTCGGCCTTGAGGCCCGCGACGTCCCACTGCTCGGCATAGGCCTTTTCGGGAATGCGCTTGCTGACCATGTCTTCGACGACTTCGGTGCGCATGTCGGTCACGGTTTCGGTGACGCTTTCGGCATCCATCAGCTCGATGCGCTGCTCGAAGATCACCTTGCGCTGATCGTTGAGAACGTCGTCGTACTTCAGAAGGTTCTTGCGGATGTCGAAGTTGCGGGCTTCGACCTTCTTCTGGGCGCGTTCGAGAGCCTTGTTGATCCACGGATGGATGATCGACTCGCCTTCCTTGAGGCCCAGCTTCTGCAGCATGCCGTCCATGCGGTCGGAGCCGAAGATGCGCATCAGGTCGTCCTGGAGCGACAGGTAGAACTTGGAGCGACCCGGGTCGCCCTGACGGCCGGAACGGCCGCGCAGCTGGTTGTCGATGCGGCGGCTTTCGTGGCGCTCGGTCGCGAGAACGTAAAGGCCGCCGGCGGCCAGCGCCTTTTCCTTCAGCTGCTGCACTTCGGCGCGGATCGCCTGTTCGCGCTGTTCGCGCTCGGGGCCGGGCTCGACGTCCGAGAGCTCCTGCTGAATGCGCATGTCGACGTTTCCGCCGAGCTGGATGTCGGTACCGCGACCGGCCATGTTGGTGGCGATCGTGACGGCGCCCGGCACGCCGGCCTGGGCGACGATGAAGGCTTCCTGCTCGTGGTAGCGGGCGTTCAGAACCTGGAAGTTGGCAAAGCCCGACTTCTTCAGGAGGTCGGCGAGCTGTTCCGACTTTTCGATCGACGTCGTGCCGACCAGCATCGGCTGGCCGCGCTCATGCGCCGACTTGATCTCCTCGATGATGGCGTTCAGCTTCTCGCCCTGGGTCCGGTAGACTTCGTCGTCCTCGTCGATACGCTTGATCGGCAGGTTGGTCGGAACTTCGACCACTTCGAGCCCGTAGATGTTGCCGAATTCTTCAGCTTCGGTGGAGGCCGTACCGGTCATGCCGCCGAGCTTGGAATACATGCGGAAGTAGTTCTGGAAGGTGATCGATGCGAGCGTCTGGTTCTCGGGCTGGATCTGCACCTTTTCCTTGGCTTCGAGCGCCTGGTGCTGGCCTTCCGAATAACGGCGGCCCGGCATCATGCGGCCGGTGAATTCGTCGATGATGACGATCTCGCCGTTGCGAACGATGTAGTCCTTGTCGCGCTGGAACAGCTTGTGCGCCTTGAGCGCATTGTTGACGTGGTGGACGATCGCGACGTTTTCGATGTCGTAGAGCGATTCACCCTTGAGCAGGCCCGCCTCGCGCAGCAGGTTTTCGAGCTTCTCGGTGCCTTCTTCGGAGAAGTTGGCCGAGCGCTGCTTTTCGTCGATTTCGTAATCTTCGGGCGAAAGCAGCGGAATGAACTCGTTGATCGTGTTGTAGAGATCCGAACGGTCGTCGAGCGGGCCGGAGATGATCAGCGGCGTGCGCGCTTCGTCGACGAGGATCGAGTCCACTTCGTCGACGATGGCGAAGAAGTGACCGCGCTGGACCATCTGGCCGCGCTCGTACTTCATGTTGTCACGCAGATAGTCGAAGCCGAGCTCGTTGTTGGTGGCGTAGGTGATGTCGCAGGCATAGGCGGCTTTGCGCTGCTCGTCGGTCAGGCCGTGGACGATGACGCCCGTGGTCATGCCGAGGAAGCTATAGATGCGGTCCATGGTGCCGGCGTCGCGCTGGGCGAGGTAGTCGTTGACGGTAACGACGTGCACGCCCTTGCCCGCAAGCGCGTTCAGGTAGACCGGAAGCGTCGCGACGAGGGTCTTGCCTTCACCGGTCTTCATTTCGGCGATGGCGCGCTCATGCAGGATCATGCCGCCGATGAGCTGGACGTCGAACGGGCGCAGGCCGAGCACGCGGCGGGCCGCTTCGCGGGCGACTGCAAAGGCCGGAACCAGCAGGTCGTCGAGCGTCTTGCCTTCTTCCAGCTGCTTGCGGAATTCCACCGTCTTGCCGGCGAGCGCCTCGTCCGACAGTGCCTTCATGTCGGCTTCGAGAGCGTTGATGGCATCCACCCGGGCTTTGTAGCCACGCACGCGGCGATCGTTGGAGGAGCCAAACAACTTGCGGGCTAGGCCGCCGAGACTGACCATATGAATGGTCCTTTCTTTTTTGTTGCCTTGGGTCTCATGGCCGCGCCGCGAAAACCGCGCAATGCCGTGAAACGCCCGGAAACTGTTCTGGACGCGAGGTTGCGTGACAGATAAGAGGGGGGTCGAATTATGTCAACGCAATTGCACTACTGGACGGCTACAGAACCGCCACATTCTGGTGTTGTGCAGCCGCTACAAGCTGCAGGCAATTGCGCCGAAGGCCAATGTGAAAGGTTAGTGAGCATGACCAAGTTGAAAACCCTGGCCGCCGCGGCACTGGTTGCGGCAATGGCCGTACATGGTGGCGCGCGGGCGGAAGACGCCGATCCGGTGGTCGCCAAGGTTGGCGGCGAGGACGTGCGCCAGTCCGAACTCAACCTTGCTCTGGGCGGTCTCGACCCGCAGCTGCAGCAGATGCCGGAAGAACAGAAGCGCGCCGCTGCACTGTCGGCGATCATCGACGTCAAGCTTCTGTCCGCCACGGCCGAGAAGGAAGGTCTGCAGGACGACGCCACCTTCAAGCAGCGCGTCGCGTACCTTACCGAGCGCGAACTGCACAACGCCTACTTCAAGAAGCACGTCGTCGACGCCATCACCAAGGACGACGTGAAGGCCCGCTACGACAAGGAAGTCGCGGCCATTCCGGTTCAGGAAGAAGTGAAGGCCCGCCATATCCTGGTCAAGACGGAAGACGAAGCCAAGGAAATCATCAAGGAACTCGACGCCGGCAAGAGCTTCGTCGAGCTTGCCAAGGCGAAGTCCACCGATCCGAACAAGAACGACGGCGGCGACCTCGGCTACTTCACCAAGGGCCGCATGGTGCCGGAATTCGAAACGGCTGCCTTCGCTCTCGAGAAGGGCACCTACACCAAGACCCCGGTCAAGACCCAGTTCGGCTTCCACGTCATCCTGGTCGAAGACAAGCGTCCGCAGGCTCCGCCGCCGCTCGAGCAGGTCGAACAGCAGGTTCGCCAGCTTGTCATGCGTGACAAGTATGTCGAGCTGCTTGCCGCTGCCAAAAAGGACGCAGGCGTCGAGATTTCCGACCCGGCGCTGAAGCAGGCCTATGACGAGGCCAACAAGGCGCAGGAAGCGCAAGAAGCCAAGTAATTCGATCGGCGGGCCCTGCCACCGGCGGGGCCTGTCGTCACCGCTTTTTATCGATGCCCGGCGGTGAAAACCGTTCGGGCATTTGTCGCAAGATGGATCTGGAGCCGTTTCGGTTGTAGACCGCTCCGGATCTTTGTTCTTAGGCACTCCTGAAGGCCGCCCTGGTTCTTCCTGGAGATGCTTTGGTTTCAACACGTCACAGCAGGTTTCCCATGTCCGGCTCCGTTTCCCCGCTCGCTCCGAAAACCTTTGCCGAAATGCCCTCCGTGCGCGGCGTCCGCATGGCGACCGCAGCCGCCGGCATCAAGTACAAGAACCGCACCGACGTGCTGATGATGGTGTTCGACCGGCCGGCTGTCGTGGCCGGTGTCTTCACCCGTTCCAAGTGCCCCTCGGCCCCGGTCGACTTCTGCCGCAAGAACCTTTCGGGCGGTGTCGCACGCGCCGTCGTCGTCAACTCCGGCAACGCCAATGCCTTCACCGGCAAGAAGGGCCGCGACGCGACGGAACTGACGGCGAAGTCGGCGGCAAAGGCTGTCGGCTGCGCGGAGAGCGAAGTGTTCCTGGCGTCGACCGGCGTCATCGGCGAGCCTTTGGACGCGACCAAGTTTGCCGGCGTGCTCGACGATCTGGCTGCTGCCGGCAAGGAAGACTTCTGGTTCGAAGCCGCCAAGGCGATCATGACGACGGATACCTATCCGAAGGTCGCGACACGCAGCGCCGACATCGGCGGCGTCAAGGTGACGATCAACGGCATCGCCAAGGGCGCCGGCATGATCGCACCCGACATGGCGACGATGCTCTCCTTCGTGGTCACCGATGCGGACATTGCGCCGGCCGCGCTGCAGGCCCTGCTTTCGGCCGGCGTCGGCCCGACCTTCAATTCGGTCACGGTCGACAGCGACACTTCGACATCCGACACGCTGATGCTGTTTGCGACGGGCGCTGCATCGGCTGACGGCCAGCCGGCGATCACCGATGCGGCCGACCCGCGGCTCGATGCCTTCCGCGCAGCACTGAACGATCTCCTGCGCGATCTGGCGCTGCAGGTGGTGCGTGACGGCGAAGGTGCGCGCAAGATGGTCGAAGTCACCGTCGAGGGCGCCGAAAACGATGCCGCCGCCAAGCGCATTGCGCTTTCGATTGCCAATTCGCCGCTGGTCAAGACCGCCGTTGCCGGCGAAGACGCCAACTGGGGCCGCGTGGTCATGGCTGTCGGCAAGGCCGGCGAATTGGCCGAACGCGACCGGCTGGCGATCTGGTTCGGTGACGTGCGCGTCGCGGTCGAGGGCGAGCGTGATCCGACCTATTCGGAAGCTGCGGCCACCGCCGTGATGAAGGCCGAGGACATCCCGATCCGCGTCGAGATCGGCCTCGGTTCCGGTCGCGCCACCGTCTATACCTGCGACCTGACCAAGGAATATGTCGAGATCAACGGCGATTACCGGAGCTGAGGCACCGATTGCAGGATGGTGAGCGGCCTGGCGTGCCAGGCCGTACAGAGGTAGCAAGATGACATCGAGTGATATTCGGCCCGTGGCGGGCAAGGCACAGGCCGAAGCTGGGGAAGTGGCAATGGTGGATCTTCCGAACGTGCGCCGTCTTGAGGCCGTGGGTTTCCGCGCCTGGCCGGCAGCGTCCGTGCAATATGATGGCAGCTGGCTGATCCGGCTCAATGCTGGCCATGATTCCAAGCGGCTGAATTCCGTCAATCCGCTCGATCCGTCCGACTATCGCGACATCCCGGTCCGTCTCGAAAAGGCCGCCCGGCGCTTTGCCGATTACGGCCGGCCGTTGACCGTGCGCCAGACGCCGCTGACACCGCCGCAGCTTGTCGCCCATATGGACGCCGAGGGCTGGACCGCGTTCAGCCGCAGCCTGGTGATGACGGTCGATCTCGTCGAGCGCGAGTTTGGCGACGGCATCGATCACCTGCCGATCAAGGATGTCGGCCGCTTCGTCGACGCCTGCATCGGGATTGCGAAGGGCGATCCGAAGCGCAAGGCGGCGCTGGCGGAAATCATCAATGCGATCAAGCCGGAGAGCGGCCTCTTCCTGTTCGAGGATGCCGAAACGGGGCCGACGGCCGTGGCGCTGGTCGTCCAGGACAACGACCTTGCCGGCATCATGCAGTTTGCCGTGGACGAGCGCGTCCGTGGTCAGGGCGTCGGCAAGGCAATGCTCGACGTCTGCCTGCGCTGGGCGCGCCTTCGCGGCGCCAAGAAGGCCTGGCTGCAGGTGGAGGCGGACAACAGCGCGGCCATGGCGCTTTATCGCGGCGCCGGTTTCTCCGAAGTCTACAGCTACATCTACAGAACGCCGGGAGCTTGAGGCCATGGACGCCAACGGAAAGAAGATCGTGCTTGTCGCGGCCTGCGCGCTGGTCGATTCCGATGGCCGCATCCTGCTTGCGCAGCGGCCGGAAGGAAAATCGCTTGCCGGCCTATGGGAGTTTCCGGGCGGCAAGGTCGAGGCCGGCGAGACGCCGGAGGAAACCCTGATCCGCGAGCTCGAGGAAGAACTCGGCATCCGCACCAAGGTCGCGTGCCTCGCGCCGCTCACCTTCGCCAGCCACACCTATGACGACTTCCATCTCCTGATGCCGCTCTATGTCTGCCGCCGCTACGAAGGGGTTGCGACCGGGCGGGAAGGCCAGGCGATCAAGTGGGTCCGGTCAAAGGCCTTGCGCGATTATCCGATGCCGCCGGCTGACGAACCGCTCATCCCGTTTCTCATGGATTTGCTCTGAACCTACCCGAAATCTGATTGATTATTAATCGATCGTTTATCTCCCTGGCGCAAAGATAGCTCCAATTCAGTTTCGGTACGTATCGTTGGCAACGGCGTATCGATTTCAGGCAGTGCGGTAGAACCAAGCTTGGGAAGGGCGCTTGCGTTCGCCGTATTTTGCGCGTTTGTGAGGCTGGGATGGTGGACGACGATTTCTGGAACACGGTTCAGGAAAAGGATCTGATGAACAATCAGTCCCGCCGGACAGGTGTGCTCAATCTGTCGCTGTTGTTCGGAACAGCGGTGATCGCACTGACGCTGATCCTGACGCCTATGCTGTCGTCAAAGACAGACAAGCGCATCATGGCCAATACGCCTGTCGATTACGACAACATTTCCACCGGCTCCATCCCTTCGACCGGGACTACGAAGCGCTACACGGTTCGGCGCAGCGTCCTTCAGGAAATGCCCGGAGCGGTTTGCATTATCGATGCCGACGGCCGCAAGAGCGGCTGCTGAAACGAACGCCATCGGCCCGTTGGTGCTGGCTTGCGTTTCGGATTGAACAGAAATCAGGCTGGGGACGAATGGAAACGCTTAGACGCTTGTTTCGCGGCAAGGATGGCGGCATCGCCATCGAGTATGCGCTGATTGCCGCCCTCGTCTCCCTCAGCCTGATCTTCGGGGCCAACCAGATCGGCAGTGCGTTGACCTATGTCTACGACTCGCTCGCCGCAGCGTTCCCAAGCGCATAAACATTGAAACCGGATCTGGGGGTGGATGCCGCCCTAAAGCGGCTGCTCTTTCGTACCGAGAGCGGTTGAAAGCCGCTGTTTTGCCGAACCCGGCTTCAACGGCTTCTGCTGGCTCTCGTGCGGTGCCCAACCGGACAGGTAGATGATCGAGAAGGTTGCGCGAATGCGACCGTCCGGATCGGAGAAGCGCTCCGCGTAGATTTCCGCAGCCCTGAGGAAGAAGCGCCTGGAAACGGGCGTGCGGCTGCGCGCCGAAAGCGGGCTGGTCATGCCCATGGCGCGCAGGTCGCGGATCAGCGCAAACAGCGAATCGTAGCGGACCGTGTAGTTTTCCGTGTCGGTGACCGGCAGGGCGAAACCGGCGCGCTGCAGGAGCGCGCCGACGTCACGGACATCGGCGAAGGGAATGACGCGCGGGCTGGCGCCGCCCGTCAGCTCGGCTTCCGCGGCCAGCAGTGCTTCGCGCAGTTCCTGCAACGTGCCGCTGCCGGGGATGGCGGCGAGGAACAGTCCGTCGGGTTTCAGCGCCCGTCGCACCTGGATGAAGGCGCCCGGCGTATCATTGGTCAGATGCAGGGACAGCGGCGAGACGATCAGGTTGACGCTTTCCGGTTCGGCCGGAACTTCTTCGAGCGAGGCGATCGTCACCGGCGTCTCGGTCGAGCCGAAGCGGGCATCGGTCTCGACGCGCTCGATGGCGTCGATCTTGCCGGTCGCCATCAGTTGGCGGGCCGTTTCACCGGTGTAGCCGTGCAGTTCGAGTGCGCGGTCGAAGTGGCGCTCGACCACGCCGACACGCTCGGCGAGCTCCTCGGCCACGATGTCGAGAAGGAAACCGGCCTTCGGATCGGCGTTTCTGAGCGCCCTTGCCCGGTGCGCCTCGACGAGGCTCTGGTCAAAGATTTTTTCCACGATAGTCTCTCCGCGATGGGCAGCAAAGAGACCTTCGGAGGCACAAAGTCAACCGCATGGCATGGGAGAGGTTGCGTATTCCGCAGGCGTGGCGCGCGGGCATGCTGAGACGGTTTGGCCTGGGGCTCGTCGATCTCGTCTTTCCGCCCGTCTGTTGCGGCTGCGGTCGGCTGGTCGGCGATCATCGCGCCGTCTGCGCCTCCTGCTGGGCGACGCTGCCGCTGATCGAACGGCCCTATTGCGATGTTCTCGGCACCCCGTTTTCGGTCGACCATGGCGCCGGATCGGTGTCACCGGAGGCGATCGCCAACCCGCCTGCCTTCGACCGGCTGAGATCGGTGGCGATCCATGAGGGCGTCGCCCGCGACCTGGTCCACGGGCTGAAATATCGCGACCGCACGGATCTCGCGCCGATGATGGCGGCATGGATGATCCGGGCGAGCGACGGTGCCGTCGCTTCCGCCGATGCGATCATTCCCGTGCCGCTGCATGCCTTCCGGCTGTGGAAGCGGCGGTTCAACCAGTCGGCGGAGCTGGCGCGGGCGATTGCCCAGCTCTCCGGTCGCCCGTACCAGCCCGATCTCTTGAAGCGCATCCGACGCACGAGCCCGCAGGTTCGCCTGGGGCTGCGCGCCCGCGAGGAGAACGTGCGCGGCGCCTTCGCCGTCTCGGAAAGCGGCAAGGCGGGTCTCAGCGGGAAAAGCGTGGTTCTCGTCGACGATGTATATACGACCGGCGCAACCGTTGCCGCAGCGACCCGTGCGCTGAAGCGGGCGGGGGCGAGGTCGGTCACGGTTTTGACCTTTGCAAGAGCCGTATCCGGTCTTATATGACAATCAGATGTCCGGCACGGGCGCCGGCAAAGGAGCGGTTCAGGATCATGGCTTCGGTGGTCATTTATACGCGTCAGTTCTGCGGCTATTGCTCGGCCGCAAAGAAACTCCTGGAAACCAAGGGCGTTTCCTTCCTCGAGCACGATGCCACCTATGATCCGAGCGTTCGGAAGGTGATGATCGACAAGTCGCACGGTGGGACGACGTTCCCGCAGATCTTCATCAACGACATTCATGTCGGTGGCTGCGACGACCTGCACGCGCTGGAACGCGCCGGCAAACTCGACGCGATGCTGGCTGCCTGAGGCACCGCACCCTTGCATGAGGCGACGTCCCGTTTGTCAGCGGTGAGCGCCGGGAGTTGGACGAGATGACTTTCAAGGCCGCAGCCCTTCAGATGTGTTCCGGCGTCGATCCCCGCAAGAATGCGGAGACGATGGTGCGGCTTGCGCGCGAAGCGGCAGCCCAGGGCGCGACCTATATCCAGACGCCGGAAATGACCGGGGCGCTCCAGCGCGACCGGGCGGCTCTGCGCGCGATCCTGAAGGACGAGGCCAACGATCTCATTGCCGCGGCAGCAGCTCAGCTTGCCGGCGAACTTGGCGTCTACCTCCACGTCGGCTCGACGCCGATCGCGCTTGCAGACGGCAAGATCGCCAATCGCGGCCTGCTTTTCGGCCCGAGCGGCCAGAAGATCTGCGACTACGACAAGATCCATATGTTCGACGTCGATCTCGACAACGGCGAGAGCTGGCGGGAAAGTGCCGCCTATCAGCCCGGCAGCATCGCGCGCCTGGCCGAGCTCGACCTTGGCAAGCTTGGCTTTTCCATCTGCTACGACGTGCGCTTCCCGGAGCTTTTCCGGCAGCAGGCCGTTGCCGGTGCCGAGATCATGTCGGTGCCTGCCGCCTTCACGCGGCAGACCGGTGAGGCGCACTGGGAAATCCTGCTTCGGGCCCGCGCGATCGAAAACGGCCTTTTCGTCATTGCCGCCGCGCAAGGGGGCACGCATGAGGATGGGCGCGAGACCTTCGGCCATTCGATGATCATCGATCCCTGGGGGCGCGTGCTTGCATCGGCTGGCCCGACCGGCGAGGCGATTGTGCTTGCCGATATCGACGTCGCGGCCGTGCATGCGGCGCGCGCAAAGATTCCGAACTTGAAGAACGCCCGCAGTTTCGTACTCGATGAAGTGGCGCCGACCGGGAAGGGAGGCGTTGCCGCTTGATCCGCTACACTCTTTCCTGCGACAACGGCCACGATTTCGAGGGCTGGTTCTCGTCGAGCGACGACTTCGACCGCCAGGTCGAGCGCAAGCTGGTCTCCTGTCCGAGCTGCAATTCGACGTCCGTTGCCAAGCAACTGATGGCGCCTTCCGTCGCGACTGCGCGCAAGAAGGAAGCGACGCGGGCGGTGATCATGGACCAGGCGCAGAAGGAGACGGTCGCCAAGATCCGCGAGCTGGTGAAGTCCGTGCGCGAAAACGCCGAGGATGTCGGCGAGCGCTTTCCGGAAGAGGCCCGCAAGATCCATTACGGCGAAGCGGAAGAACGCGGCCTGATCGGCAAGGCAACCGCGGAAGAGGCCGTGGCGCTGCTTGAAGAGGGCATTGCCGTCGCGCCGCTGCCGATCCTGCCCGACGAAGTCAACTGACGCGCGAGCGGGAAATGCTTGCCCCCTTTTGCATAAAAGCCTGAGGGCCTCTTTAAAAACAACGGCTTGCTTCCCATCTGGCGGTTTTGCAGTGGGAGTTTTTCAGCCTATGACGTTGTCCGATATCCGCATTTCCACCGATCGCCTCATCATCAGGGCTTTTGCACCCGATGATTTCGCGAGCTACTTTGGCTATCACCAACTGCCGGAGGTTTATCGCTATCTCTACCAGGAGCCGTTGGACGAAACGGCAGCGCGGACAAAATTCGCCAAGGCTTCGGCGCCAAAGCTTGTGGACGATGGGGATGTCGCCGTGTTCGCCGTCGAGCGTCGGGACGATGGCGCCGTGATCGGAGAGGTGCTGCTGAAACTCGCCAACGGCGCGGCGGAGCAGGCGGAGACCGGTTACATCTTCGATCCCGCCTTTGCCGGCAAGGGCTATGCCACCGAGGCAATGGGGGCCACGCTCGATCTTGGCTTCTCGACGCTGAATTTCCACCGGATCTTTGCCCGGCTCGATGCCCTCAACAAGGGTTCGGTCGGTGTCGTCGAGCGTCTCGGCATGCGCCGCGAAGCGCATCTGATCGAAAACGACCGGTTCAACGATGTCTGGGGAGACGAATACGTCTATGCGCTCTTGAAGCGCGAATGGCAGGAGCGTCGGCAGGCCGGTTGAGCCCGCCGACAGCACTTATAGTGGCCGCTTGGCGACGATCATGTAGTTGACGTCCATATCCTTGGACAGGTTCCACTGGTTGGAGAGCGGATTGAAGAAGACGCCGGTCCGCTCGGTTACTTCGAGGCCGTTCGCCACGAGCGGCTTTTCCAGTTCCTCCGGACGCACCAGCTTTTCATACTGGTGCGTGCCGCGCGGCAGCCAGCGCAGCACGTTCTCGGCGGCGAAGATGGCAAGCGCCGCCGCCTTCATCGTGCGGTTGATGGTGGCGACGAACATCAGGCCGCCGGGGCGCACCATGTGGGCGCAGGTGGTCATGAAGAAATCGACATCGGCGACATGCTCGACCACTTCCATGTTGAGGACGATGTCGAAGCTCTCGCCGGCTTGGGCCAGCGCTTCGGCTGTCACGGCGCGATAGTCGACCGCTACCCCGCTTCCGGCCGCGTGGGTCTTCGCTATCCCGATGTTCTTTTCGGAGGCGTCGGCGCCGAGCACGTCTGCGCCCATGCGCGCCATCGGCTCCGACAGGAGACCGCCGCCGCAGCCGATATCGAGCAGCCGCAGGCCTTTCAGCGGCTGCGGGCTCCTGGGATCACGGCCGAAATGCTGAGCCACCTTGTCGCGGATATAGGCGAGGCGGACGGGATTGAACTTGTGCAGCGGCCGGAACTTGCCGGTCGGATCCCACCACTCCGCGGCCATGGCGGAAAAGCGGTCAACCTCGCTCTGGTCGATCGTCGTGCGTGCGGTCTCGCTCATGTCGCCGTCTCCTTGCATCGTCCTGACAGCGCCGCGCGTCTTTTACGACGCGCTACGGACGCTGCAACACTTCAAACTGCTGCATCATTTACCCCTAAACCGATCCCGATTTAGGGAGTTGTGCAGCAGTGAAGTCGGACGATCGGACAAGGAAGTCAAGAGGTGGCGCTGGGCCAGATCGGCGCACGCGCCTGCGTGGCACTCGTCCTGCTAAGCACTCGCTTCCGGCTGGTAGTGCAGGATGACAACACCGGACGCCAGAGGGCGAGTGTGGGTCAGCTTGAGTTTCGTTCGCTTCAGCCTTGGTTTGAAGAGGGGCACACCCTCGCCGAGCAGTACCGGATTGATGCCGAGGCGGTATTCGTCGACGAGGCCCTTCTCGACCAGTTCGCTGGCGAAATCGGCGCTGCCGAAGATGAAGATCGTGCCGCCTTCGAGCTTCTTCAATCGTTTGACTTCCTCGGCGGCGTCGCCGGTCACGAGCGTCGTCCTTGCCCAATCGGCGGAGGTCAGCGTGCGCGAAAAGACGAATTTCTCGACGCCGTTCATGAAGGTCGCGATGTCACCTTCGGCCGACGGCCAGTAGGCCGCCATCATCTCATAGGTCACGCGGCCGAAAAGCAGGGTGCCCGTTCCAAGCTGTGTTTCGCCGATATAGGCGGCGAGCTCGTCCTCGAAGACGAACCAGCCGATGTCGTGTCCCGGTGCTTCGAAGAAGCCGTCAACGCTGACCATGTCCCACATGATGACCTTGCGCATTTCTCTCTCCCGTTACGGCACGCTCTCTCACGGGAAGAGTGGCAAATCTGATATAATTTTGCAAGCGGTTTTATATTTGCATCGGATGGATTCACGCCGGCACGCGTGCTAGTTTTCGGAGAAGGGAAGGAGGCAATTCGATGGCGTTGAACAGGATCGACTGGGCGGTCGACGTCATCGCGCCGCGCGCGTCTGATCATCTGCCCGAAGTCGGCTGCGGCCACGGCGTTGCCGTGACGAAGGTTTGCGAGCGGCTTGTCGATGGGGAGATTGTCGCGGTCGACCGATCGGCTGCGATGGTGGCAGCCGCAGCACGCCGAAATGCGGAATACGTTGCCGCCGGGCGAGCCGTCTTGCGGGTTGCGGAGCTTCGCTCGCTCGATCTCGGTGGCCGTCGCTTCGACAAGGTGTTCGCCATGCGCGTCGGCGTGTTCACGCGGGGCGATCCCGCCCGCGAGTTTGCGGCGCTGGTGCGGGTGTTGAAGCCGGAGGGCCGCCTTTTTCTTTTCCATGACGAGCCGTCCACGGGGGCGGACGACGTTGGCGCGCGTCTCGAGGCGGCGGCCCTTCGCCACAGCTGGCAGGTCGAGGCCCGGTTGGGGGAGAGCTTCGACAGCGGCGAGGTCGCCTGCCTGATTGCGCGGCCGCCAGCCTGATGGCGTTGCGACTGATGACGCCCGCTTTTTGCGGGCGTCACGCTTGCGAGGATTGCGGTTATGTCAGCCGACGTCGCCTGCAGCCGCCGCGGCGAAGAAGTCCTCGGGATCCTCGACCTCGACAAGGCGGCGCTTTTCGATCAGCCAGAAACGGTCGCCGACATTGCGCACGAAGCTGCGGTCGTGGGAGACGAGAAGGCAACTCGTCTCGTTTCTCAGCAGCTCCGCTTCAAGCGCTTCCTGGCCCTCGATGTCCAGGTGGTTGGTCGGTTCGTCGAGCAGGTAGAAGTTGGGCTCCTTCAACCGTAGCACCAGCATCGCAAGACGCGCCTTCTGGCCGCCCGAGAGCCGGCCGATCGCCTTTTCCTGCATGTCGATGCCGACGCCGACACCGACGAGCAGGCTACGGGCGCGCTGATCGCCGAGCGAGAAGCGGCGGGACAGCGCGGCAAGCGGCGTCTCGTCGTCCGACAGGCCGGCAAGTGCCTGGTCGCTGTAGCCGAGCACGAGCGAGGGCGTTGCCTTCAGCGTGTCCGGCACGCGGGAGGGCTCCTCGATCGCCGCGCGGATCAGGTTGACGAGGCGGGTCTTGCCGGCGCCGTTTTCGCCGAGCAGCACGATGCGGTCGCCCTGGCAGATCCAGCGCTTGCCGGTGCGGAAAAGCGGGGTGCCGTCGGGTGTTTCGACCTGGACGTCGTCGAGCGTCACCAGGATCTTAGCGTGGGTGCCGCGATTGGCGAGCCGGATCGCGCCAGCGGAACGTTCCTGATGCGCAGGCTTTGCGGCATCCTCCAGCCGTTCTGCGCGCTGTTTCAACTGCTTCGTCTTTATCGTGAGCAGGTCGCTACCGGAGTTGATGCCGATGTTGTTCAGCTTGGCGGCCTGGCGACGCAGCTGCTGGGCCACCTTCATGTCGCGCTGGTAACGCCGCTCCTCCGATGCGTCCACCTCATCGAGAGCGGCGCGCGCCCTTGAATAGGGGAGCGCGAAGATCGGCGATTGCTCTGGTCTGAGGAACAGCGTGCGGTTGGTGGTGGCGTCCAGAAAGGCGCGGTCGTGGCTGGCAACTAGCACCGGCACGTCGCGTGGCAGCGCATTCAGCCACGCCTCTAGCCGGCCGATCTTGGCGAGATCGAGATGGTTGGTCGGCTCGTCCAGAAGCAGGGCGTCCGGCTCGCTGACCCAGACGCGGGCAAGCAGCATCAGCCGCTGCCAGCCGCCGCTCAACTGCGAGACGGCGCGCGCCCGTAGAACCTCCGGCACATCGAGGGAATCGAGCACGATATCGACGCGCCAGCTTTCGTTTTCCGCCTGGTCTGTCGGGAGCGCTGAGAGAACCGCGTCGTGGAAGGAGAGAGGCAAAAGGGACGCAGGCACGTTCTGCTCGACGTGGCCGACCGTTAGGCCGCGCGAGCGGGTGATTTCGCCGGCGGTTGGGTCGAAGGAACCAGCGATCGATTTGAGCAGAGTCGACTTGCCGCGCCCGTTGGCTGCGACGACGCCGATGCGGTCACCGGGGGCAACCGAGAGGTTGAGGTTGGAAAAAAGCGGTGCACTCAGGCTGACGCCGAGGTTGCGGATGTTGATCAAGGCCATGGTCGTTCTCTGGACTGCACGAGCGACGGCTGGACATCCGGGGCGGCAAAATCATGCCGTGGTTGGCGGATGGTTGTTCCCGCGACAGCAAAACGCTGTGCTCGGGCCACGTCGGCTCGGTATTGGAAGACGATGCATGCGTTCAAACCGGAACGGTTTCGCACTGCATCACTCTGGGCAGACCAGGGATAGGGCTCGCAACGAGCCGAAAGGGTATCTGGTCAGCCCTGCAAACGCATCTGCAGGGCTTGGACGGGGCCAAACTGACGGTGTTGCCAGAAAAATGTCATCACGCGCAGCCCCCCCTTCTGGAACTCAAGTTGCGGGACGTGAATAACACAAAGCACTGCTAGTACGCAACAACTGCGCAAGTCGTCTGGCGGTATTTTAGTTTACTGATATCGCGCCACAATGCATGCTGCTTTACTGCAGATTCAGTGCCTTCCAAAGGCCCCGGTGTAGCATTATTTGCTCTCCTTCGTTAAACGCGGAGTGCCGATTTCGATACTTAAATGTGTAAAATGTTGTGCCTCCGGGGCGGTGTTGAATATTGCCTAAAGCGCTACAATTGAAAAGTGCTTCCGCGATTTCATAAATCCTTGCCTCTTCAAGAGGTTTTACGGAGTTTTGTGCTGCTGACACTAATTCTGTGAGCTTGAAATCACGTTTCCTTACTCGTCCAAGGGCTCCGATCATCCTATTTATTTCTTCAGGGGTGGCGTATCCACTTAGTTCATCCTGAATTTCTGGGAGGAAGTATTTGATCGAGTAGTCTCTCATGCCTGCCTTTAGGGCCTCAGAACTTACGCGAGGAGACGAGCAGTACTGCTGGACATGAGTTAGTAGTTGCAGAAAGTCTCGCGGCGTATGCCGTGTCATATCCAGCAATTGTTTCTGAGTGTTCTCTCCTCCAATGTTTCGTGGGATGAGATCACCGAAGAGAGTTACCCCAAGACCCAAACTTCTATTCGCTCTAAGCTTTGCTGCTTCGACAAGAAGTGAGCTGTCTGGGTTCTGCGGGTCGTGGTACCAATCAAGCTCTACTGAGTAATCGTGTCGAATTTTATTTTTATTTGCGCCTGGAATTCGCTCGAATAAATCAGTTCTGCACAGCAATATTATCTTTGCCGGTACTCCGTATTTAGAGAATTCGGAATTCAGCCTTGCTACTTCAAATATTAATGCTCCTAGTGATTTGTATTGCACTTCTCTTGTTGTTAATATGTCGTCGAGTCCGTCTATTATTAAGTAATGTTTTGTCTTGCTTCTAGTGTGTCTAATGACCTCCTTCAGAGATTCAACGAAATCAGGTATGTCAGATGCAGGCTTGGTCGCTGATCCGGACCAGCTATACTCAGCGAGTTTTCCCGGTAGCGATAATGTGAAGCTATTCTTGGCGCTAGCTCTAACAATGGCACCAGGTTCTGCGGCCGGTGACAACCCCATCTGTCGAAACGCCGAAATCGCGTCACGTAGTATCGGCATATCTGGGTGAAAGAGCGCTTCATCCCTGGCAAACGATTCGAGAATGTAGACGAGAAGTATCCATGACCATGCCAGTGGATACTTCGCTTCCGGTTCGAGGTCGCCTCGTATTATTTTTGAGAATGGTGTAAAAGGAAAATCAGCAAGAGACACAAGTTTCACTTCACGATCGTATTGATCGTTGGCGGTGAGCAACGTGCGTTCGCCAATTGAAGATTTTCCGGCCCCTTTGTAGCCTAGGAATAGGTACTTATCCCCATGTAAGGCTACGTCGCCGGATGCTTTGTAATCAATGTGTCCATTTATTAGCAGGTCAGGATATTTTGATCGTTCGGCTTCGGCAGAGATCAGCCCAAATACAATATCTCGAAAGTCGCTCATCTTACCCCACTCAGTTTGACCATTAAGTTATGGTCATTTGAGTGATGTCACAAGTTGTTTTTTGATGTCGCGCACAACTCGCCCCGAAACTTTACGATGTTGTCAGATCACACCGTTCGGCAAAATCCCATTGCTTGGAACTACATCTGCAGGCCAAGGAACTTGAACGGCTCCGAAGGCTTGAAGTTGCCGGTCGCGTCGCCCGAGTAGGTGTGATCCTGGTTGTCGCCGAGGTCGAGCTTCATCACCTTGCCGGTTTCCTTGGTGAAATCGATCTTCTTCAGATCAACCCAGAAGGTGTTCGGGGTCAGCGCCGATTCGAAGAAGTAGAGCAGGCGCTTGTGATCGACGACGATGCGCCACCGGGTCGAAGAGATATTCGGTTCTTCCGGCGTGTTGAGGCCGTAGGGCACGGACGCGTTGCGGATGACGCTGAAGACGCTGGCGAGCGCGCGGTCGGGGTTCTCGTCCTTGGGAATGGCGTTGACATAGAACGACGCGCGGGCAAACCGGTCGGAGGCCCGGTTCGTGCCCGGCAGCATCACCGTGCCGCCGATCTGCTTCCAATAGGTGTTCAACGCGAGCTGTTCGTCGAAGGTCGGCGAATTGGTCATCACCTGATACTTGCGGTCGTGATGGATGACCTGTTTGCCGCCGATATACTCGACGATGGCGCTGTCGCCCGTCTTGTCGGAGATCGAAAGATGCAGCGTCGTCAGACGGGTCTCGCCGGGCACGTTGTCGGTGACGATCGTGAAGGGTTCCTTTTCGAGTGCTGCGACCGCTTCTGCGACCGTCTCGAAGCTGTCCAGCACATACTGCCCCCAGGCGGCGATCGTCAGTCCGGGTTTCGACTTTTCGTCGAACTTCGGATACTCGGATTCCACCAGCCACAGCAGATTGACGTTGAGGCCGACCTCGTTGACGCCGTCGGTGGTCGAGACGTCGTAGCCGGTCGCAATCAGGCTGCCGTATTTCGCCGTCCATTTGAACGAATTGGGTCCGGTCTGGCCATTGCGCTCGATACCGCGGGGAAGCACCCAGAGATTGGTTGCCACATCGCTTTTCCAGTCCATGGAACGGGCTGTGATGATGTTGTCGTTGGGACCGAGATAGACGAAGCGCGTGCAGGCCTCGGCGCTGGTCTGGGCAAGGACGAGAAGGCTGGCGAGTGTCGCTGAAGCAATCGTACGGGCGGACTTTCCGATAAACGTCACGGCATTCTCCTTTGCAGGTCGAGTGCGGATCAGGTCTTTCTAAAACAGCATGGAGAACCCGATGACCGGGCCATGTTGGTTCACGTCCCAACGGAACTTGTTGGCTCCGGTGAAATCGTCGCTTTCATAGTCCTGGTAGAGCAGCCGGTAGCCGGCGCGCAGGATCGTCGGCTGGCCGAACATTTCGGTGCGATAACCGAGATAGGCCTGGGCGTTGACGCTGAGCTTGGAGCCGACGTCGAAGCCGCCGATGTCGGCCTCGGCCGCGAGGTTCCAGCGCTCGCTGAGATCCGCCTTGACGCGCACGCCGACGAAGGGGTCGGTCCAGTCGGCGCTCTTTGTCGCATTGAAGCCAAGCACGGAGACGTCGGCCTCGAGCTTCGTCCAACGCAGACCGACCGTCGGCTCGATCGAGAACGTCCTCGGCTTGCCGAAGGCGGTGTTGCCGCCAAGCTCCTGCTCGTAGATCTGATAGAACGCGCCCGCGGCCAGCGTCGTCATCTTGATATCGAGGCCGATCTCGTGGGATAGCAGCTCTTCGTCCTGGCTGGTGCGCACATACTGGCCATCGAAATAGACGCCCCATTGACCGTTGGTCAGCTCAATATTGCCCATAAGCGCCAGGTCGAGATGGTCGAGCGTGTCTTTGAACGGCACATCTACATCCGTGTCGAAGCCGGCAAGAGAAGCGTCGCCCTTCAGGCTGGCGGCCCAGACATAGGGGCTGACAATCACTGTCCAGTCGCTCTCAGGCGCCATGCGCTCGGCGTCGAAATCGGCAGCGCCCGCTGCCGTCGAATAGAGCAGCGCCAGCGAAAATGCGCCGGCAAGATGCGCGGCGGCGCGTCCGGTTGCGGCTATGCGACGTGTCTGCATGTCTGCCCCCTTGATCCCTTAGCGGCAGCCTAGCCACCACGGCTGCAATTGCAAGTGGCGCATGCGCTCGCCGCACATGTTTCCGTCGGCATTGCGATGCCTTATTCCTGCCGTCTTGCCATTGCGCGCGAGCCCCTGATCCGCTAAGAGACGCCGCGACTTTCCGCTCCCCGAAGCGGTGACTGCCGATGTCCGAGAAGTCTCCCAAGCTTTTTGACCGTCGGGCGCCGGCGGGGGCTTTCCTGTCACGCGCGCCCCACGCGCGCAAATTGGGTACCGGTAGAGGCACATGGCACGCATCGTGATGAAATTCGGCGGAACGTCCGTCGCTGATTTGGACCGCATTCACAATGTTGCCCGCCATGTGAAACGCGAAGTCGATGCCGGCCACGAAGTTGCCGTCGTCGTTTCCGCCATGTCCGGCAAGACCAACGAGTTGGTCGGCTGGGTGCAGAACATGCCGAAGGCAACCGGCGCCAACTCGCCCTTCTACGATGCGCGCGAGTACGACGCGATCGTCGCGTCCGGCGAACAGGTGACCTCCGGCCTGCTGGCGATCGCGCTGCAGTCGATGGGCATCAACGCCCGTTCCTGGCAGGGCTGGCAGATCCCGATCCGCACCGACAATGCCCATGGCGCCGCCCGCATTCTCGATATCGACGGTGCGGAACTCGTCCGCCGCATGGGTGAGGGCCAGGTCGCCGTCATTGCCGGCTTCCAGGGACTTGGGCCCGACAACCGCGTCGCCACCCTTGGTCGCGGCGGCTCCGACACCTCGGCCGTTGCGATTGCCGCCGGCGTCAAGGCAGACCGTTGCGACATCTACACCGACGTCGATGGCGTCTACACGACCGACCCGCGCATCGAGCCGAAGGCGCGGCGGCTGAAGAAAATCGCGTTCGAGGAAATGCTGGAAATGGCATCGCTCGGCGCCAAGGTGCTGCAGGTGCGCTCGGTCGAGCTCGCCATGGTGCACAAGGTCCGCACCTTCGTGCGTTCGTCTTTCGAAGATCCCGATGCGCCGGGCATGGGTGACCTTCTCAATCCGCCCGGTACGTTGATTTGTGATGAGGATGAGATCGTGGAACAGGAAGTCGTAACCGGCATTGCCTATGCCAAGGATGAAGCCCAGATTTCGCTGCGCCGTCTCGCCGACCGGCCGGGCGTCTCCGCCGCGATCTTCGGCCCGCTGGCTGAAGCCCATATCAACGTCGACATGATCGTCCAGAACATCTCCGAGGACGGTTCGAAGACCGACATGACCTTCACGGTTCCCTCCGGCGACGTCGACAAGGCGCTGAAGGTGCTCGGCGACAACAAGGACAAGATCGGCTATGACGTCGTCCAATCCGAGGCCGGCCTCGTCAAGGTCTCGGTCATCGGCATCGGCATGCGCAGCCACGCCGGTGTAGCAGCTTCGGCCTTCCGCGCTCTTGCCGACAAGGGCATCAACATCAAGGCCATCACAACTTCCGAGATCAAGATTTCGATTCTGATCGACGGACCCTATGCGGAATTGGCAGTTCGCACTTTGCATTCCGCTTACGGTCTCGATAAGAGTTAATCGACAGACGACCGATTTGGGATTCGCGGTGTTGTTGCCGCGGATCTCGTCAAAGCCGTCATCTCTATTTCGGGAGACCCCACGCGATGAGAGACCTTTCCGCAGGTCCGCGCGTTCTCCTCAAGCGGTTGCGCGAGTTGATGGCGGAACCGCTGGAGCCGCAGGAGCGCCTTGACCGTATCGTGCGCCAGATCGCGCAGAATATGGTCGCGGAAGTGTGTTCGGTCTATGTGCTGCGCTCCGACGGCGTGCTCGAACTCTATGCGACCGAAGGTCTGAACAAGGCCGCCGTTCACCTGGCGCAATTGAAGATGGGGCAGGGCCTCGTCGGCACCATCGCCGCTTCGGCGCGGCCGCTCAATCTCTCCGACGCCCAGTCGCACCCAGCCTTTACCTACCTCCCGGAAACCGGCGAAGAGATCTACCATTCCTTCCTCGGCGTGCCGATCCTGCGCACCGGCCGCGCGCTCGGCGTTCTCGTCGTTCAGAACAAGGCGATGCGCAACTACCGCGAGGACGAGGTCGAGGCGCTTGAGACGACCGCCATGGTTCTCGCCGAAATGGTGGCGACCGGCGAGCTGAAGAAGATCACCAAGCCCGGTCTCGAACTCGACCTGTCGCGTCCCGTCTCGATCGACGGCAACAGCTACGGCGAAGGCATCGGTCTCGGCTATGTCGTCCTGCACGAGCCGAGGATCGTCGTCACCAATCTCCTCAACGAGGATACCGACCAGGAGCTGCAGCGACTTGCCGAAGCGCTCGGCTCGCTGCGCATTTCGATCGACGACATGCTGTCGCGCCGCGAGGTGTCGATGGAAGGCGAGCACCGGGCCGTGCTCGAAACCTACCGTATGTTCGCCCATGACCGCGGCTGGGTGCGCAAGCTCGAAGAGGCGATCCGCAACGGCCTGACGGCGGAGGCCGCCGTCGAGCGCGTGCAGAGCGAGACCAAGGCGCGCATGATCCGCCTGACGGATCCGTACCTGCGCGAGCGCATGCATGATTTCGACGACCTCGCCAACCGCTTGCTGCGCCAGCTCTCCGGCTACGGCGCCAAGCTTTCGGCGAGCGACTTTCCGAACGACGCGGTGATCGTCGCGCGCGCCATGGGTGCTGCCGAACTGCTCGACTATCCGCGCGAAAACGTGCGCGGCCTGGTGCTCGAAGAAGGTGCCGTCACCAGCCATGTGGTGATCGTTGCCCGCGCCATGGGCATTCCTGTCATCGGCCAGGCGACCGGCGCCGTGGCGCTGGCAGAAAACCGCGACGCAATCATCATCGACGGCGACGATGCCAAGGTGCATCTGCGACCGCTCGCCGACCTGCAGCGCGCCTATGAGGAAAAGGTTCGCTTCCGGGCGCGGCGTCAGGCGCAGTTCCGGGCACTGAAGGACGTCGATCCGCTGACCCGGGACGGTACGCGCATCACGCTGCAGATGAACGCCGGCCTGCTCGTCGACCTGCCGCACCTGAACGAGGCGGGTGCCGAAGGCATCGGTCTATTCCGCACCGAGCTGCAGTTCATGATCGCCTCGACCATGCCGAAGGCGGAGGAGCAGGAAGCCTTCTACCGCAACGTTCTGAAGCAGACGGGCGGCAAGCCCGTGACCTTCCGCACGCTCGATATCGGTGGCGACAAGGTGGTTCCCTATTTCCGCGCGGCGGAAGAGGAAAACCCGGCGCTCGGCTGGCGCGCCATCCGGCTTTCGCTCGACCGGCCGGGTTTGCTGCGCACCCAGCTGCGCGCCATGCTGCGTGCCGCGGCCGGTGCCGAGCTCAAGCTGATGCTGCCGATGGTCACCGAGGTTTCCGAACTCAGGATCGCGCGCGACCTGTTGCAGAAGGAAATCGAACGGCAGTCGAAGCTCGGCGAACAGTTGCCGCGCAAGCTGCAGTTCGGCGCCATGCTCGAAGTGCCGGCGCTGCTCTGGCAACTCGACGAGCTGATGACCGAGGTGGACTTCGTTTCCGTCGGCTCCAACGATCTCTTCCAGTTCGCGATGGCGGTCGACCGTGGCAATGCCCGTGTCTCCGACCGGTTCGACGTGCTCGGTCGCCCGTTCCTCAGGATCCTGCGCGACATCGTGCGCGCCGGCGACAGGCACGACACGCCGGTAACGCTCTGCGGCGAGATGGCGAGCAAGCCGCTCTCGGCCATGGCGCTGCTCGGGCTTGGCTTCCGTTCGGTGTCGATGTCGCCGACGGCCGTCGGACCGATCAAGGCGATGCTTCTGGCGCTTGACGCCTCCAAGCTCGGCGCACAGCTCAACGCTGCACTGGACGATACGCGCGATCAGACGCCCGTTCGCCAGATGCTGGTGGATTTCGCCGCGGAAAACGGCATTCCGGTTTAGATTGAAGTGACGCGTCGCAACCCTCGTCCGGAGCTGATCCGGCCGGGGCAAGACGCATTGGAGTGAGACTTGGCAAAGCTTCCCGTTGAAAAGATGCGCGAACTGGAACGGCGGTTCGGCGAAATCGAGGCGCGCATGTCCGCCGGCCCGGCCGCGGACGTCTACGTCAAGCTCGCCTCGGAATATTCCGAACTGCAGCCGGTGGTGACGAAGATCCGCGCCTATGAAAAGGCGACGGCGGAGCTTGCCGACATCACCGCCATGCTCGCCGACAAATCGACCGACCGCGAGATGCGTGACCTCGCCGAAATGGAAAAGCCTGAGGTCCAAGCGGCGATCGAGGGGCTGGAACAGGAAATCCAGATCCTGCTCCTGCCGAAGGACGCGGCCGACGAAAAGAGCGCGATCCTTGAAATCCGCGCCGGAACCGGCGGTTCCGAGGCGGCGCTGTTTGCCGGCGACCTGTTCCGGATGTACGAGCGCTATGCGGCGGGCAAGGGGTGGAAGGTCGAAGTGCTGTCGTCGAGCGAAGGCGAAGCCGGCGGTTTCAAGGAAATCATTGCGACCGTTTCCGGGCGCGGCGTGTTTGCCCGGCTGAAGTTCGAATCCGGCGTGCACCGGGTGCAGCGCGTGCCGGAGACGGAGGCGAGCGGTCGCATTCATACCTCGGCAGCAACCGTCGCGGTGCTGCCAGAGGCCGAGGACATCGATATCGAGATCCGGCCCGAGGACATCCGCATCGACACGATGCGCTCGTCGGGCGCCGGCGGACAGCACGTCAACACGACGGACTCGGCCGTACGCATCACACACTTGCCGACCGGGCTCGTCGTCACCAGCTCGGAAAAGTCGCAGCACCAGAACCGTGCGAAGGCGATGCAGGTGCTGCGCTCGCGCCTCTACGACATGGAGCGCCAGCGCGCCGACAGCGAACGCTCGGCCGACCGGAAGAGCCAGGTAGGATCGGGCGACCGCTCCGAACGCATCCGCACCTACAACTTCCCGCAGGGGCGGCTGACCGACCACCGCATCAACCTGACGCTCTACAAGCTCGACCGGATGATGATGGGCGAAATCGACGAAGTCGTCGATGCGCTGCTTGCCGACTACCAGGCAAGCCAACTGGCGCAGCTCGGCGAGCAGCGGGGCTAAGCGATGGCCGAGACGCTCGCGAGCCTGGTTGCCGAAAGTCGCGATCGCCTGCAGGCGGGCGGCATCGAACACGCGGCGCTCGACGTCCGGCATCTGATCTCGGGCCTGCTCGACCTGTCGCTGAGCGCGGTCGTGTCGCGGGGCAGGGACCCGGTTTCGGATGAGGATGCCCAGCGGATCCGGGCTGCGGTTACCCGCCGGCTGGCGCGCGAGCCGGTCTATCGCATCCTCGGTGAGCGCGAGTTCTTCGGCCTTCCGCTGAAGCTGTCGAAGGAAACGCTGGAGCCGCGCCCGGACACCGAAACCCTGGTCGATCGCATGATCCCTTATCTGCGCGCGGTGGTGGCGCGAAAGGGAGGGTGCGAGATCATCGATCTCGGCACAGGCACGGGCGCGATTTGTCTCGCGCTTCTGTCTGAGGTTCTTGAAGCCAGGGGCACGGCGACCGATATATCCGGAGACGCGCTGGCGACGGCGACGGCAAATGCCGCCGCTCTCGGACTTGCGGATCGATTTCGGCCCCTGCTCAGCAACTGGTACGAAAAGGTGGATGGTCGCTTCGACGTCATCGTCTCAAATCCGCCGTATATCCGGTCCAGTGTGGTCGAAGAGCTTGAGCCGGAGGTGAGACTTCACGACCCGGCCGCAGCGCTTGATGGCGGAGAAGATGGGCTAGATGCCTATCGCGCCATCGCTTCTCAAGCTGGTCATCATCTTGAGACAAACGGCGTGATAGGCTTGGAAATCGGTTTCGACCAGAAAGAGGCGGTAACGGCGTTGTTTTACGCCGAAAAATTCCGTCTGCGTGAAGAGGCGAAGGATCTCGGCGGCAATGACCGCGTCCTGATCTTCGAACGCGACACAAACCGTTGAAAAAATGCTGCACTGGCGCATCTTCTTTCTTGCAGAGGCAAAGAAAGGGCTTGGAATCCCAGAGGAAGCGGGCTAGTTTGCCCGCGCACTGGGCAGAAGGTCATGGACCTAAGATTCGTTCCGGTATGACCTGGCCACGGGGATTGCTCTCAAGAAAGAGTTGCTAGGGTTCAACAGTGCCTTGTGCGGGTACCTGTTAATTTGACGTCAGTCGGCGCCGAAGCCGCCATTGTGCGAGCACAACGGCGCGTGTTCTGTCGGGCGTGAACGGATCCGGCCGGAAGACGAAACCACATGATCATCATTATCAAGAGAATTCGGGTGAATGTACTATGAGGCCAGGACAGCAAAACAAGCGCGGCCGCGGGCGGAATAACAACAACAATAACAACAACAATGGTAATAACAACAACCACAACCGCAAGGGCTCGAACCCGCTGACGCGGACCTACGACAGCTCCGGTCCGGATGTGAAGATTCGCGGTACGGCCCAGCACATCGCCGAGAAGTATTCTGCACTTGCGCGCGACGCCCAGAGCTCCGGCGACCGGGTCATGGCGGAAAACTACCTGCAGCACGCCGAGCATTACAACCGCATCATCGCTGCCGCACAGGCGCAGATGCAGGACCGTTTCCAGCGTGACGACCGTCAGGACTTCCGCGGCCACGATGGCGCCGACCAGGACCAGGACGATCTGGATCAGGGCTATGTAGACGATATGCCGGCTCCGGTTGCCGCAGCCGCTGCGCCGGTTTCCGAGCCGCAGCCTGTCATCGACGGTACCGGCCCGCAGCCGGTGATCGAAGGCACGCCGGCCGAAGTCGCGATGGAAGAAGAGGCACCGGCCGCTTCCGGCCGCGCCGCTTCGCGCCGCCGCAACACGCCGCGTCCGCGCCGTCCGCGCCGCAGCGCCGCCGAAGGTGCCGCCGACGAGGCTCAGCCGTCGGGTGATGACGCTCCGGAAGCACCGGCTCTCGCCGCTTCCGAATAAGCGAAGTCGCAATCCTCAGCCTGTCCAGTGCAGGCACCAAAAACCCGGCCCTTAGCGGCCGGGTTTTTCTTTGTCCGGCCACCGCTGATCAGCCTTTGTGCTGGTCAACTCTTGGCACTGTCGACGATGAGCGCAGCAAGGTTGCTGCTCGCGGCCGTCTCGCTTGTGCGCCCACGGATCAGCTCGCGGCCGATTGCTTCGGCCGCGCCGGCGATACCGGTGCAGCGAAGCCTCAGATCGTCTTCAGCGATTTCCGAGAAGGGGGAGAGGGCGGTCTTGATCATGGCGACGTAGTCGTCGACCTGCTGTTGCTGTGTGGCGATCATGTCGGCATTGCCGCGCAGCGCGCCGGAGATCGCCTGCCATTCCTCGCCGCTTTCGACCGCACAGTCGATGTAGACCGAACTGATGATGTCGGCGACCGCATCGAGCCGACTGGATGCCCCCTCCAGCGCCACCCTCAGTTTCTCGGTGTGCCGGTCTTCGATTTCCTGGGAGAGGGCGATCAAAAGCCCCTCGCGCGTGCCGAAGTGTTCGTAGGCAATCGGCTTGCTGACGCCGGCGCTTTCGGCGAGATGGCCAAGCGTCAGGGCGTCGGCGCCCCGTTCGCGCAGGATCTCCCTTGCGGTCTCGAGCAACTGGGCGCGTCGCTCCGGCTTGGCAAGCTTTCGGCCCTTCGTCCGGCTCATCGGTCATAATCCTCTTTTCGCGTCGGCTCACGCCTCTTGAAAGTGGCCTTCGGCATCTTACTTACCAGTAGTAAGTTACTAATGGTAAGTTTGGTAGGTGCCGCTTACCTCTCGTTTAGGAGATAGGAAGATGTCGAGCAAGTTTCTGCCCGTTTTGATCATCGGCGGTTCCGGGGTCGTCGGGTCGCAGGCCGCAAAGATCATTCGTCGTCTGCACCCGGCGCTGCCGATCGCGATCGGTGGTCGCGATCTTGGCAAGGCCGAAGCGGTCGCGCGCGAGGTTGGCGATGCAATCGGGGTCAGTGTTGACCTTGGGCGACCGGATCTCGGCCTCGGCGCCGAGCGCCGCTTCAGTGCGGTCGTCATCTTCCTGAAAGACGAAAAACTGAGTTCGATGCGCTACGCCCAGCGCCACGGCATCCCCTATATCAGCCTCTCGAGCGGCACCTTCGAGGTCGGTCCGGAGATGGCGCAGTACATCCACGCGCCGGACAGCGCGCCGATCCTGCTCGCCAGTCACTGGCTTGCAGGTGCTGCGATCTTCCCGATCCTCGACTTTGCCAAAGCCTATGAGGCGATCGACGCGATCCGCATCGGGGTCCTGCTCGACGAAGAGGACATGGGCGGGCCGGCAGCGCTTGCCGATTACAACCGCATCACCGGTCTCGCGCCCGCGGCCTTGACCGTCACGGATGGCAAGTTCCACTGGGCCGGCGGCGAGGATTCCAAGGCGCGCTTCAGAAGCGTTGACGGTGTCGAACTCGAAGCGACCGCCTATTCGCCCTTCGACGTCATGGCGCTTTCGGCCCGCACCAACGCCAGCGATATCAGGCTGGATCTTGCTTACAGCGTCTCCGCGAGCAGACGGCGCGGCGAGCCGTTCTCGACCGAGATCGCCATCGATATCAAGGGCCGCAACAAGCATGGCGAGCCGCTCGACCGTCGGTACGAGATCGTGCACCCTCAGGGCCAGGCGCCGTTGACGGCCCTTGGCGTCGCCCTTGCGGTCGAGCGCATGCTCGGCCTTGAGGGCGGGGCGGCCCCGGCGCCCGGGCTCTATCTGCCGGAGGTCCTGATCGACCCGGCCTACTACGTGCGGCGGATGAAGGATTTCGGCGCGACCTTTGCCGAGCGGACGCCCGCGGCATAGGCAATCCGGCGGCCGCGTTACCCTTTCGGTGCGCGGCCGCCTCGTGGTTGCAGATTTCCGTCTCAGGAGCGTCGCGAGGCTCTTTAATTTCCAAAATCGCTGCCCCATATTCGCTTCGGACGCGTTGATCCGACGCAAAGCGGGGATCGCGCCATACTGACAGGCTTGCCGAATGCGGGAGCCTGATCCTGAAACACCGACGGGTGCCATGATGGGCCTGCCGGGATATGGAGGTAGAGTATGAATATCGAAAAATATTCCGAGCGCGTGCGCGGTTTTCTGCAGTCGGCACAGACCTATGCGCTGGCGCAAGGACACCAGCAATTCACGCCCGAGCATGTGCTGAAGGTACTGCTCGATGACGACCAGGGCATGGCCGCCTCGCTGATCGAGCGGGCCGGTGGTGATGCCCGCGAAGCGCGTGCCGGCAATGACGCAGCACTGGCAAAGCTCCCCAAGGTTTCCGGCGGCAACGGTTCCGTCTATCTGTCGCAGCCGCTCGCGCGGGTGTTTTCGAGTGCCGAAGACGCAGCCAAGAAGGCCGGCGACAGCTTCGTCACCGTCGAGCGCCTGTTGCTGGCGCTGGCGATCGAAAGCTCGGCTGCCACCGCCGATGTGCTGAAGAAGGCCGGCGTCACGCCGACCAAGCTCAACCAGGTGATCAATGACATCCGCAAGGGCCGCACCGCCGACAGCGCCAATGCCGAGCAGGGTTTCGACAGTCTGAAGAAGTATGCACGCGACCTGACGGCCGATGCGCGTGAGGGCAAGCTCGACCCCGTCATCGGCCGCGACGACGAGATCCGCCGTACCATCCAGGTGCTGTCGCGCCGCACCAAGAACAATCCGGTTCTGATCGGTGAGCCCGGCGTCGGCAAGACCGCGATCGCTGAGGGCCTGGCGCTGCGCATCGTCAATGGCGACGTGCCGGAAAGCCTCAAGGACAAGCGGCTGATGGCGCTCGATCTGGGCGCTCTGATTGCCGGCGCGAAGTTCCGCGGCGAGTTCGAGGAACGGCTGAAGGCCGTGCTCAACGAGGTGCAGGCCGAAAACGGCGAGATCATCCTGTTCATCGACGAGATGCACACGCTGGTCGGGGCCGGCAAGGCCGATGGCGCCATGGACGCCTCCAACCTTTTGAAGCCGGCGCTGGCGCGCGGTGAGCTGCATTGCGTTGGGGCGACCACGCTCGACGAATACCGCAAGCATGTCGAAAAGGATGCGGCCCTTGCCCGTCGCTTCCAGCCGGTCATGGTTGAGGAGCCGACGGTCGAGGACACGATCTCGATCCTGCGCGGTCTGAAGGAAAAGTACGAGCAGCACCACAAGGTCCGGATCTCGGATTCCGCCCTGGTTGCCGCCGCGACCCTTTCGAACCGCTACATCACCGACCGGTTCCTGCCGGACAAGGCGATCGATCTGATGGACGAAGCCGCCTCGCGGCTGCGCATGCAGGTGGATTCCAAGCCCGAAGAGCTTGACGAGCTCGATCGTCGCATCATCCAGCTGAAGATCGAGCGCGAAGCCCTGAAGAAGGAAACCGACGTCTCGTCGAAGGATCGGCTGGAGAAGCTCGAATTTGATCTGGCTTCCCTCGAAGAGCAGGCATCCGCGCTGACGGCCCGCTGGCAGGCGGAAAAGCAGAAGCTCGGGCGTGCCGCCGATCTCAAGAAGCAGCTCGACGAAGCCCGCAACGAACTGGCGATCGTCCAGCGCAAGGGCGAGTTCCAGCGTGCCGGCGAACTGACCTACGGTGTCATCCCGAAGCTGGAAAAGGAGCTCTCGGACGCCGAAAGCCAGGAGAACGCCAATGCCAACCCGATGGTGCAGGAGGTTGTGACCCCCGACAACATCGCGCATGTGGTTTCGCGTTGGACCGGCATTCCGGTCGACAAGATGTTGGAAGGCGAGCGCGACAAGCTGCTTCGCATGGAAGACGAACTGGCGAAGTGGGTTGTCGGCCAGGGTGACGCCGTGCAGGCGGTTTCCCGTGCCGTCCGGCGTTCGCGCGCCGGCCTTCAGGATCCGAACAGGCCGATCGGCTCGTTCATCTTCCTGGGTCCGACTGGTGTCGGCAAGACCGAGCTGACCAAGGCGCTTGCCCGGTTCCTCTTCGACGACGAAACCGCGCTGCTGCGGGTCGACATGTCGGAATACATGGAGAAGCACTCCGTCGCTCGACTGATCGGCGCGCCTCCGGGCTATGTCGGTTACGAGGAAGGCGGTGCGCTGACCGAAGCCGTTCGGCGCCGGCCCTATCAGGTCGTGCTGTTCGACGAGATCGAGAAGGCGCATCCGGATGTCTTCAACGTGTTGCTGCAGGTGCTCGACGACGGCCGCCTGACCGATGGTCAGGGTCGCACCGTCGACTTCCGTAACACGATGATCATCATGACCTCGAACCTCGGCGCGGAATATCTGGTCGGGCTTGGCGAAAACGAGGACAGCGATGTGGTTCGCGACCAGGTGATGGAGGTGGTGAAGTCCGCCTTCCGGCCGGAGTTCCTGAACCGCGTGGACGAGATCATCCTGTTCCACCGGCTGCGCCGCTCGGAAATGGGTGCGATCGTCGATATCCAGCTCGAAAGGCTGCGCAAGCTGCTTGCCGAGCGCAAGATCACGCTGGAGCTCGACGACGATGCCCGCGCGTTCCTGGCCGACAAGGGCTACGATCCGGCCTATGGTGCCCGTCCGCTGAAGCGGACGATCCAGAAGTTCGTGCAGGATCCGCTCGCCGAGAAGATCCTGCAGGGCGAGTTCCCGGATGGTTCGACCGTCAAGGTGCTCTCGGGCTCGGATCGCCTCAACTTCAAGCGCGGGTTGGGACCGGACAAGGAAGCCGCCTAAGTCCAGCAGCGCTCAAATCAAGAGGCCGCCCTTCGGGGCGGCCTTTTCGTTTGTGCCGATTTTCGAGAAGGGGAGGGGAGGAGCGGTTAGTTGCTCGCGACCTCTGCGCCCGTGCCGTCCTTGTTCAGCAATTCGTCGATGCGGTCGCGTTCCTTCTCGAACTTCGCCATCGCATCGCCGGAAAGCGACTTGCCGCCGGGCAGGCGGATGCGCAAGGGATCGACCTTGTTGCCGTTGACGATGAGCTCGTAGTGCAGGTGCGGTCCGGTCGAAAGGCCTGTTGTGCCGACCCAGCCGATCACCTGGCCCTGGACGACCTTGTTGCCCACCTTGACGTTCTTGGCGATCGCGCTCTGGTGGTTATAGGAGGACACGTAGCCGTTGGCATGGCGGATCAGCGTCTGGTTGCCATAACCGCCGGAATCCCAGCCTGCCTTTTCGACGACACCGCCGCCGGCGGCGATGATCGGCGTGCCGCGCGGGGCTGCCCAGTCGACGCCGGTGTGCATGCGCGAGAAGCCGAGGATCGGATGGCGGCGCATACCGAAGCCCGAGCGGAAGTGGCCGTTCGGCACGGGGTTGCGCAACAGGAACTGGCGGATGCTTTTGCCGTCCTGGTCGAAATAGTCGATCGTGTTGTCGCTCGGATCCTGGAACCGGTAGAAGGCGGTAACGGCATCGCCGAACTTGGCGCGAACATACAGGAGTTCGGAATCCTCCGTCGCCATGCCGCGTTCGTCGGTCACGGAGAAGAAGGCTTCGAGCGAGTCCGTCGGCTTCAGTTGCGCCTGGAAATCGACATTGCTGGCGAGCAGCTTGACGACGAGGCCGACCATGTCGGCGTTCATGCCGTAGGAGAGTGCCGCCCGGTAGATCCCGTCATAGACCCGCGGCAGATCGTGGCTGCTGGTCATGACCGGCGCGCCGTTGTCGTCGAAGGCGGTGGCGACCGCGTCAAGTCTCGGCGGCTCGGCGCCGGGCACGAAGCGGCCCTTGTCATCGACCGCCATCGTCAGCACATGCCGGTTGCGCGAATAGATTGTGGCCCGCACGATGCGTGCGTCCTGACCCTTCTGCGTCTCGCCGTTCTGAATGATGCCGATGCGCAGGACATCGCCTTCGGAAAGTTCGCTGGCGCCGAGCGCCTGGCCGAGATAGCCGGCGGCGTCTTCGGCCTGCGCTTTGGTATAGCCGGCGCTGCTCATCACGGTCGCGATGTCGGTCTGGCGCCGCACCGGGATGATGTCGTCGGCGTATTCGGTGGTTTCTTCGTCGATCGTCTCGTAGGCGGCGTCGCTCTTGTTCTGCTCGACGATGCGGGCGGTCAGGCCCTGGAGAAGATCGAGCCCGTCATTTTCCGAAGCGAAGCGCTGCGGGTCGACATAATAGAGCGAGGCGACCTGGGTGCTGCCTTCGGTCAGGACAGAGCCGTTGGTGCGGACATTTTCCTCGACCTCTTCGAGCGACATCGAGCTGTCAAAGGTGGCGCCGCCACGCAGCGGGAAGTCGACGGTTTTCAGCGCCACTTCGGAATCGACATTCGAGCCGTAAAGCGTGCCGGTTCGCGAAACGGGGGACTCTTCATCTGCCTCTTCCGTCGAGAAGATCGCCAGAGGATCGAAGTCCGGATAGCTTTCCGAGGCCTGATGATTGGCGGCGAGCGCCATCTTGACGTGAACGAAGGGCTGCTTGCGCACCACTTCCTTCTCGCCGTCATGGGTCATCGTCGAGACTTCCATGATCGTCTTGTCGGCCGGCTTGGCAACGAGCTTCGGCGACAGGATGCGACCGCCGCGAACGGCGGTTGCCTGCTCGTCGCCGTTCGAACCGGCATCGAGCGCGGCGTAGGCTTCGGCCGGGATTGCCAGCTGCTGGCGTCCGTCAAGCGCTGCAAAAAGCGCGACACCCATCAGGAGGCTCGAGGTGATCCCCGTCAGGAAGGTACCCGATAGCCAGCGCAGCGAGATCTCGCGCCTGTCGGGCGCGCGCCGGCCATGCGCCAGGATCGGTGGCTGGTCGCCAAGCGACCTGACCATGTTCTTGTCGGTGATCATGCCGAACTGAGAGTCCCCGATTTCTCTAAACCGTATTCTTGCCTGCGATACGTTGCGCGAAGGTGTGCATCTTTCACGCGGCGGAGTCAAATCACGCGCGGAAGCGGCAAGGGCGATATCCTATATATCCAAGCCCGTCCGCGCGCCCGCATCCGCGACGCATCTTCGTTTTCGCTTAGATAGGCGGATTGTGAAAAAGGTAGGGCCAAATTGTGTCTCCACAGGCCCGGGGGAGGGGGCAAAAGTTTTTTGGGGGCGCAAAGCCCTGCGTTTGTGGGCTTTGTCAGAAATCTGTCTTTTTTTCCGAAAATCCCTGTTGACGTGTTCGGGGATGGGGGTCTATAAGCCCGATCACTGACGAGGGCGGCGGCGCTGCTGGCGACGACGACCTTCGCTCTAG
>NZ_JBIVYF010000005.1:0-552512 GCF_044769565.1 Ensifer sp. NPDC090286 | reverse complement strand
TCAGCCAATCCAGGAAACTCTAGAGCGAAGGTCGTCGTCGCCAGCAGCGCCGCCGCCCTCGTCAGTGATCGGGCTTATAGACCCCCATCCCCGAACACGTCAACAGGGATTTTCATGGACCCGACATAATTCTAACAACACATTGAAAACAAACGGTATTTCTATCCACAAGCAGCAACGGCCACTTTCCGCCCGGGTAAACGGGCGGAAAACCGCCGGCAAAGGTGGGTCAACCGGCCTTCGCCTCGTCGTTGCCCCGCAGCAGACGGATCAGAGCCGAAAAGTCTTCACCGCCATGACCGAGCTTCTCGAACATCGAATAGAGCTGCGCCGCCTGTGCGCCCATCGGCGTCGTCGCTCCAGCGGCACTCGCCGCCTGCTGCGACAGCTTCAGGTCCTTCAGCATCAGGCTTGCGGCAAAGCCCGGCTTATACTCGTTGTTGGCGGGCGAGGTCGGAACCGGACCCGGCACCGGGCAATAGGTCGTCAGCGACCAGCACTGGCCGGACGATGTCGACGCCACGTCGAACAGCGCCTGGTGCGACAGGCCGAGACGCTCCGCCAGCACGAAAGCCTCACAGACACCGGCCATGGAAATGCCGAGGATCATGTTGTTGCAGATCTTTGCCGCCTGCCCCGCACCGACACCGCCGCAATGGACGATCTTCTTGCCCATGGCGTCGAGCAGCGGCTTGCCGCGCGAAAAAGCCTCGTCGCTACCGCCGACCATGAAGGTCAAAGTGCCGGCCGAAGCACCGCCGGTGCCACCGGAAACCGGCGCGTCTAGCGAGGGGCAGCCGATCTTTTCCGAGAGCGCATGCGCCTTGCGGGCGCTATCGACGTCGATCGTCGAACTGTCGATCAGCAGCGTGCCCGGATCGACGAAACCGAGAAGCTCGTCCCAGACGTAGAGGACATGGGCGCCGGCCGGGAGCATGGTGATGACGCATTCGGCGCCGCGCACCGCATGTGCAATCGAGCCGGCGACGGAAACGCCGGTCTTCGCCGCGGCGTTGCGCGAGGCCTCCGACAGGTCGAAGCCCGCGACCGCATGGCCCGCCTTCACCAGATTGGCGGCCATCGGACCGCCCATATTGCCGAGCCCGATAAAGGCGATCTTCGTCATGGCATTCCTCCTCGCATTGAAACTCGGCCGAAGCCGAACCGCGCCCCGTCCTCAGGCGCTAGAACAGTGGTGGATGATCCTTCCCGTCGAAGCGCGTCAGCAGGGCCGGCGTGACATCGGAGAGCCCAACCGACCATTTCGGATTGCGGTCCTTGTCGATCACCGCGGCGCGCACGCCTTCGTAAAAGTCTGGATTGCCGAGCATGCCGAGCGTCGCGGAATACTCCCGCTCCAGGCATTCGTTCAGCGATGCGCTGCGGCGGCCGGCGCGCAGGAGATCGAGCGTCAGCTTCATGCTGAGCGCGGAACGGGAGTTCAGGAGCGCAAGCGTTTCCCTGGCGAAATCGGAACCATCGGCTTCGAGCGCCGCGAGGATTTCTTCGATCGTATCGAAGGCAAAGCAATGGTCGATCAGGGCAAGATGGCCTTGAAGCGGCGTTGCCGGCACTTGCGAAGCATGCTTGGCAATCACGCCATCGACATCCGCGCTGCCTGCGATCGGCGCAAGTGCGGTGAGGTCAACGATCAGTGCTTCCAGCCTGTCCGCAGCGACAAAACTGTCCGCGAGCCGCGCATGGATCGCATCTGCCGCAACGATATCCCGGCCGGTGAGCCCGAGATAGGTGCCGAACTCGCCCGGCGCCTTCGGCAGCAGCCAGGTGGCGCCGACATCGGGGAAATAGCCGATGCCGGTTTCGGGCATGGCAAGCCGGGTGCGCTCGGTGACGATGCGGTGGCTACCATGAGCGGAAATCCCGACGCCGCCGCCCATGACGATGCCGTCCATGATGGCGATGTAAGGCTTGCGGTAGCTGGAGATCCGGCTGTTGACGACGAACTCCTCGCGCCAGAACTGGGCACCCTCCTCCGGACGCTCGCGGCCGCTTTCATAGATCATGCGGATATCGCCGCCGGCGCAGAGCCCACGCTCGCCCTCACCGGTCACAAGCACGACGGCCACTGCCGGGTCGTTTTCGAATGCGGTCAGCGCTTCGGCGATCAACCGGATCATCGGCACGTTGAGGCTGTTGAGCGCGCGCGTACGGTTCAACCGGATCCGACCGATCGCGCCCTGGCGCTCGACGATCACTTCTGGTGCTGGCGTCTGCATTTCCATGAGCGGTCTTTCCCGTTTCTGGCCTATTTCCGGCCGATAAGCGAACGCGCAACGATGAGGCGCATGATCTCGTTGGTGCCCTCAAGGATCTGGTGCACCCGGAGGTCCCTGACAATCTTCTCGACGCCATAATCTGCGAGATAACCGTAGCCGCCATGAAGCTGCAGCGCATCGTTGGCGACGGCGAAGCAGCGGTCGGTGACGAAGCGCTTGGCCATGGCGCAGAGTTTCGTCGCTTCCGGTTCGCCGGCATCGAGCGCCGAGGCGGCGCGCCAGAGGAAGGTGCGGGCGATTTCGAGATCGGTCGCCATATCGGCGAGGCGGAACTGCAGCGCCTGGAATTCGCCGATTGCCTTGCCGAAGGCGCGACGCTCCTGAACGTAGGCCAGCGCCTTTTCGAAGGCGGACTGCGCACCGCCAAGCGAGGCGGCGGCGATGTTCAAGCGACCACCATCGAGCCCGCCCATGGCGATCTTGAAGCCGTCGCCTTCGCCGCCGAGGCGATTTTCAGCGGGCACGCGCACGCCGTCGAGCATGACGGCACGGGTCGGCTGCACGTGCCAGCCCATCTTCTTCTCGTTGGCACCGAAGGTCAGGCCGGGCGCATCCTTCTCGACGATGAAGGTCGAGATGCCCTTGGGGCCGTCCTCGCCAGTTCTGGCCATGATCACATAGAGGCCCGATTCGCCGGCACCGGAAATGAACTGCTTCTGGCCCGTCAGGACATAATCAGTGCCGTCCTTGACCGCCTTGGTCTTCAGCGCCGCGGCGTCCGAACCGGACCCGGGCTCGGTCAGGCAGTAGCTCGCGAGCACATCCATCGTCAAAAGCTTCGGCAGCAGCCGCTGGCGCTGTTCGTCGCTACCGTAGCGGTCGATCATGCCGGCGCACATGTTGTGGATCGACATGAAGGAGGCGACGGCCGGGCAGCCGGTCGCCAGCGCCTCTATGATGATTGCAGCATCGAGCCGCGTCAGGCCCGTGCCGCCGACATCGTCACGGACGTAGATGCCGGCCATGCCGAGCGCCGCGGCCCCGCGCAGCGTGTCGACCGGAAAATGCTTCTGCTGATCCCAATCGATCGCGTGAGGGGCGATCTCGTCGCGGGCGAAATCGAGCGCCATCTGACGAATGGCCTCCTGTTCCTCCGACAGGCGAAAATCCATATGCATGTCCTCCCTGACCGCATACCGGCTGCAGATTTCCTTTAAACCTGCAGCAACTCAGAGCGCTACAGCGACCTTTAAGCGTCTCAGAGGACGCGCGTCGCTGCAGGCAATTGAGGCCTAGTTACACCAACTTTGCGCCAGGCCCAGATGCAACTTCTCACAGGGTCTGTTCAAAAATGAACAGGCAGCCCCGATCAACTCTCGCTTAGACGATACGGCAGAGCGCCACGTAAGTCATGATCCACGATCAGGCGACGCTTCAAGGGCGGTACGGCGCGGCTCGCGCATTTCGTCCGTTCGCAGATGCGGCAGGAAATGCCGATCGGGTCGAAGGCGGCACGGTTGCCGAGGTCCATGTCGTCGGCATAGACGAAGGCGTCGGCGTAGGAGACCTCGCAGCCGAGCGCCAGCGCATAACGCGGCTGCGCGGCGCGGAAACCGCCGCCACCCTTGGTGATCTGGGTGGCGAGACAGAGGTAGCGAACGCCATCAGGCGTCTCCGCCAGTTGCCGGATGATCCGGCCCGGCGTCTCGAATGCCTGATGCACGTTCCAGAGCGGACAGGCGGCACCGAAGCGCGCGAATTGCAGCTTGGCGGCGCTGTGGCGCTTGGTGATGTTGCCGGCGCGGTCGATGCGGGCAAAGAAGATCGGGATGCCCTTCTGCCCCGGCCGCTGCAGGGTCGAGAGCCGATGGCAGACCTGCTCCAATGAGGCGCCGAAGCGGGCGGCGAGCAGCTCGATATCGTGTCTCAGGTCGCGGGCGGCCCTTGAGAATGCCTGGTAGGGCAGGATCAGTGCACCGGCGAAATAGTTCTGCAGGCCGATGCGACAGATCTCATAGGCCTCTTCGGTGCGGAAACCGGCGCTGCCGGCCACCCGGTCGATCTCCTCGCGGGCATGAAGCTGAGCGATCTGCAGGGCGATCTGAAAGTCGCGCGTCGCCGGCGGCGCGTATGGATTGAGCGTCAGGATACGGGCACGCGGATCGAAGCGACGGATGGCCTCGTCACCGGCGGCACCGCGCACCACGCGAACGCCATGGCGCTGCTCCAGGTGGCTTGCCAGTGCCGCATGATTGTCGCCCTCGCCGAGCCCAAGTTCGCCCGCCAGCCGCTCCGCGAGCACATCGATCTCGTGGATGTAGTTGTCGACGAAATGGAAGAAGTCGCGCACCTCCTCATAAGGCGTGGTTTCGACGAAAGGCCCGCCGCGGCCGATGGTGTCGTCGATGCTTGCCAACTGTTCGCTGTTGCGGCGATAGGCCTGGTGGCAGGTGATCAGCGCATGCGCCAGTCCCGGCGCGTTCTGGGCGACGAGCTTCAGCTCCTGCAGGCTGGCCGAATAGGTCTCGAACAGGGGGTCGCTCAGCGCCTCCGAAAGCGCCGAAAGCAGGCGATCGCCCTCTCCGGTCGAGAGTTCGGCAATATCGATCTGGAATTTTTCGGCGAGCGCCAGCAGAACCGCGGCCGAAACCGGACGCTGGTTGTTCTCGATCTGATTGAGATAGCTGGTGGAAATGCCGATGCGTTCAGCGAACTGGCCCTGTGTCGCCTTGTTTGCTTCCCGCATTTCCCGGACCTTACGGCCGATATAGAGCTTGCCGATCGCCATGTTTGCAACTTTGCAATTTACGTTTCACAAATTTCTCTATTTCACATTTGCACATGAAGGGACGTTTTTCCATCCAACCTTCGACGCTATTGCGAAGGTCGAAGCGCCTCTGCACAATCATTGAAAAAGCCGGGCATCAAAAAAATCGGGAGGGCACCATGCGCGCCATACTAGAACAGGTCGAAGCCCGCCGGGCGGAAGCAAGAGCCGGCGGCGGCCAGCGGCGGATCGACGCCCAGCACGGCAAGGGCAAGCTGACGGCGCGCGAACGCATCGAGGTCTTGCTCGATGAAGGCTCGTTTGAAGAATACGACATGTATGTCACGCACCGCTGCGTCGACTTCGGCATGGAAGGCCAGAAGGTCGCTGGCGACGGCGTCGTCACCGGTTGGGGCACGATCAACGGCCGCCAGGTCTATGTCTTTTCCCAGGACTTCACGGTGCTCGGCGGTTCGCTGTCGGAAACCCATGCGCAGAAGATCTGCAAGATCATGGATATGGCCGTGCGCAACGGCGCGCCGGTCATCGGCCTCAACGATAGCGGTGGCGCCCGCATTCAGGAAGGCGTGGCGTCGCTGGCTGGTTACGCCGAGGTCTTCCGCCGCAATGCCGAGGCCTCGGGCGTCATCCCGCAGATCTCGGTCATCATGGGCCCCTGCGCCGGCGGCGCCGTCTATTCGCCTGCCATGACCGACTTCATCTTCATGGTGCGTGACTCGTCCTACATGTTCGTGACCGGGCCCGACGTCGTAAAGACCGTGACCAACGAGATCGTCACGGCCGAAGAGCTCGGCGGCGCGGGCACGCACACGAAAAAGTCCTCCGTCGCCGACGCGGCCTACGAGAATGATATCGAAACGCTTGAGCATGTGCGCCTGCTCTTCGATTTCCTGCCGCTCAACAACCGCGAGAAGCCGCCGGTTCGTCCCTTCCATGATGACCCGGCGCGGCTCGAAATGCGTTTGGACAGCCTCATCCCCGATAGCGCCACCAAGCCCTACGACATGAAGGAGTTGATCCTGGCGCTTGCCGACGAAGGCGATTTCTTCGAGTTGCAGCAGAGCTTCGCCAAGAACATCATCACCGGCTTCATCCGCATGGAAGGCCAGACGGTCGGTGTTGTTGCCAACCAGCCGATGGTGCTTGCCGGTTGCCTCGATATCGACAGCTCGCGCAAGGCCGCCCGGTTCGTGCGCTTCTGCGATGCCTTCTCGATCCCGATCCTGACGCTGGTCGACGTGCCCGGCTTCCTGCCCGGCACCGCGCAGGAATATGGCGGCGTCATCAAGCACGGCGCCAAACTGCTGTTTGCCTACAGCCAGGCGACCGTGCCGATGGTGACGCTGATCACGCGGAAAGCCTATGGCGGCGCCTATGACGTCATGGCTTCCAAGCACATCGGCGCCGATGTCAATTATGCCTGGCCCACCGCCGAGATTGCCGTGATGGGCGCCAAGGGCGCGACCGAAATCCTCTATCGCTCGGAGCTCGGCGACGCCGAGAAGATCGCGGCGCGCACGAAGGAATACGAGGAGCGCTTCGCCAATCCGTTCGTGGCGGCAGAGCGTGGTTTCATCGACGAAGTGATCATGCCGCATTCATCGCGCCGCCGCATCGCCCGGGCCTTTGCATCCTTGCGCAACAAGCAGGTGGATGTCCGCTGGCGCAAGCACGACACGATTCCGCTCTGATGGAGGCGACGATGGAACGGGAGCCGGAACGCGTGATGACGCCGGAAGAGGCTCGGCGCGACCACTGGCAGATGCTGCGCTACATGACGGCCAATGCGCTAATCGGCGTGGCGATCGGGGCCATAACGGCCGGCGTTCTCATCTGGCTCAACATCGGCGCGGTCGGGACCCACATCATCCGCTCGACGAGCCCGGTGCTTGCCACCCTCATGGTCGTCGTGCCCTTCGCGCTGCTCTTCGGCGGTGCGGCCGCCGCATCGTCGATCGCGCTTTTGCCCTATCGCCGCAAGTTCAAACGCTGACGCGCAGCCCTCAGGATTTGAAAGAGAAACAGATGTTCAAGAAAATCCTTATCGCCAACCGTGGTGAAATCGCCTGCCGCGTCATCAAGACCGCAAAGAAGCTCGGCATCGCGACGGTCGCGGTCTATTCCGACGCCGACCGCGATGCGATGCATGTGCGCATGGCCGACGAGGCCGTGCATATCGGCCCGTCGCCCTCGGCGCAGTCCTACATCGTCATCGATAAGATCATCGATGCTATCCGCAAGACCGGCGCCGATGCCGTTCATCCGGGCTATGGCTTTCTCTCGGAAAACGCCGCCTTTGCGCAAGCGCTGGAAAAGGAAGGCGTTGCCTTCATCGGTCCGCCGGTTGGCGCGATCCAGGCGATGGGCGACAAGATCACCTCGAAGAAGCTCGCGGCCGAAGCGGGTGTCTCCACGGTGCCTGGCCACATGGGCCTGATCGAAGATGCCGACGAGGCGGTCCGGATCGCCGGTTCGATCGGCTATCCCGTGATGATCAAGGCGTCCGCCGGCGGCGGCGGCAAGGGCATGCGCATAGCCTGGAACGACCAGGAGGCGCGCGAAGGCTTCCAGTCCTCGAAGAACGAGGCGAAGAACGCCTTTGGCGACGATCGCATCTTCATCGAAAAATTCGTAACCGAGCCGCGCCATATCGAAATCCAGGTGCTCGGTGACAAGCACGACAATACGCTCTACCTCGGCGAGCGCGAATGCTCGATCCAGCGTCGCAACCAGAAGGTCATCGAAGAGGCGCCCTCGCCCTTCCTCGACGCCGAGACCCGCAAGGCCATGGGTGAGCAGGCGGTCGCGCTTGCCAAGGCCGTCGGCTACCACTCGGCCGGCACCGTGGAATTCATCGTCGACGGCAAGCGCAACTTCTACTTCCTCGAAATGAACACCCGCCTGCAGGTGGAACATCCGGTGACCGAACTGATCACCGGGCTCGATCTCGTCGAGCAGATGATCCGGGTTGCCGCCGGCGAAAAACTCGCCTTCGGCCAGGACGACGTGAAGCTCAACGGCTGGGCGATCGAAAGCCGGCTCTATGCCGAAGATCCCTATCGCAACTTCCTTCCGTCAATCGGCCGGCTGACGCGCTATCGTCCCCCGGTCGAGGGCACAAGCGACAACGGCACTGTGACGCGCAACGACACCGGCGTCTTCGAGGGCGGCGAGATCTCAATGTTCTACGACCCGATGATCGCCAAGCTCTGCACCTGGGGACCGGACCGGCAGACGGCAGTCGAGGCCATGGCCGACGCGCTCGATCAGTTCGAGGTCGAAGGCATTGGCCATAACCTACCGTTCCTGTCGGCCGTCATGCAGCAGCAGCGTTTTAGAGAGGGCCGGCTGACGACCGCCTACATCGCGGAAGAATTCGCCGACGGCTTCCATGGCGTTGCGGCGGAAGCACCGGCACTGCGCAAGCTTGCCGCCGTCGCGGTTTCGGTCAATCAGGCGCTGCAGGAGCGCGCGAGCCAGATTTCCGGCACGATTGGCAATCACCGGCGCGTCCTCGGCCATGACTGGGTGGTCACCCTTGGCGATCACGCCTTCGCGGTAACGGCAGGGTCATCCGCCGACGGCGCCTTCGTCCGATTTGCCGATGGCAGTTCGGTTACCATCGCCGGAGACTGGGCACCCGGCCGCACCCTTGCCACCTTCAACATCGACAATGAACCCCTGAGCGTCAAAGTCGATCTGGTCGGAACTGCCATCCGGCTCCGCTGGCGCGGCATCGACGTCGTCACGCACGTCCGAAGCCCGCGGGTCGCCGAACTGGCGCGGCTGATGCCGAAGAAGCTGCCGCCGGATACGTCGCGCATGCTGCTCTGCCCGATGCCGGGTGTGATTACCTCGGTCACGGTCAAGGCCGGCGATACGGTCGAGGCCGGACAGGCGCTTGCCGTGGTTGAAGCGATGAAGATGGAGAACATCCTGCGCGCCGAAAAGAAGGCCGTGGTCAAGCGCGTGGCGGTCGCCGCCGGCGCCAGCCTCGCGGTCGACGAACTGATCATGGAATTCGAATGATGGCGAGCACCGTCGACGCCATCACCCGGGAGAACATCCGATGACCGACAAAACCATCAAGGACTGGGAAACGCTCGCCGAGCGCGAACTGAAGGCCGCGCCGGAAAGCCTCACCTGGCAGACGCCCGAAGGCATCGCGGTGAAACCGCTCTATACGGCTGATGACCTCGACGGCATCGATCATCTCGCGTCACTACCGGGCTTCGAGCCGTTCGTGCGCGGCCCGCGCGCCACCATGTATGCCGGCCGCCCCTGGACGATCCGCCAATATGCCGGTTTCTCCACGGCCGAAGCGTCCAACGCCTTCTACCGCAAGAACCTCGCGGCCGGACAGAAGGGCCTCTCGGTTGCCTTCGATCTCGCGACCCATCGCGGCTATGACAGCGACCATCCGCGCGTCGAAGGCGATGTCGGCAAGGCGGGGGTTGCGATCGACTCGGTCGAGGACATGAAGATCCTGTTCGACGGCATTCCGCTCGAGGAGATGTCGGTGTCGATGACCATGAACGGCGCGGTGATCCCGATTCTGGCCTCCTTCATCGTCGCCGGCGAGGAACAGGGCGTGTCGCGCGACAAGCTCTCAGGCACGATCCAGAACGACATCCTCAAGGAGTTCATGGTCCGCAACACCTATATCTACCCGCCGGAACCGTCGATGCGCATCGTCGCCGATATCATCGAGTATACGGCAAAGGAGATGCCGAAGTTCAATTCGATCTCGATCTCCGGCTACCACATGCAGGAGGCGGGTGCGACGCTGGTGCAGGAGCTTGCCTTCACGCTCGCCGACGGGCGCGAATATGTGCGCGCCGCCCTTGCCAAGGGGCTGAACGTCGATGAATTCGCCGGCCGGCTTTCCTTCTTCTTTGCGATCGGGATGAACTTCTTCATGGAGGCGGCGAAGCTTCGGGCGGCGCGCCTGCTCTGGACCCGGATCATGCAGGAATTCGAGCCGAAGAAGCCGTCATCGCTGATGCTCAGGACCCATTGCCAGACATCGGGCGTCTCGCTGCAGGAGCAGGATCCCTACAACAACATCATCCGCACCGCGTTTGAGGCGATGTCGGCGGCCCTTGGCGGCACGCAATCGCTTCATACCAATTCCTTCGATGAAGCGATCGCGCTGCCGACGGAGTTTTCCGCGCGCATCGCCCGCAACACGCAGCTGATCCTGCAACACGAGACCGGTGTCACCAAGGTCGTCGATCCGCTCGCCGGTTCCTACTATGTCGAAAGCCTGACCAATGAACTCGCCGAAAAGGCCTGGGCGCTGATCGAGGAGGTCGAAGCGATGGGCGGCATGACCCGTGCGGTCAATGCCGGCCTGCCGAAGCGACTGATCGAGGAGGCGGCAACGCGCCGCCAGGCAGCCGTCGACAAGGGCGAGGAAATCATCGTCGGGGTCAACAAGTACCGCCTCGACAACGAAGAGCCGATCGACATTCTGGAAATCGACAACAGCGCCGTGCGCGCCGCACAGATCCGCCGCATCGAGGAGACCAAGCGGCGGCGCGACAGCGCGAAGGTGAAAGAGACCCTTGCCGTTGTTTCAAAGGTCGCATTGAGCGGCGAAGGCAACCTGCTTGCCGCCGCCGTCGAAGCGGCACGGGCGCGTGCGACCGTCGGCGAAATCTCCGATGCGATGCGCGGCGCCTTTGGCGACCATGCCGCAACGCCCAAGGTCGTCAGCAAGATCTACGGCAAAGCCTATGAGGGCGAGCCGGAACTCGAAGTGCTCTCCGGACGCCTCGACGAGGTTTCGGCCAAGCTCGGCCGCAAGCCGAAGATCATGGTCGCCAAGCTCGGCCAGGACGGCCACGATCGCGGCGCCAAGGTGATCGCGTCGGCCTTTGGCGACATCGGCTTCGACGTGCTTGCCGGGCCGCTGTTCCAGACGCCGGAGGAAGCCGCCGACATGGCGCTTGCGAGCAAGGTCAATGTCATCGGCGTCTCTTCGCTTGCTGCCGGCCACAAGACGCTGATGCCGCAATTGGCCGAAGCGCTGAAGAAGCGCGGCGGCGAGGATGTCATCGTCATCTGCGGCGGCGTCATCCCGCGCCAGGACTATGACTACCTCATGGAGAATGGTGTCTCGGCCGTCTTCGGTCCCGGCACCAACGTGCTCGACGCGGCCCGCGCCGTGCTCGACCTGATCGAAGGCAAGCGCCGCAACATCTGATGCCGGAGGGCATTGTCTCTCCGTTCGCCCCAAGCGGTTGTCGTTACCGGCCGACGCAACTATGGTGTCGCCATGACGTCGGTCACCGAAGTGTTCGGACCCTTTGCCCTGATGGCGCGCCTTGTCGCCCGCTTCTGGCCGCAGCTCCTGCTGATCGGCGCCTGCGGCGCCATCGCGCACGACCTCCTGATGCGGGCAGCGGTCTGGATCGGGATGCAGCATCCGCTCGGTGGCATGGTCACGCTCTCCCTCGTCGTGCTGGCGAAGCTCGTCGTCATCGTGCTGATGTTCATGGTCCTTCGGCCGGGCTTGCCGGCACTCGAAGCGCTCCGCCAGCAACCAGCGGCGGCGCCTGTTGAGACAAAGGCGCCGAAGGCCGAGCGCAGGCTACTCGCCGTCACCGCCGCTGCCATGCTGCCGTTCTTTGCCTACTACGCCGCCTGGGGGTTTCTCGGCGATACCGTGCGCGAATATTCGCGATCAGCACTTGCTGCCGTGGCTTTCGGCGAAAAAGCCAACTTCTTCGATATTCTGGGATCGCGCGGCGTTCTCGTGTCGATCGCGCTCTGCTGGCTGTTGCGCTGGGGCGCAAAACGCATGAGCAAGCGGAGCGAAGCGCCCCTCTGGCGACTGCTGATCGTGGCTGCAGATGCCAGCTGGATCTTCATCGGTCTCTACGGCCTGTCGGTCTGGAAGGACCAGGTGATCACCTGGCTTGGCGCCGGCAAGCTTTTGAGCATGAACGGCTTCGCCTTCACCGGCATGGCGTACGCCGCCGAGACCTTCGTGCCGGTGGAACTGAGAAAGCCTGACTGGAGCAGCGAGGCGACAGGCCTGTTCTTCTATGCGCTCCTTCCGGTCATCTGGCTGGTCATGGCGGCCATCATCAACGGCTACGAGCTTTCGAGCGCAACACAGCGCACCCGCCCAGCATCAGCAAAGCCGCGCCGCGCCCGCACGCTGCGCAAATGGGTCGCCGATTTTCTCGACCACTTCGTCAGCGATTATCGCTCCCGTTATGCGCCGATCTGGACCTGCCTGAAGCTGACGCTCGGCTCGGGACTGGCGGCACTATTCGCTTTCATCGTCGCCTACAATGCCATTTCCTGGCTCGGCGCCTGGACCTGGTATGCGGCCACACGGACGCTCGACGTGGTTGATCTTGCAAGCTGGCGGCTCGTTTTCAATGCCTTGAGCCTTTTCATCGGCAGTCCCAGCGATCTCAACGGCGGCATCGTGCTCGATGCCCTGCGCATCACCCTTTTGGCGGCGATGCTCGAACATGCCGTTTCCCGTCAGGCCGATAAGGCAGAGATCAACTACGCGTCCACTTGAACACCAGCGTCTCGTCACTGGCGCCTGGATATTCGATCCGCAGCGAAAGGTCCCGCGCCTCCGCCGGCACGATGAAGCTCTCGGCCATGCGGACGGCCGTGCCGGCCTTGGCATCGGCAAAGGCCAGGACACTGCAGCGCGGACGCTCGGCCACTTCCGGATACATCTTTCGCACGATCGGCTCGGTCAGGGTGACCGGTTCGAACTGACGTCCTTTGCCGTCGATCAGCCGGACGCGGCAGGCGCCCTTCGACAAAGCGGCGAGATCGGTGGCCGATGCCTCGAATTCGGCGAGAATAACGCGTGCGTCGTCGGTGCGAGGCAGGCGCCGCATATCCATAAGTTTCCATTGCCCGCCGGCGAAGGCCTGCGCTGCCTCATCTTCGACGACGATTTCCGCACTGCCGCCGGCGAGCCATTGGCTCTCAAGAAGGCTGTCCCATGCGCGGGCGACGAAAGCGAGCGGCAGCGCGACAATCAGCGCCAGCAGGCAGGTCCAGAAGGTGCGTTTCTCGCTCATGACTGCCTCCCTCAGCGCGCGGCCAGCGTCCAGGGCGCGCCGCTGCCGCTGCGCGCAATGGTGACGGTCGGCTTGATCTCGGCCGGTTTCTTGTCGCCGAGCGCAATGGACAATTCCTCGGCGAGCGGCGACACACGACTGCGTGCCACGAGCAGCGTGCCCTTGTCGACGGCCGCCTCGGGAAGCTCGAAGGCAAGCAGCACCGGCCTCGGCAGGCCGGGCTCGAGCCGCTCCGTCGGCAGATAGCCCGGCACGGTCGAAAACCGCTGGCTCAGCGCATAGCGCAGGCCATTGCCCGCCAGCCACTCCGCAGACATCAACGTCATCGTTTCCGTCTTGGCAACGGCCGCGCCCTCGATGAGCAGCCAGACACCTGATGTGGAGTAGTCCTTGACCCGCCCGAAACTTTCGACCTTGAGCTGGCGCGCCAGATGCACATTGGCCGCGCCGAAGGCGAAGTCGCGCGTTTCCGCCCGCTCGCCGACAGCACCGTGAATGGCGATCGGCGCGGTGATGTCGCCGTAGCCGGGCGTGCTGTTTCGCATCGTATAAAGCGCGGCGAACGCAAGGCCGCAAAGCAGCAGCGTACGGAAAGCCGACATCATTGCTCCGTCGTCTCCGAGGCCTGCGTGACCGGCAATTCGACGACCGCAGCCGCACCGTCATCGAACCAATTCGGCGCGCCATAGAGATTGTCGCGCGGCTTGTAGATCTGTTTTCCGATCGCCAGCGAAAGCGTCTGCGGTTCCGGGCGGTCCGCCGGCCACTCCCAGGCCGCGACCAGTCTTTCCGGCATGTTCGGATTGATCGCACTGGCGATCCATTTGTCCCGCGCCAGGTAATAGGTGGGCTTTGGGTGCAGCGGAGCGGCGTCATCCTGGATCGTGATCAGGTTCATGAAGCCGTTGCTGGTGGCGACGGACCGGTTGTCGACTTCGAGATCCACCAGCAGGAACCGCTTCGGTTCGAACGGTTTCGTGCCGGTCGGCGGCAGGGACGACATCTGGGCGCCGTTGATGGTCACTTGCCAGCGGCCCGTATCGACCGCCTGGCCTTTGCCGATGACCGGGACGGGAACCGGATTGGCTGCATCATAAACCGCCGAAGCAAAGGAAATCGCAGCCGCCGCCATGCCGCCGATGCCGGTGACAAGCATGATCAGCAGGCGCTGCCTGATCTTCGATCGCCGTACGATCGGCATATGTCCTCCATCCACCCTGCAGATGTTGCAACCGGAAGATAGGAAAGTTTGCCCCGGAAATCAAAACACGCGTACCGAAGACGGTTTCTGCGACGAAAGCGATCTCAGAAGGAAAGCTCGAATGTGGAATATCGGAGCGTTGGAACGAAGCCCTGCGCCACGTAGACCGCACGAGCGGCCGTTGCCGACGGACCCATGCAGAGAAAAACCTCGCTGCACCCTGCGGATCGCAAATCGTCCAACGTCGCCCGGACAAGCGAGGTCCCGATCTGCCGACGGCGCGCTTCGGGCGCAACGGCCAAGTACTCTAGCCGCCCGAAATCCGTATCCGCGACCTTCAGCCAGACCGCCGCACCGAGAACGGCGTTGTCATCGTGCACATATCCGGCGTGATACCCTTCCGCCAGATATTCCCGCAACCGACCGGCGCAGTCGTCATCCCATTGAAAATGGTCTGCGAACAAAGCCGCAAGCTGAGGCAAGCGAGGATCGTCACGGCCAGTCAGTCTTTGCACGGTCCAAGCGTCACGACCTTCTGACTTCGGTTGACCCTCGGCAACCCAACCCATTTCCAGATTTTCGCGCCCCTCCATCCAGCCTCGGTTGAGGGCAATTTCGCGCAGGTCGAGATTTGCAGCGCTGACGCAGAGCCTGAGGAAGCCAAAACGCCGGCCTGCCAGCCGCTCCATAAAAGCGAGCACGTCCTCGGTCGCGACGGCCGCTTCGTCGAAACGATAGGGTCCAACGGCAACCGCAGCCTCGCTGCGATTTATCATCGTCCTACTCCCGAGATCCTCGGGGCTATAGAGAAGGCCAAAGGCGGCGACCGCCCTTCCATCCGCCGCTTCAAGGATTCTCAGTTCCCTTCGCCAGTCCAAACCGTAGAGCTTGAACTCGGCGATGAGCTCCCCCGCCGTCTTGCATCTCGGATAGGCCGTGCCGCTGTCAGGGTTGTCGAATTCGCGCTGGAGCCGCGCCTCCAGCAAGGGCAGATCCGCGCTGCGGATCGGCCTGAGCTTCAAACTGTGCATCGTTGGATATCCTCTGCAGGCACGGCTCAGCAGTGCAGGGTCTTGTCGAAAGAGACCTTCTGAAACATGGGGCTGCACTCGCCGCGGCCTCGGGCACCAGTGGCGGTTGCCCGTCGTCGAACGATGAAGGCTTTGCCGGCTTTTGAGGAGAGCCGCCGGTCGGTGACCGGCGAAATGGATCAGATGCGGTGAATCTGCTGCTGCCCCTCGTCGGAGACAGGGGGCCTCTTCTCGAAAGTCGCGCGAATGGACATGGGCGACCCGTCACCCCGCGATACCACCATGAACATCTGCAGTTGCCCGCCACGCCGAACGAACTGGATGCCGAAGCTTTTGCCGCCATAGGCGCCGGAAACGGTTGGCTGCCACTGTCCCTTGCCTGCGGCAAGCGGCAGGTCGGCAAAACGCTCGACGTTCGCCACGGCCTGCCAGCCGTTGTTGCTGCTGACGGTCAAAAGGTCGCCGTGACGGACGATGCCGATATAGCACTTGTCGCACTGCCCGGCCGTGGAGGTCAGTTGCCGCCACTGTCCGACAAACGCATCACCATCAGCCCTGACGGGAGCGGCAGCCGAAAGAAGCAACAGACCGGCGACGCCGGCCTTGTACAGGATCTTCATGCTTCCCTCCTCGTCGCTGACCGACAGACAAAACGCGACACATTCTTTGATTGCGACGCACAAGAAAAACAACCAAATCGAAGGCGGTCAAGATCAGGTGGGCTCAAAGCTGTGCATTGCCCGGCCACAAGACGTTCGCCGCCCGCCAATTCCCCCGTGATTGGCGCTTGCCTTCTGCCCGCGACGGGCGACAATTGCATGCGGTAGAAAGCGGGGCCAGAAGCCATTCGGCCCACATTGCCCGCCGAACCGGAGAGGCCGGCTATGCGCAAACTGCAATCGCAAGGCGTTCACCACATCACGCTTGTCGGGGCCGACCGGCAGACGTCGATCGATTTCTGGGAAGGGTTGCTCGGCATGCCCTTCATTTTCGAGCAACCGAACCTAGACCGGGCGAGCGAAAGCCACCTCTACTTCGATCCGGGCGATGGCCGCCTGATCACGGTCTTTACCGACGAGAACCGTACGCCAGATCCCGAGCGCACCCCGACCGACATGGGCTGCGTGCACCACATAGCCTTTGCCGTTTCGCGCGCGACATTCAACCAGGCCGTGGAGCGGCTCGACGAGCGAAAGATCCGGCACAGCGGCGTCAAGGATCGCGGCTTTATGGATTCGATCTACTTCGAGGATCCGCTTGGATTGCTGGTCGAATTGGCGTCCTATCGCTTCGAACCGCCTGCGGGCCACAGCCACGCCGAGGTGCTGATGGAAGCCCACAGGGTGAGGGTCGCTCGCGGCGACTACAACATCGCCGAGGTTCACCTTGCCGATGCGATCGAGGCGCTGGTCGAGCGCACGCGACCGACGCTTTCGCCCGATAGCCTGGCAAAAGACCCGTACGACCGACGCTAGCATCGGTCGGCGCAGGGAAAGGCCGCTCGATTTGCGCAGGTGGCTCAAGCAAGAGCGGCACCTGCCGAATGGCGCTCAAAAGGGAGGAATGCCATGTCCGCAATCCAGCTCAACGTCATCAAGCCCAGCGTCAACAACATGACGGCGCGCGTGTTTCTGAGGGCAGCCAATCTCGATTTCAACGAAAACGATGTCTACGGCCAGACGCGCACGCCCGAATATCTGGCCCGAGCGCCCTCGCATCTGACACCGATGATCGAGACGGCGGACCTGCCCAAAGGCGCGCTTTGGGAAAGCTGCGCGATCATGCAGTACCTCTGCAACAAACATGGGCTGGATGACTTCTACCCGAGGGAACCAGAAGCACGCGCGATGATCGACAGCGCCATGTTCTATTTGATCGGCACGTTCTATCCCTATCTCGCCCGCGCAACCTATCCGGCGCTGAACTTTCCCCTTTACGCGGGCGAAGTCGGCTGCAGCGATGCAGATGCGGCGACGAAGGAGATCGCCCGGCAGGCGGCGGTTGCAGCTCTCGCCGAACCACTTGAGGTATTCCGGACGTTCTACATCGGCGACAAGCCGTTCATCGGGGGTGCCAAGCCTTCGATCGCCGATATCCGGCTCGCCGCAACGCTCGAGTTCCTGGCCGCGATCGACTATGCCCTGCCGGACTGGGCAAAGGCCTATGTGGCGAATATCGAACGAACGCTCGGACCTGCCTATGCCGAGCCCGCCGCCGATGTCCGTGGCTATATCGGCTATGTGAAATCGCAGCGTCAGTAGGCGGCTGCCTTGCGCTTCATTGGATGAGAAGAACGACGCCGGTTGCCCCGAGTGCGAGCGACCAAAGACGATCGAAATTGATCCAGGCCGAACGCAGGACCGCAAGATCGAACCAGGAGAAGACGGCAAGCGCCAGCGCGGCGGTCACCGTCAACATCGCGATGCTATGCACCGCGACGGCCGCGAGCGAGATCGGCAGCGAACTTGCCATCGCCAGGTCGCCTGCGTGACCTGCAAGACAGAGACTGAGCACCGCCGGCACCAGCATGAGGCCGGCCCCGTGGCTCGTCGCCATCAGGAAGGACCAGAGCGCAAGTCCCGCCATGCCAGTCCGCATCCCGATCCGGACGCGATGGCGATGGCCATAAACGGCGGTGTAGCCGGCGGCACCGAGAATGAGCAAGGCCGCAGCGATCCTGAACGTGTTCGGATCGAGCACCGAGCCGAATGCTGCGACCACCGCCAGCACGGTCGCGACCGAGATCGCGTGACCGACCGCAATGGGTGCCAGGGACAGCCAGACGACCCGGCTGCTTTGCCGGTGAAGCCCGAGTGCCACGGCAAACAACCAGCCCATCGCCGGATTGAGGCCGTGAAAGGCGCCGAGGCCGGCGAGCGAGAGCCATGGCCAGACCGCCGTCATTCGCCGTGACCGGGCTGCACCACAGCTCCCTCCTCACGGATAACAATAGGAATCGGACGAGCAGTCGCCGCCTTCGAGGCGAACCTGATGCGGTCGGTGGCCCTTTGGCCAATCCACAAAGAAGCGCTCGTCGAACGCGATCCCGCCACCATCGGCGACATCGAGCTTGACCATCCATCCGTCGATGCCTTCGGGATAGAACTGCGGGTCGATGGCGCCATAGAGCGAATTGGTGAAATAGACCCGCTTGCCGTCGCGGCTGATCTCGACCATCTGCGGCCATTCGCTTGTTATCATCGTGTCGTGGCCGAGGTGCCACCAGAAATCATAGGCGAGCTTCTGCGGGCCGCGATCCATTTCCCATTGCCCAAGCACGTCGAAGCTCTGGTGGTCGAGCAGGAAGATGCCGCCGGGCGCCTTTCCATCGCGATCCGCAAGCGCGTTGACATAGATGCCTTCGGGCCCGCAATGGGTGGTGTGCAGCCGTGAATAGTTCGCCTTCTCGGCAATTTCCGCGGGCTCGATCACCCGGACGATCTTCGGATTGCGCGGGTCGGGCTTGGTGTCGATGATGTGGAGACGCGAGGAGCGCAAACCCGGCACCACCAGATAACGACGCTCGACATGCGGGTGCGGCGCGTTGGGACACAGGCAGGAAGAACAGGCGTTCCAGCCGAAATGGTGCAGTTCGTCGCCGACATTCGGCATCTCGACCTGGCCGACGATTTGCGAATAGGTTGAGGACGCCGGATCGACATCGACGACCGCGATCGCGTCCGGCCGTTTTCGATCCGGATCGAACGCCGCCACATAGGCGAGCGTTTCCTTTGGAGCCTTGGCCGCCATGCGCGGTGATGGATAGAAGGAAGGATCGGGTCGCCACGTCGCCATTACATTCTCCCCTCGAGAATTCTTAAATGCGCGGTTCCTGATGCTGCCTCCGGTCATGCGGCAAAAACGCGTCGGAAATGCGGCCCTCTGCCTCATTTCGCTTTGGAGTATCCGAGGCTGTGCGCAGCCCGAAGGGCTGGCGCTCTCCCCGGCGCGTCGCCCTATGTCTCGATGCGAAGCTTCATGCGATCGGCCGCAAACCGACTGCGCGAATATTCCACGGGCCTGCCGTCAAGATCGGCATTGAGCGATTGCGCCTCCAGCACAATCGCACCGGGGGAAAGCTTCAGCATCGAAAGCTCCTCCGCATCCGCATGGCGGGCAACGATCTCGGTCGACTCGCGCACATAGTCGTGAAGGCCGTGGCTGGCGAAGACCTTGGTGACGGAATGCAGCCGCTCGAACTCTTCGGCCATGCGGGGAAAGCGGCAAGCCGGGTAGTAGCTGGAGGACACCGAGAGCGGCCGACCGTCGCCGCTGCTGACGGTCCTGAGCTCGATTACCACGTCACCCGGCGAAATGCCGAGCGCCTTTGCGATCTCGCCATTTGCCGGCAGCTCGGAATGGCCGAGCAAGCGCGAGTCGATCTCCTTCACCTGCTGGCCAAGGCCTTGCGAGAATCGGGTGCGCTTGGAGATCGGGTAACTCACCCGCTCCTTGCGCTCAATCATCGTACCGCGCCCCTGCATGGCGCGCACCAGCCCCTCTTCGGCAAGCGCCGCCAGCGCACTTCTGACCGTGTGCCGGTTGACGCCGAACTCGCCGGCCAGTGTCGTTTCCGGCGGCACCATGCCGGTCGCATCATAGTCGCCATTGCTGATGGCCAGGCGGATCCGGTCGGCGATCTGCCGCCATAGAGCGACCCCCGTCTGGCGCTCCACCACTTTTCTCGTCGCCGGATCTTTTCGCGTCGGCATGTCACAAGCCTGTCATTTGCGGAAGTTATGGAAAAGTATAAGATGTACAGTTGTCTAGATCAATAGACATTTGAGGTGAAGATGATGGATGCGAAGCTGAAACAGGAAAGCCCGCCGGATCCGGCGCGCAAGAAGGCCATGGGGCTGCTCGCCCGCGCAACCCTCGACGAGCTCAACGCCGCCTGGGAAGCGCTTGCCGACAAGCCGGACGTTCATCCGGTCCGCGGTCCTGAAACCGGCCTTGTCATGGTGCGCGGCCGCATCGGTGGCGGCGGCGACGCCTTCAATCTCGGCGAAGCCACTGTTTCGCGTGCCACAATCCGCCTTTCGGCTGGCGAGATCGGCCACGGGCAGTTGCTCGGCACGGACCGGCAGCGCGCGCGGCTCGCGGCCATCTTCGACGCCCTTGCCCAACGTGACGGCGACAGGGTCGGCGTCGATGCCCTGCTTGGCCGCGTGGCTGACCGGCTTGCCCAGGAAGAACGCCGCAAGGCCGAGGAGACCGCGGCCACCCGCGTCGACTTTTTCACCATGGTCCGGGGAGACGACTGATGGCCAGCCAATCGCAGATTTACGCCGGCGCCTTTGCCGATCCGGTCTTTGCAGCCCAGTCCGTGTTCCGCGACCTGATGGATGGCTTTGCCCGCCCGGGCACGATCAAGCGCATCGAGGCGACGAGCACGCCCCCCGCTCCGCTCGCTGCGGCCGCCGGCGCCGTGGCGCTGACCTTGTGCGACCATGACACGCCCGTCTGGCTGACGCCGGCGCTTTCCAAATCGGCCGTTCCGCAGTGGATCGCCTTCCACACGGGTGCTCCGCTTACCACCAGCAAGACCGACGCGCGATTTGCCTTCATCGAAAAGGGCGCAGCCTTCCCCGGCTTCGACCAGTTCTCGCTCGGAACGCAGGAATATCCGGACCGCTCGACGACGCTCGTCATCGAAGTCGAGGCGCTGACCGGCGGCCCGGTGCTGACCGCCAAGGGCCCCGGTATCAAGGACGTGACGGACGTTGCGGTGAAGGGGCTGCCGGACGTCTTTCTTGAATTCTGGACGGCCAATCGCGCGATTTTTCCGCGCGGCGTCGATCTCGTGCTGACGGCGGGAGATCAGCTTCTCTGCCTGCCACGCACCACCCGTCTTTCGCTCAAGGAGGCGTGAGCCATGTATGTAGCCGTCAAGGGCGGGGAAGCCGCCATTGCCAATGCCCACCGCCTTCTCGCCGACCGCCGCCGCGGCGACCGCAATCTTCCCTCGATCACCATCGACCAGGTGGTCGAGCAACTCGGCCTTGCCGTCGACCGGGTGATGGCGGAAGCCTCGCTCTACGACCGCGCGCTCGCAGCCCTCGCAGTGCGCCAAGCGCGCGGCGACATGATCGAAGCGATCTTCATCCTGCGCGCATACCGCACGACGCTGCCGCGCTTCGGTTATTCCGAGCCGGTCGACACCGCCAACATGAAGGTCGAGCGCCGCGTTTCGGCGACCTACAAGGATCTGCCTGGCGGCCAGCTCCTCGGCCCGACCTTCGACTACACCCACCGCCTGCTCGACCCGTCGCTCATCGCTGACGAGGCGGTCGAAGAACCGGCGGTCAAGGAACCCGGCGAACACGTGATGCGCGTCTCCGACATTCTCGACGGTGAAGGCCTGATCGAGGGTGACGGCCAAATGCCCGAAGGCCACGTCATGGGCGACCTCACCCGCGAGCCGATGGAGTTTCCAATGGCGCGGGACCTCCGCCTGCAGGCACTCGCCCGCGGTGACGAAGGCTTCCTGCTGGCCCTCGCCTATTCCACCCAGCGTGGCTACGGCCGCACCCATCCCTTCGTCGGCGAAGTCCGCATTGGCGAAGTGGAAGTAGAACTCGACCTGCCGGAACTCGGCTTTGCCGTCTCGGTCGGTTCGATCAGCGTCACCGAGTGCCAGATGGTCAACCAGTTCATGGGCTCGGCCAAGCAGCCACCACAGTTCACCCGCGGTTACGGCCTCGTCTTCGGCCAGAGCGAACGCAAGGCGATGTCGATGTCGCTGGTCGACCGGGCGCTCCGGACCGACGAGTTCAACGAGGACATCGTTGCGCCAGCACAGGACCAGGAATTCGTCATCTCGCACGCCGACAACGTCCAGGCGACCGGCTTCGTCGAGCACCTGAAGTTGCCGCACTATGTCGACTTCCAGGCTGAACTCGACCTCGTCCGCCGCATGCGTCGCGACTACGACGCCGCGAATTCGGGCGAGGCGTCGAAGGAACAGCGGGAGGCGGCCGAATGATCGCTCACGCCTCCATCGGCGACAGAGGTTCAGTCGCCGCCGCCGTCTCCACCGCCGCAATCGCCGCTGTCGCCGGCATCGCCTCCAGCACCGACGTAACCGGAACCGTCGTCCTTGCGCGGCCTGGTATCGGGCTCACGGCGGGCGTTGCGGGCGGCCCAATAGAGGACTGCCAGCGCCGCCGCGACGATCGCAACCACCCCGACGACTATCTCGCTCACATCCTGGCCCCATCAGCGGTCGACACACTCAAGGGTAATCGGCGATGAACGACCTTGCTACCTATAATTTCGCCTATCTGGACGAACAGACCAAGCGCATGATCCGTCGGGCGATCCTGAAGGCGATCGCTATTCCCGGCTATCAGGTGCCCTTCGCCTCGCGCGAAATGCCGATGCCCTATGGCTGGGGCACCGGCGGCGTCCAGGTGACGGCCTCGATCCTCGGGCCACATGACGTACTGAAGGTCATCGACCAGGGTGCAGACGACACCACCAACGCGGTCTCGATCCGCGCCTTCTTCCAGAAGGTCGCCGACGTCGCCGTCACCACCCGGACGAAAGAGGCGACGATCATCCAGACGCGCCATCGCATCCCGGAGGAAAAGCTCTCCGAGGGTCAGACGCTCGTCTACCAGGTGCCGATCCCGGAACCACTGCGTTTCCTCGAGCCGCGCGAGACCGAGACGCGCAAGATGCATGCGCTCGAGGAATACGGGCTGATGCATGTGAAGCTCTACGAGGACATCGCCCGCAACGGCCATATCGCGACGACCTACGCCTATCCGGTCAAGGTCGAGGGTCGTTACGTGATGGACCCGTCGCCGACACCGAAGTTCGACAATCCGAAGATGCACATGTCGGAAGCGCTGCAACTCTTCGGCGCTGGCCGCGAAAAGCGGATCTACGCCGTGCCGCCCTATACCGACGTCGTCAGCCTTGATTTCGACGACCATCCCTTCGAGATCCAAACGTTCGACAAGCCCTGCGCGCTCTGCGGCGCAGAGGACGTCTATCTCGACGAAGTGATCCTCGACGACAAGGGCGGACGCATGTTCGTCTGCTCCGATACCGATCATTGCGAAGACCGCCGCGCCTGTGGCCATGCAGGTCACATGCTCGCACGCCAGGAGGCCGCAGAATGAGTACGCTCCCGCTTCTGAAAGTGAACGACGTCTCGAAGTTCTACGGAAGCCGCATCGGCTGCCGCAACGTCTCCTTCGAGCTCTATGCGGGCGAAGTGCTCGCCATCGTCGGCGAATCCGGCTCGGGCAAGACGACGCTGCTCTCGTGCCTGTCGACCCGGCTGATGCCGACCTCCGGCATCGTCGAGTACCACATGCGCGACGGCCAGTACCGCGACCTTGCCCGCATGGGCGAGGCCGAGCGTCGCTTCCTGATGCGCACCGACTGGGGCTTCGTGCACCAGAACCCAGCCGATGGCCTGCGCATGACAGTTTCGGCCGGCGCCAATGTCGGCGAACGCCTGATGGCCGTCGGCGATCGCCACTACGGCAACATCCGCGCCACCGCCAGCGACTGGCTTGAGCGGGTGGAAATCGGCATCGACCGCATAGACGACCAACCCCGCGCCTTCTCGGGCGGCATGCGCCAGCGCCTGCAGATAGCCCGAAACCTCGTCACCTCCCCTCGCCTCGTCTTCATGGATGAGCCGACCGGCGGTCTCGACGTCTCGGTTCAGGCGCGCCTGCTCGATCTGGTGCGTGGCCTCGTGCATGATCTTGGCCTTGCCGCCATCATCGTCACACACGACCTCGCCGTCGCCCGCCTTCTCTCGCACCGCATGATGGTGATGAAGGATGGCGCCGTCATCGAACAGGGGCTGACCGACCGCGTGCTCGACGATCCGCGCGAGCCCTACACCCAGCTTCTCGTTTCCTCGATTTTGCAGGTCTGATCATGGCAACTCCTCTCGTTGTTTCCGAAGTCGCAAAAAGCTTCACCATGCACCTGCGCGACGGTATTCGCCGGCCGGTCGTCGCCAACGTCTCATTCTCGGTGAAGGCTGGCGAATGCGTCGTTCTCGGCGGCCCCTCCGGCGTCGGCAAGAGCTCGATCCTGAAAATGCTCTACGGCAATTATGGCGTCGACGAAGGCCAGATCCTGATGGATCACGACGGCAAGCTGGTGAACCTCGCAACCGCCGAGCCGCGCACCGTGCTTGAAGTCCGGCGCACCACGCTCGGCTATGTCAGCCAGTTCCTGCGGGTCGTTCCGCGTGTTTCCTCCCTCGATATCGTCGCCGAGCCGCTTCAGGCCCGCGGCATGCCGCTCGAAGAGGCCCGCACCCACGCGGCCGAACTCCTGAACAAGCTCAACTTGCCGCGCGAACTCTGGAGCCTGCCACCGGCAACCTTCTCCGGCGGCGAGCAGCAGCGCGTCAACATCGCCCGCGGCTTCATCACCGACCACAAGATCCTTTTGCTGGACGAACCGACCGCTTCGCTCGATGCGAAGAACCGGGCGGTCGTGGTCGAGCTGATTGCCGAGAAAAAGGCCAAGGGCACGGCCCTGATCGGCATCTTCCACGACGAGGAAGTGCGCGACGCGGTTGCCGACCGCATCCTCGACGTTTCGGCCTTCTCGCCCAGAAAGGCTGCCGCATGAGCCAGAAGCTCGGGCTCGAGCCCTTCATCCACCCGACGGCGAGCGTCAACAATTCGACGCTCGGGCGCTACACCGAAGTGCAGGAGCGCTCGCGGCTCGACGAGGTCGAGTTCGGCGACTACTCCTACATCATGCAGGACGGCTCGATCTGGTGCGCGACGATCGGCAAGTTCGTCAACATCGCCGCCGCCGTGCGCATCAACGCCACCAACCACCCGACCTGGCGCGCGACGCTGCATCACTTCACTTATCGCGCGCCGAATTATTGGGACGACACCGAACTCGACCACGATCTCTTCGCCTGGCGACGGTCGAACCGGGTGACGATCGGCCATGATGTCTGGATCGGCCACGGCGCCACCATTCTGCCGGGCGTCACCGTCGGCAACGGCGCCGTCATCGGTGCCGGTGCGGTGGTCTCGAAGGACGTCGCCCCCTACACCATCGTCGGCGGCGTTCCGGCGAAGCTCATCCGCGACCGTTTCAACGAAGGCGTCGGCGAGCGCATGGACGCGCTTTCCTGGTGGGATTGGGACCACCAGCGCCTGCGCCGCGCACTCGACGATTTCCGCGAGCTGACGGCCGAGGAATTTTTGGTGCGTTACGCCTGAGTGATACGGCGCCGGGCACAGGTTCGGCGCCGTTACGGCCCATTCACCAGCCTCAGGATCAACTGGTGAATGTTGCCGCCATCGGTCAGTTCCACCTGATCGAAGTCGCGGCTGCGCTGGCGCTGCGTCTGCGAGAGCGCACCGAGGCGCTTGGTCATTTCCGTCCGGATCTTCTGGCACTTCGGGTCGTCAGGAACGGAGAACCCCAGCGTTGCCTGCTCGATCGCGCGCACCATCTCCTTGATGAAATCGCCGTGCACGAGCTCGTGCTTGCGCACGCCGTCGATGAAGACGTCCCAGTTCTCGCGCGTGCCTGAAGGCAGCGGCTTTGCCGGTTTCGGCAAAGTATAGGTGATGATCAGCTTCGGCTTTGCCACTGCCAGCACACAGGCGCCGCCCTGCTCTTCGTATTTTCGCGTCCAGGTCAGCTTGAAATTGGTGTGGGCGATTGCCCTGCCGATACCAGCCTTGGGGCCGCGCTCGCCGATCGAGGCATAGAGCTCCGCGCCCGTCTGTCCGTTGACGGTGTAGAGCGCTTCCTTTTCGACCGCCTGCCATTCCGCCGAGGCGGTGTGCGGCGCGCTTGCGAAACAAAGGGCAATCAGCCCAAAACAAAGGCTTCTGTTCAATCCGGTCCCTCGACATTCGCTCTCATGGCCCAACTCCCGCCGGCCTTCCTTAACCGCGAATCGGAGGATGGCGACAGCGCAAAATGCAAAGGCACCGCACGCTCGTCTGAGTGTGCGGTGCCTTTGTTGTCATATGCGTCCCTGCCGAGCCAGCCATGGGAGGAGCGCCGGCCCGACGCCGGAGGTTAGTTGACGGCCGTCAGCGTCATCGACGTGCCGGTTGCGGCCAGGTTGAGGCCGATCTGGCCGGTCACGCTGATCGTCTGCAGGTGGATCGACCCGGAGGTGCCGCCGACGAGGATGTTGGCACCGATACCGGCGCCGACGGTCGCTTCTGCGGTTGCACCCTGATAGAGGCCGCCGAGCGAGCCGCGGTGGTAGCCGGCGGTCGGGGCGAACACGGCCCAGATCAGGCGGCTCTGCGTCGTGAAGCCGACATCGACGCCCATCTTGCGGATGGCGCCCGAGTAGTGGTCGGACGCTTCGGCGCCCATGGTCGAGCGGAAGACGCAATCGACTTCCTTGGCCGACCCAAGCACGTAGCCGACACCGCCGGCGATGTTGCAGTCGAGGTAGCCGATCTTGACGCCATTGCTGGTGTCGGGCTCAGGCTGCGGTTGAACTGTCGCGAGATCGGCTGCGTTTGCGGCGATCGCGCCAGCGAGAACCAGAGACGCTGCGGACACCTTCACGGCAAAACTCTTTTTCATTCTTGTCTCCTTCTCGGAACGTCAGAAATGATTGTCATTTGACCGGCGGCACGCGAACTCAAAAACATAGCGCACGCTGCAGGAAAACAAAGCCATAGCCCGCGATCAGGCGATTCCGTGGCAAGCTTTTAGCAGATGATAAAATTGGTCGGGTTTCCCCAACAATGACTGCAGATAGTGTTGAAAAAGCCACGAAAAGGCGGGGCTTGAGCCTTCTGCCAACGCGTGCTGGCGCGGCATCGTGTGACGGCGGCGCCAAACGGCGCAGAGAGAGGCGGTCACATCGGGAGAGGTTTCCGATCGGGCGACGACGCCGCCCGACCGGAGGAGACAATTAATCTCAGGCCTTTGCGGCCTGCGCCAGCACACCGGCGGCAACGCGAGCCGTCAGCGCCAGCGAAACGGCGCCGGCGTCCGGATGGCCTATGCTCTTTTCGGCGAGCGGCCGTGCACGGCCGAGCTTCGGCGTCAGGCTCGAAGTCGCTTCCGCCGCTTCGGTCGCAGCCTTTGCCGCCGCCTGCCATGCCTCGATAAGCGGCTTTCCGGCGGCAAACTCGCGCTCGAGGGTCTCGACGAAAGGCACCAGCGCATCGACCAGCGTCTTGTCGCCGATACGGGCGCGGCCGAGGCGGGTCACGCCATCGAGCGCACGGCGGGCGCCGTCGACAACAGCGGCATCGCTCGGGGCTGCATCATCGCTGAAGGCATTGCTCCAGGCGCGCAGCAGCAGGCCCCAGATCGCGCCCGACGTGCCGCCGGCCCGGTCCGCCCAGGCATCGCCTGCCACCGCCAGCACGCTGGCGGCACCTGCGCCGGCAGCCACAGCGGCCTTTGCCGCTTCGTCCGCCGCCGCCGAACCGCGGCGCATACCCTGTCCGTGGTCGCCGTCACCGGCAAAGGCGTCGATGCGACCGAGCTCGTCTTCCGCCTGCTTCAGCGCTTCGGCCATTTCGCCGATCAGCCGCGCAATGCACACGCCGCTCTGACGGGAAGCCTCGGAAGCCGGCGCGAAGGAGATCGCTTCGTCATCATCCTTGAGCGTGTCGGTCGCGGGTTCCGTGGCGATGATTACGCCCTTGCGCAGCGCCGGCGCATCGCAGGCAGCGCGCCAGTAGGTCTCGAGCTCGTCGTTCAGCCACATCAGCGTCAGCGAGCAACCCTGCATGTCGAGGCTGGTGACGAATTCACCGCATTCCGGATCGACGATCTCGAGGCCGGCCGCTTTCAGTTCCTTTTCAATCGCGACCCAAAGCACGAAGAGTTCTTCATACTTGGTCGAGCCGAGGCCGTTCAGAAGCGGTGCGACCTTGCGCACGTCGGCCGGCCGCTCGGCAAGCAGCTTGCCGACGAGCAGCTTGGCGAATTCTGTCGCCGAAACCATCTTTTCTTCGCGGATGCCCGGTTCGCCGTGGATACCGAGACCAAGCGCCATCTCGCCCTTCGGAACGGTGAAGAGCGGTCCCTTGGCGCCCGGAAGCGTGCAGCCGCCGAAAGCAACGCCGAAGGAGACGGTGCGGTCGTTGGCAAGACGGGTGACGCGCTCGACCTCATCGAGATTGAGGCCAGCTTCGGCCGCAGCTCCAGCAACCTTGAAGACCACGAGGTCGCCGGCGATGCCGCGGCGCTTAGCGGGCGTTTCTGCAGACGCGCTGGCGACGTCATCCGTCACCGGCACGATACGCACATCGATGCCTTCGGCGCGCAGGCGCTCGGCGGCAACACCGAAGTTCAGGACGTCGCCGGCATAGTTGCCAAAGCCGAGAAGAATGCCACCACCCTGGCTCGCCTGGCGGCAGACGCGGGCAACGGCCGCAGTCGACGGCGAGGCAAAGACATCGCCGGCCACGGCCGCATCCGCCATGCCCGGGCCGACATAGCCGGCAAATGCTGGATAGTGGCCGGAGCCGCCGCCAACGACGACCGCGACCTTGCCCTTCGGCACCTTGGTCGAGCGCACGACCCCGCCCTTCACGAGACGGACGTTGCGCGCGTAGATCGAGCTGAATCCGGCAAGCGCGGTCGTCGCAAATTCTTCCGGTGCGTCAAAGATTGTGGTCATCGCGTCTCTTCCCTTAGTCGCGAGGCAGAATACGCCTCAGATAGTCCCGATTGGCGGCGCTGACGGAGAGCCCGTCGCCGCCGTAATGCTCGCAGAGGAACGGGCTGTCGAAGCCATGCGCCAAGGCCATGCGAATCGCCGCCCGATAGTTGATGACGCCGAATTCCAGCGGCGCCGGATGGGTGACCACCAGGCCCGAGGTCTCATCCTCGGTGCGGTAGTAGTTCTTGACGTGCCAGTATTTGGCAAAGGGTGCAACCTTGGCCATCATCGGCTGCCAGTGCTCCACCGGACGGTGAAGGCGCACGAGATTGCCGAGGTCGGCATTGATGCCGACGTTCGAAAGGCCGACATCGGTGACGAAGCGCACAGCGCTGTCGGCTGAGCCGATATAGGTGTCCTCGTACATTTCGAGCGCGAGCTCGATGCCGAGTTCCTCGGCATGGCGACCGAGTTCGCGGATGCGCTGAACCGCCTTCTGCCAGATTGCCGGATCTTCCGGGTTCTTGACGCCATCCACGGTCCAGAACCAGAGCGCCTTCTTCTGGGCGTCGGTCAAAGGCCCGAAGAAGCCGAAGGAGACCGAGCCCGCGCCGATCGCCGCGGCCGTGTCGATGACACGATGCCCATAGGCGAGATATTCGTCGCCATGTTCCGGATCGATGACGCTACGACGCGCCGTCGAGATTGCCGGCATGGAAAGGCCGAGGTCTCGCGTCAGCTTGACGAAGTCATCCCGGCGCGAGGCCGACAGATCGGCGAGCCGGATCCAGCTGTCGGTCGGGTCGAGCTCGGTGAAGCCGGCGTCGACGACATCGGCAAGCGTTTCTGCCCATTGTTCGACCGACTGATCCTGAACGGAGCTGCCATCGGCAAGCACGTTCGGATACTGGATCATCGCGGCCGCGATCGGCCAGGTTTCACGGGTCCATTTGCGCGATGGCTTCGCCATGGTTTTCCTCACTCATTCTTGCGACGCAGTCCCGAAGGGGCCCGCGCCGCGTTTTTCCGATGCGCTCGTTTGGGTTGCGGCGGCTCCGTCAAGCCGCCGCGCTGCCGTCGCCATGCGGGGGAGCCGCATCTTGGCTGCGCTTGCGGGCGAGGCCGATCAGCCCGAAGACAAGCGGCGACAGCAGAAGGGCAAGAGCAAGCGCCATCAGAGAGGAAACCAGCGGGTTTGACCAGAAGATGTTCAGCGTGCCGCCCGAAAGAAGCATCGATTGGCGGAACGCGTCCTCAGCCTTGTCGCCGAGCACCATGGCCAGAACCAGCGGCGCCAGCGGGTAGTCGAGCTTCTTGAAGACATAGCCGAGCACGCCGAAGCCGATGACCATGAAGATGTCGGAGACCGAGTTTGCCACCTGATAGGCGCCGGAGAAGATGACGGCGACGATGATCGGGCCGATGATCGCAAAGGGCACGCGCAGGATCGAGGCGTAGAGCGGCACCGTGGCGATCACCAGGAACACGGCGACGACGTTGCCGAGATACATGGACGCGATCAGGCCCCAGACGAAGTCCGGCCGCTCGGTAAAGAGCATCGGGCCGGGGGTCAGACCCCAGATCATCAGGCCGCCCATCATGACGGCAGCCGTTGCCGAGCCGGGAACGCCGAGCGCCAGCATCGGCAGCAGCGCCGAGGTACCGGCCGAGTGGTCAGCCGTCTCCGGTGCGACGACGCCGCGCGGGTCGCCCTTGCCGAACTTCGACTTGTCACGGGCCGAGCGGCGGGCAACGCCGTAGCTCATGAAGGAAGCGGCGGTCGGGCCGGCGGGCGTGATGCCCATCCAGATACCGATGATGGTCGAGCGCAGGATCGTGAACCAGTAGCGCGGGATCTCGACCAGTGTGCGGCCGATCTCGACGAGCTTGACGCGCGCCTTGATGCCTTCGAAGCGCAGCCCTTCTTCCGTCGTCAGCAGCAGTTCGCCGATGCCGAAGAGGCCCATGACCGCGATCAGGAAGCTGACACCCTTGATCAGGCTCGGGATATCGAAGGTCAGACGCAGGTCGCCCGAGATCGTGTCCATGCCGACGGATGCAAGCGCAAAGCCAAGCATCATCGAGACGAGCGTCTTGAAGGGCGATTGCGCGCCCATCGAGATGAAGCTTGCAAAGGCCAGGAAATAGACCGCGAAATACTCCGGCGACGAGAAGCGCAGCGCGAAGTTCGCGACCCAACCGGAAAGCAGCGTGATCATCACGACGCCGGCCAGCGCACCGATGCCGGCGGAAACGAAGGCGAGTGTCAGAGCCCGGCTCGCCTGCCCGGCCTTGGCCATCGGGTAGCCGTCGAACGTGGTCGCCACCGACGAGGGTTCGCCGGGAATGTTGAACAGGATCGATGTGGTCGATCCGCCGAAGAGTGCGCCCCAGTACATGCAGGAGAGCAGGATGATGGCGGAGATGGGATCCATCGAGAACGTCAGCGGCAAAAGCAGCGAAACGCCGTTCGGCGCGCCGAGGCCGGGCAGCACGCCGACCAGAATGCCGAGCGTGACGCCGATCATCATCAGCAGGATATGGTTCCAGCTGAGGATGTGGCCGAAGCCATCGATCAGAAGACCGATATTTTCCATGTCATTCCTCCCGGGGCTTAAAGCGCGTCACGATCCTTGAGGTCCGCTCCCTGCGCTTTAAGTCTTTGATTTTTTGCTTGTCGTTAGCGCTTGCGCGACATGCCGTTGGGCGGTCGGGATCAATAGATCCCGAACCAGGCCTCGATCGGTCCCTTGAGCAGCGGAACCTTGAAACCGAACTCGAAAATGATGAAGAAAAACAGCGAAACGGCGATACCCGACGGCAACGCGATCCACCATTTGTAGCGCCCCTGGAAGAGCATGGTTCCGGCGATATAGAGCGCCGTGCCGACATAGAGGCCGAGCCAGGCGGATACGCCGGCAAAGGCGACCAGCGGCAGCAGGAACGACGTCACCACCTTGGCGCGGTGGCCGTCGATGAAGATCTCGCCGGACCCGCGATGTTTGACAAGGGCGTGGATCGCATTGGCGACGCTTCCGAGAAGGATCAGAAGGCCGACGTAGAAGGGAAAATAGCCGGCTTCGGGACCGAATTCCGTCCAGCCCGCGCCGATATCGAGAGATCCGTAGCAGACCGCAGCGCCAAAGGCGCCGGTCAGCGCGGCAACACCAAGCTCAACCGCGAAGCGGGAGACCCCATTCGCACCGTTCTCGCTCATGATCGTGACCTTTCAAACCGAATGACGGGTCAAAGCGAATGACGGGCGCCAGATGGCACCCGTCCCGATCGTCGCCTGTTAGTTGGCGAGCCAACCTTCGCGCTTCAGCACTTCGCCGACAGCAGCGCCATCCATCTCGATGGCGGCCTTGAAGTCGTCGCCCGCAATGTAGGCGGGCGACTGCGACGTGTCGGTCAGGTACTTCGCCCATTCCGGCGTTTCCGAAACCTTGCGCATCAGGTCGGCATAGAACTTGACCACATCCTGGTCAACGCCAGCCGGCAGCCAGACGGTGCGCGGCATGGAGTAGTTGTCGATGGCGATGCCCGTCTCCTTGCAGGTCGGAATGTCGCTCCAGCCCTTGTCGCCAGCAACCTTGGCGTCGTTGGTGAGCTTGACGCTCTTGAAGACGCAAAGCGGCTTGACCATGCCGGCCTGCCACTGACCCAGGTTCTCGCTCGGGTTGTTGACGTTGGCGTCGAGGTGCTCGCCGGCGAGTTGGACGGCTGCTTCGCCGCCGCTCTTGAACGGGATGTAGTTGATCGTCGCGCCGGTCGCCTCGTTGATCATCGAGGTGAGGATCTGGTCGACGTCCTTCGACTGGCTGCCGCCGATCTTCAGGCCGCCTTCCTTTGCCTTGGCGGCAAAGTCGGCTGCGGTGTTGTAGGACGCCTTGCCGTTGACCCAGAGAATGAACTCGTCGGAGGCAAGAGCTGCAACCGGGGTCAGGTCTTCGATCTTGTAGGGAACCTTGGCGCGGACCGGCAGGAGGTAGGCGTTGTTCGTGCCGAAGGTGAGCTTGTAGGCATCGCCCTTGTTGGTCGCCGTGTAGACGAAGCCCTCGGCGCCACCGGCGCTGCCCTTGTTGGTGACAACGACCGGAGCCTTCATCAGCTCGTACTTGCCGATGATCGCCTGGATCGTGCGGGCAAAGATGTCGGTGCCGCCGCCGGGGCCGGCGGTGACGACGAATTCAACCGGACGGTCGGGCTCGAAAGCGGCGGCCGGAGCGGCAACGCCGAAAACGGCTGCCATGATGCATGCGATGGATACGGTATTCTTCATGCGGGTCCTCCCGTTTTTGTGGTTCTGCGGCGCAAGACCTCCTCCTGCGCCGTTATTGCTTGAAAGCGTGCGAAATCAGGCAGCAGCCTTGAGTGCCGCCTTTTTCTTCGCCATGCGCACGGCCAGAAGCAGCGCTTCGCGGCTGGCGCCGACGTCGGCAATGCCCTTGCCGGCGATGTCGTAGGCAGTGCCGTGAGCCGGCGTGCACAGCGGGAACGGCAGGCCGCCCATCATGGTCACGCCCTTGTCAAAGCCGATCAGCTTCATCGCGATCTGGCCCTGGTCGTGGTACATGGTCATGACGGCATTGTAGCCTTCCTTCAGCGCACGGCCGAAGACCGTGTCGGCCGGGAACGGGCCATCGACGTTGAAGCCGAGCGCCTTGGCCTTTTCGACCGCAGGCTCGATGATGTCGATCTCTTCCATGCCGAAGCTGCCGCCGTCGCCGGCGTGCGGGTTGAGGCCGGCAACAGCAATCTTCGCCTCGCTGTAACCGGCTTCCTTGAGGCAGCTCTGGGTCAGCTCGAGTTCGGCAAGGATCGCCTCGACCGACAGGTTGTCGGCCACTTCCTTGATCGGAATGTGCGAGGTGACGCGGGCGTTCCAGACCTTCTCGAGAACGTTGAATTCCCGGACCTTGCCGGTGAAGCTGAGAACGTCGGAAACGAAACGGATCTCGTCGTCGTAGCCCGGATAGGCAAAGCGCATCGCCTTCTTGTTGAAGGGCGTGAAGCAGACCGCCTCCGCCTTTCCGGCATGCGCCAGTTCAAGCGCTACGCGGAAGTTGCGGGTCGCAAAGGTGCCACCAGCAAGCGTCGCCTCGCCGCGAACGACGTCGGCCGGATCGAGATGACCAAGGTCGACGAACACGTGGCGTTCGGTCCCGGCAGCAGCGACGCCTTCCAGGGTCGAGGAGGCAAGATCGAGCGTGACGCCGGCAATGCGAGCACCCTCATCGAGGATGCGACGATCGCCGATCGTGATGATGTGGGCAGCCTCGCGAATATCGGAAAGCGCCAGCAGCTTTGCCGTGAGTTCCGGACTGATGCCGGCCGGATCGCCCATAGCGAGCGCGATGACAGGACGCGCGCCGGTAGCGGCTACACCGTTGGTCGTCATGAGAGATGTCCTCCACTTCATTCTTTCGAAAGCCGTCATACGTTATTCAAAATTCTGCATCAAGTCTTTTGTATTCTGTATGCAGCATTTTCTGTTGACGATATCGGGGGCCGTCTCCATGCTTTAATGAGACAGCGCTGATTCAATTGGCGCGAACGGGAACAGACGGCCGACACTTCAGTCGCCAGATGCAGAAGCGAAACGATGAACGAAATTACCTCTCTGGAGAAACGCCCCGAGGGCGGCCCCGGCCCGATCCGACGCACTGCGCTGCACGACACGCTGGTCACGCATCTGCGCGACATGATCATCGAGGGTGATCTCTCGCCCGGCACGCGGCTGCATGAAGGTCAACTCGGCGAACAGCTTGGCGTCTCGCGCACGCCGTTGCGCGAAGCGATCAAGTATCTGGCGAGCGAAGGGCTCGTGGAGCTCGTTCCGAGCCGCGGCGCCGTCGTCAAGCGCTTCAGCGCCAAGGACGTACAAGACATGCTGACGGTTTTGCAGACGCTGGAAGAGCTTGCCGGCAAGCTCGCTTGTGAAGCCGCCAGCGACGCCGGCATCGCCGAAGTTCGCGCGCTCCACGACGAGATGGTCGCGCGATACAAGGCCGGGGACCGGCTGCAATACTACAAGCTCAACCAGCAGATCCATTCGGCCATCGCCCAACTGGCAGCAAACGTCGCCCTGGCGGACATGCATGCGATCTTGCAGACGCGGCTGAAGCGCATTCGCTTCATCGGCCACGAGGGACCTGAAAAATGGGCAGCGGCCGTTGCCGAGCATGAAGAAATGATCGTCGCGCTCGAAGCCCGCGACAAGACAAGGCTCTCCGAAGTTCTCGGTCGGCACCTTATGAATGCCTGGGAACGCGTGCGCGCCGCGGTGTAGGCGACGCTCCAGCTTCAGCGCAAGTGAGCCCTGGCAGGCTCACCCGGTCGCGCCTTCTATCAGAACTTTGCATAGCCGTTGATAACGGCCGCGGCATTTCTCGCGCCGCCTGCTTTTGCCATGCGATGGTTGCGTCCAGCACTGAGAGATTGGAAAGAACGACCGTCGCCCTAGCGTTACAGATTTGCCTCGCGAACGGGCCATATTACTTGGCGCGCAATTAAGAATATTCGAATTCTATTGACTTTACCCTGATCGAAATTCACTGAATCCACGGTGGGGCGGAGACGGGAACGAAGATGGGGCGGCGACAGCTTCGGGGACTGCTTGCGACAGTGGCAATCCTCTGTCCAGGCGCAGGCTTGGCTGAACCGGTTCAGCGAACCCCACCCGTCGCCGGATCGGTAATTGCCCGCAAATCCGGCGAGGAGGTTCGCTTCGTCGACGTTTCGACCTGGCGCTTCGTCGATCTCGCACAGGACCTTTTGTCCGGCGATATCCTGCGCACCAATGCGACCGGGGCGCTGGCGGTGCTTTTCTCCGACCACACCCAGATCCGACTCGGCCGCAACACGGCGCTGCGCGTCAAGCGCATGGGTACGAATACGAGCGCGGGCAGCGATACCAATCTCGAACTGCAGTCGGGCACGATCTGGGCGCGGGCGGAACGGGGTGGCCAGGGCCTGACGATCGACACACCGGCGGCAACGGCCGCCATACGCGGTACCGACTGGACGCTGACGGTCGCCGGCGACACGACCTCCCTGACCGTGCTTGAAGGCCTGGTCGAGCTCAGCAACGACCTCGGCAGCGTCACGGTGAAGCAGGGCGAAGGCGCCGTTGCCGCGATCGGGAAGGCGCCGACCAAGATCGTGATCGTGACGCCGAAGGACCGCGAACAGATGCTCTTCCATCTGTCGCTGCGCGACGCCTTTGCCCTGATGCCGTCAACCCCGCTCAAGGTGCGCGACATGCGCAATGCGCGCGACCGGATCGAAGCCCGGCCGGAAGCGTCGCGCTCAGCCGAAGACTGGCTGACGCTGGCCGAAATCCAGCTGCGCTTCGACGGGCGGTCCCAGGCCACGGCCGCCCTTCAACAGGCCCGACGCCTCGGCCTCAACCGGTCTCAAGCCGCGCGCGCCTACCTCGTCGAAGCGCTGATTGCCGGTTCCGAAAACCGCTACGGCGATGCGGCCCAGCTCTTCGAAAAGGCAGCACCGGGGCTTGACGCCGACCGCCGCTCGGTTGCGGCCTTCGGCGGCTATTTTGCACGCGCTCTCGCCGACCCGGACCGGATCGAGGAGCCGCCGTCTCAGGCAACAGGTGCCTATGGCGCCTTCGCTGCCGCCTGGACCGCGGGCTTCCGCACCGACATTCGAGCAGCGATCGACACGATCAAGAAGGCGGAACGGCGATATCCGGACGATCCGTTCCTTCCGGCGGCCCGCGCTCAATTCGCGATGCTGCTCGACGATCGAGACGAAACGCGCGCCGGTATCGAAAAGGCGCTTGCGAACGACCCTGATGATCCGACCGCGCTGGAATCGCGCGCCAAGTATCGTTTGCTCATCGAAAACGACCGGGAGGGCGCGCTGGCGGATCTCGAGCGAGCCCTAGAAATTACGCCGGGCGACCCATCCCTCTGGAACTGGGTGGGCCTGGCAAAAAGCGAGCGGGGCGACAATCGCGGCGCCGAGAGAGCATTCCGGAAGGCCGTGGAACTCGATCCGGCCGATCCGCTCTACCACGCCAACCTGGCCTATCAATATCTGGACGAAATGCGGCTCGCGGAAGCGAAGCGCGAGATAGATGCAGCACTTGCAATCGATCCTTCCTTCGACCTCATGCTCGTCGCCCGCGGCCGCTACCATTTGCAGAACGGCGATCTGGACAGGGCCATCGACGACCTTTTGGCCGGCTCGACGGCCAACCCCGCCTACTCCAACGCCCAGCTCCTGCTCTCGGCGGCGCACTATGAAAAGGGAGATCGCATCCCGGCGGCACAGGCCCTCGACAATGCCGACCGGCTCGACCCGAACGATCCCGTCGTCGCGACCGTTCGAACCGCGATTGCGATCGACGAATACGATTCCGATGCGGCGATCCGCTACGCGCAGGAGCTCATGCGGCGGACCCGGGCCCGCGGCGGTGAAAGTGCTCCGCTCGGCGCCAATCAGGATGCCGGATCGACGCTCAACGACGCCTTCCGCCTGCAGGGACTGAACGCCTGGGGGCAATATTACGGCGATGTGGTCTTCGATCCGTTCACGGGATCGAGCTATGTCGACCAGGCGATCCGCGGCAGCGTCAATCCGCTGTTCAACACCTATGATTTCGATGGCAGCCCGGTCGTCAACACGGCCAATCCGCAAAGCTTCTCCGCCTTCTTCCAGGGGCTGTTGATCGAGCCGCACATGCTCGCAAGCCGCGAGCGCACGGCAAACCTCGTCCAGCGGCCGTTCTTCGAGGCCGCGGTCGCAGGCGGCATCATCGCCGACAGCGACCATGAGGGCGGGATCGGCGAAGCGGAGCTGCGCGGACTGACGTTCTCGCCCTTCCCGATCAGCGTCTACGGCAATGTCCATTGGGAGAAACCCCGCGATACCATCGATATCGGCAATGGACTGGCGATCGAGCGGGAAGCGCGCCTGCTTGGCGGCAATGGCTACGTGACGGCCACGCCGACGCCGGATGACAGGGTCGTCGCCTATGCCAACTACGGCGATCTCGACGACAAACGCAGTATTTTCGACATCCCGGATCCCCGCGCCGCCCCTCTCAAGCTCGACGGGCTGAGCGACGACGATTCCTCGCGACTGCTCTCGGGTGTGGCCTGGAGCCACACTTTCGGCTACCGCAACATCGCCAATGCGGCGTTCTTCTTCTCCGATCAGTCCACCACGGAAAACGAGCGGGTCAGGCTCACGGACCCGCGCTTTCCAGATATTGCCACCAGCCGAAGCGACGACAAGCAGCGAACCTATATCGCCGCCATCAATCACCTTTACGGCGATGGCGATTTCACCTGGCGCTACGGCATCGAAGGCGGCGTCGTCAGGTCATCGCAGTCGTTCGATATTTTCGATCCGCTGGGCGTCAGCACCGGCAGCAGCAATGTGCCCGTCATCGCATCCGGTTCGACGTCCGCGACACAGACCGTCGCCAAGGCCTATGTCGACACGATCTACGAAATCACGCCGGACCTGAAGACGGAAGCCGCCCTCTTTGCCCGCTACATCGAAGGCGTCAACGATGGCGATGTCAGGCTCGAGCCGAAAATCGGCATCGCCTGGGCGCCGGCCGAAGGGCACTGGCTGCGCGCGGCCGCCATGCGCGACGGTCTCAACTTCGACGTCGCCACCCTTGCGCCGATCGGCATCGTCGGCCTGCAGCCGAACCAGTTGCGCTTCGGCGCCGAAGGCTATGCCGATACGCTGGCACTGCGTTGGGACGCGGAATGGAACAGCTGGTTCTTCACCGCGCTCGACTACCAGCACCAGGAGGTGCGGCAGCTCGCGCTCGACATTCCGCTTTCCACCACCAGCCTCGCCTATGCCAAGGTCGGGCTCGACCGGGTTGCCGCAACGGCGAACTTTGCCATCGGCCACGGCTTCGGCCTCTCGCTGACTGCGGCCCATACGGAAGCCGACGTCAAGGAACACACCGGCAACCAGCCGGGAGAACTGCTGTTCGTGCCAGAAAACACCGCTCAGGCGGCGCTGACCTGGGTCAGCACGGCGAACGTTAAGACGACCGTTGCTGCCAACTATGTCGGCGCGCGACCCGGTGGTGGAAAAGACCTCGACGATTTCTGGACACTCGACGCGGCCTTGCAGTGGGAGCCGTTCGACAAGCAGATCGAGGTCGATCTGGCGGCCTTCAATCTGCTCGATGAAGATTTCGAACTGGGCAATGGCCTGCCCGGCTGGGGACGAACGTTCAAGGGCACGATCAAAGTGCGGTTCTGATGGAGGAGCGCGTCACGGTGCAGGCATCGAGTGGTCGGTCCGGACAATGGGACAGCCCCCGTTTCCTGCAACGGCGGCTCAAGCTTCTCGCGCTCGCGGTGTTCGTCGCCATCGCGCTGTCGCTCGCCACCTTGACCAATGCCTGGCGGCTGAACGAGTTGCGCAGCTTCGACTACCTGTCGACCATCGACGGCCCCCCGCTGCCCGAGGACAGCCCGATCATAGTCGCGATCGACGAACCGTCGATGGCCGAAATCGGTCGCCAGTGGCCCTGGCCGCGCGCCCTGCATGCACACCTCATCGAGGCGCTGCGCAAGGCCGGCGCCCGCGCGATCGGCATCGACGTGATTTTCGCCGAGCCTTCGGCCGATCCCGCCAACGACGAGGCGTTGGAAAAGGCGCTCGGCGCGGACGTGGTTCTTGCCGGCGACCAGACGCTGGTGGAGACGCCTCAGGCCGACCAGTTCGTGCGCACCGAGCCGCTCGCCCGCTTCATCGCAAAGGGCGCCTGGACCGGGATCGCCTCCGTCAGCCTCAGCGGTGACGGAACGTTGCGTGCCGTTCCCGACTATCCGGACGGCTTTGCCGCCGTGCTCGCGGCCATCGCCGGTGCAAAATCGCACGCACCGCCAAAGGACGCGCTGATCCAGGTTTTCGGACCGGCGCGGACCTATCCCACCGTTTCCTATTACCAGGCGCTCGATCCCGACAATTTCCTGCCCGAAGGCATGTTCGAGGACCGCGTCGTGCTCGTCGGTCTCAGCCTGCAGAATGCGCCATCGATCGCCGAAGGCGGGGCCGATGCCTTCACCACATCGGACACGGTGCATTCGAACAAGCTCGTTTCGGGCGTCGAGATGCAGGCAACCATCTACGACAATCTGGCCCATGAGCTTTTCATACAGCGCGCCGCGAGGCCCTATGTGGTTGCAGCCATTGCGCTGGCTGCGATGCTGGCGGCCTTCTCGGTGCTGCGCACGACCGGCTGGCGCACGCTTGCCTATGGGGCCGTCGCCATCGGCCTCATCGTCGCCGCCAGCTATGCCGCGATGCGCCTCGGCCACGTCTTCCTGTCGCCGCTTGGCCCCGGCCTTGCGTTCCTTGCCGTGACTGCCGGCCAGGCCGGGCTCGACTATGCGGAGGAACGCAGGAAGCGTCGGGAAATCACCCGCGCCTTCCAGCAGTACCTCTCCCCTGCCCTTGTCGAGCGTTTGGCGAAGGACCCGTCGCACCTCAGGCTCGGCGGCGAACGGCGCACGCTGTCGATCCTCTTTTGCGACATCCGGGGCTTTACGACCATTGCCGAGGAAATGAAGGAGGATCCGGAGCGGTTGACGGCGCTGGTCAACCGGCTGCTGACGCCGCTTTCGGAAGCCGTGCTCGAACAGGGCGGCACCATCGACAAATATATCGGCGATTGCCTGATGGCCTTCTGGAACGCACCGCTCGATGATCCCGACCATGCCGTGCACGCCGTCGGGGCGGCGCTCGACATGCTTGCGCGGCTGGAACGGGTGAACAGGGAACTGGAAGACGAGGCGAAACGGGACCGCCGATCGGCCCAAAGCCTGAGGATCGGCATCGGCATCAATACCGGCGAATGCGTCGTCGGCAACATGGGCTCACACCAGCGCTTCGACTATTCGGCCCTTGGCGACGCCGTCAATCTGGCCTCCCGCCTCGAAGGCGCATCGAAGGATTATGGCATCTCCCTGCTCCTCGGTGAGGAGACCGCGCGTCTTGTCGAGAAGACCTTCCCGGTCGCCGAGCTCGATCGCATCACCGTCAAGGGCCGCAGTGCCGTATCGCCGGTCTTCACCGTCGCCGTCGGCGCGAAGAAAGAAGCGCTCGAACGCCATCAAACCTTCGTGCAGGCCAAGTATGACGGCACGCTTCGGGTGCATGACGTGGTGTTCGACCAGTTGAAGAGCGCCCTGCCGCCGCTCGCGCGCTACTACGAAAGGGAACGCTCCCGCCTCGATACGTCAAGGCGGGAACCCAAGTGACGAGCGAAAGTGACCGGGCGAAAGCAGTCGCGCGGTCAGTGGAGCCCGCCGACGCCGAGCAACCGTTCGACGGCGTCGTGATCTCCCGCCAGCGCGTCCGGCGTTCCTGACCAGGCGATCCGGCCCCGTTCGAGCACGATCACCCGGTCGGCAAAGTCGAGCGCACTCTGGATTCGCTGTTCGACGAGCACGATCGTCATGTCGCCGGTCTTTGCCAGTTCGGCAAACGCCTTCATCAGCTCTTCGCAAACAACAGGCGCCAGGCCCTCGAGCGGTTCGTCGAGCAACAGGATCGACGGACGGCCGAGGATGGAGCGTGCCGTCGACAGCATCTGCTGCTCGCCGCCGGAGAGCTGGCTGCCGAGATTGCGCCGTCGCTCGAAGAGACGCGGGAACATGTCGTAGGCTTCCTGGATCGCGCTTTTCGGTCGGCTCTTGAGGCCGACGAAGAGGTTCTCCTCGACGGTCAACGTCGGGAAGACGCAGCGCGCCTGCGGCACGAAGCCGAGGCCCTGCATGGCGCGCGCAGCGCTCGGCAACGCGGTTACGTCCGTCCCGCCCATGCGGATGCGGCCGTCATAGCGGCGGGTCTGGCCGGCAAGCGTTGCAAGCAACGTCGTCTTGCCCATGCCGTTGCGGCCGAGCACGGCAAGGCGGGCGCCCGCCGGAACGGCAAAGGATACGCCTTCGAGCACCCGCGTCGGCCCATAGCCGGCGGACAGGTTTTCCACCTCAAGCGGCGTGGCTGGCATTGGCATAGCTCCCCAGATAGGCTTCCCGCACGCGCGGATCCTTCGTCACGTCGGACGGCGAACCGTCGAAGATGATCGCGCCGGCGGCCAGCACGACCACGCGCTTGGCAAAGCGAAAGACGAGATCCATGTCGTGCTCGATCATCAAGACGGCGAGGTCGGCAGGAAGATCGGCCAGCGCCTGCTCGATGCGACCGGTGTCGCTCTGCGGCACGCCGGCGGCGGGCTCGTCGAGCAGCAGCACCCGCGGTTTCAACGCCAGCGCCACGGCGATTTCCAGCAAACGCTGCTGACCGTAAGCGATCTCGCTCACCTTGCGGTGCATCAGTTCCCGAAGCCCAAGCTTGCCGAGCAGGTCTTCCACCTCGGCCATGACATCGGGCATGCCGAGAAAACTGCCGAACAGGCGGCCGGCGCGGCCGGTGCGTTGCAGGACGGCGAGCGCGACATGCTCGGAAGGCGTCATGTCGGCAAAAAGCCGCGTCACCTGGAACGACCGCACAAGCCCGCGCCGCACGCGGCCGATGGCGTCGACGCTGGTCACGGCCTCACCGTCAATACGCACCTCGCCTGAATCCGGCTTGAGATTGCCGGTCACGAGATTGACGAAGGTCGTCTTGCCGGCACCGTTCGGCCCGATCAGCGCGACCCGGTCGCCCGGCGCCATGCTGAGGCTGACGTCATTGGTGACCGCAAGCCCACCGAAGGCGCGTTTCAGATTGCGGACTTCAAAGATCGGCTGCATCACCGTGCCTCCTTGCGGCGGGCGAAGAACGCAGCCGCGGTGCCATAGATGCCCTTCGGCGCGAAGAGTACGACGGCGATCAACAGCGCGCCGACCATCGTCAGCCAGTGGAAGGGATTGGCGGCCGAGACGACGTCCTCGAAGAACATGAAGACGACAGTGCCCGTGAGCGCGCCGAAGAGCGAGCCGGTACCGCCGAGCACCAGCATGACCAGGCTTTCGGCCGACATCGTAAAGGAGAGACTGTCGAGCCCGACGACCTGGGTGGAGATCGCATTCAGCGCGCCGCCGACGCCGGCAACGGCACCGGATATGACGTACATTTTCGTCAGCGCGATCTTTGGCGACGCCCCCATCGAGCGGATGCGGATCGGATCTTCCTTGATGCCGCGGCACAGCATGCCGAAGGGCGAGCGCACGATCAGCCGCAGCACGACGAAGACAATGGCAAGCAGAGCCACGCCGAAGACATAGGCCGTGCGGCCCCAGAGGTCGAACTCGTAGAGGCCGAGAAGCGCCGTCGGCGCAATGCCGGAGAGCCCGTCGCTGCCGCCGGTCCACGACGAAGCCTTGTTGGCGAACTCGTGGAAGAGATGGATGAGCGCGATCGACAGCACGAGTTGGGGCAGCCCGTGGGCGCGCAGGATGACGACCCCGCAGATAAGCCCGGCGACCGCGCCGGCGACGATGCCGACAGCGAGCATCGCCAGCGGATCGTTGATGCCGTAATGCGCCGAGGCGATGCCGGCCGCATAGGCGCCGGCGCCGAAGAGGGCCGCGTGCCCGAGCGTCGCGACACCGCAGTAGCCGGTGACGAGGTCCAGCGACAACACCAGAAGCGCGGCGGCGATGATCCGGGTCAGGAGCGCCAGATTGTTGGGAAAGAGGAAGTAGCCTATCACCGCGACCAGCAGGATCACCGCCAGTCCGATGAGGTCGCCGCCACCGAACCGCCGACGCACGGGAGCGGTCGCGATCAAGTCGTTCGTCGTCGTCATGGTCATCCCTTGGCCCTCCCGGCGAGCCCGCGCGGGAAGACGCAGATGATCGCGATCACGGCCAGATAGAAGAAGAATTCGCCGAATTCCGGCATGAGATAACGGCCGGTCGTATCGATCGCGCCGAGCAGCAGGCAGGCAACGAGCGCGCCCGGGATCGAGCCGGCACCGCCGACGGAGACGACCACGAGGAACGTCACCATGTAGCGCAGCGCATAATAGGGTTCGACCGGCAGAAGTTCGGCGCCGACCACGCCGCCGAAGGCGGCTAGTCCGACGGCGACAGCAAAGCTCACCGCATAGACGATTTCCGTGCGCACCCCGAGGGCCGCAGCCATTGCCGCATTATCGACGGAGGCCCGCAGCTTGACGCCGAAGGCGGTCTTTTCGATCGCGTACCAGAGGCCGGCTGCAACCGCGAGGCCGCAGACGATCGCAAAGATGCGATGCGTGGCGATCGCCCGGAAGCCGAGATCGACCGAGCCCTGCAGTTCGCCAGGCAGCGGCACCGTCTTCAGCGTCGGACCGAAGACATAGTTGGCGATGCCGATAATGCAGAACGTGATGCCGATGGTCATCAGCACCTGGGTCAGTTCCGGTGCGCCGTAGATCCGCCTATAGAGCAGCCGCTCGATCGGCACGGCGATGATGATGGTGCCAACGATCGCGAGCAGCACGGCAAAGCCATAGGCAAGGCCGAGATCGCGTGCCGCGTAGGAGGCAATGTAGCCGCCGATCATGGCAAAGGCGCCATGCGCGAGATTGACCACGCGCATCAGGCCCATGGTGACCGAAAGGCCGATGGAGATGACGAAGAGCACCATGCCGTAGGCAAGGGCGTCGATCGCAATGCTGAGGACGGTTTGCATGGGGCTATCCGTTGCCCTTTCTTCCAAATTTGGCTGCGCCGGATCAGGTGCGCATACTATGCGCGGAGCGGCAGTCAGGCACCAGCATCCGCAGCGCCGCAGGCGCGCCGGTCGCTCAAGCGCAACCGGTCAACGCGTCATCGGTGTCGGCGGGCGCGCGGGCACCCGCCCAGGTCGACTACTTCAGCGCAGCGAGACCGGGGTCGCCCTGCTTCTCGAAGGTCTGGATTTCCTTGTTGTAATAGGTGCCGTCATCGGCCTTCGCGACTTCGCGCAGATAGATGTTCTGGGTGATGTGGCGCGATTCCGGATCGATCGTCACCGGACCGCGCGGACTGACCCAGGAAAGGCCTTTGACGGCTTCCACGGCCTTTGCCGCATCCTGCTCGCCGCCGGTCGCCTCGATCATCTTGTAGATCACATGCATGCCGTCATAGGCGCCGACAGACGGGAAGGAGAGTTCGGCCGGGTTGCCGATCGCCTTGCTCGCCGCTTCGACGAAGGCCTTGTTCTCCGGCGAGTCGTGCGACACCGCATAGTGGAACGTCGTCTGGATGCCGAGCGCGGCCTCGCCGAGAGCCGGCAAATCGGATTCCTGCGTCAGGTCGCCGGGGGCAAAGAACTTGATGCCGCCGTCCTTCAGGCCGTTTTCCTTGAAAGCCTTGACGAAGCCGAGCGTCGTCGGGCCGGACGGCAGGAAGGCAAAGACGCCCTCGGCACCGGAATCCTTGATGCGCTGCATGATCGGCGAGAAATCGTTGGTCGCAAGCGGCATGCGGATCGCTTCGACCACTTGCCCGCCGGCCGCTTCGAAGCCCGCCTTGAAGGCGTTTTCGGCATCGACGCCCGGGCCGTAGTCGCTGACGACGGAGATGACCTTGGAAACGCCCGCGTCCTTGGCAACCTTGGCGATCGGCGTCGAGGTCTGCCAGGTGGTGAACGAGGTGCGCACGACGAGCGGGCTCTTGGTGACGATCGCCGAGGTCGCCGCATTCATGATGACGAGCGGCACGTTCGCCTGGGTGAGCAGCGGCGTCACCGCCATGGCATCCGGGGTGAAGTAGAAGCCGGCGAGATACTGCACGCCTTCCTTGACCACCAGTTCCTGCGCCAGCGCCTTCGACTGGGCGGGATCGGCCTGCGGCACGTCGCGGTAGATGATCTCGATATCGTCGTCGCCGACCTTGCTGCCGTTCAGCGCCATATAGGCGTCGATGCCAGCCTTGAAGTTCTTGCCCTGCAGGGCGAAGGGGCCGGAGAACGGTCCGACGACACCGATCTTGATCGTGTCGGCATAGGCAGCACCGCTCATCGCCAAGGCCGCAACCGCAGCCAGAATCATCCGCTTCATATTTCCTCCCTGAGATGCCGGCCACTCCCGCGCCCGCATCCTCGTCGCAAACGACTGTCGATTTGATGGTTGTCAGCTTGCCATGCCAAACGGTGATGTAAAAATGAAATATGGGGTGCCAATCATAATTTAGGGGTTATGTTTTGACACAGGTGGCGCCCCTCGACCAGCCGAGGCTCCGAAATCCCCAGCGCATGACACGCACGTTCCCGCACGCGCGCCAGCCCATTGCGATCAACACCAGGGAGCATAGCAAACCACACCGTGGCGGCGCGATCGCGGGTTCGCAGCCTATCGATGCTGCCTATCTAGATCGGCGGGAGGTTTTCCGGCCGCGCCATGTCGATGAAGACCTGGACGCGCTTGGCTCGCAACTTGCCGGGCTCATACTTCTTCAGCCATTCGCCCGTTTCATCTAGGAACAGACTGGCCCCGGCGCCCTCCGACGTCCCGACGCGCGCTGCCTTGTCCCGGTCGGACTTCTTCTTTGCCGTCGCCTCGCGGACAGAGCGGAAATAATAGTGGTTGAACAGCCGGTTGAACTCCGTGAAGTAGATGTCGGCGGCGCGACGATCGCCGCGGATGAGCAGCATGTTCTCGTCGTTGTCGTTGGTCGACGCGTCCGAGAAGTTCGCCGAACCGGTAACGACCATCGGATCCGCGCCAAGGGGATCAGCCAGTAGAAACTTCGAATGCACATAGGCGACGTGAGTGTTGAGCCCGAGCGCCCGCGCATTGGTTTCGCGCGCCCACTGATAGACCGGATCGCGCAGATACGAGCCCCAGGCCTGATAGACGTTCTGTCGCGCCGTGAGCGGAATGAACGGCTTCTTGGCCTTGGCCTTCGGCTGGTCGCGCTTTTCGAGGAGTAGGAAGAGCACCGGATGCACGCCGGACTGGGCACTATTGTCGAGAAACGCCTGCTTGAAGCGGTCGTTGATCCCGAAGGCGAGCGTCACACCGCCATAGGAGCGGGCCTCGTCCAGCGCCTTTACATACATATCCAGAACGGCGCTTCCGGCACGCGGACTGAAGATCGACGTCACGCCGCCTGGAATATCCGCCGGCGCCTGCGGCACTTCGGCGAGGTCGGAAACCGCCTTGCGGAAGGCTTTCCGCTTTGCCCTGCTCGCGGCAGCATTGTCGGTCTTTGCCGCGCCGGGATCGCCGGCGAGCAATTTCCAATAGCTTTCGAACGCCTTGGCGAGATCGGCATCGCGGACCCAATGCCCGACATTGGTCTGGCCATGCACCCCGCCCATCGAGAGGTTCGTCGAGCCGGTCCAGACCTGCGGCTTTCGGCCCTGGTCCTTGGGGAGCAGCACCATGAACTTGTTGTGCTGTATGTCGGCGGGATTGTTCTCGCGCCACCGTGCGATCGCCGCCTTCGGAAGCCCTACGGTGCGAACGATCTCTTTGTTTTCCTCGCGAGGAAAGCTCTCGTGGAACTTGCCCTTCTTGTCGGTATAGGCATTTTCCTTCGCGTCGAGCACGAGCCTCACGTCCACGCCGCGCTCGAAGGCAGCCTTCAGCCTTTCCACGACGGGGCGATATCTGAATTCATAGAAGCAGCCGAGCAGGGTGTCGCCGGCTTCCGCCTCGTCGATGAAACGCAGCAGCGCTTCGTCGAGGTCCCGGCTCAACCATTGCAGCGCCTCGAGCGTTTTTTCGGGCGTTTCCAGCTTGTCCGGCGGCTTGTTTCCGAAACGGCGCCGGTAGGCCTGGCTGCTCGCGACACCGCGGTTGAAGAAGATGTCGTGCGTCTCCTCGCTGAAAAGCGGCTCGGTCTTGATGCCGATCCGGATCGCAGGCGCCGAACGATCGATGTTCTTCGCGTGGCCCGTGAGCGGATGGAAATAATAGTCGTAGCGCCGACCGGGCTTGGCCGTGAAGTCGTCCCAGACGAAACTCTGGACGGGATGGTCGTAGGTCAGGACGACGGTATCCTCGTTGGGATGGGAGATCACCGTCTCGAAGACCTTGAAGCCGTACATGTAGTACCGCTCGCCTTCCGCGGGATCATGCCGCTCGACTGCAAAACCGAGAAGCCCGGTGGTGTCGGCGTTGCGATAGTCGATCGCGAACGAAACCGTGTTGACCCCCGACACGGCAAAGACCTTGTACCCGCCAACCGCATCCGAAACGAAATGCATGCCGCCCTCCCGCGCGTGGTTGCGACAAGCATACTCGCTCAACTTCAAGGAATTACAACAGCGACAACTAAAAAGGCGCTGGATTGGTGCCCTCCGCGCCGCTGCCCGGTGGTCACGGCAGCGTCTCGAAAACACCGCCACACTTGTTACTCCCGCTCGCCCACTTGCGGTGTCAAGCTCTTCAGGACTGCGAGGCATGGCCTTGCGTTGAGAAGCTTTGCTGAAACGAGGAGAAACGGCACCATGACTCAGACAATCGAGAAACGCGACAACGGACGCGCGGACGCCGAGCCGGCGATGCAGAAGCCGGCGGTGGTTTCACAGCAGGTATGGGAAACGGCCCGGCAGGAAATGCTGGTAAAGGAGAAGGCGCACACCCGAGCACGCGACGCGCTGGCCGCCGAGCGCCGGCGGATGCCTTGGATGGCCGTGACCAAAACCTACGTGTTCGAGGGCCCCGACGGCAAGGCGAGCCTGCATGACCTCTTTGCCGGCAGGCGCCAGTTGATCGTCTACCGCGCCTTCTATGAACCGGGCGTGCATGGCTGGCCCGATCACGGCTGCCGAGGCTGCTCGATGGTCGCCGATCAGGTCGCGCATCTGTCTCACCTCAACGCCCGTGACACGACCCTGGTCTTTGCCTCGCGCGCCCCGCAGGCGGACATTGCCAGACTGAAGGCGCGGATGGGCTGGACCATGCCCTGGTACACCATCACCGACAGCTTCGATGCCGATTTCGACGTGGGCGAGTGGCACGGCCACAATGTTTTCTTCCGCGACGGCGAACAGCTTTTTCGCACCTACCTCGTCAACAGCCGCGGCGACGAACAGATGGGCGGCACCTGGAACTATCTCGACATCACTCCGCTCGGCCGACAGGAGGTGTGGGAGGATTCGCCGGCCGGATATCCGCAGACCCCGACCTACAAGTGGTGGAACTGGAACGACAGCTACGTCGAAGGCGCTGCCCCGGACAAAAGATGGGTCGAAGTATCGGATGCCGGCGAGGCCGCTATGCGCGCTTCCGACACGAGCGCGAAGCCATGAGCGTCGGCGCCCGCTCCGGTGAGCGCGACGGGCGGGCGCCCTCCCTCGCCCGTTTGATAGCGGCGGGGTTAGCGCTTGCCGCCGCCCCCACCTTCGCCCTGATGGCCGTTCTTTCGAACATGGGAACCGCCGGTGCCGATCCGATGCTGTGCGGCGTCACCGGACATGCGGCGATCGGCGGGATGACCGCCATGTATCTGCTGATGGGCGCCTTTCACCTTCAGCCCTGGCTGAAACTGATCGACATCAGAAAGAGCTGAGCGATCGGTCTTTGCTCTCGGCGCCCTTCAGTTGCCGGCGTCGCGAGCTAAAAAATCATCCGGCGACATGCTATTGTCGCACGGCACGCAAAAGATGTGGAAACGCCGAAGGGCATATGTCCCTGAAATCGGCGAGTGGGCATGCTGTCGAGTCGGAGAAGCAAGTGACTTCTCGGCTTGAAGTACGGAACGGTTCCACTAGGTAGATTTGGCAAGATATCCGGCAATTGAATCGACCGGAGAGATCAGTCGCTTTCCACCTGTGACCGGATCCGTTCGGAAAATACAGCGAATCAGGAAGTTGACCTTGAGTGTTGCCGCCTCTCAACCGAACCCGACACGTTTCAAGAGCCGCCTGTTGCCTTTGGCAGGCGGCCTGCTGCTTTTCGTTACAGCCGCCGCCGCATCGCTCTACTACATGCGTGGAGCGAAAGAACCTTCGTCGGAGATCGCAGCGATCGCCCCGGCTGTGACCGGCGCCGAAGTCGACGCCGCGATGATGCAGTCGCCGAATTTCCAGATCCTCTTCAGCGACGGCGATCGCGGGCTGATGGTGTACGAGGGTTACGTCTATGTCGTGCGACTCGGCGACAAATTGCCGAGTGGCCGCCGCATGATCGGATTCCAGAAACGGGACGGAAACTGGGCTGCGGTGACGCTTTGACGGCTTTCACCGCCTCCGCATTGTGGATGTTAACACTTTGTTAACGCTCGCTTGCAAGGCACGGGGAACCCCCATTTAGCCACGGTTGCCACCCAGGGCGAACTGGCGCAACTCTTTGTTAAAGAGTCGTGAATCAGTGCTTTGGATGGTGCAGAATGATTAACAAGAAGCTACAGGATGAGCTGGTCGAGCTCGACGAAAGCCCTGCGTTCGAAGGCCGTTCCGTCATGAGCGAACGCGCAGTTCAGGGCATTCCGCTTGCAATCGAAGCGGTCATCGGACGCGCCAAGCTGACGGTGTCGCAGATCTCGAAACTCCATCAGGACGACACGATCCATCTCGATCGCAACTTCGGCGAACCGGTGGAACTCAAGGTCAACGGCATGGTCATCGGCCGTGGCGAGATCGTCTTCGACGAAGCCACCAACGCCATCGGCATCAAGATCATCGAAATCTCCCCGATCGGCGCCCAATAGGCTCCGGCACGTAAGGCGGCTCGTCGTCAGCGGAACTTGGCTTCGACAGCCAGCAAGGCTATGTCGGTAGTTCAACGACACGATCCGGTACGGGAGGAGCCTCATATGCTGATCGATGGAAAAGTCTTTATCGTTACCGGTGGCGGTTCGGGTCTCGGGGCGGCCGTCGCCCGGCGGCTGCATAGCGCGGGCGCCCGCGTGGTTCTCGCCGACGTCAACGCCGCAGCCGGCCAGCAGATGGCCGGCGAACTCGGCAGCAACGCGCTTTTCCAGAAGACGGATGTCACCAGCGAAGCGGATGGCGCCACAGCCGTGGCAGCGGCCCTCGACCGGTTCGGACATCTGCACGGGCTCATAAACTGTGCCGGCATCGCGCCAGGGGAAAAGGTGCTCGGCCGCGACGGCCCGCATCGTCTCGACAGCTTTTCGCGCGCGGTCGCGATCAACCTCGTCGGCACCTTCAACATGCTGCGGCTCGCCTCCGAGGCGATCCAGCGCGAGGAGCCCGGTGAGGATGGCGAGCGCGGGGTGATCGTCAACACCGCCTCGGTCGCCGCCTTCGACGGCCAGATCGGCCAGGCCGCCTATGCCGCTTCCAAGGGCGGCGTCGTCTCGATGACGCTGCCGATTGCCCGCGAGCTCGCGCGCCACGGTATCCGCGTCGTCGCCATTGCGCCTGGCATATTCGAAACGCCGATGATGTCCGGCATGCCGCAGGAAGTGCAGGATTCGCTCGGCAAGAGCGTGCCATTCCCGCAGCGCCTCGGCAAACCGGACGAATTCGCTGCACTCGTGCAGCACATCTGCGAAAACCGCATGCTGAACGGCGAGGTCATCCGCCTCGACGGCGCCTTGCGCATGGGCGCCCGCTGACACGATTGGAGTTGGCCGCGCCCGTCGACGGGCGTGCACCAGGCCGTGGCCCTGACAGGATCAGGCGACCCGAGCGGCCGGCTTGACCACATAGGCACACCGTCGCGCGCCGGCCAGGATATGCTCGGCGCGCTCGACTTCGACGCCGGGGCCGAGCACCGCGCGGAACACGCTCAGTTCTGCCCGGCAAAAGCCCTGACAGCTGGTCGCGGCGGCGCAGATCGGACAATGGTTCTCGACGAACAGCAGCGTACCGTCGCCCGGATCCTCGCAAGCCGCCATATAACCTTCCTGCGACCGCAGTCGAACGAGCACGTCGACCCGTTCGCGCAGGCTCTCTTTCTCTACCATCGCCGCTCGATAGTTCTGACGGGTCTCGTCCTCGCGGGCAGCGATCAGCCGGTCGATCGCCTCCTCGCCAAGCGTCTGCCGAATGGTGCGCAACAACTGGACGGTCAGCTCCGCATGCGTATCGGGAAACTCCGCATGGCCGGCAGCCGTCAGCCCCCAGAACTGCGAGGGCCGACCAACGCCTTTTGCCTCAGACCATGACATGGCGAGCCTGTCCTCGGCGAGACGCACGAGCTGCTGGCGCACGGCCTCTCCGGTGATCGCCAGGCGTTTGCCGAGCGCTGCCGCGGTCTGCGGCCCATGTAGCTTGAGGGCCAGCATGATGCGCTCGCCCGGGGTGCGGCCGGCGCTTTGCTCTGGATTTAACAAGTGATCGCTTGACATATTCCCGCGCGCAGATTTACAAAGAATTGTCTTGCTAAATACACTCTCCTCGGTTCGCAGACAAGTGATCGAGAGTGCCCCGCCCGCAAAGGATTTGACCATGGCCTTCGAACTTCCCGCCCTTCCCTACGCCGCCACAGCACTCTCGGAAAACGGCATGAGCGCCGAGACGATCGAGTTTCACCACGGCAAGCATCACCAGGCCTATGTCACGGCGCTGAATGGCTTCGTCGACAAGGATGCCTCGCTTGCAGGCCTGTCGCTGGAAGAGATCATTCGCCTCAGCCATGGCAAGGCGGAACTCGCACCGGTCTTCAACAATGCCGGCCAGCACTGGAACCACATCCTGTTCTGGAACAACCTTTCGCCGAAGGGCGGCCAGATCCCCGGCGCGCTCGAAAAGAAGATCACCGAAGATTTCGGCAGCGTCGCTGCCTTCAAGGATGCCTTCAAGGCAGCCGCGACCGGCCAGTTCGGTTCGGGCTGGGCCTGGCTGGTACTCGGCCAGGACGGCAAGTTGAAAGTGACGAAGACCGCCAATGGCTCCAATCCGGTTGCCACCAACGAGGGCAAGGCGCTGCTCGGCCTCGATGTCTGGGAACACGCCTATTACATCGACTACCGCAACCGTCGCCCGGACTACACCTCGAACTTCCTCGACAAGCTTGCCAACTACGAGTTTGCCGAAGCGGAACTAAAGTCCGCCTGACCGATTGAAGCGCGGCGCGGACTGGAAAACGTTCGCGCCCCGATCGGTCGAAGAGTTGCAGCAGCCGCTCGCCCCCGCCTGAGCTAAGGCTTCTGCAAATCCCGTGGCGTCTCCCCGCCGCCACGGGCTATTTCATCTTGGAAGAAGCCCCATGCGCCAGACACCTCCGCCCTCCCTTGCCATCGACGCCCATGCGGCCCTCGCCGTGTCGAAACCGGAGTTCGCCGATACACTGTCGCATCTCGCCGCGACCGTCTGCGTGGCGAGCGCCGGCAAGGGTGCCGACAGTCTTGGCCGGACGGTGACGGCAACCTTCTCGCTCTCCGCCAACCCGCCCTCGATCGTCGTTTCGATCAAGGCGGACAGTCCGCTTGCCGCGCTGATCGCCGCCGAGCGGGGGTTTTCGCTTGCTATGCTGGCTGAGGGCCAGGAACTGATCGCAGATGCCTTTGCCGGCAAGATCGAAGCATCGAAGCGCTATCTCGTCGGCATCTGGGCGGACTGGCCAAGCGGACGACCAAGGCTGCTCGGCGCGGCTGCCACGCTCGACTGCCTGCTCAGCGCTTCGGTCGAGGTGGGCGACCATATGCTGTTCGTGGGAACAATTGTCGCAACCGAGACGTCTGCCCATGCCGACCCCTTGATCTGGGGCCGCCGCCGGTATCAGTCTCTCGACAGGACGAGATCGCTGCCGACGCTGGCGAGCAATGGGCATGCGCCCCTGAGCCCAAGCAAGCCTGCGGCCTGAACCGGCGATCGCGGAGGAGGAAGCCATGCGGCAAGTGCTCGAAAAGCTCTTACAGGACGGCAGGGACGATGCCCTTTTACGCTTCACGCTCGGCAGCATCTGCCTCCAGGAGGCGGACTTCGATACGGCCTTGGCCCATGTCGAGCGAGCGATCGCCTTCGATCCGGACTATTCGGCAGCATGGAAGCTGCGCGGCGCGATCCTCCTCAAGCTCGGCCGCCACCAGGAGGCAATTCAGGTCTGGCGCGAGGGCCGTACGGTCGCCGAGCGGAAGGGCGATCTGCAGGCGGCAAAGGAAATCGGCGTCTTTCTGAAGCGCCTCGAGCGCCAGTGTCTCGCCGCCAACGGAAACGAGTAGCCGGGCCCGCGGTCAGGATGGAGCGGGCCCGGCAAGCCATGCCGAGCCCGCAGGTATCGCCGGCGATCAGCTCACCGGAAGACCGAGGGCAACCAGAGTGACAGCGCCGGAATGTAGGTGACCGCCATCAGCACCGCGATGCTGGCGCCGAAGAACGGCCAGATCGTGCGCATCGCTTCGCGAATGGTAATCCCGCCGACGGCGCAGCCGACGAAGAGCACGGTCCCGACCGGCGGCGTGTTGAGGCCGATGCCGGCGTTCAGGATCATCACCACACCGAAATGCACCGGATCGATGCCGAAGGCCTTGACCACGGGCAGCAGCACCGGCGTGCAGATGATCACCATCGGCGCCATGTCCATGAAGGTACCGAGGATCAAAAGGATGATGTTGATGACGAGCAGCACGATGATCGGGTTTTCCGAGATCGCGCCGATGGCGCTGATCATCAGTGCCTGCACCTGCAGGAAGGCCATCAGCCAGCCGAAGGACGCCGCCATGCCGATGACGAGTAGCACCATGGCCGTCGTGCGCACCGCCCCCATCACCGCCTCGACGAAGCCGGCCCAGTTGAGTTCGCGATAGACCAGCATCGCAACGAGGAAGGCATAGAGCACGGCAATGCACGAGCTTTCCGTGGCGGTGAAGACGCCGGAGCGCACGCCGCCGAAGATGATGCCGATCAAGACGATGCCGGGGAACGAGGCGAGCAGGTAGTAGAAGACCTTGGCAAAGCCCGGAAACGGTTCGGACGGGTAGCCCCGGCGCCTGGCAACGACATAGGCCGTCACCATCAGCGCAAGCGCGAGCAAGAGCCCCGGGATGATGCCGGCGGTAAAGAGATCGGCGACCGAGACATTGCCGCCGGCGGCGATCGAATAGAGGATCATGTTGTGCGACGGCGGCACCATCAGCGCGATGATCGCCGCATTGACCGTAACGTTGACGGCATAGTCGCGGTCATAGCCGCGCTTGGCCATCTGCGGGATCATCAGGCCCCCGACCGCCGAAGCGTCGGCAACGGCCGATCCGGAAATGCCGCCGAAAAGCGTCGAGGCAACGATGTTGACCTGGCCGAGGCCGCCGCGCAGGTGGCCGACGAGCCCGGCGGCAAACTGGATCAGCCGGTTGGCGATGCCGCCGCGCACCATCAGGTCGCCAGCAAAGATGAAGAACGGGATCGCCATCATGGCAAAGACGTTCATGCCCGAATTCAGCTGCTGGAACACCACCACCGGCGGCAGGCCGAGATAGAGCACGGTCGCGAACGAAGCGATGCCGAGGCAGAAGGCGATCGGCATGCCGATGAGCATCAGGAGGGTAAAGACCCCGAAGAGGATAGTGTAAGCCATTCAGGCCATCTCCTGCACGACGACATCGGCCGCGAGTTCGACACCGAGAAACTGGTCGAGAAAGCGCTCCGCGGCAAAAAGGGCGATCATCGCGCCGCCGACGATGAGCGGGAAAAAGTCGACGCCGCCTGGCCATCCGAGGACCGGAATGGTCGCCGTCCAGGTGCCGGCCGAAAGGAGCAGGCCGTAGTAGGCCATCGCCAGCCCGAAGACGACGATCAGCCCGAGGCTCGCCAGATCCATGGCCAGTTGCACCGACGGCTTCATCACGTGTCGGACGACATCGAGGCCGAGATGCACGCTTTCGCGCACGCCGACGGCAGCACCGAGCATGATGAACCAGGCCATGAGATGGAGAGCCAAGGGCTCCGACCAGCTCGGCGAATCGTTCAGGATATAGCGGGCAAAGACCTGCCAGCCGACGATCAGGGTCATTGCGACCATGCCGATGCCGGCGATGTAGAGCGAAGCGCGGCTCAGCGCGCCTAGAAGCGGACGTATCGCCCGCATGAAACGACGCATGTTTCTTCCTCCTCGGCAAAGGCGATCCGGTGAACAGTTGCGAGGGCCGGCCCCGATCCCGGAGCCGGCCTCGCCGCTGTCACTTGACCGCCTTCACCCTTTCGAGAAGGTCTTTCAGCTTCGGATCGCTGACGAACTGGTCATAGACCGGCCCCATGGCGGCTGCGAACTCCTCCTTGTTGACCTTGATCACGTTCGCACCGGCAGCGCGAACCTTCTCCTCGGACGCCTTTTCGCGCGCGCTCCAAAGCTCGCGCATCTTGCCGACGCTGTCCTTGGCCGCCTGGCGGAGCAGTGTCTGGTCTTCAGGGGAAAGCTTGTCCCAGCTCATCTTGGAAATGACGAGGATTTCCGGATTGAGGGAGTGTTCGGTCAGCGAGTAATTCTTGGCCACCTCGAAATGGCGGGCGGATTCGTAGGATGGCCAGTTGTTCTCGGCACCATCGACGACGCCCGTCTCGAGCGAAGAATAGACCTCGCCCATCGGCATCGGCGTCGGATTGGCGCCGAAGGCCTGCATCATCGCGATCCAGAGATCGGACTGCTGCACGCGGATCTTCAGGCCCTTGAGGTCGGCGAGTTTCTCGATCGGCTTCTTGGTCGTGTAGAAGGAGCGCGCGCCGCTATCGTAGAAGGCAAGACCGATCAGCCCGTGCGGCTCGAAGGCCGCGAGAATCTCGTCGCCGATCGGACCGTCGACGGTCTTGTGCATGTGTTCCGTCGAGCGGAACAGGAAGGGCATGCCCAGCACCATCGTCTCCTTGACGAGGTTGTTGAACGGCGCCGCGTTGACCCGGTTCATGTCGATGACGCCGAAGCGGGTCTGCTCGATCGTGTCCTTTTCGCCGCCGAGCACGCCGTTGTTCATGACCTCGATCTTGATACGGCCGTTGGTGCGCTCGGAGAGCAATTGCCCCATGTACTTGACCGCATCGACGGTCGGGTAGCCATCCGGATGGATGTCGGCCGAACGCAGGGTGATTTCCTGCGCCTGCGCCGCTGTGCCGGCAAACGCCAGCCCCATCGCGACGCAAAGCATGCTTGCAATTTTCTTCATGTTTTCCTCCTCCTCTAGTCGTGCTTCGGCCTCTCCCAAGACCGAGTTTCCGCCCGTCCGGGCCGGTATGCGAAATCTCCATGTCGTGGGTTCCACGGGCGCCTCCCAGCACCCGCGGAAACTATGTCGCGGCGAAGGTCGGCAGCTTGAACAGGCGTTCCGGGTTCTCGACGAGGGCCAGATGCCTGGTCCGGTCGTCGGCAAGCCAGCCGAGCACCAACTCAGCGAGCCGCGCATCGTCGGGATAGTCTTCCGTCTTGCGGATCATGTTGTGCGGCCAGTTGGAGCCCCAGACGATGCGCTCCGGCGCATGCGCAGCAATCTTCCTGGAGACGGCGGCCACATCCTCGTAGGGCCACCCGTCGCGCGAACTCTCGTAGACGCCGGCGAACTTGAACCAGACATTGCCGCGATCGATCAGCGTCAAGAGAGCCGCAATCTCCGGCCCATCCGGATCGACACCGGCAAAGAACTTGCCGTGGTGATCGAGCACCCAGCGCGAGCGGATGCGCGCCAGCCGCGGCAGATGGTCGAGCAACTTGTTGCCGTCGAACTGCACCGCGATCATCCAGTCCGCGGCATGTGCCCGCGCATCGACCGCCTCCAGCGCGTCGAGCCCCACCGCCCCGCCAGGCAGATCCATGATACGGGCGCCGACAACACCCGCTTCGCCGAGCGCGCCCATATCCACGTCCGACGTGGTTTCGTCGATGACGGCGACGCCGCAGGCGACATCGCCCATTTCGGCGAGGCAAGCGAGCAGGTTGGCGTTGTCCTTCTGATGGGCGTTGCCCTGCGTGACGATCACCCTGTTTATGCCGAGCCGGTCCATGACCTGGCGGTAGGCCGCAGCATCCGGTAGTGGCTCGGCCGGCAAGGGCGGCCCTCCGGCAAGCGACGGAAACCCCGGGAGATACATGTGCATCTGCGCGTCGACCGTGCCCTTCGGCAGGCGCGGTTCAGGCGGGCGGCCGGTCAGGGTTCGCTCGATCATTGTGCGCTCTCGGGCATCTTGAAGCTGGCCAGTGCGTCGCGGTCGATCTCGATGCCAAGACCGGGTGCGTCGGGAATGGCAACGACACCGCCCACCGCCTCGATCGGCGTCTTCAGCACCGCCTGGCGGAACGGGTTTTCCGTCCGGTCGAACTCCAGGATCGGCTCGATCGGATTGACCCGCACCGGATCCGGCGTCATCGCCGCCATGAACTGCAGTGCGGCAGCGATGTGCACGCCGGTGCCCCAGACATGCGGCACGATGCGCACGCCGTGCAGCGTCGCAAGGCTTGCGATCTTCGCCATCTCGGAGAACCCGCCACAGCCGCAGAGGTCCGGCTGCAGGATATCGACGGCGCGGCTTTCGATCGCCGGCCACATGCCGTAGCGGCTATGCCAGGTCTCCCCACCCGCCACCGGGATCGGCTGGCCGGCGCGCACCTCGCGATAGGCCGAGAGCTGCTCCGGTACGACCGGTTCCTCGAACCAGTCGATGTCGTAGTCGGCCGCCGCCTTGCCAAGCCGGATCGCCTCGGTGACGGTGTAGCCGTGGTTGGCGTCGATCATCAGCCGCATCTCGTCGCCGATCGCCTCGCGCACCGCCCGGATGACCCGCAGGTCTTCGTCGATGCCAAAGCCGATCTTGATCTTGCAGGCGTGGAAGCCTTGCGTCCGGCGCTCCGCCATCTCCAGCGCATTGTCGGAGACCCGGTCGACGCCGTCGCGCTTGAAGCTGCCGGTCGCATAGGCCCGCACGCTCTCGCGCCAGCGCCCGCCAAGCAGCATGGAGACGGAGGCACGATAGTGTTTGCCCTTGATGTCCCAGAGCGCGATGTCGATGCCGGACAGCGCCGTCACCGCAAGCCCGCGCTGGCCTTGATCGCGCAGCGCATTGTAGAGGATCGCCCAGAGCTTTTCCGTCTGGCGCGGATCCTGGCCGATCAGCCAGGGCGTATAGGCGGCAACCACCGCCGCGTTCGGGCGCGCCGGCCCGAGGCATTCGCCCCAACCGATCGTGCCGTCGTCGCATTCGATCTCGACCAGCACATGGGCGCGACGGTCAAAACGCATGGAGGCGCTTTCGAACGGCACGGCCAGCCGATGTTCGAGAAGATGGGTACGGACGGCGACGATCTTCATGGGCTATCCTCGCAATACGCTCATTTCCGACGCTTGTTCGCACCGATCAGCGCGTCGAGCATGGCGACTTCCTCCTCGGTCAAGTCTTTCAGCGGCGCACGCACCGGACCGGCATCAAAGCCCTGCAGCCGCACGCCGGCCTTGATCGCCGACACCGCATAGCCCTTGGCGCGGTTGCGGATGGCCATGAACGGATAAAAGAACTCGTTGAGGATGCGCTCACAGGTGGCGCGCTCGCCGGCGCGAAGGGCTGAATAGAATTCATTGGCAAGGCCCGGCACGAAGTTGAAGACGGCCGAGGAATAGGTGGTGAAGCCGGCACCGAGATAGGCCTCGGCAAACAGTTCCGCCGTCGGCATGCCGCCGAGATACATCAGCCGGTCGCCCATCTTGGCGGTGACCTGGCGCACCAGGCCGATATCGCCGGTGCCATCCTTGAAGCCGATCAGGTTCGGGCATTCGTCGCAGAGCCGCGCCAGCGTGTCGGCCTGCAACACCGCGTTGTCACGGTTATAGACCATGACGCCGATGCCGACCGACTGGCAGATCGTCTTCACATGGGCATAAAGCCCTTCCTGCGGCGCATCGATCAGGTAGTGCGGCAGGAGCAGGATGCCGTCGGCGCCGACGCGCTCGACCGAGCGGGCGATGTCGACCGCCATCTCGGTGCCATAGCCGCAGCCCGATACGATCGCCGTGTCACCGGCAACATCCTTGGCCGCCCGGACGATGCCGGGGATCTCGTCCGGCTTCAGCGAGAAGAACTCGCCCGTGCCGCCGGCGGCAAACAGCACCGGCGCCCTGTAGCCGGCCAGCCACTCGACATGCGCCCGGTAGCTGTCGGGCGCAAAACGACCCTCCGCATCGAAATGCGTCACCGGGAACGAAAGCAGGCCCGATCCAAGTGCGGCCTTGATTTGCTCAGGGGTCATTTCGTGCGGGCCCTCCCTCAAACTCGACAAGACCTACTAAGCAAGTCATCACACGCATGTCAATATGTCATAATACAAGTCATCATATGAGACATCGAGATTTCCCTCGACCGCTGACCGAAGAAGAACTGGGTTAACGCACAAAGCCGCGCAACGCTCGAACGAACAAGCGAACACCTGCCCCGATGAGCGTTGCAATATAGATATATTATATGTTAGCGGTCATCATATGACATGCAGGTTAGCACTCGCCGAGAGCGTTGGGCCGGCATGAGGGAGGACAGGCGATGGAACGACTTCTGATCACCGGCGCAGCGGGCCAGTTGGGCCGCGTCATGCGCCAAATGCTGGCCCCGATGGCAAGGACGATCCGCCTGTCAGACCGCGCACCGCTCGATCCGCCGGGTGAAAACGAAGAATGCGTTCAGTGCGACCTGGCAGACCGCGGCGCCGTCGACGAGCTTGTCGCCGGCTGTGACGCGATCGTGCATCTGGGCGGCATCTCGGTCGAGCGCCCCTTCTCGGAAATCCTCGACGGCAACATTCTCGGCCTCTACAATCTCTATGAGGCGGCGCGCGCCCACAACAGGCCGCGCATCCTCTTTGCCAGCACCAACCACACGATCGGCTACTATCCGCAAGGCGAACGGCTCGGCCCGAATGCGCCCTATCGGCCCGACGGGCTCTACGGCGTATCGAAGTGCTTCGGCGAAGCGCTGGCGCGCATGTATTTCGAGAAGTTCGGCCAGGAGACTGCCCTGGTCCGCATCGGCTCCTGCCTGCCCGAGCCCGTCAACTACCGCATGCTCTCCACCTGGCTTTCCCATGACGACTTCGTGTCGCTCGTCGAGGCCGTCTTCCGTGTGCCGGTTCTCGGTTGTCCGGTCATCTGGGGCGCATCGGCCAACGACGCCGGCTGGTGGGACAATTCGCATGTTTCCTGGCTCGGCTGGCGCCCGAAGGACAATGCCGAGGTGTTCCGTCAGAAGATCGCTGAAAACACCCCCAAACCGCAGCCAGGGGATAGTCTCGTGCGTTATCAGGGCGGCGCCTTCGTCGATGATCCGATTTATTGAGATATCGCCCCTGGTTCCGGCGCATTGCAGCCAGCCATGGATTGCGCCCTCGATCGGCAATGGCGTATCCAGACACACAACATCCAAGTCGCAGAAACGGCCAAACCCATGAGCAACGTCACCGCACCCGACACACCCGCCCCTCAAGGCAAGACGCTGGTGGCCAAGGTGACGGACGCCCTCAGCGGCCAGATTGGCACCGGGCATTACAAGCCGGGGGAGCGCCTGCCTTCGGAAGCGCAGCTAACCCAGGAGTTCGGCGTGAGCCGCACAGTCGTGCGCGAAGCGATCGCGGCACTGCGCTCCGGCGGGCTTGTCGAAGCGCGGCATGGCATCGGCGTTTTCGTGCTGGAACCTGCACCTTCGACCCCTCTGCCGTTCCACGGCATCGATCTTGCGCGCGTCTCCTCGCTGATTGAGATGCTGGAATTGCGAACCGCCGTCGAGGGCGATGCCGCAGCGCTTGCCGCCCTTCGCCGCTCACCGGCCCAGGAAGAAAAGATCGCCGAAGCGTTCGACAGCTTCTGCGCCAGTGCGGCGGAGGGACGGCCAACGGCGGAGGCCGATTTCAACTTCCATCTGGCAATCGCCCAGGCAACCAACAACCCGCGCTTCAGCGAGTTCCTCCAGATGCTGGGCACGGCGCTCATCCCCCGACGCGCGGTTTCAGAGAGCGGCGAGGAAACCGTTCTGGCGTCGGCGGAGCTGTCGCGATTGATCGCGGAACACGAGGCCATCCTCATCGCCATCCAGGATGGAGACGAGGACGGGGCACGCAGCGCCATGCGCCAGCACCTCAAGAACAGCCAGGTACGCTATCGCTCGATGTTGCGCGCGGCCCGCTGAAGGAACCGGCCGCGAGCCCGCTCAGGCGCGGCCGAGCCTGCGTATGTTGCCGACGAGTTCGCCAGCCAGACGAAGCGCCGCCGCCGTCGCACCGGCCATCTGCGGCATGATCAGCCATTCCAGTGTCCAGGCGGCGCCGGAGCGTTCCTGCTCGTGGACCAGCGCATGGTGCATGCCGGAAAGCTGGGTTGCGTTGAACCGGGCGAGCGCCACCAGAACTTCGGCTGCCACCGGGTTCTGCTTGTGCGGCATGGCCGACGAACCGCCCCCGCCCGCAAGTTCGATCTCGTCGCCCTGCTGCGCCATCAAGGCGACGTCCTGACCGAACTTGCCGAGGCTGCCTGTGATCAATGACAGCGCATTGGCGAAATCCGCCACCTCCGAGCGCTGGCTGTGCCATTGCGGAAAGTCGGCAAGGTCGAGTTCTTCGGCAAGCGTCGCGCGCACGTCGTCTGCGCGGTCTCCGAGCTTCTCCAGCGTGCCGGCGGCACCGCCGAACTGAACGGCGAAGAGATCGCGGTCCATGGCTTCCAGCCGGTCCTTGTGATCGAGCAGCGGCTCGATCCAGCTGCGCAGCCGGTCCGACACGGTGATCGGGATCGCCGCCTGCATACGGGTGCGCCCCATCAGGGTGCGCTCACCCCATTCGTTGTCGCACTCCTCGAGCACCGTGACGATGCTGCCGAGCCGGACGGCGAAAAGCTCGGCGACCGCCTTCATCCGCAGCATCAGGCTGGTGTCGATGACATCCTGGCTGGTGGCGCCATAATGCACATGGTCCGCCGCCTCGCCGCCGACGATCGCCCGCAACTGCCGCACGAGTTCCGGAACCACGACCCCATCGGCCGCCACCGCCCGCCGCAGCGCGCTGACATCGGGCGAGAAGGCACGGCATGCCTCGGTAATCCGGTCGGCAGCCTTGGCCGGGATGATGCCGTGCACGGCCTCGGCCCGCGCGAGCGCCGCCTCGAAGGCGAGCATCGCATGGATATCGGCGGAGGCCGAGAACTCGGCGGCAACCGCCTCATCCCCCAGCAACCCGGAAAGATAAGGGTGGTCGAAGGCGGAATAGGTCATGATTTCCCCGTTTCTGGTCGCGGATGCGGCTCGCCGAACGAAATGCCACCTGCTGCCCGAAGCGCCAACCGTGCGGCACTCCGTGTCCAGGCGTGACATTCCTGTTCAGATGTCGAGGAAGACGGTTTCCTTCTCACCCTGCAGGTGAATGTCGAAGACATAATTAGGCGCCGTTCCGGTCGCGACAAGCGTGGCGACGCGATGGCGATGCTCGATGCGCGCAAGCAGCGGGTCGGCGGCGTTGGCTTCCGCCTCGTCCGGGAAGTACATGCGGGTGTGAAGCCCCACATTGATGCCGCGCGCCACGATCCAGAAGGTGATGTGCGGTGCCATCTGCCGGTCGTGGCTGTAGGGAACCTGCCCAGGCTTGATCGTCTCGAAGGAAAAGACCCCGTCGTCGGCACCGGTTGAACAGCGCCCCCAGCCGGTGAAGTTGGCGTCCGCAGAACCGCGTATCTCGGTCGGCGAATTGTAGAGCCCGGCGGCGTCCGCCTGCCAGATCTCGACGAGCGCGTCCTTCAGCGGCGCGCCGGCGCCGTCGATCACCCGTCCGGTGATGGTGATGCGCTCACCACGCGTCTCGCCGTTCACCATCCGCGATCCGAGGTCGGCCTCGTAGACGCCGCCAATGCCGCAAAAGTTCGGGGTGAGCCCGATATGCACATAGGGACCGGCCGTCTGCGAGGGCGTTTCCTTGAGGTAGCCGAGTTGCTGAACCATCAGTTGCCCTCCATCCGGTTCTCGAACAGCGTCGAGCGGCGTCCCCGCAGCACGATGTCGAACTTGTAGGCGCGCGCGTCGAAGGGGATCGTGTTTGCCCAGTCGAGCGGAGCGATCAATTGTTCGACCGCCTGGCGGTCCGGGATGGTGTTGACGATCGGACACCTCCAAATCATCGGATCGCCCTCGAAATACATCTGGGTGATCAGCCGCTGCGCGAAGCCGTGGCCGAAGACCGAGAAATGGATATGCGCCGGGCGCCAGTCGTTGACGCCGTTCGGCCAGGGATAGGGACCGGGCTTGATCGTGCGGAAAGCGTAGCCCCCTTTCGCATCGGTGATCGTGCGGCCACAACCGCCGAAATTCGGATCGAGCGGCGCGAGATAGCTTTCCTTCTTGTGGCGATAGCGGCCGCCGGCATTGGCCTGCCAGAATTCGAGCAGCGCCCCGGGCACGGCGCGGCCGCGCTCGTCAAGCACCCGGCCATGCACGATGATGCGCTCGCCAATGGCGCTCTCGCCCGGCCTGGCGAAATTGTGGATGAGGTCGTTGTCGAGTTCGCCGATGATCGAATGCCCGAAGACCGGGCCGGTGATTTCCGAAATCGTACCGTCGAGCGAAAGCAGCGCCTTCTGCGGCGAGCGCAGCACCGAGGTCTTGTAGCCCGGCGTCAGCGCCGGTGCGTGCCACCCACGATCGCGCGGGAAAAAGGCGCCCGTCTCCGGTCTTGCGTTGGTTCTGTCGGACATCGCTTCCTCCCGTCAGGCCGCCGTGCCGGCATCGATCTCGGCAAAGACCTGCTTGGCGATCTTGATCGCATGATTGGCCGCCGGCACGCCGGCATAAATCGCCACGTGCAGCAGAGCCTCGCAGATATCCTCGCGGGTGGCACCGGTATTGGCGGTCGCGCGCACATGCATGGCGACCTCGTCGTCCTGGCCGAGGGCGGCGAGCAATGCGATCGTCACGATCGAGCGCTCGCGCTTCGTCCAGGTTGGCCGCGACCAGACATGCCCCCACGCCGCTTCGGTGATCAGTTCCTGGAAGGGGCGGTCGAATTCGGTGGAAACCGACTGCGTCCGATCCACGTGATTGTCGCCGAGCACCGCACGGCGTGTGGCCATGCCCTGGCGATAGCGGTCGGAGGGCGCAGAAGCGTCACTCATGGGTCCTGTCTCCATGCATTGCAATTTCGAAGAAGGCGCGAAGCACCGCAGTCAAGGCTTCCGGGTTTTCGACGCAGGGAATGTGACCGGCATCGCGGATGACTTCGTAGCGCGCACCGGGAATGAGGCGAGCGGTGGCCAGCACTACATCCGGCGGCGTCGAGCCGTCCTGATCGCCGACGACGCAAAGCGTCGGCACCGCGATGCGCGCAGCCGCCTCGGTATAGTCGGCATCACGGATGGCGGCACAGGTGGCGACATAACCGGTCACCGGCTGACGGACGAGCATGTTGCGGTAGCCGGAAAGGGCAGTGTTTTCCGGACGGCGAAAGGCGGGCGTGAACCAACGCTCGAGCACGCTGTCGGCGATCGCCTCGATGCCCTTCTCCTCGACCGCTGCGATGCGCGCCGCCCAACTCTCGGCCGTACCGATCTTGTGCGCCGTGTCGCAAAGGACGAGCGCCCGCACCAGATCCGGTCGCCGCTGGTAGAGCGACTGCGCAATCAGGCCGCCGACCGAAAGGCCGCAGATGATCGCCTGTTTGACCGAGAGCATGTCGAGCAGGCCGGCCAGGTCGTTGGCATGATCCTCGATCGCGTAAGGGGCCGGGCCGATATCCGAGAGACCGTGGCCGCGCTTGTCGTAGAGAACGATGGCGTAATCGCCGGCAAGCCGGACGATGACATCGCGCCAGATGCGAAAATCCGTGCCGAGCGAATTGGCGAAAACCAGCACCGGGCGGTCTCCGGTGGCGCCGATCACCTGATAATGGATCGTGATGTCGTTGATACGGGCAAACTGCACGGGCTCTCTCCTCCGTCACCAAATTGGATATTTAATCTGGTTAGGTAAAATGATATTTCATGGCATTTCATTAACTCGAGGGTTATGAATTCCATGATCGACGCCCGGGTCAAGTTTCGCCATCTGCAGACATTTGTCGAGGTCTCCCGGCAGAAGAGCGTGATGAAGGCAGCCGAGCTGTTGCACGTCAGCCAGCCGGCCGTGACCAAGACGATCCGCGAACTCGAAGAAGTGCTTGGCGTCGCCGTCTTCGAGCGCGACGGGCGCGGCATCAAGATAACCCGCTACGGCGAGGTCTTCCTGCGCCACGCCGGTGCGGCGCTAACGGCGCTTCGGCAGGGGCTCGATTCCGTCTCGCAGGAACGGTCCGGCGACGGCGTGCCGGTCCGCATCGGCGCGCTGCCGACGGTCTCGACGCGGATCATGCCGCATGCCATGACGCTGTTCCTCAAGGAAGAGACCGGCGCCCGCATCAAGATCGTCACCGGCGAGAACGCAGTCCTCCTCGAGCAGCTGCGCGTCGGCGATCTCGATCTGGTCGTCGGGCGGCTTGCGGCGCCGGAAAAGATGACCGGCTTTTCCTTCGAGCATCTCTACTCGGAACAGGTGGTCTTTGCCGTCAGGGCCGGGCATCCGCTGCTGGCAGGCGCCCATTCCACCTTTGCGCGGCTTGCGGATTTTCCGGTGCTGATGCCGACACGGGCCTCGATCATCCGCCCCTTCGTCGAACGCTTCCTGATCACCAACGGCATCGCCAGCCTGCCGAACCAGATCGAAACGGTGTCGGACGCCTTCGGCCGCGCCTTCGTGCGGGCGAGCGACGCGATCTGGATCATCTCCGCCGGCGTCGTCGCCGCCGATGTCGACGACGGCACGATCGCAATCCTGCCGGTTGACACCAGCGAAACGAAAGGTCCTGTTGGCCTGACCATGCGCGCCGACGCTGCACCCACGCTCGCCCTCTCGCTTCTGATGCAAACCATTCGCGAGGCGGCGACGGCAGTCTCGGCCAAGCTCTAGGCGCGGGATCGACCGGCGCCGCGCGGCAGGCGACGGCGAACCCGTCGCGTATCGATCGAACCGGCCGACCACACGCTTGCCGTTATCTCGCAGCGGCAACCGCTCCTACATTCATAATCCGGCTGCTGCTCAACAGGCCGGCCGCCTGCACCAGCGGATAACCGGCGGCTGCGATATCGGAATTGATCCGGTGGAGGTCGCGCACCAGGTCGATGAAGAGGGCATTGTCTCTCGCACCGGCCGCCGTCTCCAAATGCTCGCCACCAAGATGCCGCCGGACGATTTCGTCTTCGAGTTCGCGAAAACGGTCCTTTTGAGCCGCGAGCCGCGATGCGGCCGCAACATCCCTGGACGAGAGAGCCGCCGGCAGCAGTCTCAACGAGGCCACGATCACCTCGGAGAGCGCCTCGATCGCCGCGCGCTGGCTCGCTGAAAACTGGATGTCCTGTTTTATCTTTGCCCGAATGCGATCGGCGAGGCTCAGCTTGATGACGTCGCCCGCATGTTCGAGATTGCTCGCAAACAACATGATCTCATGGGCCCGGCTGGTCTCTCCGGCCAGCAAACCGTCCTGTGTCAATTGTCCGAGATAGGCGTGCACCGAGGCCATGTAGTTGCCGAGCCGCGCATCCACGGGCAACAGTTCCTTCAGGTTTTCGAGCCTGCCGGCCTGCAGCGACGTCAGCGCCATCCGGAACATGCGCTCCAGCAATTCGCTCATGCGGATCGTTTCGGTCGTCGCATTGCTGAGCGCGATTGCCGGCGTTTCCAGCGACATGCTGTCGAGATAACGCGGGGACGCCAGAGGGTCGGCGGCGATCGGCGCTTGTGGAACCAACCGCTCCACAAGGCTGACGACGAAAGACGACAGCGGCAGGAACACGGCGGCAACGAGCAGGTTGAAGGCAACGTGAAGGCCGACGGCGACGTGCAAGGGATCCGTGGGTAGACGGCCGGCAATATCCACGATCTGCCGCGCGAAGGGCAGCAGCGACACGGCCAAAAGACCGCGGCAGAAAAGATTGGCGATCGGTAGTTTGCGGGCGGATGGCGGTTGGTCGAGCGTGGCGCTAACGGCCGGAAGGCCGCCGCCGAAATTGATCCCGAGGATGAGCGGGACGGCGCCGGCGACTTCGAGGCTGCCGTTCATCAGTAGCGAGGCGACGAGCAGGATGACGGCAAGCGTCGAATGAAACAGCCATGCAAGCATCGCACCGACGAGGAAACCGAGCACCGGTTCCGTCGCGACCGCCTCCAGGACGTCGTGGAAGAGCGTGGCTTCGCGCAACGGCGCCGTCGCCGACACGATCACCTTCAGCGCCATCAGCATCAGGCCGAGGCCCATCAGGATGCGGCCGGCGTTTCGCGGCCGGAATTCGCCGGACACGCTGAATGCGACATAACCGGTCAGGAGAAACAGCGGAGCGAGCACGCCCGCCAGCGACGAGCCGGAGGCAAAGAGGCCGGAGACAAGTGCCGAGCCGATATCCGCCCCGAGCAGGACGGCAAGCCCGGTCTGGGCCGAAATCGCACCGGCGCCCGCGAGCCCGGCAATGATCAGCGCCATCGCCGTGGCGCTGCCGAGCACGGCGGTCGCAAGGACCCCGCCGCCGAAGGCGGTAAGCCGGTTCGACAGGCGCTCCTCGACAAAGCGCTGCAGCCGGTCGCCCCAACCGCGCATGACGCCGGTGCGCACCATGCGAACGCCCCACAGAAGCAACGCCACGCCACCCAGAAGTTCCAGGATAACCAATGTTCCGGAGTTCATCTCATGCCCCTCGCCGCAAGTCTCAGTCGGCGACGAAATCGTCGGGTGCGACAGATCCGATGTTGTAGCCCTCCAGCTGCGCGGTCATGCTGCCGCGCCGCGGGAAATGCAGGATGGTCGCCGTCCCCGGCGTCACCGGAACGACGCGTGAGGGCGGAAGGTCGAGGAATTCGTGGCAGGCGGCGCGCACCACCCCACCATGGGCAACGACGAGCAGGTCCCCTTCGGTGCGGGACATCCAGTCGTGCACGCCTTCGGCCACACGGCCGCGAAAGGCGCCCCAGGTCTCGCCATTGGCCGGCGTGAAGGTGCCGGCCCGCCAGGCGGCATATTCCTCCGGACGCTCGGCGATCAGGTCCGGCTTGCGCCGTCCCGTCCATTCGCCCATGTCCAGCTCACGGAAGCGCTCGTCGGTCGGTGCATCCGGATGACCGATCAGCGCAACCGTCTGCCGCGTACGGCCGAGGTCCGAGGCAATGATGCGAACCGGCTTCAACGCTTTGGCGTAGGGGCGAAAACGCCTGACCTGCGCGACCCCACGCTCGGACAGGAGCGAGTTGTCCTGTCCCTGGAGGCGTTGTTCGGCGTTCCACTGGGTCTCGCCGTGGCGCATGAGGATGAGCCTCATTGTTGGATCCTTTCTCCGGTGGCGGCGAAAACCGCATCGGGTGTGCGAATGAAGGAAAGGGGGATCGGCTCCCCCGGCGTGGCGGTGAAGTAGCTGTCGGCCATCGCAGTGATGCGCAGTTCGCCGACCATGGCGGTCACCATGGTTCGGCCCGCGATCGGGGCCGCTTCGGCAAACCGGGCCGTAAGCGACGGCGCTCCGGCGACCGCGCCGACGCTCACGTCTTCGGCGCGGTAGAGCAATTGCGCATCGTCGCGGCCGGCGGCCAGGGAAGCCGGAGCGAGCACCATATCGCCGAAGACGAGACCGTCGCCGGCGCGGTGCACCGGTATCAGGTTTGCCGGCGGCGTGCCGAGGAAGGTCGCAACGAAGGTGGTCTGCGGGTTGCGCAGGAGATCGATCGGTTTGCCGAACTGTTCGACGCGACCGTTGTTGAGCACGGCGACATGGGTCGCCATGGTCATCGCCTCGACCTGGTCGTGGGTGACGTAAACCGATGTCGCCCCGGTCGCCCGGTGAATGCGCATCAACTCGCTGCGCATCTCGATGCGGAGCTTGGCGTCGAGGTTCGACAGCGGCTCGTCGAACAGGAGGATGCTCGGTTGCGGCGCGATCGTGCGGGCGATCGCCACGCGCTGCTGCTGGCCGCCGGAGATCTCGGCCGGATATCGTTCGGCCAGCATGTCGATGCCGAGAAGCGCAAGCACTTCCCGCACACGCTGCTCGCGCTTGTCGCGCGGCCATCTGGCAACCTTCAGCGGCCAGGCGATGTTGCCGGCGACCGTCATGTGCGGCCAGAGTGCGTAGCTCTGGAACACGAGCCCGGCATTGCGCTTGCCGGCGTCGGCAATGACGCCGCCTGCACCGCTCGACACGGTCTGCCCGACGAAGGCGATTTCGCCCTCGCTCGGGCTTTCAAGCCCGGCCAGCATGCGCAGAAGGGTCGACTTGCCGCAGCCGGAGGGACCGACGAGCACGAGGAAGGACCCCGCGGGTACCGAGATGTTGACGTCCTTGACGGCGGTAAAGGCGCCAAATCGTTTGACGAGACTGCGGATCTTGATGGCGTCCGCGGCGCCGGTTGCTAAGGCATTCATGGTGCTTTCCATTTCTGGACACGGTTCTGCAGGCTGTGGGCCACGAAGGAGGCAGCCAGGCAGACGACAAGGATGACGAGGGTGATGGCATTGGCGAACTGCATGAAGCCTTCCGCGGCATAGCGATAGGCAACCATGCTCAGCACCGGCGAGGTGGCGGTGAACAGGAGCACGACCAGCGAGAGGTCCCGCACCATCTTGACGAAGACGAGGATCGCGCCGGCAAAGAGACCCCGGATCGCGAGCGGAAAGATGATCGCGAATAGGCGACGGATCAGTCCAGCGCCGGTCAGCCTTGCACTTTCCTCGATGTCGGCGGAGATCTGGCCGAGCACCGAGCGCCCCGACTGCACGGCAAAGGGCAGATTGTGCGCCGATGCCGCAATGACGAGCAGCGCGAAGGTGCCGTAGAGCGAAGGCAACGGCCCGATCGGCGCACCGAAGAGCGCGATATAGGCGGCGGCAAAGGCGATGCTCGGCACCAGGAGCGGCAGGAAGGCGAGCTGGCTCAGCAGCGTCGCAAGCAGGCTGCCGCGGCGCTGCACGATGGTATAGGCCAGCGCCAGACCGAGCAGCATCGTGGTGAAGGCGACGACCAGCCCAAGACGGATCGTGTTCCAGATGGCGTCGATCAGCACCGGATTGCGGAAGATGCCCGCCTGCCCCTGCGCCATCTCGCCGCCGCCTTCGCCGATCCAGAAATGCAGCGTCCAATTGGAGAACAGCGCGCCGCTTTGCGGTGCCAGGCTCGATGCGGCCAGCACGAGAACCGGCAGCACCGTGGTCAAAAACCCGATGACGACGGCGATGGCAAAGAGTGGCCAGCGCCAGGCGCCGAGCGGGAAGCGCTTGGTCCGCCCGCCTTTGCCGGTGACGGTGATGAAGGCCTTGCGACCGGAGACGATACGATCAGAGAGCCACAGGAACAGCGCCGAGACCGCAATAAGCAGCAGCGCAAGCACGAAGCCGCGTTCGTTCTGACCCGTCTCGATCATGCCGAAGAGGCGCGTGGAAAGCGTCTGCATGCGCACCGGCAGGCCGAGCAAGGCGGGGGCCGCGAAATTGGCGACAGCCCCGGCGAAAGTCAGCGACGCGGCCGCAATCAACGCCGGCGTGACGACCGGCAGGATGATGCCGAAGAAGATGCGTGGGCGCTTGGCGCCGGCCATCTGGCCTGCCTCGACGAGATCGGCGCCGACCGAACTCAGGGCCGCGGCGATGATCGTATAGGCGAGCGAATAGTAGTGCGCGATCAGCACGATCGCCGTCGGGATCAGACCCCAGGCGAGCCAGTCGGGAATGGCAAGGCCGCTGGTCTCGAAGAAGCCGGCCGAACCGCCGAGACGCGAATTGCGAAACAGCGTGCCCCAGGCAAGGGCTGCGGCAAAGCTCGGGATCATGTAGGGCAGCGACGCCATCAGGCCGAGGAAACGGCGGCCCGGGACGTCCGTCAGCACCACCAGCCAGGCGAGGAAGCCGCCGATGAGCAGGCAGCCGGCGCCAACGCTGAAGCCGAGGATCATGGTGTTGAAAAGCGGTCGCCACCAGAGATTGGCCGAGAGCGGGCTGGCAAGCACGGCCTTCCAGGCCGCGATGCCCTCGGGCGTCAGCGTCGTGAAGAGGATGCGCAAGAGCGGAGCGACGACCAGGATCGCGACGATGGCGACGAGAAGTGCCGGCAAGAGGAAGCCCGATCGGAGCAGCCGGCTGCCCGATGGTGCGGATATCGATAGGGATGTCATGTCAGGGCCTCGGCGTCTGTCGGCACGCCCGGTGTAGAGCATGCCGACAGACGGTTTCCGTTACTGGAGCGTGATGATCAGGTCGGCGATGCGCCCGCGCGCGGCGGCCGTCTTTGCCGGATCGATCGTCCAGGCCTTCAAGTCATCGAGTTTCACCGAGTCCGGATGGTGGGCGATGGTCTTGCGGGTTGCGTAGTCGCCGGGGACGTTGAAGGGCTCGAAGCCCGCCCCGCCGGTCGGCGTGTCGTCGCCGAACATGAAGTCGATCAGCAATCGAGCGGCTGCCGGATGAGGCGCCTTGTCGGCGACCGTCAGGACCGCCGGAAAGAGGATGCCGTTGGCCGGCTCGACATTGTTGGCGATCTGCAGCGCCCAGCCTTCCTTCTCGTTGTCGCGACGGTCGGAATAGGTGCCGAAACCGACCGGCGGGTTCTTGGCGTTGACGTCGCCGACCGACTTGTTGAGCACGTCGCTGTTGGGAACCAGGATCAGGTCGTTGGCGAAGAGGTCCTTGATGAACTGCTCGCCGGCGCCCTGAAGATCGCCTTCCACTTCGATATCCTTGCCGAAATGGGCCTTGTAGGCGGCGGCCATCTCGTCCGGATGCAGCGCGATCTCGGTCAGGAGGTCGAGCAGTTCGCCACGCTGGCTCGGATCGACCATCAGCACCCGCCCCTGCCACTCCGGCTGGGTGAGTTGCCAGAGATTGCTGACGGGCGAACCGTCAGGAAAGGCCTTCTCGTTGTACATCAGCACCTTGGTGGAGAGGCGCTGCGTCAAAAGCGGCGCCTTGTAGCGGTCCTCCAGTTCGTTCGCGACCCGCGGCGGCACGTAGTTCACGATCCGCTTTCCCTCCAGAAGCTTGGTGAACACGACAGGCGTATCGGCGATATAGAGCACGTCGACCGCATGCACGCCGGCCTGCTGTTCCGCCTCGATGCGGGCGATCTGCTTGGTCGAGCTCATGTCGAGGCCGATGAGGTCGATGCCCGGATAGGCTTCCTCGAAGGCCTTTTCGATCTTGGCGATGCGGCTCGACAGCGAGAAGACGGTGACGCTCCCCTCCTTCTGTGCGAGCGGCAGCAGTTGCTGCGGCGTCAGGCCGTCAAAATCGGACGCCATCGCCAAGCTTGGCAATGCGAGACATGCAGCGAGTGCGGCACTGGTCAGTTTTTTCAGCATTTCGTTCTCCTCCCTTTGTATTTCCCCGCTAGAGCATCCTGCCTTCAGGTGGGATCACCTTCGGCGGAAAGATGCACTAGGATCAAAGCATTAGCGTCCTTCGTGCGTATGAACGCGCAGCGCTCTAGTCGAAGTCGTTGAACAACTCCGACAGCTTCTCCAGCCTGCCGATCACCTGCCCCTGATGGCGGCCGGCGATCGTGAGCACGATGGCGTTGACGATCGCAAACGGGATCGTCGGTGTCTGAAATTCGCTGCCCGAGCGCCCCCTCGGCGCTGCGAGCATCAGATCGGCGGCGGGCTCCATCAGCGGCCCGACCAGATCGGAAACGAGGATCGATTGCGCACCGACCCGCGTCGCGTGCCGCACCAGCGGACCGTAGCTTTGCGGCTGCTTGCGAAAGGCAAGCGCCACGACCAGGTCGCCCGCCTCCATGCCGACCAGGCGCTCGGCGATGTCCCGGCCGCGCCCCGTCAGCTGGATCGTGGTCATGCCGAAGCGGTCGAGGCGACGCTGCAGGAAACCGGCAACCGATTGCGCGTGCCCCTGCCCGAAGATGAAGACCCGGCGCGCCGAAAAGATCATGTCGGCGGCCCTGTCGATGTCCGCCTGCTCGACCGAGCGGGCGAGCGTTTCGAGCGCGCTGATCTCGGCTGCGATCAGATCGGTCAGGTAGTCGCCATGCTCGACCTTCGAGACCGAGCGGCGCATGCGGTTGGCCGCGTCCTGATCGTCCAGCACCTCCCGCTGCAACTGGGCGCGGAGGTCCGGAAAACCCTTGTAGCCGAGCTTCTGCGCCAGTCGGGTGGCGGTGGCCTCATGAACGGAGGCGCGCTGGGAAAGCTGCGGGCCCGACAGGAACGCGGCCTCCGCCCGGTTTTCCAGCATGGTCGTGATCAGCTTCTGATCCGCATCGGTAAGCCGCCTGGAATGCGTCTTAATGCGATCGAGTATCGTCATGACGTCCCCGCAAGTTCATTTGCAGGATCCATCGTTCCTGCAATTTTCCGTGCCGTCAATAATGATGATGCAAGAATCTTTGCAAGGGGCTGCAATGGCCGATACGGCCTGGTTGCGGATGGGCTCCCCGCCCTGCAGGCCACCCGCCACACACCCCGACGAACCTACCTTCGCGCGCTTCGGGAAAGCACTTCCGCAACCTTTGCGGTTACCCGACAGATTCTTTGCAAAGCGCCGCAAACCGACGCCGCCGGCCGTGATTGCGCTGGGATGGCATGGGTCCTCGAACGATTGCTCCTCCGATTTCGGCGCCCTCTCCACGCAACCCACACACGGCCTCAACGAATCCTGTGCCTGCCGGTTGCACCGCTGATTGCAGAGAAACTCCGAGAACCACCATGAGCGATCCCCAAACGACAGACCTAACCGTCGGCCCAATCCCGGGCAGCCATCCCAGGAAAAGGGAATGGGCGATCGGCGGCTTCAACTGGCTTCTGACGAAGCACATGTTTCTGGCGGTGACAGCCACCATTGGGGTACTGACGTCGGGATCGTTCATTTACATGTACGTCCTCTACCTGATGCACTCGGACGCGGTCCTCGAACCGATCACCCTGGTCGAGCTCCTGGTGATGGCCGCGGTGCTCGCCGTCAGCCTCATCATCGCTGCGATCATCGGCGGTCGCCTCAGCCACCGGATCGTGAACGCGCTGGTGCTCATCCGCGATGCCGCAAAGGCGATTGCAATGGGAAACTTCTCCACCCGCGTGCCGGTTCGATCGCGACGACTGGGGGAGGTCGACGACGTGATCGACCATTTCAATCGCATGGCCGAACTGCTGGAGAGCGCGGAGAAGGAGTTGCAGTACCAGAACAACGCCATCGCCCATGAACTGCGAACGCCGCTAACGGTGCTGCGCGGCCGCCTGCAAGGAATGCGCGACGGCCTCTTCGAGCCAACCACCAAACTTTACGATGGTTTGATCGGCCAGATCGATCACCTGACCAGCATCGTCGAGGATCTTCGCATCCTGGCGCTCTCGAATGTGGGGCGGCTGGAGCTCCGCCTGGAGCCGGGCGACATGGGCGAGGAGGTCGAGACCGCCGTCGCCGCGATGCTCGGCGAGTTCGACAAGGCGGGGATGCCGGTATCGCTCGACCTCAGCCGGGCGCCGATGACGCTTGATCGCGCAAAGGTTCGACAGGCCTTACTGGCGATCATGCACAATGCCACTCGCTATGCACCCGGCAGCCGGCTCTCCATCGTGGCGAAGATGAGGGGTTCGGAAGCCATCTTCCAATGCCAGGATAGGGGGCCGGGCATGTCCGATCTCGACATCGAACACGCGTTTGATCGGTTCTGGCGCGCAGACGATTCCCGATCGCGCGCAAGCGGCGGCAGCGGCCTCGGCCTCTCCGTCGTTCGTGCGATCGCCGAAGCCCATGGCGGTTCGACCAGCGCGAAGCGAAACGAGTTCGGTGGCATGACCTTTGAAATCGCCTTGCCGACCGACTGCAGGAGCAAAGGCGCGCAAAGCGTACTCTCTCCATGAAAACCCGATGAACTCTGCGCGGAACCTGCAAGCAGATGAGGCAAACCGATCGCATTGAACGGGCCGGACCGGTCCGCGACAATAAAGGAAACGATCGATGACACTCAACTTCACGACGGCCGCGCTTGCTCTGAGCGTTGCCGCAGCCGCTTCGACGGCGCAGGCCGCTGATTTCAACAATTCGGGCGTCGACTTTGCCAATGTGGATCGTTGGACGGGGACCTACGCGGGTGGCCACATCGGCACCGGCTCCTCGAACCAGAAGGGCAGCAAGAACAAGATCAACGGCGGCGTCCAGGTCGGCTACAACCAGCAGATCGGCCAGTTCGTGGTGGGCGGTGAGATCGAGGCAGCGCGCGCCGGCGGCCTGCAGTACCAGGTCGGCAAGGGCGGCGCCTTGCAGCAAACCTGGAGCGGCACCGCCCGGGCCAAGGCAGGCTACGCACTCGACAACATCTTGCTCTACGGCACGGTCGGCGTCACCACTGCGCGCTTCGAGGGCAAGGGCACCGTGACCTCCGGCGATCGCTGGCACACGGGCTGGACCTATGGCGCCGGCGCCGAGATGGGGTTCACCGAAAACATCTCCGGCAAGGTCGAGTATAGCCAGACCCGCTTCAACGGTGTGGACTCCACGATCGGTGGCGTGAAGGGCTCGAGCAATCTGGTCAATCACGCGATCAAGACGGGCCTGAATTTCCGCTTCTAATCTTGAATACGACCGGTTCTACCGTCCCCCTAGCACCGGTCGGGCGAGCGGCAACACCTCGCCAACCGGCGGCGCCTGCACAGGCGCCGCCACGATCAAAATCGGGCATGTCCCCCGAATGTCGGCCGAACCCGCCCCGGGCGAGCCAACGCCGAACGGGCCGCATCGGCACCTTCGATCTTGGGCGCTCACGAGCGCGTTTCAGGCGCCCTCGCCGACGAAGCTGCAGCCCAGCCTTTCCAGTTCGCGGTCAACCCACGACCGGTCGATCTCGCCGAGCACCGTCGCATTCATCTGCTTGGCCTCGGCCTCGTGCTTGGCACGGGTCGCCTTGAGAACCGTGTCGGCATCGGCTCTGGGTATGCACACCACGCCGTCGAAATCTCCCAGAATGAGATCGCCCGGATTGATCACCATGCCGGCGATCGAGATCTGGAAGCCGATTTCGCCGGGACCGGTGCGGTAGGGTCCCCGGTGCGTCACGCCGATTGCGTAAAGCGGCAGGTGCTGGGCGCGAATGGCCTCGGCGTCGCGGATCGCGCCGTTGAGGACGAAGCCCGCGACCCCACGTTTTACCGCATGGGCCAGCATCAACTCGCCCATCAGCGCATTGGTGGTATCGCCGCCGGCATCGACGACGATAACGTCGCCGGGGCTGGCGATATCGATCGCCTTGTGCAGCATCAGGTTGTCGCCGGGGCAGGTCTTGACCGTGAGCGCCGGGCCGGAAAGCACGCCGCCGCCATGCATCGGGCGCAACCGGTCGCCGCCGGCAACCAGCCGGGACATGCTGTCGGACACGTTGGCGACGGGCAAGGCGCGGAACGCCTCAATATAGGAGGAATCGACACGTTCCATGTCGTTCTTCACTCGGAAACCGATCGGCATATCTTGTTCTCTCCTCGGAACGGTTAGGCTGGCTGTTTGCGCAGGCCGAGGCTCTGCGGCGTTGCTAGGCTGAAGGCGTCGGGCGCTTCGCCGCCGAGTACGCTGATGATGTGCCGCGCAGCGATTTCCGCCATGGCCTTTGACGAGCCCTTGGTCACGCCGCCGATATGCGGCGTGGCGAGCAGGTCGGGCGCCGCCCACAACGGATTGTCGGCGGCTGGCGGCTCGGTGGCGAAGCTGTCGAGGGCGGCACCCGCGATGCGCTTGTCGCGCAAGGCGATAGCTAGCGCTGCCTCGTCGATGAGGCCGCCGCGCGCCGTGTTCACGATGAACGACGTCGGCTTCATCAAAGAAAGGCGACGGGCGTCGATCAGGTGGCGCGTCTCGGCCGTCAGCGGGCAATGCAGGCTGACGATATCGGCACGGCGGACGAGGTCGTCCACGTCGCTGACGGTTTCGATGTTCGCCTCGGCGAGCCCCGCCGCCGCATGCGGATCGTAGACGATCACGTCCATGCCGAGCGCACGGGCCATCGCAGCCGTTTCCCGCCCGATCGCGCCATAGCCGACGAGCCCCATCACCGTGCCGATGATATCCCGCCCCATGAAGCTCGGCTTCGGCCAGCGGCCGTCCTTGACCGCTGCCGTCAGCGGGCCGATCTCCTTGAGCAGGGCCAGCGAAAGGGCGATCGCGTGTTCGGCGACCGCGCGCGCGTTCGATCCCATGGAACGCAATACCGGCACGCCCCGGTCAGCCGCCGCCTGGATGTCGACATTATCGACGCCGACGCCATGCTTGACGATGACTTTCAGCTTCGGCGAGGCGGCGATCACCGCCTCGTTGATCTGGCCCTGGCGGACCATGATCGCGTCGATACCGAGTTCGGCGGCACGCGCGGCGACGATGTCGGAAGCATCGTAAGGCGGCGAGAAGAAGACGTCGCAGTCATGCGCGTTGAGCAATTCGACCGCACTCTCGGCGATCGAATTGTGGGTCACGAGAACGCGCCATTTGCGGCGCTCCCCGATGGCGCTGGAAGGATTTGACACTGTTTTCTCCAATAGGCTTCCCCACGCTGGGGGCGGTCAATGTGAGGCGCGCGTCAGCAAGGCGCGGGCGCGTGTGACGATCGGCAGGTCCACAAACTTTCCCTCGAAGACAAAGGCACCGACGCCGTCCGCTGCGGCCGCATCTGCCGCCTCGATGAGGCGCCGGGCGCGGTCGATCTCGGCCTCGGACGGTGAAAAGCCGTCGTTCAGCAGGGCAACGACGCTCGGGTGGATGCAGGTCGCGCCATCGAAGCCGAAGTCCTTGGCCTCCCTGATGGCAGCGGTCAGCGCCACCTTGTCGGCATAGTCGGCCGTGCTGCGCAGCAAGCCGAAGGACATGATCCCCGCCGCCTTCGCCGCATAATGGATCAGGAGCTTCGGCAGACGCAGGACCTCCGGCGTCGGCTGCGCCGCCATCGATGTGGCGAGGTCCTCGCCACCGGCCGAAAGTGCAAAGACCCGCGGCCCTGCCGCTATGGACGCGACATTCTGCAATCCGATCGGGTCCTCGATCAGCGGCACAAAGCGCATCGGCCTGCGCTGCTTCGCGGTCTCGATCGGCTTCAGATGGCGGTCGAGCCGGTGCAGAAGCTCGGGCGAGGACACCTTCGGCACGTAGAGCGCGTCGGCGCCGGCTTCGCAGGCTGCGGCTGCATCCGCGAGCATCGCGGCCTCGTCATGGGTGTTGATCCGGACGATGACGATGGCGCCGCGCTGCCCGACCATCGGCAGGTTCTTGCCGAGCGCCGCCCTTGCGGTTTCCTTCTCGCTCGGCGCGACCGCGTCTTCGAGATCGACGATGATCGCATCGGCACCGCGTTCGTGCGCCTTTTCAAGGAACCGGGGCGAGCTGCCGGGGACGTAAAGGAGCGAGCGCAGCCTCATTCGGTTCGTCCTCCCATGATCAGATCGATCTCGTCGGTCGACAAACCGGCTTCCGCGAGCACGTCGCGCGTGTTTTCGCCAAGCGACGGCGCCGGATTGCGCCAGACGCCGGGCGTTCCCGACATCCGCGGCAGGATGTTGTGCATGGGCAGAGAACCGAAATCACGATCCTCGACCTCGGTGAAAACCTCGCGCTCGACGAAGTGCGGATCGCAAAAGGCATCGGCGATGTTGTAGACGGGACCGACGGTCGCTCCCGCCTCCCGCATCACGTCGAGTGCGTCATCGCGATCGCGCGTCGCGAACCAGGCCCCCACCGCCTCGTCGACCAGCGGCCGGTTGAAAACCCGGTCGGTGTTGGTGGCAAAGCGCGGATCGTCGATCATGTCGGCCCGGCCGATGATCTCGAAGATCCGCTTTGCCACGGCCTGGGTCGAGCCGGACAAGGCGACGAACTTGCCGTCCGCGCAGCGATAGACGTTCCGCGGCGAGGTCGTGTTCGAACCGCTCCCGACACGCTCCTTGATCTTGCCGGTGGTCTTGTAGATCGCCGCCTCCGGCCCAAGCACCGAGAACATCGGCTCAAGCAGGGAAAGATCGATGACCTGGCCGCGGGCAATGCCTCGCTCGCGGGCCAGAAGCGCGGTGCTGACGGCGGACGCGCCGTAGATACCGGCGATCATGTCGGCAAGCGCCAGCGGCGGCAGCACCGGCTCGCGATCCGGAAATCCGGTGCGCGCCGCAAAGCCGCTCATCGCTTCCACCAGCGTGCCGAAACCGGGAAGCTCCGCGTAGGGACCGGTCTGGCCGAAGCCGGAAATGCGCACGATGATCAGATCGGGATTGCGCGCCAAAAGCTTTTCGGGCGCCAGTCCCATCTCTTCGAGCGTGCCCGGCCGAAAGTTCTCGATGAAGACATCGACCGTGTCGAGCAGCTTGAACAGCGCGTCCATCGCCGCCGGTTCGCGCAGGTTGAGCATCACCGACCGCTTGTTGCGGCCGTAGGTCTTCCAGTAGAGCGAGCTTCCGCCGTCGCGCCAGTCGCGCAACGGATCGCCGGCCGGCGGCTCGACCTTGATCACGTCTGCGCCGAAATCGCCGAGCTGAAGCGACAGCATGTTTCCGGCAACGAGGCGGGAGAGGTCAACGACACGAATGCCGTGGAGCGGCCCCTTTGCATCCGCATCGAAGCGTTTCGGTTCCCTGGTCATAGGTTGATCCGTCCTCATGCGTCAGGCCTGCGGGCGGGATTGCGCGGAAAACAGGGTCGAGGCCTCCGGCGGCACATAGACAAAGACCTGATTGTCGGCGATCTCGCGGCTCGTCTGCACGCGGAAGGTGCTGCCGGCGCCAACAAGCTCATACTGATAGACGGATCCGAGATAGGCGCCGCCCTGCACCGTCGCCTGCACGACGTTGTCGCCGGCGCCGCCGACGATCTGCAGACGTTCCGGACGGACCGCAACGACCACCTTCTCGCCCGTGCCACCTGCACCGGCATTGGCGCGGATGACCGTTTGATCGTCCAGGCGGACGCTGGCAGCCCCGCCGCTGCCGCCAACCACGGTTCCGCTCAGGAAGTTCGACGAACCGATGAAGTCGGCGACAAAAGCGTCGGCCGGCGTCTCATAGATCTCCTTCGGCGTGCCGAGCTGCCGGATACGGCCGGTGTCCATGACCGCGATGCGGTCGGACACGGCAAGCGCCTCGGCCTGGTCGTGCGTGACGTAGACGGTCGTGACGCCAAGCCGCTCCTGCAGCTCACGCAGCCAGACGCGCGCCCGCTCGCGCAGCTTGGCATCGAGGTTGGAGAGCGGTTCGTCGAGAAGCAGGAGGCCGGGGCGGTAGACCAGAGCACGCGCAAGCGCGACGCGCTGCTGTTGTCCGCCCGAAAGCTCAAACGGGTAGCGCTCGGCAAAACGCGCCATCTCGACCAGTTCGAGCGCTTCCTTGATCCGCTCGTCCTGCTCGGCGCGCCCGATCTTGCGCAGTTTCAGCGGATAGGCGAGGTTCTGGGCGACCGACATGTGCGGCCACAGCGCGTAGCTCTGGAAAACGAGGCCGATGTTGCGTTGCTCGGGCGGCACGACCGTTCCGGTTCTGCCGTCGAAAAGCACGCGCTCGCCCATCCGGATTGCGCCGGAGGTTGCGTGATTGAGCCCGGAGATCGCAAACAGCGTGGTCGATTTTCCGCAGCCGGAAGGTCCAAGCAGCGTCAGGAACTCTCCCTTCGGGATCGTCAGCGAAACGTTGCTGACGGCCTTGTAGGAGCCGTAGCTGATGGAGAGGTCGTCGAGGATGAGATCAGCCATAGATCTTGGCTCCCAGTAGACGGCGCGCCATGAAGACGAACAAGGCCGTGATGATGACTTGGATGGTGGCCAGCGCGGAGACGGGTCCGTTGTCGCCCTGGGCGTAGAGCTGGAGCATGGTCGAGCCGATGATCTCGGAGCCCGGCTGGTAGAGGAAAACCGCGGTCACGTATTCCTTGAAGAAGTGGATGAAGAGCAGCGCGAAGCTTGAAAACAACGCCGGCTTCAGGAGCGGCAGGACGATGCGGGTAACGGTCGTCCACCAGTCGCCGCCGGAGATGCGGGACGCCCGGTCGAGTTCCTCGCCGATCTGCGACAGCGCCGGTGCGATCGCACCGAAACCGATCGGAATGTAGCGCACGACGAAAGCGGCGATGAGGATCCAGATCGTGCCGCGGATCATGTCGAGGCCGGGAACCCAGATCACCGCATAGAAGAAGCCGAGACCGGCAATGATGCCCGGCAACGAGCGCGGGAACAGGGCCACATATTCCAGGGCACGGCGGAAGCGGTACTCGGAGCGCTTGGCCACGAGAGCGATCAGAACCACGCAGGCCGTGCCGATGATGCCGCCGAGGAACGAGATGACCACCGAATTGAGGATGGCCCTGATGTAGCCGGGTTGGCTGAAGATCAGCTCGAAATTGGCAAGGGTCAGCAGCTTCCAGAACGGAACCAGCGGCGTGAGGAAACTGACGCTCGCCCGCATGAAGATGCCGGCGAAGACGGCGACGATGGTGAAGAGCACATAGGCGGTGACCGCCGCGAACGCGACCCAGCGCCATTTCCCGAGATCCACGAGCGACGGGCGCGAGGCCTTGCCGCGCACGGTCACGAAGCGGCCGCTGTCCTTCATCAGGCGGCCCTGCAGCCAGACGAGCAGGCCGACGATCACGAGCAGCATCACGGCCCCCGCGCCGACGATGCCGTAGTCGGATTGCACGGCGGCGTTGATGCCCTGGTCGTAGAGGAAGGTCGTCACCGTATGGATGCCGCTCGGGCCGCCGAAGACGAGCGGGATCGCCAGCATCTCGATGCCGATGACGAAATTCAAGACTGCGGAGTAGACCATAGCCGGGCGCATCATCGGAACGGTGATGTTGAGCAGCGCCTTCATCGGGCTGGCGCCTGCCGAACGGGCAGCGTCCTCGAGCTGCGCATCGGCCTTGGTGACGGCACCGATGCACATGAGATAGGCAAGCGGCGCCTGGCTGAGGCCTGCGACGATGCTCATGCCGGTCAGACTGTAGAGGTTCCATGGGGTAAGCCCGGTCCCTGCCTTGACCGCAAGGGTGATGTAGCCGGACGGGCCGTACATCGTGAACCAACCGAAGGCCATCACGAGGTTGCTGACGAACAGCGGCCAGATCAGGATCTCGCCGATCCACTTGCGGCCGGGCAGATTGGTGCGACCGACGATGACCGCCATCACCGAACCGAACAGCTGCGCCACCACCATCGTCACGACGGCGAAGAAGAGCGTGTTGAGCACGATCTTGCCCATGCCGGCCTCGGTGAAGAGGCGAACGAAATTCCCGGCGGTCAGCGCGGCGTCGGGCTTGTAGAGCGGCTGGTCCAGGAAGGCCTGGAGGATGATGGGCGCAATCGGCCCGATCACGAGGATCGTGGTCAGGATACTCACGGTCCAGAAGATTGCGGTCGATCGGTCACGCCCTGCGTGCGCTGGCGACCCTGCTGCAAGTTCGGTCATGGCAATAGTCCTCGAAGGCCGTCCGCATGCGCGAAAGACGGGCGTCAGGCTTCGTATTGTTAAGAAAAGGGGACAGGCCGCCGACCGGTATCGGTTCGCTCGACGGCCCTGCCCGTGGCCGTTAGTTGCCGGCCATCGCGGCGGTCCACTTGGTGGCAAAGCCCGCCGCGTCGTCGATCAGCGCCCGGTCGAAACCCACGGCGATGAGATTTTCCATACCGACCTTCTCGGCGATCGCCTGGTAGGTGTAGCGAACCTCGGCCTCATCGACGTCTTCGCGATAGGGGGTCAGCCCACCCTTGCCGATCTGGGTCTGGCCGTTGCGGCTGAGCAGATAGTCGACGAACAGCTTTGCCGAATTCGGGTTGGCGGCTTCGTTCGGAATACCGAGGCCGCGCAGCATGACCGGGGTGCCGTCGTCCGGGAAGGCAAAGCCTAGGATCTCGCCGCCGGGCTGTTCCAGGCGCGGGAAAATCGTGATGCCCGAGACGGCGATGCCGACGAGATATTCGCCCGTGGCAATCTTCTCGTTCATCGGGCCGCCGGAGACTTCGCCGCGGATCATCGGTCCGATCTGGCGCAGTTCCTTCCAGCCTTCGTCACCCTTGACCTGCAGGGTCTTCCACCAGGCGGCGAGGCCGAAGGAATTGCGCGCGGCGTCATAGGTGGTGATCTTGCCGTCGAAGCTCGCCTTGTCGGCCGCCGCCGCCTTGACGAGCGACGAGAAGCCGGTCGGGCGCTGACCTTCGGGAAGTAGCGCGGCATTGTAGGTGATGACGAGCGGATCCGCCGACATCACGAAGATGCCCGGGTACGGATTGGCGAAACCTGGCAGGCGCTCAATCTCCGGGCTCGGATAGTCGAGCATGCGGCCCTCGGTGCCGTAGCGTGCCCAGCGGTCGTTGGCGCCCGACACCAGGACATCGGCGGTGCGCGCGCCGCTGCCCGCCTCGGCCTCCCAGCGCGTGTGCACCGTGCCGGATCCAAGGTCCAGCGTCTCGACCTTGATCCACGGATAGAGTTCGTTGAAGCCCTTGATTACCGGCTGCCAGTTGTTGTCGGCCATGTTGGAATAGACGACGAGCCCGGCTTCCTTGCGCGATGCGTCGACGAGCTGGGCGTAGTCGGCCGGATAATAGTCCGGCAGCTTCGGCTCTTGCGCGTAGGCGCCGGTCGAGAACGCTGCCGATGCCGCGACGAGCCAGCCGGCCAGCTCTCTTTTCATATAGGTCATTACTTCCTCCCGTGGGTTTTCCCGTTCTTCATCACGCGGCGCGAAAGCTCCTCACTTGCGCGGCGCGCAGCCTCGACCGTCGCCTTGGTGACGCGTTCGAGATTGTTGGCGATCCGCTCGCGCGGACCTGAAATGTTGACGACGGCAAGGATGCGGCCGTCCGGATCGACGATCGGCGCGGCGACACCGGCGGCACCCTCGACACGTCCGTAGAGATTGGCGACATGGCCGTCGCTGCGCGCGGCGCTGACGCGCTCGGCGATTGCGTCCGGATCGTCCTCGCGTGCGACGTCGCCGCGCAGATAGGCTTCGAGGTCGCCGTCGTTCAGCCCGGAAAGCAGCATGAGACCGCTGGCGACGTAGTGCGCAACGCGCGGCGCAGCGATGTCGCGGTCGTAGCGGATCTCCCGCATCGGCAGGATCTTGTTGAGGTAGCGGACCTGGCGGTCGTCGGTGAGAACGGCGATGAAGCCCGTCTCTTCGATCGCACCGACCGTCTCGCGAAGGATGGGCTCGGCGACCCGCAGGATCGTACCCCAGCCATTGTTGTCCGCCGACGGCTCGCCGGGCAGACGGATCAGCAGATAACGACCATCGGCCTGCCGGGTGACGTACCCGCCCTCAACCAGCGTTCTCAAAAGAAGCAGCGTGCTGCTCTTCGGCAGTTCAAGCGCCTGAACGACTTCCGCCAGGGTGGAGGCCTCGCCACGCGATGCGAGCCACTCGATCAGATCAAGGATTCTTTCCGCGCCGCGGCCGCTCATTCAAATTTCCTCTTGTTCAATATATTGAACGTGTGCTATATTGTGAATGCTACGGAAGCGACTCGCCTTTGTCAAGGCGTTCGCCGGCGTCATCCCGTTTCGTGAACATGTGAGGCTGCCAGGACGCCGCACGCGCGGCCATCCGATCTGTCTCAGGGCCTGATGCCGCAAACGCGCCTCACCGAGGCGCCATACCGGGTTGGAACTCGCAGCCCACGCGCGGAAAGATCGCGGTCATACGCGGGTGGACCGAGCAGCATGCAAGGACCGTGGCTGAGTGGAGAGGTTGAACGCAGGGGGCGGAACCGGGGCCGCCCCCGTTGCGCAGAACATCACCCGAAGGCGGCATCATGAAACGCCTCTAGCGGCGGCCGCGTGCCAGAATGCTGGCGATCGCCTCTGCTGTCTGTTCTGCTGTCAAAGAAGTGGTATCGAGCGTTTCGAGCCCAAGGTTCCGGTATTCGGCAGCGTCCGAAAGTGCAGAGCCGATTGCCGCATCTTCCTCGCCTCGATGCATGAGCCTTCTCGTCCGCTCGCTGTCGCTACAATCAAGCAGGAGCCATTGGCCGTCGGGCCAATCCGAAAGTTCATCCGGCGTACAGACGCCAAGCAGGACAACACGGGCGGCATCCGCGATCTCGACCGCCCTCCTGACGAGCGCGGCATAGGGCGACCAGGTCGCCTCGTTCTCGCTGATATCGCAGCCGGCAAGCAACCCGGCCGGCTCCATCAGCGCGTCCCAATCCAGGATCACTGACTGGGGAAGCAGGTGGCGCAAATGCGCGACGGCGGCCGTTTTGCCGGATCCCGGCGCGCCGAGGATATACCACATCTTGCCTTCTCTCATGGCCATTTCGCCGCCTCGGGTCGTCAGCGGCTGCGCGCAAAGCGCACCGTTCCGTACCCGCTGCGCTCCGCACCAGGGAGTTGCAAATATAGTAACCCGAACACGGCGATCAACGCCCGGCGCGGCTGTCGGCGGCCGCCGGGTTGTCGCCGTCATTCATCCGCCCCATGGGAGCACTGAAGCCCGAAAACTTCAGCGCCCCAAGCGGAACCGGATGAACGCTCGTCTAAAGGACCGGACTGGCGGCGAGCCCGGATCGGGTGGGTTACTCCTCGATGTCGACCTTGTCGAAGCGATGCGAGCCCAGGGGCTCCATCACGTAGTTCTTCACCTTTTTCGACATCGGCAGCACGACGGTGGAATGGGCGATCGGAACCCAGGGCGCCTGATCGCTGATGATCGCCTGGGCCTCTTCGTAGAGCTTCGTGCGCTCGCCCTGGTCCGCACTGACCCGCGCCTTCTGGAAAATCTCGTCGAGCGGCTTGTAGCACCAGTTGGCATTGTTGGCGCCGCCGACGCCGGCGCAGCTGAAGAAGTAGCTGAGCAGGTTGTCCGGATCGCCGTTGTCGCTGGTGCCGCCGAGGATGACTGCGCCATCACGCGCCTCGTCGCGCACCTTCTTCAGGTACTCGCCCCATTCATAGGAGACGATCTCGACGCCGATGCCGACCTTGGCGAGGTCCGACTGCATCAGTTCCGCAGCGCGGCGGGCATTCGGCATATAGGGGCGGCTGACCGGCATCGCCCAGATCTTCATCTTCAGATCCTTGACGCCGGCCTCGTCGAGAAGCTTCTTTGCCGCCTCCGGATCGTAGCTATAGCCCTCGATCGAGCCGTTATAGCCCCACATCGTCGGCGGCAGCACGCTCTTGGCGACCTGTCCCATGCCCTGGTAGACGGAATCGACGATCGCCTTGCGGTCGATCGCCATGTTGATGGCGCGGCGCACCTCCAGCTTGTCGAACGGCGCGACCAGCGTGTTCATCGCCAGATAGGAAACGTTGAGCCCCGGCTGCTCCATGACGTTGAGATCAGGATTTTCCTTTAGCTTGGCGATATCGGCCGGCGCCGGATATGGAGCGATGTGGCATTCGCCCGCCTGAAGCTTCTGCATGCGGGTGGTCGGATCGGTGGTGATCGCGAAGATGAGGTTGTCGATCTTCGGCGCACCGTCCCAATAGTCGGCATTTGCGACAAAGCGGATCGCCGCGTCCTGCTGGTAGTCGACGAAGCGGAACGGTCCGGTTCCGACCGGCTTGCGGTCGAGATCCTGGCGCCGCCCCTCCGCCGCCAGCTTGTCTGCATATTCCTTCGACACGATCGAGCCGAAGTTCAGCGCGAGCTTCGACGGCAGTGACGCATCCGGCTGGTTCAGCACGAACTTGACGGTGTTGTCATCGACCTTGACGATCTCCTTGATCGCCGCCGGCATCTCCATCGCGTTGAACATTTCCCAGTTCGCGCCGGCGAAATAGCTGTGCCACGGGTCGTCCTTGTCCATCTGGCGGTTGAAGGTGAAGAGCACGTCGTCGGCATTGAAATCGCGCGTTGGCGTGAAATCGTCCGTCGTCTGGAACTTCACGCCCGTGCGCAGCTTCAGCGTATATTCGAGATTGTCGGCAGAGATGGTCCAGCTTTCGGCGAGACCCGGAACGACATTGGTGGTGCCGGGGGCGAATTCGGTGAGCCGGTCATAGACCGTCTCGGCCGAGGCGTCCCAGGTGCTGTTGGCCGAGTAGAGCGCCGCGTCGAACCCTTCCGGCGCACCCTCCGAGCAATAGACGAGCGTCTTTGCCATGGCCGGCGTCAGTGCGGCGCCCGAAAGCATGGTTGCTGCAAAGAGCGAGACAAGGGTGCTGCGCGTCCGCGCGAATTTCATGTTCATTGGTCTGTCCTCCCTAAAGGAATGGAATGCGATGTGCCGGCAGTTGCGCCGGAAAGATCAGTCGGCCTTGCCGGCGGTGGTGCCGAGACCGCGGCCGGGCGTCCAGATCGGATCCGGCTTGGTCCAGAGCACGTCGTTGCGGATCAGCTTCACCAGTTCGCTCGCCTGCAGGTCCAGGAAGCGTTCCCCCTTTTCGGCGGTCGCGCTGCGCGGATCGCCCCAGGTGCCGGTGACCGGCGCGCGTTCGGAGAAGGAATAGAAGCGCGACACGTCGGCCGGCACGTCGACTGGGTGCTGCTGGTTGCCGAAAGCCTGGCCGAACATCTCGGTCTTCACCGCATCCGGCACGATCGCCAGCATGACCGAGGCCTCGCCTTCGCAGGCATGGTGTGCGCCCGTGTCGACCTCGAAGATCTTTGACGCCTCCTCCGGCGCCAGCATCCACGGCGTCGTGGCGACGATCGGCATGGCGAACTCGACCGCCAGTTCGCGCACCGCGACGGCGAGCGGGTCCATGTTGCCGCCGTGACCGTTGACGATGAACAGGCGCTGGAAGCCGAGCGTCTTCAGCGAACGGACGATGCAGCGGATGAGGCGGCTCAGCGTATCGTAGTCGAGCGTGATCGTGCCGCCGAAGGGCAGGTGATGTTCGCTCATGCCGGTCCACAAGCCCGGAAGAACGGCGACCGGAACGTCATCGGCAACCAGCCGGGCGGCGCGGATCGCAGCTGCGGACGCGCTCGCCGTGTCGGTGATGACGGGCAGATGCGGGCCGTGCTGCTCCAGCGAGCCGATCGGCAGGATCGCAAGCGCGCCCGGCTTGCCGGCAATTTCGCGCAGACTCGGCGCGGTCATGCGCGCCCATTCAACTTCCTTGGTCATGTCAGGCCTCTTTCATGTCTTCAAAGCAAAATCTGTTCGCCGCCACGCCGGCGGCATGCGCCTATGTCTGGCGTCCCCTGGCATCGACCCGCAGCGTCACCGCCCGCCCATCGGATTGCCGCAGGGTGGCGGTGTCGAATTGCGCGACGACGGCGCAGGAATGATTGGGAAAGATGCGGACGAGGCTGCCGATTGCGGGCGCCATGTCGGTGAAACGGACAAAGCTGTGCTCCTCGGAAAAGCGGCGGGCGATCGCAAGGCTCTTGTGGGTCTTGATATGAGGCAACGCGACACCTGAGGCAGCGGCCCGCGCCTGCATGCCGCGCAGATTGCGCATCCGCCTGCTTTCATCAATTTCGACAAAGGGCGTCGGCAGGTCGGCGGGGTCCGGACGACGAAAGGTGTCGAGCAGCGTTGGGTCAGTCAATTTCATCTCCGGCAAGCGGCGGGGTCGCGAAAAGGCGTTCCCCGATTGGCAAGCACCGCCCGAAGGCGGCGGCTACAAATTTGCACAGTCGGAAATATCAAGCAAATTATTTTTCCTATAAGAAAATTATATTTCTCAAACTATCGCAACTGCGCATCAAATGAGACAGACGACGCCGCGTCACGCCGCAGGTTACGGCCGGTGGGCGCGGATCTCGCATGTGGTCTGCGCCTCTACGTCTGCGCCAGGTGACACCTGACATGCCGAGCGCTCTCGCTCAGGCGCCGCAGCACCTGGCCTGCCTCGCAGCCGCCGCCGATCCGGTCGCACCTCTGTTTATAGAAGCAGCCGTCCGGCAGGTTGCGGTTGTTGGGAAGCTCGCCGGCGCGCACCTGGGCAATGTCTGGCAGCGGGCTTTCGAAACTCGGGGCCGCGGCCAGAAGCGTCTGGGTGTAGGGGTGACGGGGATCGCGCAACACCGCATCGGCCGGGCCGGATTCGACGATCTGGCCGAGATACATCACCGCGACGTCGTCGCAGAAGTGCCGCACCAGCGCGACGTCATGCGAAATCAGCAGATAGGTGAGCCCGCGCTCGCGCTGCAGCTTCAAGAGCAGGTTGATGATCTGCGCCTGCACCGAGACATCGAGCGCCGATGTCGGCTCGTCCAGCACCATCAGCTCCGGGTCCGTGCTGATCGCGCGGGCAATGGCGATGCGCTGGCGTTGGCCGCCTGAAAACTCGTGCGGCAGGCGGTCGAGATGTTCCGGACGGAGCCCGACGGCAACGGCCAGCTCCTCCGCCTTATCATGCAGTTCGGCCCTGCTGTGTCCACCGCGGATATGCAGCGGCTCGCTGATCAGCCGCCAGACCGGCAGGCGCCGGTCGAGCGAGGATTGCGGATCCTGAAAGACGATCTGCATCTTCTGCCGCAGGGCGCGTTTCTGTTTGCCCTGCACTTTCTGAAAATCCTCGCCGTCGATCGCCACCCTACCCCGTTCGTAAGGCGCAAGCCCGATGATCGCCTGGGCGAGCGTACTCTTGCCGCAACCGGACTCCCCGACAATGCCGAGGCTCTTGCCGGCACGGACCTCAAGCGTCACGCCATTGACCGCATGCACAAAGGACGTGGGCCGCCCCAACCAGTTGCGAGACGCCGGGAAGTGGACATGCAGGTCGGAGACCTCGAGCACCGGTTGCGTCATGATACCAACGCCTTCGATCATTGCCGGCCCCCCTGTTCTACAAGTTCCGCCGCGCCCCCGCGGCGCCAGCAGGCCACCTGCTGGCCGCCCGCCCCCGCCAGTTGCGGAGACTGGGATCGACATTGGTCGACCGCTTCCTTGCATCGCGGCTGGAAGTAACAACCGGCCGGTGGGCTGAGAAGGTTCGGCACGGCACCGGGGATCGCTTCGAGTTCCTGCTTCGGCGCTACCCGCTCCGGCAGGCAGCGCAACAGCGCCTGGGTATAGGGATGCTGCGGCGTCTCGAGCACGGTCCGCGTCGCGCCGTGCTCGACAATTCGCCCAGCATACATCACGTAAAGCCGGTCGCAGAGCTGCGAGACGACGGCGACATTGTGCGAGATGAAGATGACCGACGTGCCGGTGCGGCGCGCCCGGTTCTGGATCAGCCGCAGGATCACCGCCTGGACGGTGACGTCGAGTGCGGTCGTCGGCTCGTCGGCAATGATGAGACCGGGATTGCAGGAGAAGGCCATGGCGATCAGCACCCGCTGCCGCATGCCGCCGGAGAGCTCGAACGGGTAAAGCTTCATCACCCGCTCAGGCTCGCCGATCAGCATGTCGGCCAGACTATCCCGAGCGACGCGCCTTGCCTCTGCCAGGCCTATTTCCTCGTGGCGCATGATGACGTCGGTCAGTTGCTTGCCGATGCGGATCGTCGGATTGAGGGCGTTCATCGGCTCCTGGAAGATGGTCGAGACCACCTTGCCGCGCAGGTCCTGCAATTGATCGTCGTCCATGGAGAGCGTGCTGTGGCCAAAGAGCCTGACGGTGCCGCCGGTGATGCGATAGCGCCCTTTGGGCAGAAGCCCCGTTGCGGCCATGGTCGTCACCGACTTGCCGCAGCCGGATTCGCCGACGATGCCGACGATCTCGGCCTTGCCGACGTTGATCGTGACGTCGTCGAGCGCCTTGATCGCACCGCTGAAGGTTGGAAACTCCAGCGACAGATTGTTGATGGCCAGCGCCTGGCCGCGTGGTTCTGTCGTACCGGTCATCATCATCTGCCCCTCAAGCGCGGGTCGAGCATGTCGCGAATGCCGTCGCCGACGAGATTGCACCCCATGGCCGTGATCAGGATGGCAAGACCCGGGAAGGTCGCGTACCACCATTGATCGAGCATGTAGCTGCGACCGCTGCTGACCAGCGCGCCCCATTCGGCGGTGGGCGGCTGGGCGCCGAGGCCGATGAAGCTGAGGGCGGCTGCGATCAACACGACGCCGCCGAGATCGAGCGTTGCCTGGACGATGATCGGCGACATCGCGTTCGGCAGGATATGCCAGCGCAGGATGTAGAAAGGCGAGGCGCCGAAGGTGCGCGCCGCCTTGACGAAGACCTGCTCGCGTAGCGAAAGCGTCTGGCCGCGGGCAAGGCGCACATAGGCAGGGATGCGCACGATCGCCACCGCGAGCATGGAATTGAACAGGCTCGGACCAAGGGCTGCGGCCAGCGCCATGGCGAGTACCAGCGCCGGCAGGGCGAGCACGACGTCCATCAGCCGCATGATGGCGGTGTCGACCCGGCCGCCGACGACGCCCGAGAAGCAGCCGATCAGCACCCCGACCGACATCGAGATCAGGACGATCATGAAGGCGGCGCCACAAGACGCCCTTGCCCCGTAGATCACCCGCGAGAACAGGTCCCGGCCGACCTCGTCCGTGCCGAACCAGTGGGCAGCACTCGGCGGCAACAGGCGCGCCGTCAGTGACACCTTGTCCGGATTGTAGGGTGCTATGACGGGTGCGGCGATGATCATCACGAGGACGAGCAGGATGATCGCGACGCCCAACAGCGTCAGCGGGCTGCGGCGGCTGAGGTACCAGAGATAACGCAGCCGCTCGGAGAACGACTTCGTCCTGCGCATTGCTGCGTTCGACGCGACAGGCTCTGTCGGCATGACGGCGGACATGATCAGACCTCCCTGATCTGCGGATCGGCGAGCATGTAGGCGAGATCGACCAGAAGGTTGATCAGCACATAGCCGATGGATGCGACGATCGTAAAACCCATGATGGCGGGGAAATCGAGCGTCTGGATCGAGGTCACGACATAGGTTCCCATGCCCGGCCAGGCGAAGATCGTCTCTGTCAGCACCGCGCCGTAGAGAAGGTCGCCGAGCGCGAGCCCCAGCAAGGTGATCGAAGGGATGAGCGCGTTTCTGAGCGCATAGTTGAAGATGATCACGCCCTTGCGCAGCCCGCTGGCGCGCGCGGTGCGGATATAATCCTCTTGCAGCACGTCGAGCATCGAGGCGCGGATCTGGCGGGTGATCACGCCCATGTTGGCAAAGGCCAGCACGAAGCCCGGCAGGATGATGTGGTAAAGCGCGCTGCGGAATGCGTCGAAACGGCCCTGCAACAGCGAGTCGATCAGCAGGAAGCCGGTGATGCGCTCCGGCGCCACGATGCCCATGGCCAGGCGCCCGCTGCCGGGAAGGATCTGGAATTTCGCGTAGAACACATAGATCAGGATCAGGCCGAACCAGAAGACCGGCATCGAGATGCCGCAGACGGAGACGGTGCGCGCGATCTGGTCGATCGGGCCGTCCTTGTAGACGGCCGAGAGCACGCCGAGCGGCACGCCGAGACAGATCGCGATGAAGAGCGCGACCGTTCCAAGCTCCAGCGTCGCCGGCAGGAAGGTGCGGATATCGGCGGCAACCGGGCGATTGGTGCGCAGCGACGTGCCGAGATCACCCTGCAGCAGATTGCCGATATAGATGGTGAACTGTTCGACGACCGGCCGGTCGAGACCCAGGTTGCGCCGGATATTTTCAAGTGTCTCGGCGCTTGCCCGGTCGCCCGCGATCATGCGCGCCGGATCGCCGGGGATGAGATGCGAGATCGTGAACGTGATGACCGCGACCCCGAGCACGACGAAGAGCAAGAGGATCAGGCGCGGAAGAATGATGCGGGTGATTGCCATGGACGTCAGCCCTTCCGGCACGGGAACCCCGGCCTAGCTTGGGAAACGGTGAACTCCTGCCGCCGTGGCCCTGAGACCGGCGGCAGGTTTTCCGGGAAGCGAAATCGGTCAAGCGCAGCCTGACCGTTCCTGCTCATTCCGTCTTCGACATCGTTCCGAAGTTGTAGACCTGGATCAGCATCGGATTGTAGACATAGCCTTTCACCACGGCGCGGCGGGCGAAGATGTCGTTCTTCTCCATGATGTAGAGATAGGGCGCGTCCTCCGTCGAAAGCTTCTGCGCTTCGATATAGAGCGCCTTGCGCTTTTCCTCGTCGACGATCGAAGCCGCTTCCTTCACCAGTCCGGCCACCTTGGTGTTGCCGTAGAAGGAGCGGTTGCCCGGCCCGCCCATTTTGTCCGCATCGAACCAGTAGTTCATGAACATGTAGGGGTCGGCAAAGTCCGGCGTCCAGGCGCCGGGCGACATGTCGAACTTGCCGTTGGCGACCAGCTCGCGCTTGGTCGTGTCGGCGACCGACTGCAGGTCGAGCTTGATGCCGATTTCCGCCAGCGAGGCCTGCAGTGCGAGACCGACCGGCTCCCAGGCAGGATCGGCCTGCGAGAAGGTATAGGTCAGGTGAATGTCACTCTTGCCGGATTCGGCCAGCAACGCCTTGGCCTTTTCGATGTCGTAGCTGTACTGGAAGCCCTGGGGATCATGCCCCCACATGCCGCTCGGCACCGCACCGCGCATCTGCTTGGCCTGGCCGAGCATGATGCCGTCGATGATGCCCTGATAGTCGACCGCATAGGAGATCGCCTGGCGCACCTTGGCATCGTCCAGCGGCGGCTGGCGGTTGTTCATGTAGATGTAGTTCACATACATGCTGGGATTGCTCTCGACGACGACCGAGGCATCCTTCTGCAGCGCCTCTGCCTGATCGAGCGGGATCTGTTCGATGATGTCGGCATCGCCGTTGGTCAGTTGCAGGCGGCGAGCCGAGACGTCGCCGACGATGCGGATGACCACCTGCTTCAGCGCCGGCTGGCTGCCCGAGTAGTGTTCGTTGCGGTCGAGCACAATGCTCTGGTTGCGCTCCCAGGAGGCGATGCGATAGGGCCCGCTGCCGGCCGAATGTTCGGCAAGCCAGGCCTTCGCCATGTCGCCGTCCTTCTCATGCTCCATCACCTTGGGATTGACGATCGCAGCGCCGGAGACGGCAAGCGTCGAGATGAAAGGCGCAAACGGCGCGGTCAGGTGAAATCTCACGGTCTGCGGATCGACGACCTCGACCTCCTTCAGCACCGGGAACGCGTCGGACGGGCCAGCCTTCAGCTTCATCAGCCGATCGAAGCTGAACTTGACGGCGGCCGCATCGACCGGCGAACCGTCATCGAACTTGTGGCCGGCCGCAATCTTGAAGGTCCAGACGAGGCCAGCATCGTCGGCCGTCCAGCTTTCGGCGAGTTCCGGCCCGACTTCCGTCGAGGCCCCCTTGTAGGCGACGAGCCGTTCATAGGCGGCATAGGTGAGCGTGTAGCCGCTGTTGCTGATCTCAATGCCCGGATCGGCCGTCGGCGGATCTTCCGCGCGCGCCAGCACCAGCACGTCCTGCGCAGCAAGGGCGCCGGAAAGCGGCGTCGATGCCAGAAGCAATGCAATGCCGATCGATTTCCACTTGGAACCGTTCATCTCGTAGTCCTCCCCAGAACTGCGGCGTGCGATGCCCTCCCGGCACCCACCGCAGTGCTAGACTAGGAAACGATTTTCCTAAGTGCAATATTTTTTCTTATCGTATTCGTTTTTTAGTTTCGATCAGCTTTTGAGCTTGATCGTCTGCGCGTTTGCCAGCGTGGAGACCAATTCGGTTTCCGGGGTCGAGCAAACGCAGAGGATCTGCGCCGGCTCGTCGCTGACGCTCAGATAGGCGTGGCCCATCATGGCGTCGAAGTAGCAGGAATCGCCCTTCTTCAGCCGCAGCGGCGCGTAGATCTCGGTGTGGAGCTCCAGCTCGCCGTCGATGACGTAGAAGAATTCCTCGCCCTTGTGCCGGATGAGCGGCCCGAATTCTTCGAGCGTTCGTGCCCGCGCCATCGCCAGGATCGGCACCATCGATTTCTTCGAAATCTCCGTGCAGACATAGAGATAGTCGTAGTTCTGCGTGACGATCTCCCGGCCCTCGCCGGACTTGGTATAGGTCCGCCGTCCCAGCATGTTGGGGGTGTCTTCCGCGCCAGACATCGTCCCGAACAGCTCGACGATGTCGACCTTCAGGCCCTGGGCGAGCTGGATCAACCGGTCGTAGGTCAGTTGCATCTGGTTGTTCTCGACCTTGGACAGGGTCGAGACCGCAAGCCCGGTCATGGAGCTGACTTCGGCCAAGGTCCAGCGGTTGCGATTGCGAATATCCTTGAGGATCTCGCCGAGGCTGGATTTCGCGTCGGTCATCGTTGGCGTCTCCATTTGCCTGCAGCCATCGAAGTGCTCGCCGGGTTTCGCCCGCCCGCAACACAGAATCCGATTGGCATGATAGGAAAACCATTTCCTATAATACGTGGCCGAAATCAACATCGTGTTGACGGCAATCCCTGCCCCACAACCACTTGCAGCCTCCGGCTGCCTCCTATTCGGCGAAGGGGTTGTCGACCTTTGGCCAATAGGGGCGCGTCAGCTTGGTGAAGGCCAGATCCTCGAAGGTCGGCTGCAACGCGCCCGGCGCGCTGACATAGAGAATGTCGCGCGCAATGGGTTCGAAGCCGGCACGGAAGTGGTTGCTGGACTTCACCGCCACGATCTTCTTCTTCGCCGGATCGAGCCCGAGCGCCGTCATGCATTCCGGATGAAAGGTCTGCGTGCGCACGGTGTTGAGCACGATGTCGATGCTGCCGGCAGACACCCACACGGCATCGCCGATGCCAAGCGGCGTCGGCCCGAAGCGCTGGGTCATGCCCGAAGCCACGCGCCTGACCGTTACCGTCAGGTCGAGCGGGTCGCCGGAGGCCGGCCCGACCTTGCCGCCGATCCTCAACGCCAAGGTGGCGCCCTCTCCGGCCTCGCGGCACATACGCACCGCAATCGGATCCCAGTAGAGGCAGGAGGCCACATCCTCGATGCCACGCTCGATGATGCGGCGCAGGATGAATGTCGAATCTCCAGGCGCGCCGCCGCCTGCATTGTCTGAGACATCGGCGATCACGATCGGGCCGCTCTTTGCGGCAACCGCCCGGTCGAGGGCCGCGTCGATGCTAAGATAGTCTCCGCGCATCTCTTCGCGCGCCTCGAAGATCTCCTGGCCGAACGATCGCGCCGTGCGCGCGGCCTTTTCCGGATCGCTGTCGGTCACCACAAGCATCTTGGCGCCGACGTCTTCCACGTCGCCCCAAGGGAAGCCGTGACCGAAGGAAACCGAGAGTACGCCATCCTGCCCTTCCATCGCCTTCATGCGGTCGACGATGCCGCGCAAGGGCGCGCGATGCGGGTGGAAGGTGTTGATCATACGGCAATCATGGAGACCCATGGTCGGCTTCACTTGGCCGGCAAGTGTGCGCTCCATCAGCCGGAACAGCTGTTCGGCAACCTCTTCAATGTCCGTATGCGGATATTCCTTATAGGTGGCGATCATGGTCGCACTGACAACCATGCGTTCGGTAATGTGACAATGCAGGTCGAGTTCCGCCGCAACCGGCACATCGGGCCCCACCACTTCCCGAACATGCGCAAGCAGATCGCCTTCGACGTCATCGTAGCCATCGGCGACGCAGGCGCCGTGCAGGGCGAGCATCACGGCGTCGACCGGCAGAGCGGCCCTGAGATCGCCGAGGATTGTGGCGCGGAAGCTCTCATAGACCGCCCGCGTCGTCCGGCCTCCGGGCTCGGCCACGGCGCACAGGCTCTCGACCACGTCCCAGCCTTTATCCTCAGCGGCGTTGCGCCAGACGAACATTTGCGAAGAGCAGCAGTTGAGCGGCTTGCCGGTGGCGTCGCCATAGGCGATCAGGTTTTCGCGGAAGGCCTCGATGCCGGTCTGCATGGGCGAGAAGGTGTTGGTCTCCGTATCCAGCCCCGCGATGAAAAGTTTCATTTTCGCCTCCCGCCCATCAAGAAAGATATTTTCTAATCATAAAACTATGTTTATCGTCGGAAAGTCAAATGCATTATCCGCGCTTGCGCGGCTGACCGGGGAGGCAGGAATGCGCATCTATATTTCCGCTGACATCGAAGGGATCGTCGGGGTCGTGAGCCGCGACCAGCTGATGCCCGAAGGTTTCGAGTACGAGAACGCCCGGCGCTGGATGACGGACACCGTGGTTCACGCCTGCGAAGCTGCGCATGAGGAAGGTGTAGAGGAGGTCATCCTCAGCGATTCCCACGGAAATGGCGAGAGCATCCTGATCGACCGCCTGCCGGACTATGTGCAGGTCGTGCGCAGCTGGCCGCGGCCGCTGATGATGATGCAGGGCGTCGAACTCGGTTCCTTCGTCGGCGCGATGCTTCTCGGCTACCACGCCGGCGCTAGCCATGCGAGCGGCGTGCTGTCGCACACGATCGGCGGCACCGCCTTTGCTGAGGTGCGCATCAATGGCACCGTCATGCCGGAGGCCGGCATCAACGCCGCCATCGCCGGACATTTTGGCGTGCCGGTGCTGCTCGCATCCGGTGACGACGTTGCCTTGGAGGAAATTAAGGAGCGGATCGGCGATATCGTGACGGTGCCGGTGAAGCAGGTTTACAGTACGCAATCGGCCATCACCCTGACGCCTGCCGTCGCCCATCGCCGGATCCGCGAGGGCGTTAAGAAGGCGCTGGCGAGAGCCGGCTCGGCAAAACCGTTCAAACTGGAAAACCCCGTCCTTGAGATCGTCTTCCGCAACCGCCTCCCCGCCGAATATCTCTCCTATCTCAAGGGTGTCGAGCGGACCGACGGCTACACGATCCGCTACAAGGGCGACGACATGGTCGACGTCTCGCGCTTCATCCAATTCGTGGTCGGCTACAACTCCCGCCTCACCTTCTGACGAGCATTTCCGCGGAACCAATCCATGACCACCTCTATCGTCCTCGGCGCCGGCATGGTCGGCGTTTCCACCGCGCTCGCCTTGCAAGAAACCGGGCACCAAGTTGTGCTGATCGACCGCAAGGCGCCGGGCCGGGAAACCAGTTACGGCAATGCCGGCATCATCCAGACCGAGGCCGTCGAACCCTATGCCTTTCCGCGCTCCCTGGCCGAGATCGTCAGGGTGGCGCTGAAACGCGGCAACGATACGGACTTTCGGCTCGCCGACATGCCGCGGCTGGCGGGGCCGCTCTGGCGCTATTTCACGCAATCGGCGCCTGCGCCCTATGCGAGAACCGTCGCGGCCTATTCGAAGCTGGCGCTGCGGGCGAGCGACGATCACGCGCGCTTCGTCGAGCCGGCCAATGCCGGCGACCTGATCGTCCGCGAGGGCTGGCGCGCGGTCTACCGTTCGCCGGCAAAGCTCGACGCGGCCATCGCCACCGCCGAGCGCCTGAAACGGGAGTACGGCGTGCCGTCTAAGGCGCTCACGTCAGACGAACTTGCGGCGAGCGAACCTGCGCTCAGAAGCCGACTGGCAGGTGCCGTCCACTGGACCTCGCCCTGGACCTGCCGCGACCCAGGCGATCTGGTTTCGCGCTACGCAGCGCTCTTCATTGCCCGCGGCGGGAAGGTCGCCCAAGGCGATGCCATGTCGTTGCAGCAGACCGGCACCGGCTGGCGGGTGCTGTCGGAGGGTGGCGATATCACGGCTGAAAACGCAGTCGTCGCCCTCGGACCCTGGTCGCCGGTGCTTGTGGCGCGGTTCGGTTATCGTGTCCCCATGGTGTTAAAGCGCGGCTACCACTGGCACTTCGGCGGCAAGGACGGCCCACGCATTTCGATGCTGGACATCGACAGCTCCGCCCTGATCGCCCCTATGAACGCCGGGTGGCGCGTCCTGACCGGCGCGCACCTGGCGCCACTCGGCGCCGCCCCTGCATCGCGACAGATACGGCACGCCGTCAACGCCGCACGCACGCTTTTTGCGCTGCGCGACCCCATCGAATCGGCGCCATGGTCGGGCACTCGTCCCTGCATGCCCGACATGCTTCCCGTCGTCGGGCCTAGCCGGCACAAGGGCCTGTGGTTTCATTTCGGCCATGGGCACCAGGGCTTCACCCTGGGGCCGACGACAGCACTTCTGTTGGCGGAGCAGGTTGCCGGGCGCGCTGGCAATCCGCTGGCCCTGCCCCTGTTGCCGTCGACCCGAGACTGGGCATAGCGGAACGCTAAAGCCCGGTTATTGGCGCACGGTCGAAAACGTGCGGTCGGCGAGCCGCGGCAACATAAGCCGGAAGGCGACGCTGCGGGCGCTTTGGAACAGGATCAGGGCGATCCACAATCCGTCATTGCCAAAGACCGGCTGCAGGATCGCCCAGGCGGCAAAGTAGATCACCAGCGAGGCGACCATCAGGTTTCGCATCTGCTTCGACCAGGTGGCGCCGATATAGACCCCGTCCATCTGGAAGGCGACGATGCCGAAGATCGGCAGGGCTGCGACATAGGGCAGGTAGGCGTGCGCAAGTGCTGACACGCTTTCCGACGGGGCGGTGATGCCGATCACCCAGTCACCGGCCACGAAGAGACAGAGCGCGACGAGCCCGGCAAAGACGAAGCCCCATACCGTGGTCAAGCCGACGGCACGGTCGAAAGCCGGCCGATAGCGCGCGCCGACGGCACGGCCGGCCAACTGCTCGGCCGCCGTTGCCACCCCATCGAGAAAAGCGACGCCGAAGAAATAGAAGCGTAGCAGGATCGTATTGGCCGCAAGGATTTCGATGCCGAGCATGCCGCTCTGGCGGGTGAAGAAGGAAAGCCCGATCAAAAGCGCGAAGGAGCGGATCATCATGTCGCCATTGACCGAAAAGGCCCGGCGGAAGGCCGTCAGATCCGGAAGGTTCCACGCTGTCCGGTCGGTCTTTGCCCAGATGAGATAGAGCCCCGCCACAGCTGTGACGGCTTCGGCGACGAGAGAGGCGGCCGCAACGCCTGCCACACCCCAGCCGAGACCGAGGACCCAGTGCACGCTCAAGCCGGCATTGAGCGCATTGAGCAGGGTTTGCAGGATCATGCCCCAGAGCGCATCACCACGCCCGATGATCCAGCCGAAGACCACGAAGTTGAAGAGGACGAAGGGCGCCGACCACACGCGCCAAGCAAAATAGGTGGCGGCCGCTTCGGCGACCTTGCCTTCAGCGCCCATGGCCGCAAGCCCAAGCGCGCCGATCGGCTTTTGAAGCAAAAGCAGTGCCAGGCCTGCGACAAGCGCGATGATGAGGCCGCTTGCGAGCATGCGCTGCTCTTCGCGCCGGTCACCTGCCCCGAGCGCCTGGGCGGTAAAGCCCGTGGTCGCGCCGCGCAGGAAATTGAAGGTGACGAAGATCACGTCGAAGATGACGGTCGAAAGCGCCACGCCGCCGATCAGGGTCTCGTCGCGCAACTGGCCGATGACGCCGGTTGCGACGAGCCCAACAAGCGGGCTCGACAGATAGGCGATCATCATCGGCAACGCGATGCGAAGCACGTCGCGATGCGCGATGTCGAAGGGGCGGACAGAGACCGCTGCCTGGTCGGAAGACGCGTGTTTCACTCAATCCAGCCGATGTGGTTCGCCGAGCGTATGCATCAGCCGGTTGGCCCAACCGAAGATCGCAACCGCATGGATGAGATCGAGGATCTGCAGGTCGTCGAGGCCGATCTCGCGCAGATGGTAGAACTGGTAGGCGCCGACATTGTCGGGATGTGCCGTGAGATCGACGCCGAAATTGAACAGCGCCTGCTCGAATTCCGGCAGGTTCGCGTCGAGGCCGCTGCCATAGATCTCGTCCACCACCTCCGGCCGCTTTTCGAGCTGGATGTAGCGCGCCGCATGCACCGAGGCGCAATAGATGCAGCGGTTGACGAAGGATGCGGCAAGCGCGCCGATCTCCCGGCCACCGCGGGAAAGCCCGCCCTCGCTATACATGATGTCGTTGAAGAGCGGCGTGCGCTCCTTCAGGGTTTCCGGCTCATTGGCGAGAACCAGCACATAGTCCGAGATCTTCTTGTTGGACGGCGTGATCTTCAGTGCGTCGAGCTGCTCGGCCGTCGCCGTCTCGACGTCGACCGGTTTGACATAGGGCTTCCAGTCGAGCGCTTCGACTGTGAATTCGTGCACGGCTTCAGACATCTCAGTTATCCCTCAGCATCTTGAGGCCGGCCACCACCAGCACCTGATAGTTCACGAAGGCGATCAGGCCGGCGAGCGTGACGATGTCCCGGTCGTCGAGGCCTGCGGCCAGCAGCTTCTCGACATTGGCGCGCGTCGCCTCCTTTGGCGAAAGCGTGACCAGATCGACATGGGCGAGGATCGCCCGAAGGCACGGATCGGCAACTTCGGTGCTGTTGCCGGGATCGGCAACCGACACCAGGGCGGCGCCCTCCTCCTCGCGTTCAAGCAAGGCCCGGAAATGCGCGGAGAGTTCCTGCGACTTCCAGAGTGCCGCCATGCGCGCGGCAAGGGCTGCCCGGAGCGCATAGGAGAAGTTGCGCGGATCGGCCGGGCGAAGGGCGGCCTGATAGCTCGTCTGGCTCAAGTGCTTTAGCTTCGCCCGTTGTTCGCGCAGTGCCTGCAGGTCCGGAAAGCGATCGAGCCCGAGAACCGTGTCGATCACGTCATTTGTCGATGGAGCGGTCATTGGTTTTCCTGTCATCTGAAATGCGGGAGGTTCAGGCCGTCTTCTGTGCCGGCGTCGGCGCGTCGGCATCCACCCATTCGGTCCCGTCGAGTTCCGGCTTTTCGTAGGCGATCAGCGCTTCCCAATGGTAGTCGACATCCCGAATGAAGAGCGAAGCTGCGACCCCACGCGCCAGCCACAGCGCGCCCTCGCTGATGGCGGGGATGTCGCCGCTGACCTTGCCGACACTGACGGAGGCGCCGTAGTTGAAGCAATGGATGTCCTTCAGCCACGGGGCCGTCCCCGGCTCCTTCTCGGTAAAGGAGAAGTCTCCGTTCAGCCACGGGAAGCGGCCGAGCCCGGGGTTCTCTTCGCCCGGCGGCGGCACGTAGCGGTCATCCCAGCAGGCAATCTGGTGCTGATAGGGAGCAAGCTCGCTGCGGCTCAGCGGATCGATCGAAAAGCCCGTGCCGAGGATGACGAAATCAGTGCGGAAGATGCGGCCATTCGTGGTGGTGATGACGACTTCTCCGCCCTCCTCCTTCATCGAGCGGATACCGCAATCGAAGTGGAAGTAGGCGTTCGAATGCTGGCTGACGCGCAGCGTGGAATTGTGCGGCGCCGGCGTCTGCTGCTTTGCGGCATAGTCCATCAGCCGCCAGCGCCATTCCGGCGAAATCTCGGCAAAACCTGCGGTGACGCCATAGGAGCCGATGCCCATCAGCTTGTTGACCGTCGGCATCTCCTTACGGCGGGCGAGAAGGCGGACTTCCCCTGCCCCCTGCTCCAGGGCTTCGGCTGCATTGTCGACCGCCGAAGCGCCGACGCCGATGACGACGACCCGTTTGCCCTTCAGGCGATCGAAGTCGATCTCGTCGGCCGAATGCGCCCAGGAGGTATGCCGCTCCATGGTCTTGACGAAATCCGGAATGGTCGGCTCGCCGAGTCCGTCGCGGCCGGTCGCCATCACCAGCTTTCGGGTGATGATGGCAGGCTTCGCGCCGCCGGCGATTTCGAGTTCCAGCAGCCCATCGGCGCGCGGCACGACGCGGGTAACGTGCGTGTCGTTTTCGACCGGGATGTCCATGACATCGCGGTACCAGCGCAGATAATCCATCCACATCGGCCGCGGGATGCGGAAGAGCTCCTCCCATTCCGCTTCACCCTGCAGCGCGGTGAACCAGGCGCGGAAACTGAGCGAGGCAACGCCAAGCGCCGGGCCGAGAAGGATTTTCGGCGAGCGCAGCGTCTCCATGCGCGCATAGGTGACCCAGGGACCCTCGAACCCCTTGGGCGCGCGGTCGACGATGCGCAGATTGGCGACGCCGGCGCGTGTGAGCGCATGCCAGGCAACAAGCCCGCACATGCCGCCGCCGATCACGACCACGTCGCTGACGTCCTCGCCCGCCGCCGTCGTCACCGGCTTCGACCAGTTGGCCGGCGGATAGTTGAGATAGCTCAGATCCTGCCTTACCCTCGCATTGAGCGCGGCAAGCTGTTGCTGTTTTTGACTGTCGGTCATCCCCGATCTCCCTTCACTTCGCCAGCAGGACGGCATCGCGGTCGCGCCACCCCACCCAGACGTCGTCCCCTTCGATCTGCGAAAGCGCCACCGGATCGACCTGCGCCACCAAGGTGCTGCCATTGTCGAGAACGACGGTCAGTGACGTGTGGGCGCCCTTGAAGACGCGCTGGTCGATGCGCCCTTTCATCGACGGGCGGTCTTCGGGTTTGCGCGACAGGCAGAAAACCGCCTCCGGACGCAGCGCAACCGTGGCATCGTCTCCCGGGATCGGCGACGTGCCGTTCACATCCGCATGCACGACATTGCCGCGCCACTCGATGGCGGCGATCCCGCCCGCAACCGATGCGACCGTGCCTTCGAGGAAATTGCTCTGGCCGATGAAGTTCGCAACGAAACGGCTGCGCGGCCGGGCGTAGAGTTCGTCCGGTCCCCCCATCTGCTCAATCCTGCCCTTGTTCATCACGACGATGACGTCGGACATGGTGAGCGCTTCTTCCTGGTCGTGGGTGACGAAGATGAAGGTCTTGCCGGTCTTCTTCTGGATCGACTTCAGCTCGATCTGCATCTGCTGGCGGAGCTTCGCATCGAGCGCCGACAGTGGCTCGTCGAGGAGCAACACGTTCGGATCGGGCGCCAGCGCCCGCATCAGCGCCACGCGCTGGCGCTGCCCGCCCGAAAGCTGCGCCGGCATGCGTTCGGCATGGTCCTGGAGGGAGACGAGGGCAAGGAGATCGCTGACCCGCTTGTGGATCGCCGCACTCTCCATGCCCTTCAATTCCAGGCCGAAGGCGATGTTGCGGCCGACCGTCAGGTGCGGAAAGAGCGCGTAGTCCTGGAAGACGATGTTGACGTTGCGCCTGTTCGGCGGCAGGTGCGAGATCGGCTTGCCCTCGAGGTAGATCTCCCCCGACGTCGGGCTGTCGAAGCCACCGAGCATGCGCAGTGTCGTCGACTTGCCACAGCCGGACGGGCCAAGCAGCGTGACGAACTGGCCGGGCGCGATCGCAAGATCGAGATCATCGACGGCGGTCAGCGCCCCATAGGACTTGTTGACGTTCTTGAAATGGACGACAGGCTGCATTGCGTCAGCTCCTGGAACGGCGGGTGATATGCTCGGCATAGATGCCGACGGCGGTGGTGACGACGAGCACGATGGTCGCCATGGCGTTGATTTCCGGCGACATGCCGCCTTGCACCTTGGCGAAGATCAGCATGGGCAGGGTCGGCTGGTAGCCGCCGAGGAAGAAGGTGCGGACGAAGTCGTCGATGCTGGTCAGCACGCAGAAGATCATGCCGCCGAAGAGCGCCGGCATGAGATAGGGGATGGTGACGCGCAGGAAGGCGATGAAGGGATCCGCGCCGAGGTCGCGCGCCGCATCGACGAGATTGGCCGGCATCGAGCGCAGCCGCGTCAGAACCATGATGACGACGAAGGGCACGGCATGAACCGTATGCGCGAGGATGATCGCGAAGGTTCCGGTCGGAATGTCGACAGCGCGGATGAAGATGCGCATCGAGATCGCGTTGATCAGCCCCGGCACCACGGCCGGAAGACAGGCGAGCGCGAAGATGATCGCCTTGCCCCAGATGTTTTCCGCTGAAACCAGCAGCGCGATCCACACACCGATGATCGTCGCCGAAATCGTAGTGGCGAGTGCGATGCCGATCGAATAGAGCGAGGCTTCGAGGAACTGCTTGTCCTGGATCACCTTGCCGTACCAGGACAGCGTCCAGTTGCCGATCGGGAAGGCGATGAAGTTCGCATCCTTGAAGCTCATCGCCATCATCAGTGCCAGCGGCAAGACCAAATAGACGGCAAAGATCCAGTAGGAAGCGCCAAGCGCGGTTTTCGGAAGGTCGTTGAAATAGGTTCGCATCGTTCCGCCCTCACATCAGCCGGACGGAGCGGCCGCCAACGACCCGCATGAAAAGCCCGACGGTCGTGAGCGACACCACGAGCATGATCATCGAGAAGGCAGCACCCTCCGGCCATTTGTCGTTCGACCCGTGGAAGAGGGTCGCGATGACCTCGGGAAAGATCACCGCGTTCGGGCCGCCAAGCAGCAGCGGTGCGGCGAAGACGCCGACGGCTGTCAGGTAGACGAGGCTGCAGCCCGACACGATGCCGTCCTTCGACAGCGGCAGGATGACCCGACGGAACCGCTGGAAGGGTCCGGCGCCGAGATCGGCTGCCGCCTGGATCAGCGGCGTCGGGATCTTCTCGATCGCCGAATAGAGCGGCAGCAGCATGTAGAGCGCGAGCAGGTAGATGACGCCGAAGCTCAGCGAGAAGAAGGTGTAGAGCATCGGGATCGGCCGGTCGATGAAGCCGAACTCGCGCAGCAGCACGTTCAGCGCCCCGCGATTGGCAAGCAGCATGATGACCGAGAAGGTGCGGATCAGCTCACCGGCCCAGAAGGGGATGAGCAAGAGCAGCAAGGCCCGCATCCGGTTCTTCGGCTGCACGATCTTCGCGACGTAATAGGCGACGGGATAGACGATCACCAGCGTCGAGATCGTAACAACAGCGGCAAAGATCAGGCTGCGCACGAAGGGCAGGAAATAGAGCCGGTCGGAAAAGAACAGCGCGTAGTTCGAAAGCGTGTATTCGCTGCTTTTGTCGGGCTGTGGCGGGTAGTTGGCAAGAAGGCTGATATTGGCCATCTGCAGGATCGGACCGATGTGCAGCATGGCGATCCAGACAAGCGGCACGCCCGCGAGCACGGCAAGACGCACGCGCCGGCTTTCGACGAGCAGTCCGATCGTATGGCGGTATAGCCCCGAGCGCGCCGCCCTGCCGATCCATCCGGCATAGCGCGGTACCGTCGACAAACCGACGGATGGCGGTTGTGTTGTCGTATCCAGCATTCTCTTTGTTCCCGGCTCTGGAAGAGTCCATTTTTTGACGGGCGACCGGCCTCAGCCGATCGCCCGGATTTCGAGAGGTCAGGCCGACTTGATCTCGGCGGTCGCCTTGTCGATCATCTCGTTCTTCATGTCGCGGTTGACCGAGCTGAAGAACTGGATGCGTTCGACCTGCTCGGGCGGCAGCGACAGCGCGGCGCGCTCCTTGTCGTCAAGCACCTTGTCGACGCCGTCGAAGGCCGACGAGAAGCCGGACTGGCGGGTCATCGCAGCACCAATCTCCGGCGACGACAGGATGGCGTCGAGGAAGCTGTAGGCGGCGTCGGCGTTCGGCGCGTTGTTGACGATGTTGAACGAATAGAGGAAGCCGAACGTGCCTTCCTTCGGCACCGAGATCTCGATCGGGTGGCCGTCCATAACAAGCTTGGCGGCCGGTCCCGACCAGGCCTGCGCGAGATAGATGTCCTCGTTGACGAACATCTGCTGCAACTCGGAGCCGGCATCGTAGTATTTGCGGACCTTGTCCTTGTGCTGAATGAGGAAGTCGCGGGCCTGGTTGGTGGCGGCCTGCGCAACATCGGGCTTGTCGCCATAGGTCACGTAGTCGCCGTCGTTGCCCTGGTAGCGCATCACGATCGAGAGGAAGTCGCTGACGATGTAAGACGTCAGGTTCTTGTTTTCCTCGTCGAACATGATCTCCCAGCTGTCCGAGGCCTTGGCGTATTCGGTGTTGCGCACCAGCCCCTCAAAGCCCGCAAGCAGCGGCACGCCGAAGGTCTTGCCGTCGACGGTGAGCTGCGGCGCGCCCTTGTAGGCGGCGGCGAGCTTGCCCCAGTTCTTCAGCCGCCCGGTGTCCAGCGTCGAGAGCAGGTTCGATTTCATGAACTGCGACAGACGGTGACCGGTGACGGTCACGATATCGGTGGAAGGCGCGGCACCTTCGGCGGTCAAGAGGTTGTACTGCTTGCCCTGGTCGTCGGTCAGGCGGATGCGCACCTCGATGCCGGTATCCTTCTGGAACTGGTCGATGAAGGACTGCGGTACGAACTTGTCGTAGGTCGTGATGTTCACGACCTTGCTCTGGGCGAAGGCCGGGCGGATGATCGAAGGCGCTGCGAGCACACCCGCCCCGGCTGCCAACAGCTTCATTGCCGATCGGCGGGTAGCGTCAAAATTGTTCATCTCGTTCTCCTCATTTTAGCAGGCTCAATTTCCATGTGAGCGTTCAGAGCTTTTTGCTCCCCTTTATTTCGCCGCCGGGTCGTCCGGCAGCGCACCATTGCCGGCGTTCCTGCCGGCAAAGCTTCTTTCGGCGATACGCGCCATCTGCTTGGGATCGTGCACGATGAGATCCGGCATCCGCTCCGACGCGATCCGCGCTATCCGTTGAATGAGTTCCCGGACGCCGGCCGACAGCGGGCGCGAGCCGGCCGACAGGATCGCCCACAGGAAGGGGATCTCGACGTCGAGAGGCCGAACGACGATGGGCGCCGATTGCAGGCCATAGGCGGTCGCCGGCTCGATGATCGCCACGCCAAGGCCGAGCGATGCAACTTGCACAGCGTTTTGCGCCGCGTTGGTTGCGATGATCCGATTGGGACGCACGCCGGCTGCATCGAGCACTTCATCGACGCTGTGGCGCAGCCGAAACGGATTGGACATGGTGACGAGCGTGCGCCCGGCGAGATCGGCGATCGAGATCACGTCTTTCGCCGCCAGCGGATCGTGCGGCGCAACGGCGGCGACGCAGCGCCCTTCGAAGAAGCCTTGCACCTCCAGGCCCGGCTGATCGGCCGGCAGCGAGGTGACGCAGAAATCCGCGGTGCGCGCAAACACCGACTGCACGGCCGCCTCGGCCGGCATGCTGCGCAGATTGATCGTGTGGGGCAGCAGATGGTCCGGCAGCGCGGCAAGTGCCATCGGGATGATGCCGCTCGCGAAGGCCGGGGTCGCGGCGATTTCGATCGGCTCCGGTTCCTTGCCGGCGATCGCCTTGGCGCGATTGCGCAGGTGGCCGATGCCGCTGACGAAGCGCTCCGCATCCTCATGAAAGGCAATGCCCTTGTCGGTCGGCGCGATCCTCGGGCCATTCCGCTCGAACAGGGCAAAGCCGAGCGTCGTCTCCAGGTCCTGGATCAGGCGCGTCACCTGCGACTGCGAGCGGTCGAGCAGGCGGGCGGCACCGGTGATGCTGCCCGTCGACATAACGGCGAGAAAGGCCTCGAGATCGCGTACTTCCATCGGCTATCATGCGCTCCCTGCATGGTGGACGATCAATAGTGCATAAAACGCATTCTTAGTTCTAGTGACAAAAGACAATTTTTCTCGGACGGGGGACGAAAGGGCCGGATCAGGCCGGCCCTAGCGGCCTCACCAGTCCATGACGACCTTTCCGGAGTTGCCGGAGCGCATCGCTTCGAAGCCGTCGCGGAATTCGTCGATTTTGATGCGGTGGGTGATGACCGGGGCAAGGTCGAGGCCGCCCTGCACGAAGGCGATCATCTTGTACCAGGTCTCGAACATCTCGCGGCCGTAGATGCCCTTGAGGTTGAGCATCTTGAAGATCACCTTGTTCCAGTCGATCTCGAAGCCGGCCGGTGCGATGCCGAGGATGGCGATCTTGCCGCCATTGTTCATCTTGTCGATCATGTCACGGAAGGCAGGTGCTGCCCCCGACATTTCGAGGCCGACATCAAAACCCTCGGTCATGCCGATCGCCTTCATCACGTCGGCAAGGTTTTCCTTCGACGCATCGACGACATGGTCGATGCCGACGCTTTTCGCGAGCGCCAGCCGCGTCGGGTTGATGTCGGTGATGACCACCTTGCGCGCGCCCGAGCGCTTGGCGACCATCGCCCCCATGATGCCGATCGGCCCGGCGCCGGTGACGAGCACGTCCTCGCCGACGAGATCAAACGAAAGGGCGGTGTGCACCGCATTGCCGAACGGATCGAAGATCGCCGCCACTTCATCGGGCACGTCCTCGGGGATCGGCACGACGTTATATTCCGGCAGGCAGACGAACTCGCCGAACGAGCCCGGCCGGTTGACGCCGACGCCGAGCGTGTTGCGGCAGAGGTGCCCGCGCCCGGCGCGGCAGTTGCGGCACTTGCCGCAGACGATATGGCCCTCGCCCGAGACCCGTTCGCCGACATGGTACTTGGTGACGGCAGATCCCACCTCGGCGATCTCGCCCATGAACTCGTGACCGACGACCATCGGCACCGGAATGGTCTTCTGCGCCCACTGGTCCCAGTTCCAGATATGCACGTCGGTGCCGCAGATCGCCGATTTCTTGACCTTGATCAGCACGTCGTTGGGGCCGATCTCCGGCACCGGTACCCGCTCCATCCACAAGCCCACTTCGGCCTTCGACTTCACCAGCGCCTTCATCATGTTCGTCATTTGATTGCCTCCCTCAGATCACGCCGAGGTCGCGGCCGACCTCTTCGAAGGCGGCGATCGCCCGGCGCACGTCCTGTTCGCTGTGGGCCGCCGACATCTGCGTGCGGATGCGCGCTTGGCCCTTCGGCACCACCGGGAAGGAGAAGCCGATGACATAGACGCCCTTCTTCAGCATGCGTGCCGCCATCTCCTGGGCAAGGGCTGCGTCACCGAGCATGACAGGGATGATTGGATGGCCTTCGCCGGCAAGCGTGAAGCCGAGCTTCGACATCTCGGCGCGGAAGAGTGCCGCATTGGCGTAAAGCCGCGCGCGCAGCGCATCGCCGTTGTCGATCAGGTCGAACACTTTCAGCGAGGCGGCGGCAATCACCGGCGCCAGCGTGTTGGAGAAGAGATAGGGGCGCGAGCGCTGCCTGAGCCAGTCGACCACCTCCGCCTTGCCCGAGGTGTAACCACCCGAGGCACCGCCGAGCGCCTTGCCGAGCGTGCCGGTGATGATGTCGATCCGGCCCTCGACGCCGCAATGCTCGGCCGAGCCACGGCCATGTCTGCCGACGAAGCCGACCGCATGGCTGTCATCGACCATGACCATGGCGCCATACTTGTCGGCGAGATCGCAGACCCCTTTGAGATTGGCGATGATGCCATCCATCGAGAACACGCCGTCGGTGGCGATCAGCTTGAAGCGGCTGCCCTCGGCCTTCTTCAGTTCCTCTTCCAGCGCCGCCATGTCGTTGTTGGCGTAGCGGAAGCGCTTGGCCTTCGACAGCCGCACGCCGTCGATGATCGAGGCATGGTTGAGCGCGTCGGAAATGATCGCGTCCTCTTCGCCAAGCAGCGTTTCGAACAGGCCACCATTGGCATCGAAGCACGACGAATAGAGGATCGTGTCTTCCATCCCGAGGAACGACGAGATGCGCGCTTCGAGCTGTTTGTGCTCCTCCTGCGTGCCGCAGATGAAGCGCACCGAGGCCATGCCGTAGCCGTAGCGGTCGAGCGCCTGTTTGCCGGCCTCCGCCAGCTCTTCATTGTCAGCCAAGCCGAGATAGTTGTTGGCGCAGAAGTTGAGCACCCGCTCGCCCGAGGCGACCTTGATCTCACCCGCCTGTTTCGAGGTGATCACACGCTCCGACTTGTACAATCCTGATGACTTCAGGCCCTCGAGTTCTGATCGGAGATGGGACAGGAAGCGGTCGCTCATTCAGGCACGCCCCTCGGCTCGATCGACAGCGGCAACGGGCGGAAAGCCGGTGCGGCAGAGCGCATCGAGCCCTTCGAGATCCAGCCGTTCGAGGCCCAGCTCCGGAAGGAGGTCGTTCTCGCCTTCGAAGTCCCGGCCGTACATGGCCGAAAAGATGCGGATCCCCGCCTCGTGCAGGTCTGCCGGGCATCCGGCGAGGCGCGCGAGCTGCGCCGTGACGACCAGACCGAAGGGGACATCTTCCGTCACGTAACGGCTATCGGCCGTAGCAGGGCCCGTGCCGTTGTTTCCGGCCTGGTACATTTCCTGGTTCATCTGCGAGATGGTGCTGACCGGCACATGGAACGACAGGTGGAAATGCTGGAAGATGTCACGCACCTTCAGCTGCAACCGCTCGGCAACGGCCAGCCGCTCACGGTCGAGCGTCTCCAATAGGCGACCGATGTTGGGCGTGACGTTCTGGGCCTGCACCCAGCTTTCGCCACGCTCCATGCGCGACATGTTGCCGAGCGCGATGCCGAGGTGGTTTTGCGGGTTGAGGTTCGAAAGCGCGATCGCCAGCAGGCTGCCGCGATCGACGAAATGTTCGCCGAAAAGCGCCGTGCAGACCGCGTGACCGCGCGCACTCTCCGATGCCGGAACCGTCGCCAGATCGACCTGCTTGCGAATGGTGTTGACATGCGCCAGCGCCGGACCGAGCTTCCGGCCGCTGACAATCGTCGTGCCCCAGGCAACGATCGGCAAGGTAATGCCGCGTGCGGCCAGCAGCGACGAGAGATAGAGCGCTCCGAACGAGGTGTGCGAGCTGAAGATCACCACCTGGCCGGCGGTCAGATGCGGCGCGATAGCGTCCAGCACGAAGCGATGGCCATAGGCCGGCAGCGCGATGAGGATCGCATCCGCATCGCTGACCAGATCTTCCGCGCTTTCGGCAACGGCCGGAAGGAAGGTACCTTCGATGGCGCCTTCGGCCGTCAGGCTCTCTCCCGCAGCGAGCGCCTGGGTTCCGGTGCCGGACGGCGACCAGAGCGTCGCCTTGTGTCCCTGTTTTTCAAGAAGTGCAGCGGTGCCGAAGGCAATAGAGCCAGCACCTGCGATACCTACGCGCATGTCGTTTTCCACTTTCATTGATATCGGTTAGCGGGCGCAACCGGGGCGCCCGCCGTCGAGATGTTGCGGCTAAGCCGCGTTGCGGGCGGGGATGAGCGTGGTCGCTTCAGACGACCAGCCGACCCAGATGTCGTCGCGGCTGAGGCCTTCCACCTCGCTTGGATGAACGAGCGCGTTGAGCAGATGCCCCTCGCCGATCTCAACCTTGAGCGATGTGTGGTTGCCCTTGAAAACGCGCTGGCGGATGCGCCCCCGGATCCGGTTGGCGACGCCCGGTTCCTGCGCCGAACATTGGATCGCCTCCGGCCGCAGAACGACATAGATCGCATCGCCCGCCTTGGGGGACAGCGCGCCAGCCGACGCCTTGATCGTCATGCCGTTCCACCGCACCGCCGCTTCGCCGGCTTCGGTGCCGACGACATCCGACTGCAACAGATTGGTTTCGCCGAGGAAGGTCGCCACGAAGGCGGAACCGGGCCGCTTGTAGAGGCTCGCCGGATCACCCATCTGCTCGATCCGGCCATTGTTCATGACCACGATCGTATCCGACATGGTGAGCGCCTCTTCCTGGTCGTGGGTTACGAACATGAAGGTCTTGCCCGTCTGTTCCTGGATCGCCTTGAGTTCGATCTGCATGGTCTGGCGAAGCTTGGCGTCAAGCGCCGAAAGCGGCTCGTCCAGAAGGAGAACATCCGGATCCGGTGCCAAAGCACGCATCAGGGCGACGCGCTGGCGCTGGCCGCCCGATAGCTCGGACGGAAGGCGGCCGGCAAAATCCTGCAGTTGCACGAGCTCCAGGAGTTCGGAGACGCGCCTCTGGATCTGTTTCTGGTCGACGCCCTTCAGCTCCAGGCCGAAGGCGATGTTCTTCGCGACCGACATGTGCGGGAACAGCGCATAATCCTGGAACACGATGTTGACGTTGCGCCGGTTCGGCGGAACCATTGTCACGTCGCGGCCGGAGAGCAGAATGCGGCCCTCCGTCGGCGTTTCGAACCCGCCGAGCATGCGCAGCGTCGTCGACTTGCCGCAGCCGGAGGGGCCGAGCAGGGTGACAAACTTGCCGCGCTCGATGTTGAGGTTGAGTTTATCGACGGCGACAAAACTGCCGAAGCTCTTGCGGACATTTTCGAACTGAACAACCGGTTGCATCAGCGGATCCTCGAACGACGTGTGAGATATTCTGCGTAGAGCCCGACCACGGCGGTCACGACCAGGACGAGCGTCGCCATGACGTTGATTTCCGGAGACATGCCGGACTGCACGCGGGCGAAGATCAGCATCGGCAGCGTCGGGCGATAGCCGCCGAGGAAGAAGGTGCGGACGAAGTCATCGCTCGACAGCAGCAGGCAGAAGATCATGCCGCCGAAGATGGCCGGTCCGAGGTAGGGGAGCGTGACGCGGAAGAAGGTGACGATGCTGTCGGCACCGAGATCGCGGGCGGCATCGACGAGATTGCCCGGCATCGAGCGCAGCCGCGTCAGCACCATGACCACCACGAAGGGCACGGCGTGGACGACGTGGCCGAGGATGATGGCGACCGTGCCGGTCGGCAGGTCGATGGTGGTGATGAAGATGCGCAGCGAAATCGCCGAGATCATGCCCGGCACGACGGCCGGGAGGCAGGCCACGGCGAAGGCCACGTATTGAGCGGCGCCACGCAGCGACCCGATCAGCATCGCGATCCAGACGCCGATGACCGTCGCGATGGCGGTCGTCGCCGCGGCGATCATGATGGTGTAGAGGCAGGCGTCCAGGAACTGCTTGTCCTTGATAACCTTGGCGTACCAGTCGATCGTCAGGTTGCCGAGCGGGAACGAAATGAAGCTCGCATCCTTGAAGCTGACCGCCACCATTAGCGACAGCGGCAGAAACAGATACAGGACAAACAGCCAGTAGAAGGACTTCAGAGCCAGTCCCGGCCAATCGTGAAACATGGCGCGCATCAGAATGTCCTTTGCTTCGAGCCGCCGACGACCCGCATGAACAGACCGACGGTGACGAGGGATGCGGCAAGCATGATCATCGCGAAGGCGGCACCGGCCGGCCAACGGCTGCTGGCGCCGTGGAAGAAGCTGCTGATCGTCTCGGAGAACATGCTGGTGGTCGGCCCACCGAGAAGAATGGGAGCGGCGAACACGCCCATGCAGGTGAGGAAGACCAGCGAGCATCCCGACACGATGCCATCGCGCGAAAGCGGCAGGATGATGCGACGGAAGCGCGTGAACGGCCCCGCGCCGAGATCGGCGGAGGCATCGAGCAGCGACTTCGGGATCTTCTCGATCGCCGAATAGAGCGGAAGCAGCATGTAGAGACAGACCATGTAGACCAGGCCGAAGCTGATCGAAAACGAGGTGTAGAGCATCTGGATCGGACGCTCGGTCAGGCCGATCTCGCGCAAGAGCACGTTGACGGCACCGCGATTGGCGAGCAGCATGATGACCGAGAAGATGCGGATGATTTCACCCGCCCAGAACGGCGCCAGGAGCAGGAGCAGTGCCCGCGACCTGTTACCGGTCGCAACCACCTTCGCCACGTAGTAGGCGACCGGGTAGACCACGACCAAGGTGACGGCCGTTGCGATGGAGGCATAGATGAAGCTGCGCAGCAGCGGCATCCAGTAGAGCTTTTCACTGAAGAAGAGCGCGTAGTTGTCGAACGTGAATTCGGCCTCCACGCCCGGCTGCGGCGGATAGCTGGAGAGCAGGCTGATGCGCAGCATTTCGTAGATGGGGCCGATGTGCATCATCAGCATCCAGACGACCGGCACGCCGGCCAGAAGCAGGATGCGCCCATATCGCCATTCGGCAACCGCGCCCAGGGTGTAGCGATAGAGCGGTGAGTTGATCACCCTCGCGACACCGGTCGAGTATTTCATGTGCGCGGCGCGGACGGGGATACCGCCACCTGCCGCATGTGTTCCCACGGCCATTGTTTTTATCCCAAAGCTTGTCCGCGACCCGACGGGTGTTGGCAGGACATGCGTCACCGTTCCGACCCCGCCGCCACGGCGAGGTCAGTCAGTCAGTCGTCACGACGCGATTGCTTAAGCCGCCTTCAGTTCCGCGACGGCGCGATCGATGATCTCGTTCTTCATCGAGCGATTGAGCGAGCTGAAGAAGGTGACGCGCTCGAGCTCTTCCTGCGGCAGCGTCGATGCCAGCCGCTCCCTGTCGTCGAGCAGCTTGTCGACGCCGGAGATCGTCGAGCTGAAGCCGGAGGTGCGGGTCATCGCCGCGCCGACCTCGGGATTGGCGAGGATCGCGTCGAACAGCTTGTAGGCGTTCTCGGCATTGGGCGCGTTGTTGACGATGTTCAGCGTATAGCAGAACCCGTAAGTGCCTTCCTTCGGAACGGAGAGCTTGACCGGCACGCCGTCCATGATCAGCTTGGCGGCAGGACCCGACCAGGCCTGCGCCAGGTGGATGTCCTCGTTGATGAACATCTGCTGCACTTCGCTGGCCGCATCGTAGTACTTGCGAACCATATGCTTGTGCTTGATAAGGTGGTCGCGCGCTTCGCTGGCGGCCTTCTGGGCCGCCTCAACCTTGTCGGTGTAGGTGACGAAATCGCCGTCATGGCCGAGATACTTCATGGTGATCGACATGAAATCGCCGGCCATGTAAGCGGTCAGGCCTTCGTATTTCTCGTCGAACATGATGCCCCAGCTGTCGGCTTCCGGCACGTAGTCGGTGTTGCGCACGAGGCCTTCGTAGCCGGCAAGGATCGGCAATCCCCAGAGGTTGCCCTCGTAGCGCGCCCAGGCGGCATCCTGATAGGCGGGATTGAGGTTCGACCAGTTGCGCAGCTTTGCCGTATCTAGCGCCTCCACCAGTTTCGAGCCGATGAACTGCCCGTAGCGGTGGCCCGCGACTGTCACGATATCGGTCGTCGGATTTGCGCCTTCCGCCGTCAAGAGGTTGTACTGCTTGCCCTGGTCGTCGGTCAGGCGGATGCGAACCTCGATGCCGCTATCCTTCTGGAACTGGTCGATGAAATCCTGCGGCAGGAACTTGTCGTAAGTCGTGATGTTGAGGACCGAGCCCTGCGCATGCGCCGACCGGATGATGTAAGGCGCGGCGAGCATCGTAGCACCCCCTGCCCCCAACAGCTTGAGCGCGCTCCTGCGATTGATATTCTGCCCGATAATCATTGTTCCTCCTCTCGCCTCCCAGCGTGACCCGATGGCGTCAGTGCGCCGCATGAGCGCTATCCTGATCCCGTCGCCAATCGCGCAACCGGATCGACCCGACTGCAGCCTGCCTAGAGATAAGCGCAGCAAATTTGACCCGTCTAATTGTTTTTGAGTCTGCGTCCATTCCAAAAGGTTATAGGCTAGCATTTGCGCCGGGACCGCGAATGGCGATATTTTGCAGGGGCCCCGGGCGGACGCATTGTCAACCTGCGCGCGCAAAGCTAGGCTGGAGCCAATTCGGACCTGCATGAAGTTATGAAATGAAGCGCGCACCGAACCTACGACAAATCGAGGCTCTCAAGGCCGTCATCGAATGCGGCACGGTCAGCCGCGCCGCGGAGGTCCTGCACATCTCGCAACCCGCTGTGAGCAAGCTTCTGGCGCATCTGGAAGAAGATACGGAGCTTGAACTCTTCGAGCGCATCAAGGGGCGGCTCATTCCTTCGGAGCATGGGATGCGGCTCTACAAGGAGATCGATCGCGTCTTCGCCGGCATCAAGCAGATCGAGCGCGCCGTCGACCTGATCCGGCGCGAGGAACTGGGGCAGATCTCGGTCGGCGTGATGCCGGCGCTCTCAGGCCTCTTCATCAGCCACACCAACAAGCGTTTCCTTGCCGGGCACGGCGACGCCTATATCTCGGTGGTGATCCGCAGCTCGCAGTTCATCGTCGAATGGCTGCTGTCCAAGCAGGTCGATATCGGCCTCATCAATCGCAACACGGACAACCCTTACATCGAGTGCGTGCCGCTGCGCGGTGGGGATCTCGTGTGCATCGCGCCGCGCGATCATCGCTTTGCCGCGAAACAGGAGATCGTGCCCAGCGACATCCACGGCGAACCCTATATCGGCTTTGCCGCCGACAACCGCATCCGGCAGAAGATCGAAACTACGCTCGATACCTACGGCACGCGCATGAACTACATCATGGACGCGACGCTGGCGCCTGCGGTGTGTGAAATGGTCGCCAACGGGCTCGGGATCGCCATCGTCGACCCGCTCTTCGCCTTTGGTCAGCGCGACCGGCTGACGATCAGGCCGTTCCTGCCCAGCATCCCATCGGATCTCAGCCTCTGCTGGTTGCGCGACACGCGGAACCGTCATCTGGTCGACGCCTATGTCGAGGCGACGCGCGCGACGGTCCACGACATGCGACAAGCAATGGAGACGGCCTGAGGTCGCGTGTGGCGGCCCGCGGGATTTCGCGGCTTTACAAGCCTCTATCAGAGACCGAGATTGCGGGTCCGACAGAACTGGTGATCCATGCCGACCACTCCCCTCCGTGTTGACGCATTTTCCGAAGCGCATGTTCCCGAGATGCTCGACTGGTTTTCGAGTCTGGAGGCGCTGGTCCAATGGGGCGGCCCCGGCCTCTCCTTTCCGCTGGAAGCAGCACAGCTCGAGGCGATGCTCGCCGAGACCGAAGGTGCTGAACCCGAGCGCTTGATGTTTGCGGGGATCGTCGACGGCAAGCTCGCCGGCCATGCGCAGGTGGCGCTCGACTGGGCAAACGGCGTCGGCCGCCTCGCCCGAGTTGCCATCAATCCGCGCATGCGCGGACAGGGCCTCGCCCAGCCATTCCTCCGTGAAGTGACCCGCCGCTTTTTCGCCGACCCTGCCTTCGAGCGGCTGGAACTCAACGTCTACACCTTCAACGAGGCGGCGATCCGCACCTACCGCAGCCTCGGCTTTCAGGAAGAAGGCGTTCGGCGCTCCTCCGCCAAGGTCGGGGATGCCAGGTGGGACACCGCGATCTACGGCCTGCTCAGAGGGGAATGGGCCGAGCGCGCCGCCGCTGGAGCACCGTGCGTTCAAGAGAACGCACAAAGGACGCTCTAGAACTTTGAATCTAGAGCATCTTTCCGCCTCCAGTGATTCCACTTGAGAGCGGGATGCTCTAGTCAGTAGGGCAAGCCGACATAATTCTCCGCCAGCGCCGTCTCGGCCGCCACCGAATGGGTGAGGTAGTCGAGTTCGGCTTCCTGGATGCGCTGGTCGAAATCGCCGGTATCCGGAAAGCGATGCAGCATCGTGGTCATCCACCATGAGAAGCGCACGGCCTTCCAGACGCGCGCCAGCGCCCGCGCCGAATAGGCGTCGACGCCGGCATTCGAGCGATCCTGGTAGTGTTCGAGCAGCCCCTCGAAGAGATAGTGCACATCGCTGGCGGCCAGGTTCAGGCCCTTCGCGCCCGTCGGCGGTACGATATGGGCGGCATCTCCGACCAGGAAAAGGCGGCCGAAACGCATCGGCTCGGCAACGAAGGAGCGCAGCGGCGCGATCGACTTTTCGAAGGACGGTCCGGTCACCATCGCTTCGGCATGGTGTTGCGGCAAGCGCCGGCGCAATTCGTCCCAGAAGCGTTCGTCGGACCAGTCCTCGATCTTCTCGCTCACCGCGCATTGGATGTAGTAGCGGCTGCGTGTCGTCGAACGCATCGAGCAGAGCGCGAAGCCGCGCGGATGGTTGGCATAGATCAGTTCGTGATCGACAGGCGGCACGTCGGCGAGGATACCGAGCCAACCGAAGGGATAGACCTTCTCGAAGGTCTTGAGCGCCTTTTCCGGCACGGACTTGCGGCTGACACCGTGAAAGCCGTCGCAACCGGCGATGAAGTCGCAATCGATGCGCTGGGCCGTACCCTCCTTCTCGAAGGTCACGTGGGGCTGGTGGCCATCGAAGTCATGCGGTTCGACATTGGCCGCCTCGTAGATCGTGACGGCCCCTGAATGCTCACGATGCTCCATCAGGTCGCGCGTCAGTTCCGTCTGGCCATAGACCATCACGCGTTTGCCGCCGGTCAGATGCCTGAGATCGATACGGTGGTCGCGACCGTCAAAGGCGAGCGAGAAGCCGTCATGCGGCAGCCCTTCCTTGTGCATACGGGCGCCGGCCCTGGCGCGATTCATCAGACCGACCGTGCCTTCCTCCAGCACGCCGGCGCGCACGCGGCCGAGGATGTAGTCCTTGCTGACACGATCGACGATGACGTTGTCGATGCCGGCCTCCGTCAGCAGTTGGCCGAGCAACAGACCTGACGGGCCCGACCCGATGATGACGACCTTGGTGCGCATGCTCTCCTCCGGAATTAGCGGAATTGTCTTTTGGCAAAATCTGCGCTGGGCCGGCTTCGCTCTCAATGGACAAATCCGCCATGAAATTGCACAAATCGAACATGGCTTCAGGAGGTGCGGCATGAAGAAGACGGTTCCGACCTACGAGCTCTACGGCGAAAAGTCTGGAGAACGGCCGGATTTCTGGCTGCATTGCGAGACGATCCCGTCACGAAGCAGTCTCTACCACTGGGAGATCGGCCTACACCGCCACGAGAGTTTCTTTCAGATCTTGTACATTGCCGGCGGCTCCGGCGATGCCGTCTTCGGCAGCGCAGTCAACATGATCGAACCGCCTGTCGTCATCACTGTTCCGCCGGCGCTCAGCCATGGCTTCCGCTTCTCACGTGACATCGACGGCTTCGTCTTCACCATCCTCGCTTCACATTTGAAGACGACGCCCGGCGAGCGCAGCCGCCTTGGCGCCTGGCTCGCCGCCCCGCATCTGATCCGGCTCGGCGGTGGCGAGGATGCGTCCTACATCGCCGCAACGCTTACGCGCCTCGCCAGGGAATGGGAAAGCAACCGCAGCAACCGCGCCGATCTTCTCGACGCCTATCTGACCGCTGCCCTGACGCTGACGGCACGTCTCGACGAGACGAGCGACGAGCGGGATGACCGCAACGAGAGTGAAAACGAACGGCGGGTCCAGCGCTTCCAGGCGCTTTTGCAGCAGCACCATCGCACCCATTGGCCGGCCGCCGCCTATGCCCGCGAACTCGGCCTGTCGCTCACCCATCTCAACCGGATCACGCGCGCCATCGCCGGGCTCAGCGCGCACGAAATGATTTCGCGAAAGCTCGTCGGAGAAGCTAGACGCGAACTCGTCTTCACCCGCGCCAGCATCCAGGAAATCAGCTTCCGCCTCGGCTTTGCCGATCCGGCATATTTCTCCCGTTTCTTCCTACGCCAGACGGGCATGACGCCGCGCGCCTGGCGGCTCGCCGAGCGCGACAGGCTTGGCGCTTAGCAACGCCAAGTGTCAGGGGGCTGTGGTCCAATCCTCGACGCGCAGGCCGGGCACGCGATCGAACTCCCGGCGGTTGTTGGTCACCAGGATCAAACCTTGAGAGCGTGCATGACCAGCGATCAACTGATCGTAAGGCCCTATAGGAGTTCCGCTGCGGGCGAGTTCGGCACGCAACTGTCCGGTATGGGTCGCTGCCCCCTGATCATAGTTGAGGACTTCAAGACGGGCGGAAAAGCCTTCAATAACCGAAAGGTTGCGCTCGGGCATGGCGGACCTTTCCGCGCCATAGATCAGCTCCATCAGGCTGATCGAGCTGATGCACAATTGTCCGTGATGCCTGTTAAACGCCTCGCGAACCTGTTGCGGCCGGTTCTTGACCGTGTAGATGCAAATGTTCGTGTCGAGCATGTATTTCAGCATCAGAGTGACTCGCGCTCCTGGGCCTCCGGCTGCTCTCTCTCCACCATGAAATCAGCTGTTACGGGCTCGCCATCGAACCAGCTGTCCCAGGCTTCGCCAGCGGGCGTAATGATCCGCGTTCGCCCGACCGCGACAATATCGACACGTTTGACGTCCTCCGGAAGCGCCACGGCCTTCGGCAGCCGGATCGCCTGACTGCGGTTGCTGAGAAAAACTGCGCCCTGTTCCGACATTGCCGCCTCCGGGATATACTTTGTGTATATCCAAGATGGTTTCAGTCGCAGGATATGTCAATGGGATATACGCGATCTCTCGCGGCTGTCTCCTGTTGGTCGCTTTGATCGAAGGGAGCTTGGTTATATTCGACCACGACCGGCTTCCCGCCTCTCGGCAATCCAAAAAGACTTTTGCAACGACTCAAAACGGGAGCAGAATCAAGGCGGGTCCGAGGGGGACCCGGCGGAAATACGGAGGAAGACATGGCAGTACGCGATCCGTCGCCCTCGTTGTACAACGAGGATCTGGCACCGGCCGAGGAGCGTCGTTGGGGCGCTTTCAGCATCTTCAATGTGTGGACATCCGACGTGCATAGCCTGTGGGGCTACTACCTCGCAGCAAGCCTGTTCCTGCTCTGCGGCAGCTTCATAAATTTCGTCATCGCCATCGGCATCGGATCGCTGGTGATCTTCTTCCTGATGAGCCTCGTCGGCAACGCGGGCGTGCGAACCGGCGTGCCCTTCCCCGTTCTCGCCCGCGCCTCCTTCGGCACCTTCGGTGCCAACGTACCGGCACTCGTTCGCGCCGTGGTCGCCTGCTTCTGGTATGGCGCGCAGACCGCTGCGGCATCCGGCGCCATCGTCGCCCTTCTCATTCGCAACGAAGGCATGCTGGCCTTCCACCAGAACAGCCACATGCTCGGCCATTCGACGCTCGAGGTGATCTGCTACGTCGTCGTCTGGTCGCTGCAACTGCTGATCATCCAGCGCGGCATGGAGACCGTGCGCAAGTTCCAGGATTGGGCGGGCCCGGCCGTCTGGATCATGATGCTGGTCCTTGCCGTCTACCTGATCGTCAAATCGGGCACCTTCTCCTTCGGTTCGGAAATCCCGCGCGACGTGCTCATCGAGAAAACCAAAGACGCGGGCGTTCCCTGGGAACCGGGCACTTTCCCCGCACTTGCGGCGGTCGCGGCCACCTGGATCACCTACTTCGCAGCGCTTTATCTGAATTTCTGCGACTTCTCGCGCTATGCGACCGACGTGAAGACCCTGCGCAAGGGCAATCTCTGGGGCCTGCCGATCAACCTGCTCGCCTTCTGCCTGGTCGCCGGCGTCACGACGACCGCCGCCTTCGCCGTCTATGGCGAAGTGCTGCTGCATCCGGACCAGATATCGGCGAAATTCGACAGCTGGTTCCTGGCACTGCTCGCCGCACTCACCTTTGCGGTCGCGACCCTCGGCATCAACGTCGTCGCGAACTTCGTGTCGCCGGCCTTCGACTTCGCCAACGTCTTCCCGCGGCAGATCAACTTCAAGCGCGGCGGCTACATCGCAGCGCTGATCGCCCTCATCCTCTACCCCTTCGCCCCTTGGGAAACAGGGGCTGCGCATTTCGTCAACTTCATTGGTTCGACGATGGGGCCGATCTTCGGGGTGATGATGGTCGATTATTACCTCATCCGCCGCGGCCAGTTGAACGTCGAGGCGCTCTATCACGAGGATGGCGAGTTCCGCTTCCAGGGCGGCTGGCACGGCAGCGCCTTCATCGCCTTTGCCATCGGCGCGCTGTTCTCCTCGATCCTGCCGACCTTCACCACCATCCTGCCGGCCTGGTGGGGCATCTATGGCTGGTTCTTCGGTGTCGCCATCGGCGGAGCGATCTACTACGTCTTGAGGATCAGCGCCCGCAAGCCGGCCTTTGCGGCCTGACCGCTTAGCAATGCGCCCGGGCGACGTGCACCGGGCGCATTGCCGCTCATGTGGCAATGTGAGCGTTGAAATAGACGGCGCCTGCCTGATCGCGCGGGCGCTCGAATGCGCCGCTGACCGAAAACGTCGTTTCGATCAGGCCACTGCCGGCGAGCGCGTCGGCCGTGCCGCAAAACAGGGTCCGCCCCTTCGCCAGCAGCACGATCCGGTCGGCGATCGCCATGGCCTGGTTGAGGTCGTGGATGGCGACGATGACCGTTACCTGCCGCTCGCGGCGCAGGCGGCAAAGCAATTCCAGCACCTCCACCTGATGGCCGATGTCGAGAAATGAGGTCGGCTCGTCGAGCAGTAGGATCTCCGCCTCCTGCGCCAGCGCTGCCGCGATCCAGGCCCGCTGGCGCTCTCCACCCGACAGAGCCCTCAGATCCCGGTGCGCGATATCGCGTAGATCGGCACTCTCGAGCGCCCAATCGACCGCCTGGCGATCGGCAGTGGAAAAGCCGCCGAAGGCGCCGATATGGGCAAAACGCCCATGCCGGACCAGTTGCTCGACGGTCATGCCCTCGGGCGAGAGCGGTGCCTGGGGCAGGAAGGAGAGCCGGCGCGCCAGCTGGCGACGCTTCCAAGAGCGCACCGACCGACCGTCGAGCGTGACGTCGCCGGCCTCCGGCACCGTCAATCCCGCAAGCGCATGGAGTGCGGTGCTTTTGCCCGAGCCATTCGGGCCGATCAGCGCAACGATTTCGCCGCGGCCGAGCTCCAGGGCGAAGGTCGCGAGTGCGCAATGCCCGGCATAGCGAATGGTGACGCCGGCGGCTTTGAGATGCATCACGGCCTCATCGATAGCGGCGAAGAAGAACGAGCAGGAACGGCGCGCCGGCAAAGGCTGTGACGACGCCGATTGGAATTTCCTCGGCGCCGCCGGCAAGCCGTCCGACGAGATCAGCCCCCACGACCAGCGTCGCGCCGATGAGCGCCGTCAGCGGCAGGACCGCCGAAAAATGGCGGCCGGCCAGGAACCTTGCGAGATGCGGCACCACGAGCCCGATGAAAATCAGCGGACCGACGACGCCGACGGCACTGGCGGCCAGGACGCAGGCAACGGCAAGAACCAGCGTGAAATGCAGGCGATAATTCAGCCCGAAGGAGCGTGAGACGTCCTCCTCGAAACGCAAGAGCGCCAGCGAACGGTGGAGGAACGGAAGCACGGCGACAGCAGCGATCGTGAACGGCAGCAGAAAGACCACGTGCTCCCAGCCGCGAGCATAAAGGCTGCCGGACAGCCATTGCATGACGATCTCGAACCGGGCGCTGCCCCAGCCGACGATGATGCCCATGGCAAGCGCGTGAAGGAAGGCGCCGATCGCGATGCCGCACAGCGTCACGCGCAGAGCGCTCAATCCCTTACGCACGGCAAGGCCGTAGATCAGCGCCCCGGCCGCAAGCCCGCCGATGGCGCCGGCAAGCGGCAGCCAGGCAACCGGCAAAGCGTAGAGCGTGTTGGCATCGGAAGCGACGCCATAGACCGCGACGAAGAGGAAGAGGGTCACCGCCAGCGTTGCCCCTTGGGAAATCCCCATGATGGTCGGGTCGGCCAGCGGGTTGCGCGTGACCGTCTGCAGCAGCGAGCCGGCGACGGCAAAATGCATGCCGGCGAGAATGCCGGTCAGGATGCGCGGGATCCGGATGGTCTCGATGATCAGTCGCGCATTGTCCGATCCGCGGCCGAGAAGAACGGCGATCACATCCGACAGCGGCAGGTCGGCGACGCCAAGCAGGATCGCCGCCAGCAAGAGGCCCGGGAACAGCGCGACCAGCAGCAAGGTGTGCCGAAGCGCCGGTGCTTCCGTCGTGGTCCTCGTCATCACCGCCCGCCTCCAGCACCTGGCCGCGGCCCGCGTTGCGTCAGGTAGATGAATACCGGGCCGCCGATCAGCGCGGTGAAGATGCTCACCGGAATTTCCCGGGGTGCGGCGACCGAGCGGGCGAGCGCGTCCGCCGTCATCAACAGGCATCCGCCAAGGGCGATGTTGAGGAGAAGCGCCCAGAGCGCCGAGCCTGGTCGCAACAGCCGGACGAGATGCGGAGCGGCCAGACCGACGAAGGCGACGGGCCCTGCGACCGGCGTCACGCCGGCAACGAGGCAGATGGCAGCGACAAGCAGCAGGAGCTTCCACAGGGCGGGATTGGCGCCCATGCCGGCGGCGGCTTCGTCACCCAGCGACAGGAGCGCGATGATGCGGTGGCAGGAAAGTGCAATGCCGAGCCCGACGGCGATCCATGGCAGCATGTAGCCGACCTGCGCCCAGGATCTCCCTTGAAAGCCGCCGGAAAGCCAGAACAGCACCGAGGGCGATTGTGGTCCGCCCCGCACGAGCAGGTAGGTGGTGACCGCGTTCAAGAACAGGGCAACCGTAATCCCGCCAAGCGCCAGATGCAGCGGCGAGGCCCGGCCACCCCGTGCGGCCCACAGCGTCAGCGCAGCGGCCTCCAAGCCGCCGACCATGCCGATGGCCGGATAGAGCGTGGAGGAAACGGCCGGGAAAAGGACGAAGGTCGCGACGATGAAGGCGACGGCGCCGGCGGTGACGCCGGTGAGGTCGGGTGCGGCCAGCGGATTGCGCGTGATCGATTGCAGCAGGTAGCCCGAGACGGCGAGCGCCGCGCCCGCGAGATAGGCGGCGATGCTTCTCGGCATGCGCAGCGTCCAGACGATGATCGAGTCGGTGCCGCCTGCCGGCGACGACAACGCCGTCAGCGCCTGGGAAAGCGTCATCGGCTTTGCGCCGAAGATCAGCGCCGCCACGCTGACGATCAGCGCCGCCGCGAGCAACATTGCAAACCACATCGGCGCACGCGCCTGTTCGCTCATGCCCGTTGCTCCGAAACGGACCCTGTTGCGGCCATATCGGTCGTTGCCCGATGGAAGGCCCAGAAAAGGCCACTCGCGGCGGCAGCAAACCCGAGGGCCATGCCGAGCCAGACGCCGGTGGCGCCGGGAGCGAGTTGGAAACCGATGATCCAGGCGGCTGGAGCGCCGATCAACCAATAGCTTGCAAGCGTGATCCAGAAGCCGCTCGCGGCGCGGCCGACGCCGCGAAGCGCGCCGATACCGATGTTCTGCGCGAAATCGGGCAATTGGGCGAGCGCCGCAACGGACAGCAGCGCGGAAGCAGCCAGGTAGGTTGAGCCCTCAGCGCCCGCCGGCGACAAGGAAAACAGAGCCAGGATCGGCGCAGGCAACAGCAGGAATGCCAACGAGAAGATGGAGGCAACCGAGATGCCGAGCAGAAGCCCCATTCTGCCGACCCGCCGGGCGCGTTCGCTGTCGCCGGCCGCAAAGGCTTCGCTGACCCCGACCGAAGTCGCGTGCGAGAGGCCGACCGACAGCATGAAGACGACATAGACGACCTGGTTGACCGCCGCCTGCGCGGCGAGCGCGGCGGCACCCCAGGCGCCGACCATGAGGGTAACGAGCGCCGTGAATCCTGCCTCGGATGCGTAGGATCCGGCCGTCGGGATGCCAATCGCAAGCAGCCGCCGAATAGCTGCGACGAGCTCCCCTATCGACATGAGGCGCGAGAACGACAGCCGCCGGTGCGTGATCCAGGCAATGGCGGCGAACTGCGAGAGGTAGGCGAGCGTGCTTGCGGCTGCGACGCCCGGAACGCCGAGCTTCGGCAGGCCGAAGGCACCAAACAGCAGGCCATAGTCGAGCAGGGCATTGACCAGAATGGTCGCAAGCGTGATCGCCAGCAGGACATTCGCCTGACGCCGGCCGACGACGACCCCACGATAGGCGTAGAAGCAGAAGAGCGGGATGATACCGGGCGCCAGGAACAACAGGTATTCCCGCGCAAGCTCGACGACGCCGGCATCCTGTCCGAGCCAGCGCAGGCCGCTGCCGCCGATCATCATCAACGCAGCCGAAATCAGCCCGGCAACGACGGCAATGCTCAGTGCACCCAGCAAATGGGACAGCGCAACCTCTTCGCCTGATGCCTCGGCCACCAGATTGGAGGTGCCGACGATCAGGCCGAATCCGATGGTGCGTAGCAGGTTGAACACGGCGAGCCCGAGTGCGGCAGCCGCCAGCGCCTCGGCGCCAACCCAGCCGAGCATCAGCAGGTCGGTGGTCGAGATCGCGACCTGTGCAAGCTGTATCAGCGCCAGCGGCGTTGCCAGCTGGACGATGCGGCGCGCTTCGGAAACTGTAAGGCGGATACGAGGCATGAGAATTTACCGGCCCCGCAAACGCAAGGGCCGGTTCACCTGTTACTGGATGGAGGCGGGGATGAACTTGCGGGCTTCCACCTTCACGTCGATGGCTGGAAAGGCATCGGGGTAAAGCAGATGCGCTGCCTCGCGCAACACCATCTGGCGGGCGATCGGCCCGTGCGCCTCGACCCAATGGTCGCCGACATAATGCACGCGTCCGTTCTTCACCGCCGAGAGCTGCTGCCAGATCGGATTGTTTTCCTGCGGGCGATCCGGGCCGTAGTCGTAGACGAAGATGACCTCCGGATCCTTCTCCAGCAGGGTTTCGAGGCTCATTTCCATGCCCCAGTTCCCCGGAACGGACGGCGTCGGGTTCTGACCGGCGATGTTGTCGCCGCCAAGCGCCACCAGGATGGCCGCGGTCATGTTTTCCGATCGGAAGACCCAGGGAATGTCACCGCCCCACATGACGACGAAGCGCGGATGTTTGTCCTTCGGCGCCTTCGCTGCAAAGGCATCGAGGTCGCTCTTGAAGGCAGCGTTGATCTCCTGCCCGCGTTTCGGCTGGCCAAGGATCGTCGACAGTTGCGCGATGGTGCGGTCGCTGTCGGCATAGAGTTCGAGGTCGTAGGCGAGATAGGGCGCGACCTTCTCGTACTGGGCGGCATTGCCTTCGGTGTAGCGGCGGATCGCGACCGTGAGATCCGGCTTTGCCTCCGCGAGCAGCTCGATGTTCGGAGTGGCACGCTGGCCGATCTGCTTGACGCCATCGAGATAGCCGCCGAGGAAATCGGGATGGCGGCCTTCCACCATGTAGGTTGTGGCAACCGGCTTCAGGCCGAGGGCAAGCGCGACATCCGCGGCGAAATAGGAAACGGAGGCGACCCGCTGTGCCTTCGCCGGAATGGTGACCGCCACACCGCGATCGTCGATCACGTTGAAGGTGACGGCGTCTTCGGCGGCGGCATCGGCCGCCTGGCCGAGAGCGCAGCCGGCAAGAACGACGGCGCCGATCAGCCGCGTGCATGCGGCTGCAAAAAGCGGGCTGGGCATGGGGGCTCCTCTTGCCATTGCGGTGTCAACGTTGCGGGAGGACGAAAGCCGGCGGGCGGCCGCGTCGCCGCATGGCTCGCCGCTTGCGGCAGGCACATGCCGATAACCGCGGGCGGTTTCGTCACGCCGCTGCGAGGCGCCGAACCTCAGACCAAGAAAACGCGCGATCGCCATCAACAAACCTCCCGACATCAGGCTTCCTGCCTTCCAATATGGAGGATTGTTGATATTTATGGTCAAGTTATTTGCAAGCGAAAGGTTCTCACGCCGGCATGAAAAAATCGCAAGCCAAACGGTTCAAGCTTCCGCCACTCAGCGTACTGCCGGCTTTCTCGGCTGCGGCGCGCACGGGCAGCCTGACGCTCGCGGCCGCCGAGATGCACCTGACGCCGGGCGCGGTGAGCCGCCAGATCAAGGCGCTGGAAGACGCGCTGGGCACGCCGCTGTTTCACCGCAGCCACAACGCGATTGCGCTGACGGCCACCGGGCGCCAGTTCCTCACCCACGTGAACGGTGCGCTCGCCACGCTTGAAACGGGCGCACGCGCGGTCAGCCCCGAACGCTCGCGCCTGGTGATCCAGGCGCCGATCACCATCGCACGCCGCTGGCTGATCCCCCGGATCGGCTCCTATCGGCAGGCGCATCCGAGCGAGGATCTCGTCATCCAGTCCCTGGCGCTGGGTGCTGCCGAACCGGCGGACATCACCATCACCTATCGCCGCTGCGGCGACAGCGACGATCATGCGCTGGCCTTTCTGGTGGACCGCACGCTCGCGGTGTGCTCGCCGCAGTTTTTTGCGCGATCCGAACGCGAGTTCGACGCCCGCGACGTGCTCGGCCTGCCGATCCTTCTCGACACCGCCGACGCCTGGTCCTGGCGGCGGTGGTGCGATGCGGCCGCGATCCCTTTCGAGCCGAAGGGCGGCAGCATCGGCTTCGACACGGACGAGGCTGCCATCGACGCCTGCATTTCCGGCCTCGGCATAGCGCAGGTCAGCCCGGCCTTCATCGAGAAGGAGCTCAGAAGCGGCCAGCTGATCGCACTTTGCCCGTCGATCTCACCGATCGTCGGGGCGTACGAGATCGCAAGGCGCGCACCATCGGGCACACCGGACAGCTTTTCCACGTGGCTTTCGCAATGGGGCCACGCGGAACTCTAGCCGGGGATGCCGCTCCGCACGCGACGCGGTCATGAGCGTCGCTTCGGGAGGCCGAGGATTTCGCGCACGCCGTTCTTGGTGAACGGTTGCGCCAGTTGCGCCAGGAAGCCTCGGGCGATCTGGCCCTTGATGCCGATGTCGGTCGAGGACGGACGGTCCGGATTGTAGTAGGTGCCGAACAAAAGGTCCCAGACGACGACGTTCTCGCCGTAGTTCATGTTGCCCTCGCGGAGGTCCTTCGAATGATGCCAGCGGTGCAGCCGCGGCGTGCTGAAGAGATAGTCGAAGGGACCTGTTCGCATGTCGACGTTGCAATGGGTGAGAATGCCCATGAAGGCCGTGACCGCGCCGAGCCACCAGAAAACGTGCAGGGGAGCGCCGAGGCAATAGAGTGGGATCTGGCTCATGGCAATCTTGAACAGCGAATCGGCCACGTGGAAGCGGCCGGTATTGATCACCCAGAGGCGAACGACGCTGTGATGCAGCGCGTGGAACCGCCAGAAGAACAGCTTTTCGTGGGCGATCCGATGCGACCAATAGAGGCCGAATTCGGCGACGACCACCGCAAGCCCCACTTGAAGCACCATCGGCCAATCCGATGGCCAGAGACTAAACTTGAGCGCTGCGAGCGGCTGCAGGATGTTGGCGGCATACATGGGAAAGACGGCGGCGATCAAGCCTGCCGCCTGCAGCAAGCCCTTCGTCGCCAGCGTGTGACCGATGTCGTTCACCGTTTCGCCATCCGACTGAAGCCAGCCCCGCTCGTAGGGAATGTAGCGCTCGAGAAGAAACAGGATGAAGACGGCGGCCGCATAGACCGCCACAAATCCGACCATCGGCTTTGCGCTCGCGAACGCGTAGTACGCGCCAAGCAGCCCGCCGAAAAACACCAGCGGCCAGGACAGATACCCAAGCACTAATCTAAAAACCTGTCCGAGCTTCGACACGGTGCCTCTGCGCTCTGCCTTCATCAACGACGCTCCATCCATTCAAGCAGTTCCCGGCATGTGCGCGGCCGGCCGTCGCTGACGCGCCCGTCGCTACATGCATCCAGGCGATGGTCCTCTTCGGACCAGCCGCCTCTTCCATGCCGGTACATGCGCCTGATCTCGGCGCAGGTTCGCGGCGTTCCATCACTTAACCGACCATCACGACAGGGATCGTACAAAGGCTGCACGGTCCGATACGGATTGTCCGCAATCCACATTCCCTTTTCTTCGGCATGACTTGGGCTCGCGCTGAAAAGGATCAACCACATCGGTAAAATGGCCAGGCGCATCGACAACGTCCTTTGTTGAAACGTTGCACGAGCTTTGCGGGGAGTGGGTTGCACCAGCATTGCAGGAGACGGGAAGATGCAATCAGTCGCCTGTGGATGCAACCGCTCATTGACGATGAAAAGAGAATCAATCATTCTCTTTTCATCGTCAATGGAAGCTGGAAAGATGCGCGCTCCCAATCCCGAACTCTCGCGACTGGAATCGGACGACTTTTCTGCGCTGGACGCGACCGAACAGGCCCGTCTCGTATCGAAGGGTCAAGCCTCGCCGCTCGAACTCGTCGAAGCCGCCATCCGGCGCATCGAGAGGCGCGAGCCGCACGTCAACGCGCTTGCATCCAAGGATTTCGACCACGCGCGCAAGTGCGCCGGCGCTTTTCGTCCGCAAGCGAACATGCCGTTTGCAGGCGTTCCGACCCTGCTCAAGGACCTGCTTGCCTATCCCGGCCACCCGGCCGGCTTCGGTTCGCGCCTCTTCAAGGGACAGCCCGCCCAAGCCGGATCGGATTACACGGACGCTCTCGACAAGGCCGGCCTGATCGTCCTTGGCAAGACGACCACATCGGAGTTCGGCCTGCTCGGCACCACCGAAACCCTCGCCCATGGCGCAACGCGCAATCCCTGGAATTTCGCTCTTTCGACCGGCGGCTCGTCGGGCGGTGCGGTGGCGGCCGTTGCCTCGGGCATGGTACCGATCGCCCACGCGTCCGACGGGGGCGGCTCGATCCGTGGCCCCTCCTCCTTCTGCGGGCTCTTCGGTTTCAAGCCGAGCCGCGACCGCACGGTAAATGCCGGCCTGCCGCCGGCGATGCCGACGGCGCGGCTGATCAGCGACCATTGCGTCAGCCGCTCCGTGCGCGACAGCGCCGCGTGGTTGGCGGCAACCGAACGGCCGGACCTGACCCAACCATTGCCTGCGATCGACGACATGCGCCGTGGCCCGCAGAGGCGGCTGCGCATCGGCATCTATCGCCACGATGTCTTCGGGCGCGGCGTGTCTGAGGCAGTCGAGGACGCGCTTAACGCGGCGATCACGCTGTGTGCGGTCTTGGGGCACGAGATCGTCGAATGCACTGGCCCCGACATCAACGCTCAGCAAACCAGCCGCGCCTTCTTCAACCTGACCGGAATTGTTCTTTCCGGCCTGTTCGACCAGATTGCAGCCGCCATGGGTGGCGCCTTCGATGAGACCTTGTTCGAGCCCTACACGGTCGAGCTCGTGCGCCGGGCCCGGCGGCTGCCGGAGACGGCAATCACGGAGGCGATCGGCGCAACGCTGAAGGCCGAGGCGAGCGCAAATCAGGCGATCTCCGGCTATGACGTGCTGCTTTCACCCACCGTCCCCTTCACGGCCTTTCCGCTGGGGACGCAAGGCCCGACCGAGGGTCCGGACCAGCTCATCGCCTTTACCGAACGCCTCGCCGGCTTCACCAACGTGGCCTCCTTTGCCGGATGGCCCGCCATGTCGGCGCCGCTTTTCTGGTCGCCCGAGGGGCTGCCGGTCGGCTGCCATTTCGCGGCGGCAGCCGGCGAGGACGCGTTGCTCTTGTCGCTTGCCTTCCAGCTGGAAGAGGCGGCCCCCTGGCAACCAAGGCTCGTCGAGCTTGCAGGAAGGCTCGCATGCCCCAGCGCCTGAAGCAGGAAGTGCGTGAGCGGCTGTTTGCGGCTGCGGCTGCGGTGTTTGCCGAGCAAGGCTTCGAAAAGGCCCGGCTCGCCGATGTGGCGGAACGGGCGGGCACCAGTTCGAGCAACATCTACAAATACGTCGCCGACAAGGAAGCGCTGTTTTATGAGATCGTGACACCGGCGCTTGCCGGGCGATTGTTGCGCCTGCTGCGCGCCCGCGTGCGGGAACTGCGGTCAGTTGGCATCTGGCTGGAGGCCGATGCTTCCGGATCCGAGCACGCCCGGGCACTGCTGTCCTTCTGGATCGAACAGCGGCTCGTGGTGCTGATCCTGCTTCGCGGCGCCGACGGCACGCGCTACGCCCATGTTCGAAAGCTGATGATCCGGGAGATGGTGCGGCTGGCTTCGCGCTACCTGACCGACAAGGGCGGCGAGCAAGCCCTGACGCCACTGATGGGCTTCATGCTCGAGCGAACCTTCACCCGAACGCTGGACACCATTGCCGATACGCTCAGTGAATACCGTGACGGCCCGTCCATCCAGTCGGCCATAGCGCTCTTCTGGCGCTACCAGCTTGCGGGGCTGCAGTCGCTTCTGGACCCGGACGCGCCGGGCGGCGGTCGTCAGGCCTTCGCCCGCCCCGATCAATCGTCCGAGTAGCGCTCCTCGCGCCACGGGTCGCCACGCATGTGGTAACCGTTGCGCTCCCAGAAACCGGGCATGTCACCTTCGCGAAAGTCGATTCGCGTCAGCCACTTGGCACTCTTCCACAAATAGAGATGCGGAACGACGAGCCGCATCGGCCCGCCATGGGTACGGCCGATCGGCTGGCCCTCCCAGTCGGTCGCAAGGATAGCGTCTTCGGAGGCGAAGTCCGCAAGCGGCATGTTCGTAGTGTAGCCGTCATAGCTCGTCAGCATGACGTGGCTCGCCTCGGGTCTCGGCATCACCTGGTCGAGCAGATCGCGTGTGGCCACGCCCTGCCAGCGGTTGTCGTAGCGAGACCAAGTCGTCACGCAATGCATGTCGGAGAGCCGGTCGCTTTGCGGCAAGGCCTTGAACGCGGCCCAATCGAGCGACAATGGATGCTCGATGTGCCCGGTGATATCGAGCCGCCAGCTTTCCGTCCGGATCATCGGCTGCTGGCCGAGGTCGAGCACCGGCCAGTCCTTGACCAGATGTTGCCCAGGCGGAAGGCGCTCGTCCTCGGGGCGCACGATCCGCCCCGTCAGGAATTTGCCGTCGGCGGCCCAGCGCCGCTTCGTCGTCGTCAGCTTGGTTTCCGGCGGCTGCGTATCGTCAGTCATGATGGTCCACTCCCAGCCCGAATTCACACCCCAGGCGAGATAGAAAGCGCGGTGTCGCGGAACGTCAAGCGCGAACGCACGGCGTCGTTGGCTCGGCACCATGCGTACCGCCCCTTCGTATGTCCTTCAGCAGCGGCAGATAGCGCTCGACCACCTCCGTCGTGGCGACGTGCGGAGCGGCCGAAGCTTGGACGCGTTGGCTCCGGCATGCCACGCGCATCGCACGTCAAAACCAGCCTTGAAACGCCAAACGGCCGCCGCAGGGTCCTCGGGATCCCGGCGACGGCCGTTTGGCACGACTGCGTTCAATCAGAACTTGACGCTCAGATTTGCCTTGACGCTCTGGTCGCTGACGCCGCCGCCGAATTGGCCTGTGTAGGTGAAGCCGAGGGTAGCCTCCGGCGCGACGGCGAAATCAAGGCCGGCTTCGATTACCGCAGAATTCTCGGCGATCGGGACACCGGCGATGGCAAACGTGCTCGCCGTCGAGAAGCCGTTCGACGACAGCGGCAAGGTGTCACCGAAGGCATGTCTCCAGCCGATGGTGCCGCGGGCCGTCGCCAGCACGCCGCCAAGGTCGAAACTGGATGCAGCGCGCAGGCCAAGGGTCGTGAACGTCGTGTCCTGCGAGGCGTCCTTGCCGAAGAGAGCGGCAGCGCCGCCGCGCTCGACAAAGCCGTCGCGGTTGAGATGCACATAAGCCAGGTTGGCAAACGGCTCCAGATCGACCGACCCGGCCTTGAAGGCATAGGCGAACTCGCCAAAGACCTGGCCTGTCCCGGCGCTGTAATCGGCAGAAAGGCTGTCCGTAAAGCCCGGGAACGAAACGGTGCGGCTCGTCTCGATATCGTGCCAGCTATAAGCGGCGCCGGTTCTGAGCGACGCATCGCCCCAACGTCCACCGGCATAGATGCCGAGATGATAGTTGTCGGAGGTTGCCGACGAAAACCGCGCGTCAATGTCCATCGAGGACCGCGAGTAACCGGCAAGCGCGCCGACGGTCCATTCGTCCACCTGCGTATCGGCACCGACGAAGAAACCGCCGATGGAGCGATCCGCCTTGGCGGCATTGCCGTCACCGTCGATCCGTCCCCAGGAACCGAAGCCCTGGCTCCAGAGCGCAAGTTCGCCGCTGTCGATAGCGCCGGTGATCTCGCTCGATTGCTTCGACGCCACTGTGCCGAGCACCGTGCGCAAGCGATCGTTTGCGGCATCGCGCAGGAAGCGGCTGTCCTCGATCAGGATCGACTGGAACGAGCTGTGCACTTCGCCCGAAAGCAGGTCGAAGGCCCTGCGCGCCGCTTCGGGCGATGCCGAGAAGGCAATGGCATTGAAGATCGGGTTCGTCAGCCCCAAACGATCGACACCGACGGCGGTGGCGATCTGGTTGCGGGTCTGGCCGACGCCGGCAAAGCTGAGATCGTTGCGGGTCAGCTTGAGCGACAGGTCGTTGCCGTCGCCGCCGCTGTAATCGACGGTCGGATCAAGGAACACCAAATTGTCGACGATCGACGCAAACGTGCCGGTGATCGCCCCGGAACTCGTCTTGTCGATCAGGATGAACGGGCCGTTGATCGGGTTCCAGCTCGCCGCCGTGTTGGGCGAAAGCAGGAGATCAAGGGTCGCACCGGAGATATCGACGCTGCCCGAGACGATCAGCTTGTCGGTGGCTGTGGGCGTGCCCTCGATCTGCAGCACGCCGTTGTTGGTGTAGTTGCCGGCGATCGTCTGCGTGCCGATCGAATTGCCCGGGGCATGAACGCCACCAGCCTGGACGGTCGTGTTGCCAAGCGTGCCGGTGCCGCCGAGACGCGCTCCGCGCCGGATCGTGGTCAGGCTGGAGTTCGCGAGCGAACCGTTGACGATCAGGTCACCCGAGGTGATGTCGGTCGCGCCGGTAAAGGTATTGATACCCGTCAAGGTCAGCTTGCCCGTGCCCGCCTGGGACAGCGTGCCGCTGCCAGAGACCGCCCCGGCATAGGTCACGTCGTTCGAACGATTGTAGATCAGCGCGCCATCGTTGGTGATCGAACCCACGAATTTGCCGCTGCCGCCGATCCAGCCGGTCGTGCCGCCATTACCGAGTTGCAGCGTGCTGCCCGCGCCGATCGTCACCGCGCCGGATGTGCTGTTGTTGGCGGTGAGCGTCAGCGTGCCCGTACCGATCTGCGAGAACGAGCCGGGGCCGGTGATCGAGCCGGCATAGGTCGAATTGGCCGAACTGTTGAAGACGAGCGCACCGTAGTTGGTGACGTTGGAGGTCAAAGTTCCACCCGCCCCGCCATCGCCGACTTGCAGCGTCGCGCCGGAAGAGATGCCCGCGCCGCCGGTAAAGGTGTTGGCGCCGGTCAGTATCTGAGTGCCGGCACCGACCGAGATGCCGCCGGTGCCCGTGATTGCTCCCGAGAACGTGCCGGCGGCGTTGTTGATGATCAGCGTCTTGCCGCCGAGCACCACCTGCCCGCTGCCGGCCAGCGACTTGACCTGCGCCGAGGCCGCCGCCGAGACGTCGAAGGTGCCGTCGGCCGTCAGGCCGCTCGAAGCGTTGATCCGCCCCTGGCCCGAAAGCGCCAGCGTGCCGCCTGCCGCAATCGACGTCGCACCCGTATAGGTGTTCATGCCCGTCAGCGTCAGCGTGCCGTTGCCGACCTTGTTGAGCCCTGTCCCGGTCGCACCGTTCTGCAGCACGGAGCCGATCGTGGTGGCAACGCCGTTGCCGACATTGATCGTCGCCGCCGTGCCGCTTGCAGGATTGAAGCTCAGCACGCCGCCATTGATGGTGTAGCCGCTACCGTCGTTCGTCGCGGAGAACTGCAGCGTGTCGAAGCTCTGCGTGCCGACGACATTGATGGTGCCGCCGGTGGCGCCGGCAAAAACGCCGACCGATCCGCCGAAGCTGCCGTTGACGCCGGCATTCAGCGGGTCGCCGGTCCAGTTCGTGCCGGCGGATGTCCAGGTGCCTGTGCCGCCATTGACCGCGCCGTTGCCGGTCGTGTCCGCGCCATCCCAGAAGTACATCGTCTGGCCGGTGCCGAGCACGGACAGATTGACCTGCTTGGCGATGGTGGTCTGGAGCTGGTGGCTGGCAAGCGTGAACCCTGGCGCTGTCGATGTCACGGCGGTCGTCGCAAAATTGCCCGACAGCGAACCGTCATATTCGAACAGCCGGTAGTAGCCGGCCGACGCCACCCGGGCATCCAGCGCACCGCCGAGCGTCAGGTTGCCGCCGACCTTCACCAGATCGTTGCCACCCGCGCTGCCGACGAGGCCGGGCGTGTTCAGTTCGAACACCGATGTGGAACCGCTATTGAGCGTCAGATCGCCAGCGATCGTTAGCGTACCCGGGCTGTTGCCGGCCGAGAGCGTGCCATCGACCGTGACGTCACCTGCAATCTCGCCCGATCCGCCGAGCGTACCGCCGGTACCGACATTGACGTTGCCGCCAAGCTTGCCGTTGACGTAGGTCGTGCCCGAGGTCACCGACGTTGCGCCACTGAACAGCGAATTGTCGCCGGTCAGGGTCAGCTTGCCCGCGCCCGCCTGAGTGAGTGTGCCGGTGCCGGAGACCGCGCCGGAGTAGGTCACGTCGTTCGAGCGGTTGTAGACGAGCGCGCCGTTGTTGGTGATCGAGCCGGAGCCACCGGCCCAGCCGGTCGTACCGCCATTGCCGAGCTGCAGCGTGCTGCCCGCGCCGATCGTGACCGCACCGTCGGTGCTGTTGTCCGCCGTCAAGGTCAGCGTGCCCGCACCGATCTGCGAGAACGTTCCGGTCCCGCTGATCGTTCCGCCATAGGTCAGATTGCCGGACCGATTGAAGACCACCGCGCCGTTGTTCTGGATGTTCGAGACGAGCGAGCCGTTCGCCCCGCCATTGCCGATCTGCAGCGTCGCGCCTGAATTGGTGACCGCACTGCCGGTAAAGGTGTTGGCGCCGGTCAGGACCTGCGTGCCGCCATTGACAGAAATGCCGCCGGTGCCGTTGATCGCACCGGAGAACGTGCCGGCCGCGTCACTGATGATGAGCTGCTTGCCGCCGAGCATCACCTGACCGCTACCGGCCAGCGACTTCACTCCCGGCGCGCCTGCCGCCGAGACGTCGAAGGTACCGTTCGCGGTCAATCCGCTCGAGGTGTTGATCCGCCCCTGGCCGGACAGCGTCAGCGCACCACCCGCCGCGATCATCGTCGCGCCGGTATAGGTGCTGGCGCCACTCAGGACCTGCGTGCCGGCCGCGACATTGAGGCCGCCGGTACCGGTGATCGCGCCCGAGAACGTGCCCGTGGCGTTGTTGATGTCGAGATAATTGCTGCCGAGCACCACCTGGCCACCTCCGGTCAGCGACTTGACCTGCGCCGAGGCCGCCGCCGAGACGTCGAATGTGCCGTTGGCCGTCAATCCGCTGGAGGTGGCGATGCTGCCTGTGCCGGATAGCGCCAGCGTACCGCCGTTGATGGTCGTCGCACCCGTATAGGTGTTCGTGCCCGTCAGCGTCAGCGTGCCGTTGCCGGCCTTGTTGAGAGCTGAGCCGGTCCCGCCATCCTGCAGCACCGAGCCGATCGTGGTGGCGATGCCGCTGTCGACATTGATCGTTGCTGCCGTGCCGCTTGCCGGGTTGAGGGTCAGCACCCCGCCAGTGAGGGTGTAGCCCGTGCCACCGGTGGTCGCAGAAAACTGCAGCGTGTCGAAGCTTTGCGTGCCGACGACATTCACGGTGCCGCCGGCTGCGCCGGCAAACACGCCAACCGATCCGCCGAAACTGCCGTTGATGCCGGCACGCATCGGACGGCCGGTCCAGTTGGTCCCGGTCGAAGACCAGGTGCCATTGCCGCCGTTCACCGTGCCGTTGCCGGTCGTGTCCGTGCCATCCCAGAAATGCATCGTCTGGCCGGTGCCGAGCACCGACAGATTGACCTGGTTGGCAATGCCGGTCTGGACCTCGTGGCTGGCAACCGTGAAGCTCGGTGCCATCGACGTCGCAGCCGTCGACGCAAAACTGCCCAACAGCGAACCGTCATATTCGAACAGCCGGTAGTAACCGGCCGACGCCACCCGGGCATCCAGCGCACCACCAAGCGTCAGGTCGCCGCCGACCTTCACCAGATCGTTGCTGCCTGCGCTGCCGACGAGGCCGGGCGCGTTCAGTTCGAACACCGATGTGGACCCGTTATTGAGCGTCAGGTCACCGCCGATTGTCAGCGTGCCCGGGCTGTTGCCGGCCGAAAGCTTGCCGTTGACGGTGACGTCGCCACCGATCCTGCCGGTTCCGCCGAGCGTACCGCCGGTGCCGACATTGACGGTGCCGCCAAGCTGGCCATTAATGTCGACCGTGCCCGACGTCACCGCCGTTGCGCCGGCAAACAGCGAATTGTTGCCCGTCAGTGTGAGCTTGCCCGTACCGGCCTGCGAAATCGTGCCGGTGCCACTGATTATGCCGGCATGGCTGATATCGTTCGAGCGGTTGTAGACGAGCGTGCCGTTGTTGGTGATCGGGCCGAGGAAATTGCCGTTGCCGCCGATCCAGCCGGTGGTGCCGCCGTTGCCGAGCTGCAAGGTGCTGCCCGTGCCGATCGTCACCGCGCCGGCCGTCGTGTTGTCCGTCGTCAGCGTCAGCGTTCCCGCGCCGATCTGCGAGAGCGTGCCGTTGCCGGTGACTGCACCACCATAGGTCCAGTTGCCGGAACTGTTGAAGACGACCGCGCCGCTGTTGAGAATGTTGCCGACGAGCGAACCGCCCGCGCCGCCATCGCCGATCTGCAGTGTCGCGCCGACACTGGTACCCGCCTGTCCGGTAAAGGTGTTGGCGCCGGTGAGGACTTGCGTGCCGGCCATGACGTTGACGTCGCCGGTGCCGGTGATCGCACCGGAGAACGTGCCGGTCGCGTTGTTGATCGTCAGCGACTTGCTGCCGAGCACCACCTGGCCGCTGCCGACAAGCGACTTGACCGCCGGCGCGACCGCACCAGAGACGTCGAAGATGCCGTTGGCCGTCAAGCCGCTCGAGGCGTTGATCCGACCCTGGCCGACGAGTGCCAGCGTACCGCCGGCTGCAATGCTGGTCGCCCCGGTATAGGTGTTCATCCCTTCCAGCGTCAGCGTGCCGCTGCCGGTTTTGGTCAGGGATCCGTTGCCCGTAATGTTATTGGTCAGCCGCCCGTTGCCGTTCTGTTCAATCGTCAGGCTGGCGGCGTTGTTGATGGCAATGTTTCCGGCGATTGCCGGGGATGCGGCCAGGAAGCGGAATGTGTTGGTACCGCCATTGAAGGTCATCGCGTTGGAACCGCCGACCCCGAGGATAGCGCCCGAAGCACCCAGTGTCACATCCACGTTGCTGCCGAAGAGGCCGGAACCGTTTGTGCCGCCGGTTCCACCGCTTCCCGCCAGGCCACCTTTCACGGTGCCGCCGTTGATGCTCACTGTTCCGCCGTAGAGCGCACTGATGCCATGACCACCATCGCCGTTGCGCTTCTGGGAAATTTGGCCGCCGGCGCCGCCGTTGCCACCAGCGCCGCCCGTGACGTCCGCGTTGGTAGTAAAAGATATGCCGCCACCCAGTGCCACGCCATCGCCGCCGTCGCCACCGCTGCCGCCGATCCCGCCCGACGCTGCTCCGCCGTCACCGCCCCGCCCGCCGGAAACTGCCATTCCGTTGAGGCTCACACTCCCCGAAGGAACGATCCAGCCATATCCGCCGGCGCCGCCGCCACCGCCGTCGCCGTTCGACGAAGCCCCGCCGTCGCCACCGCGACCGGCAGCGTTTCCAGCGCCGCCGTGCGCACCGCCACCACCGCCGCCGCCGCCGCCGTAATCGCCGCCGCTGCCTGTCCCGTTTCCACCCGCCGCCCCGTTCGGGCTACCGCCGGTTCCGCCGGCACCGCCATTGCCGGCAACACCGGCATTGAGCTGGCTACCCGCACCGCCGGCCGCTCCCGGCCCGCCGCCGCCGCCGCCGTTGCCGGAAGCAAACGCAGTCGCGCCTGGCGTCCCCTGCAAGTTTGCATCGACGCCACCGCCGCTGCCGATCGTGGCGCCGCCGGCGCCACCTTTTCCGCCAGCCTGCGCATCCGGTGTGGTGGCAACCATGCCGAGAACAAGGCCCGACGCGGCGAGAACCCACACGGCCGTGCCGCTGAGCAGCAAAGGCCGGCGCCGGCGCAAGGGTCGTTGATCGCCGTCAAGCCCATTACTCAAGCCCTGATTCTGACAATTGATTTTTTTCAAAGGCTTGCCCTCCGCCCCATACCCTAAAATTCTCCAGGGTGCTGGCTGACACGACAACCCTACAGCGACAATGCCTTATCGACGAAACAACCTACGGGTTCGACGAAACGACAAAGCGGCGAAATGAGCCACTGTGGAAAATCTCAGATGCCGAGACGACTGCGCAATTCCTGCCTGTAGGGGCGGGATACGGTCCAGGGCTCGTCGATTCTGCGCAGACGCACGGCCCAGGCCTGCTTGGTTGGACCGGCATGGCGGTCCAGTTCGGTCACGTGCGACAGGTTGATTACCGCGGTGCGATGAATGCGCAGGAAGTTCGGCCTGGGCAGCAGGCCGGTCCAGAATGAAAGCGGGCGCAGATCCAGCACCGCCGCCTCGTCCTTCAGCCAGATCTGGGTGTAGTCCTTGGCGGACCGAAGTCCGACGATGGCCGACAGCCGTACCCCGCGCGAGCGCCCGGGCATATGCAGGTGGACGTACGGGTCGACGGTCGCGGTCGTGACGGGCAAAGGAGGCTCCCGTTCGCTATCCGCCGGCGCGCGCCGCCCGTAGCGCGCGATGCCGATCAGCTTTGCGCAGCGGGCAAGCTGGTGGACGTCTTCGATAGGCCACCGACGCAACGCCCTCGTCGCATCGAAACCGATGCAGCCACGCAACCTGCCCTCGTGAAAGACCGGGACGCAGAGGACGCTCTTGTCGTTCTGACGAAGCATTTCCGCCTGAAGCGCCCGCGCCGGACGCGGTAGCCTTGCGACATCGTTGATCATGACTGCCTTGCCGGCCACCAGCCACTGATGCAGCCAGCCGATCATCGTGACCGGCGTCTGCTGCAGGTCATCGACATGCGACGACACCCCGCCTCGCACCCATTCGTCGGTGTTGCGGAAACGCAGAAGGTCGTCGCTGTATTCGAACATCCACGCCCGGTCGGCACCGGCAAGCTTGCCGGTTTCCTCCAGGATCGCGGCGATCGCCGTCTTCGCCGGCGAACCGATGAGGTGGGTGGCAGCCAGATAGGCCCAGTCGCGTGTGGGTTGTCCCATGGCAGGGCAAGGCGGCTCGTTCGTCGCGATCAGTTCGTAGGGCGGTAGGCCTATGGAATGATCGGACGGGTGCAATTGCTCATTCATGACGCTCGATAGCTAAAGGCGAAAAGGAATCGCTCTGTAAAATTTCGGGTTTCCCGGCAATCCGGGTCGTAACAGTGGCAGTAAAGCCAGACGTGACCGAGAGGCGGCCCTGGGCAAAATTCGAAAAAATATCCGGTTCTCGCGGTGCGATGGCCCCCTCCATCGTCCAGTGTCAGCGCTCTTCGCCGTCGACATCCACCCGCGCGACCACTTGAATTTGTGGGGAAAACAAATGCAAGCCTAAACTGCATTGCCTCACGGAAACATTTTTGGGTCGGTTTCGCGCGTTCCAGCGTCCCAGACCGGTTCTTGCCGGTGGGACGAGCACCATCAAACCATCCACGGCATGAAACGCAGGGGGACCTGCCTGGCCACGAAACATGTTGCCGGCCAAGGGCGCACTGAGATCTCCGAGGTCCGTCGCTGGCCAGTTCGACCATCGGAGCCGGCGGAGGCAATGCACGCCAGCCCCTTGCGGCGCTGGCGCGGTTCCTACCGTTTTTGCACCCACACTGCGCGCGCAACACATCAAGCGCCGACGCTGAAAGCTGCTACCTCAGTACTACACGCAAGGCGGCCTGGGTCTCCTTCAACAGCGGAAGGTAGCGCTCCACCATCTCGGCTGCAGCCACATGCGCGGCCGGCGCACCGATGTTGAGTGCCGCAACGATTCGACCGCGATCGTTTTCGAGCGGCACCGCGATGGAACAAAGGCCGAGTTCCAGTTCCTGGTCGATCAGCGCATAGCCCTGGTCGCGCACGCGGCGGAACTCGGCGACGAGGTCTTCGGGATCCGTCTTCGTATAGGGTGTGTTCGCCTTGAGGTTCGAGCGCGAAAGGATCTCGCGCGCCTCGTTCTCCGGAAGTGCTGCGAGCCACACCCGCCCCATGGAGGCGCAATAGGCCGGCAGGCGCGAACCGGTCGTCAGGTTGATCGACATCACCCGCTTCTGCGAGGCGCGGGCGATGTAGACGATCTCCGTCCCGTCCAGCACCGAGGCCGAGGCACTCTGGCCGGCGCGGTCGGAGAGCTGATCGAGATAGGGCTGGATGATCGTCGGCAGCGGGGTTGCCGAGAGATAGGCATGGCCGAGGCGCAGGATCTTCGGCGTCAATGCGAAGAACTTGCCGTCATAGTCGGCATAGCCAAGCTCGGAGAGTGTTAGCAGCGACCGGCGCACCGTCGCTCGGTCGAGCCCGGTGATCTTCGACGCCTCGGCGATCGACAGTTTCGGCCGCGTTTCATCGAAGGCTTCGATCACCGTCAGCCCGCGCGCAAAGCCGCTGACGAAATCCGTTTCCCGCATCCCTGCCTCCCCCAATCATGCCGTTTGATTTTGTGCGATATACGAACAAAAGTCAAATATCGCACAAAATATTTGACCGAGCCTTTCGATCGGCGCTTATTGGTATCCGGAAGAGAAAGGCGCCTGCCGCCCACCGGGCGACAAAGGCCAAGAAATCACTGAGATGAAGAGAGGAAACATGGCGAAGATCGTTTCGCTCGCCGAGGCCGTCGGCGACAATGTCAGGGATGGCAACACCGTCGCCATGGAAGGCTTCACCCATCTGATCCCCTATGCCGCGGGCCATGAGGTGATCCGCCAGGGCCGCAAGGACCTTTATCTGGTGCGCATGACGCCCGACATTCTCTACGACCAGCTGATCGGCGTGGGTGCGGCGCGCGGCATGAAGTTTTCCTGGGGCGGCAATCCGGGCGTCGGCTCGCTGCATCGCTTCCGCGACGCGGTCGAAAACCAGTGGCCGCGACCGCTGGAGATCGAGGAACACTCCCACGCCGCCATGGCCAACGCCTATGAGGCGGGCGCTGCCAACCTGCCGTTTGCGACGTTGCGCGGCTATATCGGCGCCGACCTGCCGAAGGTGAACCCGAACATCAAGTCGGTCACCTGCCCGTTTACCGGCGAGGTGCTCGCCGCCGTGCCGGCCATCCGCCCTGATGTCACGATCATCCATGCGCAACGGGCCGACAGGAAGGGCAATGTGCTGATCGAAGGCATCGTCGGCGTGCAGAAAGAGGCGGTTCTTGCCGCCAAGCGCTCGATCGTCACGGTCGAGGAGATCGTCGACGAGCTTAACCCGCCGTCGCCCAATTCCCTCGTGCTGCCGAGCTGGGCTGTCACATCGGTTGCCCATGTTCCGGGTGGCGCCTTCCCATCCTACGCACACGGCTACTACCCGCGCTCCAACGCCTTCTACATCGGCTGGGACGAGATCGCCCGCGACCGCGACAGCTTCACCGCATGGATCAAGGAAAACGTGCTCGATGCCCGGCCGGAAGATTTCGCCAAGCATGCTGGCAACAAGCCGGCTAAAGCGGCTTGAGGGAGGATAGGATGAGCGATTTTACCCCCACCGAAATGATGACGATTGCCGCTTCCCGGGCGCTTTCCAACGATGACGTCTGCTTTGTCGGCATCGGCGCGCCGTCTGCGGCCTGCAACGTCGCGCGGCTGACGCACGCGCCTGACATCACGCTGATCTACGAAAGCGGCACGGTCGGCACCAAGCCGGACGTGCTGCCGCTGTCGATCGGCGACGGCGAGCTATGCGACACGGCGCTTTTCACCGTCTCGGTGCCAGAGATGTTCCGCTACTGGCTACAGGGCGGGCGCATCACGACAGGCTTCCTCGGCGGCGCGCAGATCGACAAGTTCGCCAACCTCAACACCACGGTCGTCGGTCCCTACGACCATCCGAAGGTCCGTCTGCCCGGCGGCGGCGGGGCCCCGGAGATCGCCTCCAATTGCGGCCGCATCTTCATCACTATGGCGCTTTCCAAGCGCGGCTTCGTCGAGAAGCTCCCCTTCATCACCTCCATGGGCCATGGCGAAGGCGGTGACCACCGCGAGCGGCTGGGCATGAAAACCAAGGGACCGACGCGCGTCATCACCGATCTTTGCATCCTGGAACCGGACCCGCGGACCAAGGAACTGACCGTCGTCTCGATCCATCCCGGCGTGACGCGCGAGCAGATCGTCGAGAATTGCGGCTGGGCCATCAAGTTCGCCGAAGAAGTGATCGAGACGCCGGCACCGACGGAACTGGAACTCAAGACCCTTCGCGACATCAACGCCCGCACCAAGAAGGCCCACCAGGGCGACAGGGAGGCTGCGTGATGGCCGAGGCTTTCATCTGCGACTATATCCGCACGCCGATCGGCCGTTTCGGTGGCTCGCTTTCCTCGGTCCGAGCCGATGATCTCGGCGCGGTCCCACTTCGCGCGCTGATGGAGCGTAATGCCGATGTCGATTGGGACGCCGTCGACGACGTGATCTTCGGCTGCGCCAACCAGGCGGGAGAGGACAATCGCAACGTTGCGCGTATGTCGCTGCTTCTGGCCGGCCTGCCTGTCGGCGTCACCGGCACGACGATCAACCGGCTCTGCGGCTCCGGCATGGACGCGGTGATCGCAGCAGCGCGTGCCATCAAGTCGGGCGAAGCCGAGCTGATGATCGCCGGCGGCGTCGAAAGCATGTCGCGCGCGCCCTTCGTGATGCCAAAGGCGGATACCGCCTTCTCACGCAATGCCGAGATCTACGACACGACCATCGGCTGGCGCTTCATCAATCCCCTGATGAAGAAGCAATACGGCGTCGATTCGATGCCGGAGACCGGCGAAAACGTCGCGGCGGACTTCCATGTCAGCCGCGAGGATCAGGATGCCTTCGCCGTCCGCAGTCAGGCAAAGGCTGCGGCAGCGCAAGCCAATGGCCGGCTGGCGAAGGAGATCGTCTCGGTAACGATTCCCCAGCGAAAAGGTGAGCCTGTTATCGTCGATCGCGACGAGCACCCGCGTGCAACAACAATGGAAGCGCTCGCCAAGCTCGGAACGCCCTTCAAAAAGGAAGGCGGGACGGTGACAGCCGGCAATGCCTCCGGCGTAAATGACGGCGCGACGGCACTGATCATCGCCTCGGAGGCGGCAGCGAAGAAATACGGCTTGCGTCCAATCGCCCGCATCCTCGGCGGTGCAACCGCCGGCGTACCGCCGCGCATCATGGGCTTCGGCCCGGCTCCGGCATCGAAGAAGTTGATGGCCCGCCTCGGTCTCACGCAGGCCCAGTTCGACGTCATCGAACTCAACGAGGCGTTTGCCTCGCAAGGGCTCGCCACGCTTCGCGACCTCGGCATTGCCGACGACGACCCGCGCGTCAACCGCAACGGCGGCGCGATCGCGCTCGGCCACCCGCTCGGCATGTCCGGCGCCCGCATTACCGGCACGGCGGCGCTTGAGCTGCAGGAGACCGGCGGCCGCTATTCGCTCTCGACCATGTGCATCGGCGTCGGCCAAGGCATCGCGGTGGCGCTGGAGCGCGTCTGACGACGAAAACAATTGCCGTCTGAAACGCAAAGAGCCCGGCCTTCGAAAAAGTCGGGCTCTTTGATTCGAGCGGTTGAGAAGCCGGAGGTAACCAATGTCTCCGTCATTCCTGTGCTTGTCACAGGAATCCAGCAGGCCCAAGTCTTTGGGCCGAAAGAGTCTCCTGACCCGACGGACGTCGGGTCGCTGGATCCCCGCCACGAGGGCGAGGATGAGGCCGATTGTGTGGCTCTCCCGCCAAACCACCGTCAGCGTCCGAAGCGGCCACTCGGCCCTCTGCTATTCCGACCAGATCGCGACGTCGACGGGGCCGAGCTTGCGGCCGCCGACATGGAAGTTGGCGTTGGCGGATGCCGGCACGTCCACGGCGGTCTTGCCGTAGTTGAAGGCGAAGGTGAGCTTGCCGCGGCGGGTGATGCGCAGATCACCGAGATCCGCCAGCGATTCGACCGAAGCCCAGCCGAGCGCATCGCCGATCACCTTGTCGAGCAATTCGCCCCGCGCGCCCGTTGCCATGTAGCGCGCCTTGTCATTGCCGACGAGCGCCGGAGCACCGTTGCGGTAGTCGCCCTCGAAGGTCGCAAGCACGGTTTCGCTGGTGCGAACCGTTTCGCGCCAGACGCCAGCCGGATAGGTCTCGTTGCCATACAGCACGCTCTCGCCGTGGAATTCCGGCAGCGATTCGACGCGGGCGACGCTGACGTCGATCAGCTCGGCGAGCGGTCCCGGCGGCAGGCCGTCGGGAATATGCATGTTTTCGGTCTTGCTGCCGCTGCGCGGTCCGAAGAGCACCTTAGCGCCAGATGCGGCAAGCTTCTGAACGAAGGCCTGATCCGGAATGACGAGGTCCGGCGCCAGCACGAGCTGGTAGCCTTCGAGGTCCGAGTGCTGGCCGATGATATCGACATCGACGCCAAGGCGGGCAACGGTCGAATACCAGTCGAGCGCGATCTGCGAGGCGAGATAGGTGCGGCCCTGCGGCAGAGCACGCGTCGCCCAGCGCGAATTGTAGTCGAGTAGGAATGCGACCTTGGCCTTCTCGCGACGCTCACCCTTCGGCAGGCGCTTCATCTCTTCGGCCACCTGCGCGACTTCGAGATAGCCCTGGTCCGCCTCGCTGTTTGGAAGCAAGAGGCCCGCATGGAACTGCTCCTGCGCAAACGGCACCTGGCGCCAGCGGAAATAGGAGACCATGTCGACGCCGTGGGCATAGGCCAGCCAGGTCCAGAGCCGGACCATGCCGTCGGCCGGCGACTGGTTGTGCGAAGCCCAGTTCACCGGGCCCGGCTGCTGCTCCATCACCCAGACGCGGCCGTTGCCGACAGCGCGGTAGAGGTCGTGGTTGAAGGCCGGCTGGTCCGGATCGCCGACGCGCAGATACCGGCCCTTGTCTTCCGAGGAGAGACGACCGTTGAGCAGCCCGCCCATCGGATAGACGTCCCATGACGCGATATCGATGTCCTCGCCGACCTTGTAATGGTCGAAGTCGGTGTTCTGCGACATGAAGTTGTGCGTCACCGGGCGGCCCGGCGAATGCTTGCGGATGATGTCGACCTGCGCCTTGTTGAAGCTCTTCACCTGGTCGGACGAGAAGCGGATATAGTCGACGATATGGGTCGGGCTCGGCTCTTCCACGAGGTTGTTCGGAAGCTCGATCTCGTCGAAGCTCAGATAGTTCATCGCCCAGAAGGCCGTGCCCCAAGCGCGGTTCAGCTCCTCGACCGTGCCATAGCGGGCCTCGAGCCATTCGCGGAAAGCACGCAGCGCCTCGTCGGAATAGCTGTAGATCGTGTCGTGGTCGCCGTACTCGTTGTCCGTCTGCCAAGCATGGACGAAGGCGTTCTTGCCGTAGCGCTCGGCCATGGCTTCGGAAATTCGCGCCGCCTCGATGCGGTAGCGGCGGCTGGAGAAGCAGTAGTGGCGGCGGGCGCCGAACTTGCGCACCACACCCTTGACGTCGACGGGCAGGATATCCGGGTAGCGATCGATCAGCCACTTCGGCGGTGCGGCGGTCGGCGTCCCCAGGATCACCTTGAGGCCGGCCTTGCCGAGCACGTCGATCGCTTCGTCCAGCCACTCCCAGTGGAACTCGCCCGAGCGCGGCTCGATCTTCGCCCAGGCGAACTCACCGATGCGCACCCAGGCAAGGCCGAGTTCGACCATGCGGCGGGCATCCTCTTCCCATTTCTCGCGCGGCCACTGCTCCGGGTAGTAGCAGACACCAAGCTCCAGCATGTCGGTCTGCTGCTCTTTGGCGTTGAAGCGGTTCGATCTCGTCAGGGGCATGTGCACGGGTCCGGTCCTTCGTCATGTCTTACGGCCGGTTGGGTCCGGCCTCGGGTTTTGTCAGTACGGCCACGAATATAAACGTTTATATTCAAAGGCATGAATGAGCGCCCTGCACGGGCGCGAAGTTCGTCAACGGTTCGGGTTCAGGCGGTCGTCGCAGCGCTCGATCAGGTTCGGCATGAGCAGCGTCTGCAGCGCCTCCGGCGGCTCGCCTTCCATGCGCCTGAGGATATAGGCGCCGAGCAGGCTGCTCGGCTCGCTGATCGGCAGGTAATAGGTGGTGATCGGCGGCGCGAAATACTGGCTGACATTGAGATCGTCGGTGGCGTTGATCACGGCGTCACGCCCGTGCACCAGACCGCGCTCGTGGAAACCGGAGAAGGCACCGAGCGCCGAGGCTTCGTTGGCGCAGATATAGGCGGTCGGCGGGTTGCTGAGTTCCGACATGGTCAAAACGTTCTCGCGGCCGAAGGCAGGCGTCAGGCGGCCATGGGCGACGAGCGCCGGGTCGTAGGGAAGCCCCGCGACTTCAAGCGCATGTTTGTAGGCTTCGAGCCGGGTGATGCCGTAGCTCAGGTCCGACAGCGGGTTGAGCAGCGCGATGCGGCGATGGCCGCGCTCGGTAAGCCGCGCCATCGACACCCGGATCATCTGCTCGTTGTCGGCATCGACATAGGCATGCGGCGCATTGTGAATGCTGGTGCCGTAAGTGACGAAGGGAAAATCCGCCGCCTGCATCGTGCGGATGCGCGGATCGTCGGCGCGCGTGCCGGAGATGATGATGCCGTCCGCCTTCTTCAGCGAAACGATCTGCTTGATGACCGCCTGGCTCTCCTCGAAATTCCGGACGGCATAGAGCGAGACGCGATAGGGACTGTCTTCGAGCGCCCAGGAAATGCCGCTCAAGAGCTGGGCGTATTCGACGCCTTCCCATTCGTTCTGCTTCGGGCCAGGTGCAGTCATGATGGCTGCGACCTGGTAGGTCTTGCCGGTGCGCAACTGCACGCCATGCATGTTCAGTTCATAGCCGACGCGCTCCGCCGCCTCGATCACGATCGCGCGCGTCTCCGGGCGAACCTGAGGCGAATGCTTCAGGGCCTTGGAAACGGTGGCGATGGAAAGCCCCGTCTCCTGCGCAATGGTCTTGATCGTCGGTCTCTGCATGGCGGTTCTGCTCGTCACGGGCTGTTGGCGCTGAGCGATGCTGCCAGCACAAGATAGACTGCGGATGTCCAGGCGAATGCGCGATCGCGAAGGCCCCTCCCCGAGCGCGCGTCGAAGTTTTCGGCCATACCGCTTTTGCTGGCAAGAGAACAGAACTTTTCCGCGACCTCATCGGCCAGTTCAATCTCGCCTTGCCGGCGCAGACCGTCCCAGAGGAGCATCGTCGTCGGCGCCCAGATCGGCCCGCGCCAGTAGCCGTCGTCCTCGTAGAAGGAACTCTTCGGGCTCTCGGTCGCCGGACCCCATTCGGTGATGAACCCACCGGCGACAAGACGCGCCACGAGCTTTTCGCGCATCCCGGGCGTCAGCCGCGCGCCGAGCAGCAATGGCATGAACTGGATGAGGTTGTCGCCGGGCAGGATCCGCTCCGGGTGCGCGGCCAGTCGCGCTCCGAAGGTCTCGCCGGTCCAGAGCCGCTCGAACAGCAGCGCCTGCAGGTCGTCGGCCTTCTTGCGCCACATCGCCCGGCGTTCTCCGTCTTCTTCGAGAAGATCGGCCAGCGCCTCGCAGGCTAGGATCAGGAACACAGGCAGATCAGGCGAGATCACCGGCCCGCCTTCGGCAAAGAATGTGGCGTTGTCCCAGCCGCTGTCGTTGCCATGGAAATAGCACGGCAGGCTCGCCGCATCCTTGCGGCCATGGCTCAGCCAGTAATCGACCTGCTTGCCGATGGCATCGCACAGGTAAGACTTGCGCTCCGCGGTCAGGAAGCGCGGATCGGCGGCGGCGATCAGCGACACCGCCCAGCCGTGCACCGGCGGCTTGGTGAAGGCAAACAGCACGTCGCGGTCGTTGATATAGTCCGGCAGCAGACCGGAGGCGTCCTGGTGGTCGAAGATCGCGGCGAACTGGTCGAAGGCGAGTTCCGGATCGAAGGCCGCGACGCCGAGCGCGGAAAAGGCGTTGTCCCAGCTCCAGATGTTGATCATGTGGTTCTTGGACATGTAGATCGCCGGCCGCGTCAGGCAGCCGCCGGCGGGCACGCCGTTCGCCCAGAGCAGATAGCTCGCGAGGCGATGAGCCTCATCCTGGCCTGCAACACCCTTCGGCACGCGCGCATGCCATTCGGCAAACTCGCCGTTTACGCCGGACAGCGCCTCGGCGAAGCGACCGGGCCGAGCGTCAGCCGGTACGGTGCGGAAAAAATCGACATGGCCCTCGAAGGAACCTGCCCCCGAGAACGCAAAGGACACGTCTTCGGAATGATCGCGCTGCCAGGCGCCGGTGACCGTCAAGTCGCCGGCGAGCGCCCGCGGGATGAACTTGACGTTCTCGACCGCTGCGACAAGGCAATCCTCGCCCGTCGGCGTGCGGTAGACATAATCGTAGCGCGAGCCTTCGAGATGGAAACGGACACCGGCCCGGTTGCCGGATACGTGCAGTCGTTCCCCCTCGCCGATGACGAAGGCGACCGTGCCGTCACCGATGCGGGCATCGAGCCGTTCCGGGGAAAGCACGAACACGGGCGTCACGGTCTTGCCCGTCGCGTCGAGAAATTCGACGCGGCAGAGGCGTCCGAGCGACGGCCGCTCGTCGCCGCCGGCGACATGGCGCAGGTAAAGCGCGCGTTCGCCGTCACGGCCGGGCACCCGCATCGTCGAGAGCGTCAGGAAGCGGCCCCTGCGGCTGAAGGGCACGGTGTCGATATCGAACAGCATGCCGTTATCCCTTCACCGACGAGCCGACCGCGCCATCCATGATGTAGCGCTGGGCGACGAAGAACAGCGCGAGCGGCGGCAGGCAGAGAATGACGGTGATCGCGGCGATCGAGGTCACGTCCACCTCATGCAGTCCCTTGAACATCGAAAGCCCGAGCGTCAGCGTGTACTTCGACTGGTCGTTGAGGAAGATCAACGGGCCGAGATAGTCGTTCCAGGCGTTCATGAAGTGGAAGGTGCCGACCAGCACCAGCGCCGGCATCATCAGCGGCAGATGGATGCGCCAGTAGATGTCGAAGGCGTTGGCGCCGTCCATGCGCGCCGCCTCGTCGATTTCGACAGGCACGGTCATGATGTACTGGCGAAGCAGGAAGACGAAGAAGGCGTCGGCGAAATAGGCGGGCACGATCAGCGGCTTCAGCGTGTTGATCCAGCCGAGCAGGTTGAACTCCATGTAGAGCGGGATCATCTTCACGTCCCACGGGATCATCATGGTGGCGAGCAAGAGGATGAACAGCGGGTCGCGGCCCGGGAAGCGGAAGCGCGCAAAGCCATAGGCAACCAGCGACGAGGAAATCAGCTGGCCGATGGTCGACAGCACCACGACGATCACCGAGTTGGTGAGGTAGGTGCCGAAGGGCTGCTTGTTCCAGGCGGCGGCAAAATTCTCCCAGTGCCATTCCGACGGCCAGAAGACCGGCGGGAACTGGTAGAGCTCGGCCGAGCTTTTGATCGCCGTCATGAAGGTCCAGTAGAACGGCGCAATGAACAGCGCCGCGAGCAGGATGAGCGCGGAATAGAGCAGCGTCTTACGCATTGTGCTCTCCATCGTTCTGGCGGACTTCGCCTTCGTAATAGACCCAGGCAGCCGACCAGCGCATGACGCCGAGGCTGAGCAGAAGCACGATGATGAACATCACCCAGGAGCCGGCGGCGGCATAACCCATGTCGAAATACTTGAAGGCGTTGTCGTAGATGTACATGGCGAAGAAATAGGTGGAGCCGAGCGGTCCGCCCTTGGTCAGGAGCAACGCGATCGTCAGCTGCTGGAAGGCGGAGATGATCGAGGTGATGAAGGTGAAGAGCAGCATCGGCCCGAGCATCGGCAGCGTGATGAAAACCATCTGCGCCCAGCCGGGAACGCCCGACACGGTGGCCGCTTCATAGAGTTCCTTCGGGATCGCCTTGAGCCCGGTCAAGAGGATCAGCATGGTGCCGCCAAGCCCCCAGAGGCTGGCGATAATGATCGCGACGATCGCCAGGTTCGGATCGCCGAGCCAGTTCGGCCCGTCGATGCCGACGAAGGACAGCATGAAGTTCAAAAGGCCGTATTCGCGGCTGTAGATCCAGCTCCAGATCGTCACCAGCGCGACGCCGGAAATGACGCTCGGCAGGTAAAAGGCGGTGCGGAAGAAGCCGCTGGCAAAGGTGATGTGATGCAGCATCAACGCCAAGAGGAACGACATGACGATGTTGAACGGCACATAGATCGCCGCAAACTTCACCGTGATCCAGAGGCTTTCCCAGAACTGCGGGTCCTCAAACAGCATGGAACGATAGTTCTCGAGCCCGACGAACGTGCGTTCCCCGACGACCGGCCAGTCATAGAAGCTCATGGTCAGCGAAAAGACGAGCGGGCCGAGTGTGAAGAACAGGAACCCGAGGATCCACGGGGAGATGAACAGATAGGCCACGATGTGGCGGGCGAACGCCGAGCGCTTGCGCTTGCCCGCGGCCGGCACTGCGGCTGTTGCATAGGTCATGTCCATCTCCCCGGGCTCCCTTTTCTTACTTGATCAGCCGCTTCGAGCGGGCGACCGCCTCGTCGAGATGCTGCTTGGCATTGCCCTGGTCGATCATCGTCGCCTCGATGGCCCGGGCGAGATTGTCCTGGACCTTGCCCCAGTTGGCGTTCTTCAGGAACGCGTGGGTCTCGGTGTTGGAGGTCGCAAGGATGTCGAAGAAGGGCTTGTAGATCGGGTCCTTGGTCATGCCCTTTTCTTCCGCGACGCTGGTGCGCACCGGCAGGTCGTTCTTGCGCATGGCAACGGCTTCCGGTGAGGAGAAGAACTTGACAAATTCCCAGGCGAGGTCCGGATGGGCCGCATCCTTGGCGATCGAGATCGCCGAAACGCCGAGCGCGGAATGGGCGGTCTTGTCGCCGAACTTCGGCAGCGGCGCCACACCGTATTTGATGCCGGAGGCGTCGATGCCGGACTTCGACCACATCGCGCTCTGGAACATGGCGATCTTCCCGCCCTTGAAGAGCGTGCTGCCCGACGTGTCGTCGCCGAGGTTGAGCGTGATCGCTTCCTGCTTCTTGGCCATGTCGCCGAACATGTCGAGCACCTGCGCTGCCGCATCGCTGTTCATGTAGCCGTCGATCTTCTTGCCGTCGTCGGAGATGTACTTGGTGCCGTTCGACCAGAGGAACTGCTCGAAGTCGTAAGGGTCGGGTTTGGCGTCGACGGCGAAACCGTAGACCTTGTTCGGCTCGTCGCGGAACTTGGCGGCCTTGGCGCGCAGGTCGTCCCAGGTCCAGCCGTCCTTCGGCTCCTCGACGCCGGCCTTGGCGAACATGTCCTTGTTGTAGAAGACAACCTGCGTGGTGAAGCCCGACGGCATGCCGTAGGTCTTGCCTTCGACGCGAACCGTGTTCATCAGGCCTTGCGGGAAGTCGTCCGGCTTGATCTCGGCCGCGTCCTTGGCGATCAGATCGTCGAGCGGCTTCAGCGACGTATAGTACTGCGGGAAATTCCACATATACATGACGTCGGGCGGATTGCCGGCGCCGAAGGCTGCGATCAGCTTCTGGTCGTAACCGTCGGCATAGGGTTCGACCTGGACCTTCACGCCCGGGTGCTTCTCCTCGAACTTCTTGGCGATTTCCTGCTGGATCGCCAGGCTTTCGTCCGTGTCCCAGGTCGCAAAGCGCAAGGTCTCTTCCGCGCGGGCCGTCGCGGTTCCGGCCATTGCCAGAACCATCAGCGCGCCGATGATCGACTTCCTGTTGAGCATGCTTTCTCCTCCTCCTTCGGGTTACGCGACCCGCTTTGCCTTTTCCTGATTGATGAGCGCCTGCGTCTCGGCATCGAGACGGCGCGCGACCGCCTGGCCATCGCCGTCGAACAGATGGCAATGTTCGGCGGCCAGGCGCAGATGCACGCGTTCGCGCGCGGAAACCGGATGCGTGCCGCGCACGACCGCGGTCATGTCGCCGCCATTCGCAAGGCTGATATGGACATGGCTCTCGGTGCCGAGCCGCTCGACCAGCCTGACATCGCCGACGAGATGCCCCTCCTCGGCCGAGACCAGCTCGATCTTGTCCGGGCGAATGCCGAGGGTGACGGATTTCGGCTTGGCGATCGGTGCCGCAGAGAGCATTTCGAGGGTGAGCGGATGGGCGAGACCGCCGCCATTGAGCGTCACGGATCCATCGACCTGGCCGGTCGCTTCGGTCGAAACGAAGTTCATGCGCGGGGAGCCGATGAAGCCGGCAACGAACAGGTTCGCCGGCTGGTAGAACAGTTCGAGGGGGGTGCCGAACTGGCTGACCTTGCCCTTGTCGAGCACCACGACGCGGTCCGACAGCGTCATCGCCTCGACCTGATCGTGGGTCACGTAGATCATCGTCACGCCGAGGCGCTCGTGCAGCGCTGCAAGCTCGACGCGCATGGTGACGCGCAGGCCAGCATCGAGGTTCGACAGCGGCTCGTCGAGAAGGAACAGCTTCGGTTCGCGCACGATCGCGCGGCCGATCGCCACACGCTGGCGCTGGCCGCCGGAAAGCTGGCGCGGCTTGCGGGCGAGCAGTTCCTTGATGCGCAGAATGTCGGCGGCGTTCTCGACGCGGCGCTCGATCTCGTCACGCTTCATGCCATTCAGCGCTAGGCCGAAGGACAGGTTTTTGCGCACGTTCATGTGCGGGTAGAGCGCGTAGTTCTGGAAGACCATGGCGATATCGCGCTTGGCCGAGGCGACGTCGGTGATGTCGCGCTCACCCAGATGGATCGAGCCGCCATCGAGATCCTCGAGCCCGGCGATGGAGCGCAGCAGCGTGCTCTTGCCGCAGCCCGAGGGCCCAAGGAAGCAGACGAACTCGCCGTCGGCGATATCGAGGTTGATACCCTTCAAGACTTCGAGCGAACCAAAGCCTTTGCGCAAATTGTCGATGCGGATCGCTGCCAACGGGCCCTCCCTGCCGGCGGAGCGCTGCCGTGGCCAATGGCCCAGATACAGCACCAAGTTAAACGTTTATATGCACGATAAAAACGTTTAACTTTCTTGTAAAGCGGAAAATCGCATCGATCCGATTTTGCTGTTAAGAGGAGCGGGCAATGACAAAACGGCCGCCCGGAGGCGGCCGTTTTTGGTCTTTTGTCTCAGACGCTTAGACGCTGAAGCGTATCGTCCAGCGCATCGAGGAAGCGGTCGCAATCCTCGGCGCTGAAGGGCGCCGGCGGCTTCACTTTCAGCACATTGTGGTGTGGCCCCTCGCTGCTCAGAAGAATCCGATGCTTGCGCTTCATTTCGGCGATGACGAAATCGAGTTCGCGTGCGGCCGGCTCAAGCGTCTCGCGGTCTCGTACCAGCTCGATGCCGTTGAAGAGGCCATGGCCCCTGACATCGCCGATGATCGAATGCTTTTGAGCGAGCGTTCGCGCGCCGTCCATCAGCCGGTCGCCGACGACGCGGCAATGATGCATCAGCCGCTCGTCACGGATGACATCGAGCACCGCAAGGCCGATCTCGGCCGAAACCGGATTGCCGCCGAAGGTGTTGAAATACTCCATGCCGTTGGCAAAGGAAGCCGCGATCGCCTCGGTCGTCACGACGGCGGCCATCGGGTGGCCGTTGCCGATCGGCTTGCCCATGGTGACGATATCGGGCGTAACGCTCTGCAGCTCGTGCGCCCACATGTGGCTGCCGACGCGACCGAAGCCGACCTGCACCTCATCGGCCAGGCAGAGGCCGCCGGCCGCGCGCACATGCGCATAGGCGTCACGCAGATACCCGTCCGGCAACGACAGCTGACCGCCGGTGCCGAGAATGCCCTCGCTGAAGAACAGCGCCGGGCGGCGACCATCGGCGGCAAGGGCCGCAACCTGGTTGCGCACGTCCTCGGCATATTTGCGACCTGCATCCGCGTCGTCGTAGCGATAACGTCCGCGATAGAGGTCCGGCATTTCGGCGACCTTCACATGGGACGCCTGCCCCTCGCCGCCCTTGCCAGCGAACTTGTAGGGGCTGACGTCGATCAGGCTCGACAGGTGGCCGTGATAGGCGTGGTCGACGGTGATGATGTCGCGGTTGCCGGTATAGGCGCGCGCCAGGCGGATCGCGAGGTCGTTCGCCTCGCTGCCGGAATTGACGAAAAAGCAGACGTTGAGCGGGTCCGGAAACTGCGCCGCGAGCCTGCGGGAATATTCGACCAGCGTGTCGTGCAGATAGCGCGAATTGGTGTTGAGCTTACCCATCTGCGCCTGCGCCGCCTTGACGACGCGCGGGTGGCAATGGCCGACGTGGCAGACATTGTTGACCATGTCGAGCCAGCGCGTGCCTTCCTCGTCGATCAGATGCGCGCCCTCGCCGCCAACGATCTTCAAGGGGGTGGCGCTATAGGCGATGCTCAACGACCGGCCGATGCGGCGATGGCGCTCTCGGACCAGGAATTGCTTGTCGCGCGGCACGATCACCGAGACCGGAACCGAAAGGCCAAGCACGACGCTCGGATCCGGGCTCACCTCGCGCCAGACCTGCCATTGGTCACCCACGCCGACGCCGTGCATCTGCCCACCAAGGCCGAGATGATCGGTAACGACCTGGAAATGCAGATGCGGCGCCCAGTTGCCGTTTTCGTCAGCGGAACCGAAGGTGGCAAAAACTTCGCCCATGGCGATCGCTTGCCCGTCGGTGAGCCTGGCAACGCTGCCGCGTGACAGGTGACCGTAAAGCGTCCAGAAGCGAACGCCGTTTTCGATCTCGTGTTCCAGCAGAACGGTCGGACCGAAACCAAAGGCGACCGCATCGTCGTGGATAAAGGCGACCTTGCCGGCAAAGGGCGCCGAGACCGGCTCGCCTGCCGGCGCGAAGATGTCGACGCCGAGATGCACCGAGCGCCGTGCGCCCTCGACCGATGTCTCGTAAGCGTCACCCTGATAGATCCCTCGATCCTCGCCATAAAGGCCGATGCCGAAGGCAGCCCGTTCGCTGCCGATCTGGGCCATGATACGTGCTTCGGCTTCCGCCGCGTCGAGGTTTGCCCACTGCGCGGATTCAGGCCCCGAAGCGGAGAAATCGAACACCGTCACCTTCGGCTTTTTGACCGAGGGCTGAACGATCGGCGCGAAGTCATGCGCGTTCTTTTCGAGCCAGCGAACGACGGCAGAGGCCTGCGGGATCGGTGCGAAACCGCAGGCGTCGCGGATGCGCGCGATGGCGATTGCGCGGTTCTCACCCTCCAGTCGATTGAGTTCGCGCCAGACGTCCTCCTGGCTGACGAGCAGATAGGTATTTTCGGGATTGTCGCGGATCTGCTTTGCCGCGATGCACATGCTGACGGCGTAGCGGGTCATGACCAGATCGAAGACCAGTTCGACTTCCACCTCGCTCAACGGATTGACCTGGTGGTAGGCACCGGCAAGGGCTGCGACCGTGCCGACGGGATCGGCAGTGCCGATCAGCGCATAGGCGGAAGCGACGGCGATCTCGATCACCCGCCAGGTCTCAACCATATCGCCGAAGTCGAGCAGGCCGCTGACGGTTCCGTCCTTGTCGAGCAGCACGTTATAGTCGTTGGCGTCGTTGTGAATGACCTGCATCGGGCACGACGCCAGACGCGGAAGCACCGCCGCAGCAAAGCGGTCGAGGATCGCATCGACCGCGTTGCGCTTGTCGTCGCCGTCGATCAGCTCCACATGCTTGCGGTGCATGTCGGCGCGGCCGATGTCCCAGGCATAGAGCCGCTTGGCGCCGGCATGGGAAAAATCTTCGAGACTGCGATCAAGACCAGCGAGCAGGCGCCCGAGGCTTTCGGCGCTTGCCGTATCGCGCCGCGACGCCTTCGCCCAAATATCACCCGGCAGCCAGGAGAGAAGCCGTGCGGTGCGCGGACCTCGAAGTTCGACCCGGCTGGTGACACCGCCTGAATGATCACGAAACGCCCGCGATATCGGCAGGCCCGATGCCTTGGCCGCGAGGTGTTCGAGCACAGCCACCTGCATGTCGAGTTCGTCCGCATCGCCGGCGGCGTGCAGCTTCAGCAGGTATTCCTGGCCATCGGCGGCGGAGACGCGATAGTTGAGATCGTGCTCGCCCGGTAGCGGCGACAGGCTCGCCTCGATGCCGTAGGTCTCGGTGAGCCAGGCCCGGATCGTCGCCATTTCCTGCTCGGTTCTCAAATCTCTGTCTGCCATATTCACTGTCCTGTCACCACGAAACCCGCCGCCCGTCATAGGCGCGGAAACTGCCGCTATCGGCCAAACCTGTGCGGTCGATGATTGCCTTCAACCCGGTCGCACTTTGAGCCACCGAAACGACGGCGTCGCTGCCCCCCATATCCGTCTGCACCCAGCCCGGATGCAGCGAAACGACGGAGATCCCGTCGCGCTTCAGATCCTGGGCCAGTTTGACCGTCGCCATGTTCAGCGCCGCCTTGGAGCAGCGGTAGGCATAGTCGCCGTCGTCATCGTCGAGCGTGCCTTCGGCGAGCGACCCGGCCCGGCTGCTGATATTGGCGACGACAGGCTGTTTGCCGGCGCACAGGTTCGGAAGCAGCGCCCGCGTCACCAAGAGCGGCGCCAGCGCATTGACCCGCATCACGTCGAGAAAATCGCCCGGCTCAAGCGTCGCAAGGCCCCCGATATCGCCGCGCACGGCCGCGTTGTTAATCAGCAGGTCGATCGCGACGCCCTGTAGCGACCGCCCAAGGGCGGCGATCGATGCCGGATCGGCAACATCCAGCGCCAAGCGATCCGCCGAGCCTTCACTCGAGATCGACCTCCGCTGGCAGGCGATCACCCGCCAGCCATCTTCGGCATAAAGCCGCGCGAGTTCCGCGCCGAGGCCGCGGGAGGTGCCCGTGATCAGCACCGTGCGGGGTCTAGCGGTGCTTGATGTCATATTTCCGCTCGACCATGTTCACGAGGCTTGCCGCAGCCAGCGTCAGGAAGATGTAGAAGATCGCCGCCGAGTTGTAGGGTGCAAACGGCAGGAAGCTTGCCGATTGGAACTCGCGCATGCGCTGGGTGATGTCGCGGATCGACAGGATCGACAAGAGCGACGTGTCCTTGAGGATCGCGATCAGTTCGTTGCCGAGTGGCGGGATGATGATGCGGAAGGCCTGCGGCAGCACGACGAGACGCGCCGTCTGCCAGCGGTTGAGACCGATGCTGCGCGCCGCCTCTATCTGGCCGACGGGGATGGCGTTGATGCCCGAGCGGAAGATTTCGGCAAGATAGGCCGAATAAGCAAGCGCCATGGCGACGATGCCGCGCATGAGGTTCGGCGGATCGAGAACCCCTTGCGTCGCGTCCTTGAGCGCCCCGCTCAAGGGCAGGCCGACATAGAGCACGATCACCAGCATCGGGATGCCGCGGATCGTGTCGACGATGAACTCCGAGCCGATCGCCAGCGGATGGCGCTGATGCAGATAGCCGCCGAAAGTGAGTAGGCCAAGGATGATCGCAAGCACGGCAACGGTGACACCGGCGGCACGATCGCGATCGTTCAGCGCCTCGGTCTTCCAGAGGACGGGCATGTCGGCGGGCGCGGAGGCAGCCGGCAGCAGGGCACCTGAAACGCCCTCACCCTTGGCAATCGAGGCGAGAGCCTCGGCCGGGCCGACGAAGGTGCGCACCGGCGTTTCCGTCTGCGGCGCGCCGTCATACTGGCCGAAGCGCACCGCGCTGATCAGGCCCGCCGGCGTGTTGGTGACGATGCCGACCTTGCCCTCAAGCGTACCGGCGAGCACGTAGGTGTCGCGCGGTTGCATCAGGAACCAGCCGGCCGCAACCGCCAGCACAAGGGTGGCAATGGCAAAATAGAGGCTGGTTCTGACGGTCGAATGCAGTTGCAACAACCCGACCCAGACAAGGCCCATGAGCGCCGCCAGGATATAGGCGGCGATCGCGGCGCGGATGGTGGTCGCGACCCCGGCCGCAAAGGCGATATGGGCGAAGAAGAAGACGAAGACCAAACCGGCGCCATTGGTGAGACCAAGGATCCAGCGGGTGACGCGACGCGCCTTTCCGTCGGAAGGGGCCTCCGGACGGCTGCTGACGAAATGAAGCCCGAGGCCGATCAGCGTAACGGCGAGATAGGCGGGGAACAGCCAGGCTTCGACGCCCTGCACCATCAGGTCCGCGGCTTCCGTCAACTGCCGCGGCGTCACGCCCTTGACGATCAGCGTCGACTTGAACGGATCGACGCCGTTAGCGACGACGGATGCGATGAAGGGGTGGATGTTGTGGCCGATGACGAGAACCGCGGCGGCAGCAAGATTGAGTAGCGCCGCAACGTTCGCAAGCCGCGGGCGCGGCGCCTTGACGCGCGAGAACACGAGCACGGCGATGCCCGAGGTAAACGCGATCGCCAGCGCCAGGAAGCCCGGCACGAAGGCCGACGAGCCGTTCTCGACGCCGAGGATCGCCCGCAGCGAGCGCTGATAGTCGCCGGAGGAAATGAACAGATAGATGATGAAGGGCAGCGCGGTCAGGATGATCAGATTGCTCGGACGCACGCTTCTCAGGAACGACATTCATTCCTCCGGGGGCACAGGACAGACAAACAGACGATCCGGAGCGCGGCACGCTCCAGATCCGATCGATTTCAAAGGCTTACTTGAGGCCCCAGTATTTGCTGATCAGCTGGTCGAGCGTGCCGTCGTCCTTGATCATCTTCAGGCCTTCGTTGAAGGCCGCGACGTTTTCGTCGCCCTTGCGGAAGACGAGGCCCAGCGGATCGGATTCGAGATCCTTGATGGCAACGACGAGCTCGCCGGCGAACTCGCGCTCGTAGGCAGCCGCATTGGCGCCGTTGATGACGACGCCGTCGACGTCCTTGTTCTTGAGCGCGATGATCGCGGCGCTGAACGTATCGTAAGCGGCGACGTTCTCCTTGCCGACGACGCTTTCGGCAACCTGGGCGTCGGTGGTGTTGGCCTGGGCCGAAAGCTTCCTGCCGGCGTCCTTGAAGGCGTCGAGCGTGATGCCCTGGTCGTCAGCCCGCATCAGCACCGCCTGACTGTTGACGATGTAAGGGTCGGAAAAGTCCATCGCCTTCTTGCGTTCCTCGGTGATCGAGACGCCCGATGCGACAAGGTCGAAGCTGCCCTGGTCGAGGGCCGCGAAGATGCCGTCCCAGCCGGTGGTGATGAATTCGGCCTGGCAGTTGATCTTGGCGCAGACGGCATTGACGACATCGACGTCGAAGCCGACGACCTGTCCGGTTGCCGGATCGATGCTTTCCATCGGCGGCGAGGTCGTGTCGGAGCCGACCTTCAAGAGCTTGCCGCCAAGATCGGCGGCGTGCGACACGCTCGAAGCAAGGGCCGCAATGGCCAGGGCAATCATCAGTTTCTTCATGGTTCTCCTCCTTGGATGATTAGTTTTGGATCAGACGGCCGCCGAGATTGTCGGGTTGGCGCTCAATCAGCGTCGGCCGGAAGACCTGCCTCAGCGCCTTGGGGTCCTCCCCTTCCATGCGGCGCAACAGGAATTGACCGAGCGTGCGACCGAGCACCTCGATCGGCTGATAGAAAGTGGTGATCGGCGGCGTGAAATAGGCGCTGACATTGATGTCGTCATAGGCGATGACATCGACATCGACGCCGACCTGGCGCCCGAGGCTGCCGAGGCCCGAGAGCACGCCGAGCGTGGTGGATTCGTTGATGCAGACGAAGGCGGTCGGCGCGTCGTCGAATTGCAGGAAATCGATCACCGTCTGCCGTCCGAAATGGGTCGAGAGATCACCCTCGGCAATCAGATCCGTCGGGGCTTCCAGGCCGACCTCGCGAAACGCCCGGACGAAGCCGTCGATCCTGTCGAGCGCGTAGGAAAGCCGCCGTTCCGGATTGACCAGCGCGATCCGCCGGTGGCCGCCGGCGATCAGCCGCGCGGTAGCCGCATGCGCGGCCCATTCGTTGTCGATGTCGACATGGGCATAGTCGAGATCCCCGCGGCAACGTCCCATCGAGACGAAGGGGAAATCCTCGCCGACGAGCAGATCGATGCGCGGATCGTCGGCGAGAATGCCGGAGAAGATCAGACCGTCGGCAAGCCCCTGGTCGACGATGCGGCGCGCCGCATCCGCGCCATCGGCGGCATCGCGGATGACATGCACGGACATGCGGTAGTCGGTACCTTCGAGCGCCTGGCTGATGCCGCTCAGGGTCTGGGTGTACTCAACGCCGTCCCATTCATAGTCGCGCGCGGCCGTCACCGGCATCAGCACGGCCGCCTGAAAACTCTTGCCGGTGCGAAGCGCCATGCCGCGAGCGTTGGCCTGGTAGCCGACTTCGCGTGCCGCCTTGTAGATGATGTCTCTGGTCGCTGGCGCAACCACGGGCGATTCACGCAGCGCCTTGGAGATCGTGGCAATGGAATAGCCGGTCATCTCCGCCAGGGTCTTGATCGTCGGCGTCGGCGTGCGTCGCGCCCTGTGCATCTCAGTCGCCATGCACCCTCCCAGGCTTAGGCTTTCTCCTGGAGACTAGAGGTAACAGCCAATAAAAACGTTTTCAAGAAAAATAAAAACGTTTTTATTCCTACCACACAGCAAACGCTACGCGACGCCGGACGCGCGTCTTCGTACCTTGAACAACGGGAGGGGATTGGAACGGTGCGTGCGCGGCCCGCTAGTGAGCGGTGTAGGCGCCATCGACGAGGTGAACGCTTCCCGTGATGAAGCTTGCCTGTTCCGACAACAGGAAACAGATCAGGGCCGCCACTTCCTGCGGCGTGCCACGGCGTCCCATCGGCTGCAGCGACATCATGCGCCGGCTGCTGGACACGTCGGCATTTTCGCCCGATAGCGGCGTGTCGATCCAGCCGGGCGCCACCGCATTGATGCGGATACCGCTACGGGCGTACTCGATCGCAGCGGCCTTCGTCAGCCCGACCACTGCGTGCTTGGCCGCCGTGTAGGCGGCGGCTGTCGGCAGAGCGACCGAACCGAGAATGGACGTCGTGTTTACGATCGCTCCGCCACCCTGCGCCGCCATGGCCGCGATCTCGTATTTCATACAATAGAAAACGCCGTGAAGGTTGACGTCCATCAGCGCGTGCCAGCTGTCGATTGGATAGTCGGCGGTTGCCTTGCGCACGCCGTCGATCCCGGCATTGTTGACTGCGAGATGCAGGCCACCACAGGTCTGAACGGCGTAGTTCACCAGCTTTTCGACGGCGGCAGAATCGGCGACATCAAGCGCGACGTGATGGGCCTTGCCTCCATTCGCGCAAATATCTTCGACGACGAGGCGCACTGCGTCGGCATCGACATCGGCAGCAATGACTTCCGCGCCCTCGGCCGCGAGTTGCCGGCATACGGCCGCGCCGATTCCCGAACCGGCGCCGGTCACCACAGCGACTTTGCCAGTGAAGCCTAAATTCATACCGTCATTTCCAGTTGTCACGCTCGACCAACCGAGTGTGTGCGATGTCGCAAATCATTTCATGCATTTGATGCGCAGCACAGATTTATCGACCCACCGTCCACAGAAAGCCGTGAAAATCACCAGCAGTTTTAATGAGATTTCCGAGCACGATTCAGATTCGTCCGCACGAATACATCACTCTTGCGCAGACTTTCCCGCGGAACGTGCAAAAATATCTCCTGTTCCGACCGCATAGGCTGACGCAGGGTTTAGTTTGACTGATCGGAACTTTGCCGGCAAATATTGTAATGCTAAAAGCGAGTCGGGGTGTACCATTTTTCTCAGCAGGTAAAGATGGACAATCAGCGCATTACTCGGAGAGCCCTGTTTATCAGCAGCCTTGGCTTGCTGGCCGGGTGCAGTTCAAGCTGGCAGGGCGTTTCGTTCCCATCGCTGTACGGTGGCACACCGGGTGTGGATCCCCGCTACCGAAAGAGACACGTCCGGTATGACGGCAAGGAACCGGCCGGGACAATTCTCGTCGATACATCGCAACGCTACCTCTATTCGATCGAAAACGGCGGATGGGCGATGCGTTACGGAATCGGCGTCGGAGAGGAAGGGCTCACACTCAAAGGGCGAGCCGTCGTCGGCCGCAAGGCCGAGTGGCCGTCATGGACGCCCACCGCAAGCATGATCCGACGCAAGCCGGAACTGGCGCAATACGCCGGCGGCGTTACAGGCGGCCCTCACAACCCTTTGGGCGCGTCGGCTCTATACCTTTATCGCAATGGACAGGACACCAAGTTCCGGCTCCACGGCACGAATGCACCATGGACTATAGGCCAGGCCGTTTCAAACGGCTGCATACGTCTAACCAATGATGATATAGTCGATCTCTACGCACGGACACCAATTGGAACTCCGGTATTGATCATTTGATAGCGTACTCTATCTCTCTTCCGTATTGGAGTAGGGCGGGAATGTTCCGAAACACAGTTTGGATTTTGGTAAGGATAAAGCGGACAGGGAGTGTGCTCTTTCCGCACTAGGCCGAATCGTGAATTGCTACTAATACTGTAAGCGTTGCCTTCGAATAACCATTCCGACCACAGAGGAAAGGACATATTGATGAGCAGAATCCTAATCGTTACAGTTGCGTTGCTTTCCGTCGCCAGCCTCGCGGCGTGCGGAACCATCGGCAAAGGCAAAGGCAAGGCCCCACCACCGGTGGCCGCAGAACCGGCGCCCGTTTACAAATAACTCTGACCTTGGTTCGGGGAGGACCATCGTCCTCCCCGCCCTATCTGATCGTGGCCAGCCCGGCCACTCGTAGGGGCGCGCGGACCGAAAGCCTTAGGTGGCATTCTCGCGTGCTCATCAGAATTCGGGAAAGATGGCGCAGGAATGATGCGTTCACGAGGTCTTATTTCGTTCGCCGTATTGGCCACACTGGCGCTCACGGCGTGTCAATCGCAAGATAAGGGCCCACAGCCGCGGTTTGTCTCAAGCTATGCGGGCACGTCGCAACAGAGCAATCAGGGCTACTTCATCGAGTTCCGCTCTCGTTATGCGCTCAGTTACGGGCACTCCTATGTAATCTTCGGCCAGCTCAGCAAGTCCGGAGCAATGGTCAATCCGGAAGTTGCGGGACTTGCACCCGCGACAAGCGATACAGCTCCCTATGTTATTGGCCACCTTCTGCCGGTCCCGGCCGAAACTGGCGCCAGCGACGGCGACCTCGAAGAACAGTACAGGTCGGCGAGCTGGCGCGTCATGTTGACGGAGGCGCAATACCGCGACGTCGTTGCCAAGATCCGAAAGCTCAAATCCGAAGCCCGCTTCTGGCAGGCGTCGATCTACAACTGCAACGCTTTCGTCGCCGACATCGCGCGCTCCATGGGTTACAAGACACCTGGCATCTGGCTGAGGCCGCAGCAATTCATCACGCGGCTGCGTGAGATGAACGGCGGCTAGCGGGCAAGCACACCACGCCACACCTGACCAGGCACAAGGAAGCGCCTCCATCGCCCGTCAACGGCGGTCTCGGCCGCTGCGGTTTTATTGCCTTGTCAGGTCCGAGCGACGCATGGCAGTCTCGTGCGTGATTGCCACCTGCGGACCAGCATCCGCACAAAAGAGCTTGGGTGAGCCAACGTGAACATGTCTGCCGCTTCCATCGGCGAAATCGTCTGGGTCGTGGGCATCATTGCCTGGTATGTCGTCCGTTACCCGTTCGAACGCCGTGCAAGGCGTGTGCGGGTGATGAGCAACCGTCGATCGACGACCGATACGATTGGCCTGGCTGCTGCTTCGCTCGGCCTTGCCATTGTGCCAGCACTCTATGTCGCGACAGGAATTCCGAGGTTTGCCGACTACGTCGCCCAACCATGGCTGGTCGGACTTGGGGCATTTGTGTTCGCCGCGGCGATCTGGACCTTCCGTCGAACGCACAAGGAACTTGGCCGCAACTGGTCCATTTCGCTGGAAATCCGCGAAAAACACAAGCTGATCAGCACCGGCCCTTACGCCACCGTCCGCCACCCGATGTATACGAGCTTCCTGCTTATGGGCCTCGGCCAGATGCTGCTGCTGTCGAACTGGGTGGTCGGAGTTGCGGGGCTTGTTGGATTCGCTGTTCTTTTCTTCCTGCGCGTGGGCAAGGAGGAGCGCCTGATGCTGGAATTCTTCGGGCCCGAATATCGCGAATACATGGACAGGACGAAGCGAATTATACCCTATATCTACTAGAGGTGGCACTATGCGGGGCCGACCGATCAAGCTTTCCGCCGCACGACGCCTCGTCGGCGATCTGATGCGATTTTCCATCGGCGTGCCTCGGGTCACGGTGCAGCGGCAGATGGACATCAGTGCGTTGCACAAAGCCCGCGCAAGCCGCTCGGATCGGCCCTCGTGGATGGTGTTGTTTCTCAAGGGCTACGGGTTACTCTCGCAGGAGACGCCAGATTTCCGCCGGGCCTATGTCAAGCTTCCGAGACCGCAACTCTATGAGTACCCCGGAAGCATCGCGTCCGTGGCGCACGAGCGCGAGTACGAAGGCGAGCGCGTCGTTCTTCTCAGCACGATCAAGACACCCGAACGGCGATCCATTGCCGAATTGAGCGCCCTGCTCCAGGAGGCCCGTTCCCGTCCCGTGCTCGAGATCAAGGAATTTCGGCGGGCGTTGAAGATCGCGCGCCTGCCGGCGCCGTTGCGGCGGCTGCTGATGTGGCTCAGCCTGAACATGGGGCGCCAACGGGGCCACCGCTTCGGCACCTTCCAATTATCTGTCTATTCCGGCCTGGGTGCTGAATCGCTCAATCCGCTGACGCCGCTGACGACCATCTTCAACTATGGGCCGATCGGTGACGACGGATCGGTTACCGTGAGAATCCACTATGACCACCGCGTCATGGACGGCGCCAACGTCGCGCGCGCCCTGGCGCGTTTCGAGGAAATATTGAACGGCGAGATCGCAGACGAGGTGACGGGCCTTACGAAAGCCGACAACGCGCCCATCGCTGCGCCGGAGCCTTCCGCATGACATTGCAGCAATCACCACGAGCCGCCATTGTCGTCGTCGGAGCGTCCCGGGGCATCGGCAGAGCAATTGCCGAGCTTGCCGCGCGAGACGGCGCGCCGGTCGTTCTGGTCGCGCGGTCCATCGAAGGCTTGCGCGTCGTGGAGGCTGCGATCAACCAGGCGGGCGGCGAGGCTTTCTCCTTGCCAGTCAATCTTGCCGCCCCAGATGCCACGCGCATCCTCGACGAATTTCTCGCGCGCGAAGACCTCGCATGCGACGTTCTTGTCAACAGCGCCGGCTATGGCCTGCGCGGCGCGGCGACCGCTTTGCCGATTGCCGACCAGATTGGCATGATCGACGTCAATGTACGGGCGCTAGCGGCCCTGACTTTGCACCTGTTGCCGGGCATGGTCGCGCGCGGTCGCGGCGGCATCATCAACCTGGCCTCCGTCGCCAGTTTCACGCCCGGCCCGTACATGGCGATGTATTATGCGAGCAAAGCCTTCGTTCGCTCCTTTTCCGAGGCGCTCTACCAGGAGACGCGAAAGACGGGCGTAACCGTGACCTGCGTTGCGCCGGGACCGGTGTCGACCGAATTCCTCGAAAAATCCGGCGCCAACAGGGCGGCTTTGTTCAAAGCGCTTCCGAAAGCCACACCGGAATACGTGGCAAGATGCGCCTGGCGCGGTTTCAAGGCCCGGCGGCGGCTGGTCATTCCCGGCATGTCCGCCAGGCTGGCGATCTTGATCGCCAACCTCCTTCCCTCCTCAGCACTTCTGCCGCTTGTCGGTCGCCTGCAACTGCGCGGAAACGACCCCTGCCCTTGCGGATCCGGCAAGCAACTCAAGCACTGCTGCCGCGCAGGCCACGCCAAAGGCGGACCGGCCCCGGCGTGATCCCCTTCGCGGCCTGTTCTCGTCCGGTACCTGACCAAAATGCGCCGAGTGCAGGCGGACCCTGGCCATGGCGACGCTCAGTGGGCTTCGGCGCCTGAAGGAAGGAAGTGTGCCTCCCACTCGCTTTTGGGAATTTCATCGCCGACCTGAAAGTCGAACCGCACGACGCTTTTGATATCCGGCGCAACAGCGCAGCCAAACTTGATGTTGAACCAACGCCCCCTGCTGCGAAAGGCGGCGCCATCGGCGCGGAGGTCCCGGCCCGTCAGGCGGATATTCGACGTGGCGTAGGCGACGAGCAAGTCGGGGTTAAAGTCGACGCGCCAGCGATGAACCTGCTCCATTGCCTCAAGATTGCAGAGCTGGACGATCCGCTCATCGGCGGCAAGCTGCGAAAGTCCTTCCAGCGCCTGTCTGCTGCGTGAATCGGCCAGTATCGCCGCCGAGAAGAACCGCTTCGCTTGCACCATCGGCTGGGCAGCCTGTGGCGGCGTCGCTCTTTCCGTAGCAGGCGCCGTCTCCCCAACGGAATGTGCGACGGCATTTTGCGATCCGAGAACTGGCTGCACCACCTCAGGGCGTGGGGGCGGCAATTCCAGTATCTGAACGGCGATCCCCTCGTCCGGGATCGGAACAGGTGGCCTCGTTGACGGGAGGAGGAAAAGCGCCAGCGCGGCGAAAGCATGAAGGATGAGAGCAAGCGTCAGGCTTGGCCAGATCGGTGTCTCATTGCGACGATGCGTTACTGCCTGCACCGATCAGATCATCCCATGCGCGATATCAGGGCCGGAAGCATCACGGCCGCTCCTGGCGCAGGCGACACTACCAGCAACGCGACAATAGAAAAGCCGCCGCCGACAATCTGCCAGCGACGGCTTGATATCCGTGTTTTGGGCGACGCCTGCGACCGGTATCAATCCATGTCGTCGTTGTCGGGCGCGCTCATATGGTCGCGGTTGCCGTAGATGATCTCGCGCTTGCCGACATGGTTTGCCGGTCCGACGAGGCCTTCCTTTTCCATGCGCTCGACCAGCGAGGCCGCGCGATTGTAGCCGACGCCGAGGCGGCGCTGGATGTAGGAAGTTGAGCACTTCTTGTCGCGCAGCACCACCTTGACCGCCTGGTCGTAGAGTTCGTTGCCGTCTTCCGACGCAAGCGCGCTCTTGTCGAAGACCGGGGTCTCCTCCTGCGGCTCTTCTTCCTCTTCTTCCGCCGTGACGGTGTCGAGGTATTCCGGGCGGCCTTGCGTCTTCAGATGCGCGACCACGTGTTCAACTTCCAGATCGGAGACGAACGGACCGTGGACACGGGCGATACGCCCGCCGCCCTGCATGTGCAGCATGTCGCCCTGGCCGAGCAGCTGCTCGGCACCCTGTTCGCCGAGGATCGTGCGGCTGTCGATCTTCGAGGTCACCTGGAACGAGATGCGGGTCGGGAAGTTCGCCTTGATCGTGCCGGTAATGACGTCGACCGAGGGACGCTGCGTCGCCATGATCAGGTGAATACCGGCAGCGCGCGCCATCTGGGCCAGCCGCTGGATCGCGCCTTCGATCTCCTTGCCGGCGACCATCATCAGGTCGGCCATCTCGTCGACGATGACGACGATATAGGGCATCGGCGCCAGGTCCATTTCCTGCTGTTCGAACAGCGGCTCGCCGGTGCCCTTCTCAAAGCCGGTCTGGACCGTGCACATGACCGGCTCGCCCTTTTCGCGGGCAGCGGCGGCGCGCTGGTTGTAGCCGTCGATGTTGCGCACACCGAGCCGCGACATCTTGCGGTAGCGGTCTTCCATCTCGCGAACGGCCCACTTCAGCGCCATGACCGCCTTCTTCGGGTCGGTAACGACGGGAGTGAGCAGATGCGGGATACCGTCGTAGACGGAGAGTTCGAGCATCTTAGGATCGACCATGATCAAGCGGCACTGATCCGGGCTCAAGCGATAGAGCAGCGACAGGATCATGGTGTTGATCGCGACCGACTTGCCCGAGCCGGTGGTGCCGGCGACAAGCAGATGCGGCATCTTCGCGAGTTCGGCAATGACTGGCTCGCCACCGATCGTCTTGCCGAGGCAAAGCGCCAGCTTGTAGCCGGTCTTGCGGAAATCGACGGATTCGATCAGCTCGCGGAAATAGACGGTCTCGCGGGTCGCATTCGGCAGTTCGATACCGATGACGTTGCGGCCGGGCACGACCGCGACACGGGCCGAAAGCGCCGACATGGAGCGGGCGATATCGTCGGCAAGGTTGATGACGCGCGATGACTTCACGCCGGGTGCCGGCTCGAATTCATAGAGCGTGACGACCGGGCCGGGACGCACATGGATGATCTCGCCCTTGACGCCGAAGTCTTCGAGCACGCTTTCAAGCAGGCCGGCATTCTGTTCCAGCTGCTCCTGCGTCATGAAGAAGCCCTGGCCGACAGGCGCTTCCTGCAGCAGCTCCTCGGACGGGAACTCGTAGCCGTCGGCGCTCGGCGCGCGGTCGGTCTTGCCGATGGCCGGCATGTTGCTCGGCGCGCGGGTCACCTGCGCCGGCATGGTGATCGCCGCCTTCGTGGCGACCGGCGCCGGCTGTTCGATTTCGACCGGTTCGGCGTCGATGATGTCAGCGGCAGCGACAGACGCCGGTTCTTCAGCCACGGCAACGGGAGCCGGGGCAACGTCGGCAAGCGGCTGCGATGCCGGCATATCCTCGGGCTTTGCCCCACGAACGTCCACGACGCGGAACAGCGAGGTGATCGCCGTCGGCGGCACGCGGCGGATTTCAACCGGGCGCACGGGCGCTGGCGGCGTGACCGCAACGGGCGCAACGGCGACGGGAGTGATAACAGGCGTCATCGCAGCCGGCGCGGGCGTCTCGACAAAGGGCTTCGGATGCACGGCTTCGGCGCCCGCAACGTCTGCATCGTCGGCCGGGCCGAATTCGAAGAAGGCGAAATCCGACAGGAAGACGGAATGCGCAGCGCTCTGGTCGACGGCAGCTTCGGCTGAGGTCGGAGCGGACGTCGGCGTCACTTCGGCGACCGGTGCGGAAACGGCGATCGGCGTCGTCAGAACCGGCGCGAGGGCCACGCCCTCATCGGCCGGCGATTCGACGCGCTCGAGCATGGCCGGCTCGATCGTGTTTTGTGCCGCGGTCCAGGTCGGTAACTGGTTGGTCAGCATGCGCAGCAGTTCGGACGGGCTGTAGGACGGCAGCGCGACCTCGGCCTGCAGCACCTCGTCAGCAGCAGCGGCCGAAGCTTCGATCGGCGCGGGTTCGACCGGAGCCGTCGCGACGGGCTCGACGACGACCGGAGCAGGCTCCGCCGCCACCGCGACGATCGCCTCTTCGGCTTCGGTAACCGTTTCGTTTTCATCGACCTGCGGCGCGCGCCGCTTCATGAATTCGCGCTCGGGCGTGCGGGTAAAGCGCACGTTCGGGGCCAGGAAGAAATGGCTCTCCCAGGTGGAATCACCGTAGTGGCCGGCAATCTCCGAGAGGGTCGGCAAGGGTTCGCTCATCGTCGACGTCACCTGTGCAGGAGCGTAGGCGGAACCCTGCCCATAGAGGCGGGTCGCACGGCTCGCGGTTTCGGCCTGCTGGTTTGCCGGCCGGCGGGGCGCCGCCGGCGCCTCGTACAACTGATAGGGGTCGGCGGGGTCCGCCTCATGGGTGGGCATACCGCTCAACGCATCATCCTGCGGACCATCGAAATAATCCGCCTGGTTTGCATCATGCAAAGCAGCCTGTGAGAAGTTTGTCCTGGGAATACGCATGGGTCCTGGAAGAGCTAGAGACATCGCCGCGGGGCCTTCTAAGCGATAGGAAATGAAGGTTAACAAGTCCCTTCCAACGCCCCGTTTCGAACCGGACTCGGCGGTCGATTGCCGTCTTTCTGTGGGCTTGATGCAACGGCAAGGCCCGACGTCCCAAGGCGGCCGCGACATCCCGTCGCCGCCCTCATACGGGCAAAAATATTTCTTGGATGAAGGCGATATCGGCGCTCACAAAGGTATGCCCGCGGTGGGTCGCCACCGGCTCCAGCGGGAAAACGAATCGGGCCCGCGTGAGCGCATCACGCGGGCCCGATCGGACGTATCTAAGACGTAGGCTTCGCTCAGCCTTCGCGGCCGGACGCAAACACCGCATGATGCCTGGCAAGCAGCTCGACCACCTCGTCGATGAAGGCGGGATCGACATCGGCCGAGAACTCGATGCGGGCATTCTTGCCGTCGCGCTTGAGCTTGGCAAAGGCGCGGCCGCCGGCGTCGACCAGCGTTTCCGGCTTGGTCGCCGCTGCATCCGGCTTCGGCTTGCGCGACAGGCGGGTGAAGACGATCTGGAACCGCTGGTCGCTTTCGGCTTCGAGGAAGCGGCGCGAGCGGCACTCTTCCTGCGCCAGTTCCACGGTCGCCATATCCTCAAGCAGCGCGCCGAAGGCCATCCAGCGTTCGCGGCCGACTTTCGGCGCCGGGCCGATGGCGCGGGCGATCGCCGGCGGCACGCCTTCTGCCACCTGAAGCAGGCGCGACAGCTCGCTCTTCTGCACTGCGAGCGCCTCGCCGATCACCTTGCGGTCGAAACCGCGGTCGGCAAGAGCGGACGCAAACATGGCGCGCTCGATGAAGGACAGGTTGCGCCGCTCGGCGTTTTCCTTGCCCTGCGCCAGCACCAGCTCGTCATCGGTCAGCGGCCGGACGATGGCCTTGACCTTGATGCCGAGGCTGCGCACGGCGTTGAGGCGGCGATGGCCGTAAGCCGTCTGGTAGCGGCCCTGCTTCTGCGGGTGCGGGCGCACCAGGATCGGCGACTGCTGGCCACTGTCGCGAATGCTGTCGGCGAGCGCCAGGAATTCCGGATCGTCGGTCTCGCCATCGGTCAGGCGGTCGCCGACGAAGGACGCGTCGATCAGTTCCGGATCAAGCTCGACGACGCGCTCGCCCTGGTGCAGGGCCTCGCGCAGTGCGCGCGCCTCTTCCGCCTCGCGGGTGATACTGCCGAGCGAAAGCCCCATGGCCTTGATCGCGCCGGAGGCCGCCCGCGGCACGTCGGCCTGGGCTGCAGGGACGACGACCGGCTTTGCCGGCTGCACGCTTGGTGCGGCAGGCGCCTTGTCGTCCACTTCTGCGGCAGGCGCCGCCGGGGCGACATTGCCCGAAAAGAGTGCGCGCAGTTCGTTTTTGCGGTTGCCAGCCATATCGGTCAGCGCCCCCAAGCCGCGTGAATGAGCGTTTCGATCTCTCCGTTGACGGCGTTCAGCGATTCGATCGCGCGGTCATAGGTGGCGCGGGTGAAGTTCTCCCGCCCGACCTCGTAGAGCGTCTGCTTCGTCAGGCCGGCATCGGAAACCGCCGTCGATTTCACCATGGCCGACGTCAGCACGCGGTCGCCGAAGAGCGAGCGCATGAAGCCGACGATCTGTGCCTGCGGCCCATCATTCGGCTCGAAGCGGGTGACGAGATAGCGCAGGAAGTCGAAATTCAGTTCGCCGCCGGCCTCGCGCACGACGCTGAGCAGATCCGACGTCATGTAGAGGAACTGGTTCATCGAGGCGACGTCGAGCATCTGCGGATGCACGGTGACGACGACGGACGTCGAGGCACACAGCGCCGACAGTGTCAGGTAACCGAGTTGCGGCGGGCAGTCGATGATGACGACGTCATAGTCGTCGGCGACGCTGGCGAGCGCTGCCTGAACGCGGGCGAAGAACAGCGGCCCCGCGTCCGTGCCGTTCTGGCGCGCGCCCAGAGCCTGCGGCGTCGTGTGCTCGAACTCCTGCAGTTCGAGATTGCCGGGCACCAGATCGAGACCGTCGAAATAGGTCTTGCGGATGATGTCCTTCAGCGGCCGCGCTTCGGCGTCGTAGCGGATCGCGCCATAGAGCGTGTCGTTGCCGGTAAGGTCGAGCTCCGGCTGGTAGCCGAAGAGGGCCGAGAGCGACGCCTGCGGGTCGAGGTCGACGGCAAGCACCCGGTGGCCGGTCATGGCGAGATATTGCGCGATGTGCACCGAAGAGGTCGTCTTGCCGGAGCCGCCCTTGAAGTTGGTGACCGAGATCACCTGCAGATGTTCACCCGCTTCCGCATCGCGCCATTTCAGATAGCTGCGCGCCTTGGCGGCGTTGCCCTTGGCAAGAGCCTGTTCGGCCAGATGCCGGCGCAGCGCATTGATGTCGGAGAGCGAATAGGAACGGCGGCCACCAAGCCCGGTATCGGGCTGCGGTCCCTCGCCGGCAAGCGAAAGCTGGCGCAGGTAACCGTCGGAAACGCCGATCAGCTTGGCCGCCTCGCCCGAGGTGAAGCTGCGCAGCGTCTTCATCGCTGTCGGCGGGAACAGGCGCTCGCGCATCGCCTTCAACTGTTCGGAAAGCGCGCGGGCATCCGCCGCGATTGCCTCGTCGGCCGGGCGCCGGGCCTGGGCGTGGCCTGCGTCCTGTCTTGCCTGGGTTGCCGTCATATTCATTCTGCCATACTCCTTGCGCGCGTCAGCGGCCCAACGGCGCCCCATCGCGCTAACAGAGATTCAATTCAAATACGGCCAATTGGCACTTATTCGGAAAACTCCGTAACAGAGATGCCGGAGCTTGCGATTCGCGTCAAGAGTCGGGCACCAATCAAAGGCGCGTGCGCTTGACGGGCAGGCGTTCCGGACGCCCACAAAACGAAACGCCCGCGGGGTGGCGCGGGCGTTTGCAAGCATCGAAAAAGTGAAATCAGAGCTTGGGACCGATATGATCAGGGATCGGGCACTGGTACGGTTTGCCCTCGGTCTTTTCCCGCCATTCGGCCTTTGCCCGCGCCAAGAGATCGGCGTCGAGGATCAGGTCGAGACCGGTCGTGGCCAGTGATTTTGCCGCGTGGGCAAACGCCTTGTGCGCGGCCGGGCTCTTGCCCTGCGCTACCACCTGCCAGGTGTGCGGCGCCGTGCCGATCGCCCAGGCAGGCGCCCAGCATTGCGCCGTCGGCGTGATCCAACTGACGTCGCCGACATCGGTCGAGCCGGCGCGGAAATGCGACTGCCCCTCGAAATCGCGCAGGCCGAGATGCAGTCCGGTCGAACCGTCCATGCGGCTGTTGGCGAAAACGTCGGCCTTGATCTGATAGAGCCGGATGCTGCTCGAGATTGCTTCGGCCGTCAGCGTCTTCTGGATGTCCTTGGCAAAGGCGATATCCGCCTCGTCGAAGGGCACCGGGCCGAGCGCCACCATGTTGTCGTGGATCGCCGTTTCCAACGCGATGTTGGGCAGCAGGTTGGTCGCCGCGCGGTCGAACACGATCTCGACCTCGGTCTCCGTCATCATCGCCGCACCCTTGGCGATCTTGTCGATGCGGGCAGCGAGCGCCAGGGCCTCCGGCATCTGCGGCGCACGCACGAGATAGAGCGCCTCGGCACGGGCCTGGACGACGTTTGCTGCCTTGCCGCCGGCATCGGTGATCGCATAGTGCACGCGGCAATCCTGCGGCATATGCTCCCTCAGGAAGTTGACGCCGACATTCATCAGTTCCAGCGCATCGAGCGCGCTGCGGCCGAGATGGGCACCGTTCGACGCGTGCGCGGCCACGCCCTTGAAGCGATAGTAGATTTCGAGAACGGCGAGATTGTTGGTCGAGCGCACGCCGTTGAAGGGTGCCGGGTGCCAGGTCAGCGCCGTATCGACATCGGCAAAGATGCCGGCGCGCGCCATGAAGGTCTTGCCGGAGCCGCCTTCCTCGCCGGGGCAGCCGTAATAGCGCACCGTGCCCGGCAAGCCGTTTTCCTTGAGGTAGCGGGCAAGCGCGACAGCGGCGAGCAGCGAGCCGGTGCCGAGCAGATTGTGGCCGCAGCCATGGCCCGTACCGCCGTCGACTTCGGCGTGCGCTTCGGCAACGCCGGCTACCTGGCTCAAACCAGCCAGCGCGTCGAACTCGCCGAGAAAGGCGATCACCGGCAGGCCCTGCCCGCTCTCGCCGACGAAAGCGGTGTCGATCTCCGCCAGCCCGCGCGACACGCGAAACCCGTGCTTCTCAAGCATGGCGATCTGTGTCGCTACCGACTTTTCCTCATGAAAACTCAGTTCCGCGTGGTCCCAGATCGCGTCGCTCATTGCGGCGAATTCGGGCTTCAGCGCTTCGATCGTTTCGACAAGGGCGGTTCGTGCGGCTGGATTTGGCATCAATCATCCTTTTGCGACGGCGCGGGGCGCGGTCGCATCAGCAGTTTGTCTAGGGAGGTGCGGAGGGCGGCAAACGGCCGCCATCCGCTGGAGAGGAAGGGCTACGCCCGCATCAGTCGTCGAGCGTCACTTCCCAAAGACGGGTGTTGGACTGCCAGACCGGCTGGCCATGCAGCTTCTTGGTGGCGCCCCAGATGTCGACCATGTCGTACATGAAGATGCCGGGGACCTCTTCGAGCATCAGCTGGTGAAACTCGTCGAAGATCGCCTGGCGCTTGGCCTGATCGGCCTCGACATAGGCCGCCTTCATCAGCTCGATCGCCTTCGGGTTGTCCCACATCAGCGAGGCGTTCTTGTCCTTGTTGCCGACATAGAAGCTGTACATCAGCGCCGGATCGAGACGCGGCGACACCGACTGCGATATCACCTGGTAGTTGCCGGAGCGGCGACGATCGACCTGGGTCGCATAGTCGAGCACTTCGATCTGCACGTTGAGGCCGACCTGCTGCATCATCGCCTGGGCGACGACGGCAGCGGGGAAGCTCGGCACGTTGCCGCGCTTGTTGGCGATGATGGTTATCGGCTCGCCGTTATAGCCGGCATCGGCGAGGTTCTTCTTCGCCTTTTCCAGATCAATCGGGATCTTCTTCTTCTGGACGTCGGAGTAGAAGATCGAGTCGGCCGAGACCATCGATGCGTTGGCTTCACCGGTGCCGTTGGAGACGGCAGCGACGAGCTGGTCAAGGTCGAGCGCTTCGGCCATGGCGCGACGCACAGCCACGTTGCTCAGCACCTTGTCGCGGGTCTGGAAGTAGAGCAGGTTCTTGCCGTTGTTGCGCTTGACGATGAGCTGCATCGTGTCGCTGTCCTTGAACTCGGCAATGAGATCAGCCGAGACTTCGGCCGTATCGAGCGCGCCCGAAAGCAGGCCGGTCTTTACCGTCGACGCATCCGGGATCACCATGAACTTGATGCCGTCGACGAGCGGCCGCTTCGAGCCGACCATGCCATCCGGCTTGCCGTCATTGGCGGGCGAAACGTAATCGGCGTATTTTTCGAGCCGGACGTATTCGCCCTTCTTCCACTCGGCCCACTTGAACGGGCCGGTGCCGATGGGCGCGACATAGGCGCCGTCAGCGCCGACGGATTCTTGGGAGACGATGCCGGTGTAGCCGCATTCCGGCCGCGCCATCAGGCCGAGGAAGACCGCCGAGGGCTTCTCGATGCTCATGGTCACGGTGGATGCATCCGTGGCGGCGACATTCGTCACCTTGATCGACTTGCTGCCGTCGAAGTCAGCGGCGCAGGTCCACTTGGTCTCCGGCTTCATGTAGCGGTTCCAGTTCCAGACCACGTCTTCGGCCGTCAGCGGCTTGCCGTTGTGGAACTTCACGTCGTCGCGCAGCTTGAACGTATAGGTCAGGCCATCGGCGGAGGCCTCGAAGCTCTTTGCCAGCAGCGGCTTCACTTCGCCGTTTTCGGCGTAGCCGACCAGGCCTTCGACGATGTGGAAGATCACCGAGTCGGTGTTGCCGTCGCGGTTGACGCCGGGCTCGTTGCTGCGGATGTCCGAGCTCTGGGCAACCGTCAGGTCGCGCGCATGGCCGAGTGCGATCGCGCTCATCAGCATGGTGCCGGCAAGAAGTATGGTTTTCATGGGTTCCTCTCTCTTGTTGTTGGTTGTCGGTTCAAAATGCGCGCCAGCAGGCCTGCGACAGCTTGCCGATGGTTTCGAGCGCGATGGTGTAGCCGGGCGTACCGTCGGGCATCAGCGCGGGCACACCGTCGGTAAAGGCAGCAATGGCGTAGAGCGGCTTGCCGTCGCGATAGACGACACCGGCATCCATGCGGCCGCGTTTGCCACGACCACCCTTGCAGGCGGCGACCGTATCGAAGGGCAGCCGCGCGCGGATGCCGTAGCGGAGAACCTGATTCTTCAACGTCTGCACGGCAAAGGCGGCCAGCTCGACCGTAATGCCAAGCTTCGCCGCAGCCGCGGCATCGTGCTCGGCGGCCAGGATCAATTCCAGCAGCATCACCTGATCGGCGGCCGTCGTCGTCGTGACATCGGCGAGCGAATGATCCGGTTTCAGGGCCAGCGGCGGTATGAGGAAGCGGTGGTGCGTGCCAACCATGCCGAGCGCCTTGCAGTAGCCGTCGACCTCCTCGAGCGTCAGTCGCTCGAACACCATCTTGGTGCAGACATTGTCGCTCAGCACCATCATGCCGACGATCGCGTCGCGCAGCGAAATGACGATCCCGGGCGTCAGGTAGCGGAACATGCCGCTCGCCACTTCCTGGGCGAGGCGTGCTTCGTAGGTGATGCGCTCGTTGAGATCGAGCCGCCCCTCGGCCACGGCCTTCAGCGCCGCCATCATGATCGAGGTCTTGCGGGTGCTGGCCGACGGTGTCTCCTCACGCTCGCCGCGGCCGATGGTTTCACCGGTCCGAAGGTTGCGCACGAGGAAGCGGGTGACGAAGGGCTCGGCATCGGCGATCGCATGGAGTTCGGCCGCGATCGCGCCGGTCTTGGTTTCCGTGTTCATCTCAGGCCTCCAGACGCCATTTGAGGGTGACGCCGCCGGTCTGGTTGAGATCGAGCGCCGGGATCGCGGACAGCAGCTTGCGGGTATAGGCCTCCTTCGGCGCATCGAAGATACGATCGCGGTCGCCTTCTTCGATGATGCGCCCGTCCTGCATGACGATGACCCGGTCGGCGACCTGCTCGACAACGCCGAGATCGTGGCTGATGAACAGGCACGAGAAGCCGTAGCGCTTCTGCAGATTGGAGAAGAGTTCCAGCACCTGGGCGCGAACCGTGACGTCGAGCGCCGAAACCGGCTCGTCGGCAATCAGGAACTTCGGTCGCCGCGCGATCGCCCGGGCAATCGCCACGCGCTGGCGCTGGCCGCCGGAAAGTTCATGCGGGTAACGATTGGCGAAATCGGCGTTGAGCCCGACTTCCTCCAGCGTTTCAAGCGCACGGCGGCGCTTGGCCGGCGTGTCGAGATCCGGCACGAGCCGCAACGCTTCCTCGACCAGCGCCTGGATGGTCATGCGCGGATCAAGCGACGAATAGGGGTCCTGGAAGACCATCTGGCAGTTCAGCCGATAGTCGCGCCAGTCGGCGCTGCGCTCGCGGCCCTGGAACAGGATCTCGCCTTCGGCCTGCTGGACGAGGCCGGCGATGGTGCGGCCGAGCGTCGTCTTGCCGGAGCCGGAACCGCCGACAAGCGCCACGACCTCGCCGACGTGGATATCGACGCTGACGCCATGCAGCGCGCGCTTCGGCTCGTGGCGACGGAACAGCCCCTTGCGGCCCGGATATTCGACCACGATGTTGCGCGCCGAAACCATCGGCGTGCGCGTCGTGTCGAGTTCACGCGCCGCGCCGCGGAACGGCAGCGAAGAGAGCAGCTTGCGGGTATAGGGATGCTGCGGCGCCTGCAGGATCTTCTCGGTCAGCCCCTGCTCGACGACGACGCCCTTTTCCATGACGACGAAACGGTTGGTGTAGCGGGCAACCATCGGCAGGTCGTGGCTGATGAGCAGCACCGCCGTGCCTTGGGCCTGGGTCAGCTCGACCATCAACTCCATGACGTCGCGCTGGACGACGGCATCGAGCGCAGTGGTCGGCTCGTCGGCGATCAGCAAGGCCGGCTTCAACAGCATGACCGAGGCCAGCATGATGCGCTGGCGCATGCCGCCGGAGAACTCGTGGGGATAGGCGGTCAAGGCCCGCTCGGGCTCACGGATGCCGACGCGACCAAGCATCGAGAGGATCGCGGTGCGGCGCTCCTCGACCGACATCTTTGTGTGCAGGATCAGCCCTTCTTCGAGCTGCCGGCCGATGGTCATCGACGGGTTCAGCGAGGTCATCGGCTCCTGGAAGACGACGCCGACTTCGCCGCCGCGAAGCTCACGCAACTCGCGGTCCTTCATCCCGAGCACATCCTTGCCCCGGTAGAAGATCGTTCCGCCGATATGGCGGACGGCCGGCGGAATGAGGCCGATGATCGCCCGCGTCGCCAGCGTCTTGCCGGAACCGCTTTCACCGACGATGCCGACGATTTCGCCGGGCGCGACGTCGAAGCTGACGTTCTTGACCACCTGGTTGCCGGTATGGCTGACGGCCAACGAAAGGCCTTCGACGCTTAAGAGGGTCTTGCCGGTCATTTCAGGCCTCGCATGCGGGGGTCGAGCTTGTCGCGCAGGGCGTCGCCCAGAAGGTTGATGCCGAGCAGAGTGAGAGCGATGCAGAGACCGGGGAAGAAACCGAGCCAGACGGCCTGTTCGATGAACGGGCGGCCGGCGGCGAGCATGTTGCCCCAGGTCGGCGCCGGTGGCGGAACGCCAAGGCCGAGGAAGGAAAGCGCGCTTTCCGACAGGATTGCCCAGCCGAACATCGAGGTCGCAAGCACCGTGATCGGCGCCAGGCAGTTCGGCAGGATATGGCGCAGCATCGTGTAGATCTCGCCGTTGCCCATCACCCGCGACGCCTCGATGAACTCACGTTCGCGCAGCGACAGCACTGCACCGCGCACCACGCGGGCCATCGACGGCGTGTAGGCGATGCCGAGCGCGAAGATGATTCCGTACTGGTTGGCGCCGAAGACAGCGAGCAGGCCGAGCGCAAGCAGGATGCCGGGGAAGGCCAGAAGCGCATTGTTGATCGCCATGATCACGCCATCGATCCAGCCGCGGGCATAGCCGCTGACGATGCCGATGAAGGTGCCGAAGACGACGGCGAAGGTGACGGTCAGGAAGCCGATCCAGACGCTGGCGCGGGCGCCGACCATCAGGCGGCTGGCGACATCGCGGCCGAACTCGTCGGTGCCGAGCCAGTGCGCTGCACCAGGGGCGGCAAGGCGCGCGGTGAAGCCGAGCGCCATCGGGTCATAGGGCGTCCAGAAAAGGCCGATGAGGGCGGTGACGACCAGCAGGCCGATCAGGCCGCCGCCAATGACGCCGTTGAAAGTGAGCTTTCTCATTCTGCCACCACCCGCGGATCGAAGAGAGGATAGAGGAGGTCGACCACGAGGTTGACGACGACATAGGAGAAGGCGACGAGCAGCAGGCAGCCCTGAATGACAGGATAGTCGCGCTGGAAGATCGCATCGACCATCAGCCGGCCGAGACCCGGAATGGTGAACACCGTCTCGATGACGGCGATGCCGCCGAGCAGATTGCCGAGGATCAGGCCGATCATCGTCCAGGTGGGTCCGAAGGCGTTCTTGAAGGCGTGGCGCCAGAGAACGGCACTTTCCGAGAGCCCCTTGGCGCGGGCGTGGGTGATGTAGTCGAGCCTGAGCACCTCCAGCGTCGAGGCGCGGGCCATGCGGATGATCACGCCCATCTCGTGGATGACGAGGGTCATGACCGGCAGCACCAGATAGAGAAGCCCGGCCTTCCAGTTCTCCGAGATCGGCACGTAGCCGAGCACCGGCAGCCAGCCGAGCTTCAGGCCGAAGGCGAGAAGCAGAAGAAGGCCGAGCCAGAAGGTCGGGATCGACAGAAGCACGGTCGCCGAACCGACGAGCGCCAGGTCGGTCAGGCTGTTCTGTCGCCAGGCGGCGATGACGCCGGCCGGCACCGCGATCAGGCTTGCAAGGAACACGGCGATGACGACGATTTCGGCGCTGACGAAGAAGCGGCTGACCACCAGATGCAGCACCGGCTCGCCGGTGACGATCGAGGTGCCGAAATCCCCGGAGAGGATATTGCCGGCCCAGATGACGAATTGCTCCGGGATGCTGCGGTCGAGACCGAGCTCCGTGCGCAACGCGGCAATCTGCTGCGGCTCGGCCATGTCGCCGAGCATCAGCGCTGCCGGGTCACCGGGAATGAGGCGGATAAGCGTGAAGACGGCCACCGAGACGATTACGATCGTCGGTATCGCCATCACGAGGCGATTGAGAATGAATTTGATCATGGGTTCCCCGTACTGAGGCAGGCCGCACGCGTTACCGCGATTCTCCCGCCCGTCGGCTCTCTTGTTACAGGGACTATGATCGATTGGAAAAAATCGCGCAATATTATGAGTAAACGTCATACCTCTATGAAAACGGCATGCAACTTCAGCGCCGCGGGACGGGCGTTGCCCGCCGCCTTGCCGGCGACGAAGCCTTCGCGATCGCGCCGGTTCCGTCAGGTCAGATGAAGAAAATCTGAGAGTTCGCGAGCGGCAGCGCCTCCCGCCCGGTTCGCGCCGATGGTGGAAGCCGACGGACCGTAGCCGACGAGATGGATCCGAGGGTCTTTTGCCACCTGCGTCGCCAGCCGACCGGTCATCAGGATACCGCCGTCGGTGTTGCGCAATTGGAGCGGCGCCAGGTGATCGAGCGCGCTTCTGAAGCCGGTGCTCCACAGAATGACATCGACGGCCAGTTCGCGTCCATCCGGCCAGCGCACGCCCTGTTCGGTCATTTCGGCAAACATCGGTTGGCGCTCAAGCGCGCCGCGTGCCCGTGCGGCGATGATCGCAGGTGTCACCGGAATGCCCGTCACCGAGACGACCGAGCCCGGCGGCAGGCCGCGGCGAACCCGATCCTCGACCATCGCTACCGCGGCGCGTCCGACCTCAGGCGTAAACGGTTCGTCGCGAAAGGCCGGCTCCTCCCGCGTAACCCAGGTGGTCGATGTCACCTGCGATATTTCATCGAGCAGCTGGATGGCGGAGATGCCGCCGCCGACGACCAGCACATGCTGCCCGGCGAACTGCCCCGCCGACTGATAATCCTTCGTGTGCAACTGGCGCCCTTTGAAGCGCTCCGCGCCGGGATAGGGCGGAATATAGGGGGCCTCCCAGGTGCCGGTCGCGTTGATGATGCCGCGGGCGGCATAGGCGCCGTCATCCGTCTCCACCCTGAAGCGCTCGCCCCGGTCGCACACGACCTTGACGGACACCGGCCGGCGGACCGGCAGATCGAACGCCTTCTCGTAGGCGCCGTAATACTGCGGCACGGCGACGGCCGCGTGGACCTCGCCCTTGCTGGTATCGACCGCTTCGGAAAATTTCATGCCGGGGAGATCATGAATTCCGTTGACCGTGTTCAAGGTCAGCGATGGCCAGCGAAACTGCCAGGCGCCGCCCGGCTGCGGCGACCGGTCGATAACGACATATTGCCTGTGAGGCACCAGCCCGAGCCGGCTCAGATGATAGGCCGAAGACAGTCCCGCCTGGCCGGCACCGATGACGACGACGTCGATCTTGCGGGCCACACGCGCATGCGTTTCGACATCCACGGTCGGAGCGGCATCCGTCATGGCGCGCCCCGAAGCCGGAGCTTGTCTACCCTTGCCAGATCATCCACCGCGGCGGCCCTACGCGATCGCCGCCGCGAAGATCGCAGCAAGTTTTTCGACGCCGTTCTGATCGTCACGATCGAAGCGCGCGGGCTCCGGGCTGTCGAGATCGATGACGCCGATCACCCGGCCGTTGCGCCGGACCGGAACGACGAGTTCCGAGCGCGAGGCAGCGTCGCAGGCGATGTGGCCCGGAAAGGCGTGGACGTCTTCCACGAGGATCGAGCGGTCTTCCTTGACGGCCGTGCCGCAGACCCCGCGGCCGACGGCGATGCGCACACAGGCAGGCTTGCCTTGGAACGGTCCGAGCACGAGCTCTTGGTCGGTTTCGAGGAAATAGAACCCCGCCCAATTGAGATCAGGCATGGCCTGGAACATCAGCGCCGACGTATTGGCCGCATTGGCGATCAGGTTGGGCTCGCCGTGAAGCAGCGATTCGAGCTGCTGGGCCAGTTCCGTGTAGAAAGCGTGCTTGTCGCCTGTGTCGATTGCGGCCGCCTGAAACATGATTCCATCCAATTCCCTGTTCGTCTCGGCCGGCAATGTAGTGTCGCGCCCGCCCCATTGCCAATGGCGCGCCCTGTCCGCAGCCGACAGGCCATTGTCTCACGGCTGCTGCGAAGCGGCGACCTGCCTTTTCAGGCAGTCGATCATTGCCTGCGCTGCGAGCGACAGCGGAACGCCGACCGCGGTGGCAACGCCGAAATCCTGGGTAAGGTGCGGCGAAAACGGGCGGATCTCGATCGGGAGATGCCGGTGCAGATTGGCAAAGAAGCTGCTGATGATCGCGACCCCAAGGCCGTAGGCCGCGTAGGCACAGGCAGAACTGTTGCTGTGGGTCTCGATCTTGACCTTCTGCGGCACGCCGGCCTTGCGGAAGATCTCGTCCAGCATGACCCGCGTCGGCCGGCGGCGGCCGATGAGGATCAAGGGCACGCCGCGCAGTTCCTTCGGCGTCACGGTTTGGTGCTGCGAAAGCGCATGCCCCTTTTCCATGACGCAGACGCTGAGGCCGGTTGCGACCGGCTGCATTTCAAGGCCAGCACTCAGCTGCCCCTCATAGCGCAGGAAGCCGAAATCGATGATGCGTTGCTCGACGAGGCGGGCGATCGCGACGGTCGTGTCGAAGAAAGTTTCGACGCGCACGCCGGGGAAATCCTTGGCATAGTCGGCGAGCATCGCCGGGGCGAAGGTTTCGGACATGCTGTTCGGCAGGCCGATGCGAACGACCTCAGGCCCGACGGCGCCGCTGCGCAGATCCTGCGCCAGATTGGTGAAACGGTCGATGCCGAGCAAGATATGCTCCGCATCCTCGGCGAGCTTCATCGCCTCGGGCGTCGCAATCAGCCGGCCCTTGTCGCGGGCAAATAGCGTCAGCGACAGCTCTTCCTCGAGCTGCTGCAACAGGCGGCTGACGCCGGACTGGCTGAGCCCCATGGTCTTTGCGGCAGCGATCGTCGATCCGGTCGCCAACAGCGTGCGCAACACTTCCAATTGTCGAAAATTCACGCCGCCCCCGGTCCGCTCGAACATCCGCTTGCTCTCCCTCGTGTTTACGGGAAGGCGATGCTTCAAGGAAGGGGTGGGCAAGCTGCGGGAAAATCCGTGCCGGACACCGGCCGGGAACGAGGAGCGCGCGCACGCGCTCCCCAGAGGTCACCGGTCTCACGCGCTGGCATGGACCGGATGGTTGAAGCGGTCGGCGAAGATCTCGATCGAGCCGCGGCCGAAGCTGCGCAGCTGCCGCCGCGTCAGCACCGACATGACACGCGCCGCCGTCGAGACGGTCATGGCGTCGAGCGGCCCCTCACCGCTCCACGGCTTGTTCAGCCGGTCCGTCACGATGCCGATGAGGTTTGCCGGCATGATGTCGGTGCAAGGTTTCATCCAGTCGAAGACCTCGCTGATGGGAATGCGCTTGCCTTCGAACGCAACGATGGGCTCGGGCATATTGGCGCCCCAGTCATCATAGGCCTCCAGAGCATCACGAAACAGGTTCTGCAGCGTGATGGAGGCGTGCCCTTCATGGAGAGCAGGCAGGAAATTCGTCATTTGTGTCTCCTTCAGTGGTTAAGGCCGGGAAACGCGAATGGCCAATTCTGTCAGCATGTATTTGTGTTCGTGCCGGGTGGCCGATACTCTGGGGCCACGCGACGGGTCAAACTGCAGGCGATGAGGCAATGCACAAATCGGGCGATGGTTCCCTGAGCCGCAGTCAATTTTGGCGGGAAATCGGTGAGCATACACGCCGCCGACCGTCACCAGGGTCCTCTTCCCCGGCCTTCCCCCGAATCGATTTTACCCATCCCGACCCGAAGGTAAACACCAAGTCGCCATCAAGGCCGAAACGAAATACTCCAATCGATAATTTCTATAGAATATACTATCTTACCCGATCAGGCCAGATAATTCACTGATATGCACCTCAATCGACAGGGAGCAGTCACATGGGAACGATCTCGCGGCTATCCGAGAAAACAAGAGCCCCGGCGCACCGGATCGAAAGCGAAGAGGAAGCGCTGTCGATCGCGCGTGAGCTGGCGGCGGAATTTGCGGGGAGCGCCAACGAGCGGGATACCGATCGCATTCTGCCCTTCGACGAGCTCGATGCGCTCGCCCAATCCGGCCTGCTGGCGATCACCGTGCCGCCGGAATATGACGGCATAGACGTCTCCAATGCCGTTCTTGCCGAAGTCACCGCCATTCTTTCGGAAGCGGACTCCTCGATCGGCCAGATCCCGCAGAACCATTTCTACATTCTCGAGGCGCTGCGCACCGACGGCACCGAGGAGCAGAAGGCCTTTTTCTTCGGCCGGGCGCTTGCCGGCGATCGTTTCGGCAACGCCCTTTCCGAGCGCGGCACGAAGACCGTCGGCGACTATGAGACCCGGCTTTCCCCCGACGGCCCCGGCTTCCGCCTCAACGGGCGCAAATATTATTCGACCGGCGTGCTCTTTGCCGAATGGATCGTCGTCTTCGCGCTCGATCCGAACGACAAGCTGACAATGGCCTTCGTGCCCCGTGGTGCCGAGGGCTTGCAGATCATCGACGACTGGGACGGCTTCGGCCAGCGCACGACCGGCAGCGGCACGACCGTGCTGCAGAATGTTTATGTGGCGGCCGATGCGGTGGTGCGCCATCACCGCGGCTTCGAGCGACCGACGACGATCGGTTCCGTCGGCCAGATCATCCATGCCGGCATCGACCTCGGCATTGCCCGCGCGGCCTTTGCCGAGACCCTGGATTTCGTGCGCAATCATGCCCGCCCCTGGATGGACAGCGGCGTCGAACGGGCGACCGACGATCCGCTGACGATCGCCCGCATCGGCCAGCTTGCCATTCGCCTGGAGGCGGCAACGGCAACGGTCGAGCGTGCCGGCAAGAAGGTCGACGTCGCCCAGATCAACGGCACCGAGGAAAGCGTGGTCGAAGCGACGCTCGCCGTTGCCGCGGCAAAGGTCCTGACGACCGAAATCGCCCTGGAAGCGAGCAACACGCTCTTCGAACTCGCCGGCACCGCATCGACGAAGATCGGCCTCAACCTCGACCGCCACTGGCGAAACGCCCGCACCCATACGCTGCACGACCCGGTGCGCTGGAAGCATCACGTCGTCGGCAACTACCACCTGAACGGCATCAAACCGCCGAAGAACGGCGCACTCTGAGCCCATCGACCGCGCGCGATCGGCCCGAGGCGTGACCGGCGCTTCGGGCAACGCCCAACCTTGCCCGAAGGAGAAACCCATGAGCCGCGAAATCCGGCTGAATGCCTTTGACATGAATTGCGTCGGCCACCAGTCGCCGGGGCTCTGGACCCACCCGCGCGACCAGTCCTGGCGCTACAAGGATCTCGACTACTGGGTGCATCTGGCAAAGACGCTCGAGCGCGGCAAGTTCGACGGCCTGTTCATCGCCGACGTGCTCGGTGTCTATGACGTGCTGAACGGCAATACGGATGCAGCCCTTCGCCATTCGGCCCAGGTGCCGGTCAACGACCCGCTGCAACTGGTGCCGACCATGGCCTATGAGACCCAGCATCTCGGCTTCGGGCTGACGGCCTCACTCTCCTTCGAGCACCCCTATACCTTCGCCCGCCGCATCTCGACGCTCGACCATCTGACGAAGGGGCGTGTCGGCTGGAACGTCGTCACCTCCTATCTCAACAGCGGCGCGCTCAACATCGGCCAGGCGCAGCAGGCGCGCCACGACGACCGTTACGATCTCGCCGAAGAGTATCTGGAGGTCTGCTACAAGCTCTGGGAGGGAAGCTGGGAGGACGCAGCCGTCGTGCGCGACCGGGCAAGCGGCATCTTCACCCATCCGGAAAAAGTGCACCCGATCAACCATCATGGCCGCCACTTCACCGTTCCCGGTATTCACCTCAGCGAACCGTCGCCGCAGCGCACGCCCGTGCTCTACCAGGCGGGCTCTTCGAGCCGCGGCAAGGATTTTGCCGGGGCGCATGCCGAGTGCATCTTCGTCGCCGCGCCATCCAAAACCGTATTGAAGCGCTACGTCGCCAATGTCCGCGAGGCGGCAGCGCGCGCCGGCCGCAACCCGCGCGAAATCCTGGCCTTCAATCTGCAGACGGTGATCCTCGGCGAAACCGATGCGGAGGCGAAAAAGAAGTTCGACGAGTACCGCCGGCACGTCTCCTACGAGGGGGCCTTGGCGCTGATCTCCGGCTGGACCGGCATCGATTTCGGTCAGTTCGCCCCGGACGAACCGCTGCGCCACAGGTACACCAACGCGGTGCAATCGGCCGTCGAGACCTTTACGACCATCGACCCGGACCGGGTGTGGACCGTGCGCGAAATGGCCGACTGGGTGGGCATCGGCGGCTTCGGCCCGGTGTTCGTCGGCTCGCCCTCGACGGTCGCCGATCTGCTGCAGGAATGGGTCGAGGACACCGATGTCGACGGCTTCAACCTTGCCTATGCCGTCACGCCCGGGACCTTTGAGGACGCCGTCGACCTGCTGGTGCCGGAACTGCAAAGGCGCGGCGTCTACAAGACCGGCTACCGCGAAGGCACGCTGCGAGAAAAGCTCTTCGGCGCCGGTCCAAGGCTTGCGGCGCCGCACCCGGGCGCCGGCTATCGCGACCTCGCCGGTCAGAGGCAGGCCGTCGCAGCCTCCGCTTAAGCGAAGACATCACAGAAACGCCGCCGGAACCTTTGTTCAGGCGGCGATTTTTTTTTGCACAAGTACCTGTGCGTCAGGCTCAGCTGTAGAGGCTGACCAGCGGGATCCGCCCGTTGAGCGCAAAGTCGCCGACCTCGCGCGCCTTGTAGGCGACCGGATCGTGCAGCGTGTGGGTGCGAACGTTGCGCCAGTAACGGTCGAAGCGATAGTGGCCGGCAGTCGCCCGCGCGCCCATCAATTCGAATACCCTTGCGGTCACGTCGAGCGCCACGTGGGTCGAATGCACCTTGGCAGCATAGGCCTCGATCGCCGCCGCACCCCGTGCCTCGGCCGTCACCGAACTGCCCTGCGACAAGGCCGCTTCCACCGCCGCCGCTGCCGCATCGGCAAGCGCGACAGATGCCTTCAGGCTTGTCTGGAGTTCTCCGATCGCCTCGAGGATATAGGGGTCATCGCCAGCGCGTTCGACGCCTGATGTCACCCAGGGGCGCGTCGTGCTGCGGACGTAGTCGAGCGCTGCTGCCAGCGCGCCCTCGGCCGTGCCGAGATAGAAATTGACGAAGACCAGCTGGATCAGCGGCGTATTGAAGGTCGCCAGCACCGCTGGCGGGTCGGACGGATCGGCAAGCGGCAGGATGAAATCTCGCCCATAGACCGGAAAGTCGCGGAACTCGACGCTGCCGCTGTCCGACAGGCGCTGGCCGATATTGTCCCAGTCGTCGTTGGCGATATAGCCAGGGCGGTCGGTGGGCACGACGAAGTTGGCGATCTTGCCGTCGAGCGTCGCATTGACGTTGATGCGATCGGAGACATGGGCGCCGGTCGAGAACGTCTTGCGGCCATTCAAGACGTAGTGTGCGCCGCGTCGCTCCAGCGTCAGCCCGGGGTCGCGCGGGTTGACGGCGGCCCCCCAGTAGAGCTGCCGTTCCACCGTTTCGGCGCCCAGCACCCAGGCCTGCCGGGGGTCGGCGGCCGCCCAGTAGACGTATTGGCTGTTGACGTAGTGGTAACCAAGCAATTGCCCGATCGAGCTTTCACCGCGCGCGACGATGCGCACCAGTCGCAAGCCGTCGACCCAGTTCAAGCCGGCACCGCCGATCTCCGGCGAATGCAGCGCCGTCAACAGACCGGCCTGGCGGAGTGCCGCGATCTCCTCGCGCGGCGGCGCGCCCACCCGGTCGAGTTCGGCGCCGCGCCGGGCAAGATCCTGTGACAGTGCCTCGGCGCGCGCGAAAAGCTCTCGGCGCCTTTCGTCATGCTCGGCGCTCGCTGGCGCCGGCTCTCTCAGGAAGTGTACGTTGCTCATCCGCCTCTCCTTGGTTGAGACGCGATAATGAACTTATTCTATAGACAATAACAGCAAATGGATTCCGACTTGGGCAGGAGGCCGAGAAAGTCCTACCCGCCCAGCCGGCGCGCGCCGTCAAGGTAATGAGACCGCGTACCTCAGGCGCAGCTCCGCGAAATGCGGTAGACGCTGGCAGGCGGCAGGTTGAGCGGCACCCAGCGCCGGAACGAAGCCTTGAGGCCAAGCTCGCCGAGGACCTGCGGCGAGATCGGGCATCGCGGTCCATAGGTAAACTGGAACAGGCTTCCGTCTTCGGCAAGGTGATGGAAGACAGACGAAAGGATCGCCCGCACGGTCTGCGCCGGCATGGACAGAAGCGGCAGGCCGCTGATCGCCGCCCCGACCAATTTCACCGCCGGCAGCGCCAAGTGCTGGGCGTCGCCCTCGATCAGCGTCGCGCTCGGGAACCGCTCCCGCAACAGGGTCGCGAAAGCCGGATTGCGCTCCACCAGGATGAGATTGTCCTCGTAGACACCATTGCGCAGCAGTGCCCGCGTGAAGGCTCCGGTGCCGGGCCCAAGTTCGAGCACGTTTCCGCAGAGCGGGCCGATCTCGGTGGTCATGGCGACCGCCAGCCGCCTGCTTGAAGGTGCGATCGCCGCGACCTCAAGCGGTCTTGCCGCCCAGGATCTGAGGAAGAGCAGGAAATCCGATGCCGTTTTCTGTTTGGTCAAGATGAGCCTCCGTTTTGCAACGGCGGCTGGTATCGCTCCTTGTCGGATGCTGCGCATTAACCCGGGTTAAGCTTGGGCGCCACCCTCCGCCCGCACGCGCTTGGCGATGCGACTGAGGCCGACCGGGGTGATGCCGAGATAACCGGCGAGGTCCTTCTGCGGCACGCGCGCCACCACCTCCGGTTCCTCGACGAGCAGCGCGCGATAACGTTCCTCGGGATCCAGCGTCAGGAACTGGCGTTCGCGGCGCTCCTTTCGCTCAGCCAGCATCATCAGCGCGCTTCGGATCATCCGCGACCAGCCGAGATCGGCATCGGCCAGCGCCTGCAGCGTCACGAACGGAATTCTCTCGAGGCGCCCACCTTCGACCGCGATCGCCGAGAAGCTTGCCCGACCGGCGGGCACCAGGGCCGAGAGGCTGGCAAAGAACCGACCTTCGATGGCGAAGGACTTGATCCATTCCTCGCCATCCGCACGCAGATAGGTGAGCTTCACCAGGCCGCTTTCGATCACGTAGACATAGGGATGCGGCTCATCCTGATGGAATACGGTTTCGCCGGCCCTGATGCTGCGCACCTGGATCGCCTCGGCTAGCCGCTCCGCCTGCGCCAACGGGTGCCCGGCGATGCGCTCGAACAGCGAAATCGCAGCGCCCTGTCCGCGCTTAACCTCGGTTAATGCCATCCCCGTCCCCCCGTTGCAGATTCGACTGCGCAACAACGGGAAATAGATCACATGGCACGCTACGTCGTCACCGGGGCAAGCTCGGGAATCGGCAGGGAGATCGCACTGCAACTGGCTGCGGGCGGGCACGATGTCGTCGCGCTGGGCCGCGACCGGGAGCGGCTGCAGGACTTGACCCTGCGAAAACGGCGGATCGAAACCCGGGTGGTGGACCTCCGCGATCGGGCCGCAACCATTGCCTGCGGCAGCGCGCTGGCGGGGGATTCGATCGACGGCCTCATCAACAACGCGGCCATCCAGCACAATGTCCGCTTCGATGACCCCTACTACGACGTCGAGCACATCGCCGACGAAGTCGACACCAATCTCCTAGCACCGATGCTGCTGTCGCGGCTGCTTCTGCCGAAGACGCCCGGACGCCCCTTCGTCATCGTCAATGTCGGCTCAGCGCTCGCCTGCCATCCCAAGACGACGTCTGCGGTTTACAGCGTGACCAAGGCGGGGCTGCGCATGTTTTCGGACGCGCTCTCCGTCCAGCACCAGGCAGGCGCGGTCAGGGTGGTCGATATGGTGCTGCCGCTTGTCGATACCCCGATGACCTCGGGGCGGGGGAAGGGAAAGATCAGCGCGGCCTATGCGGCAAAGGAAATCCTGCGCGCGCTCGAACCGGGCGCCACCCGCATCCATGTCGGCAAGGCACGGCTGCTGCGCCTGCTCGAAATCATAGCGCCACCAGCGGCCGCCGCGATCATCAGGAAGCTCTGACGCCGCGATTGTTCGGTCGCGCGCGATAGCAGGTACAGCCGACGAGGTCAGCCGGCTTCGGCGTCCCTCAAGGCGACGATCTCGGAGGCGTTGTCGTTGGCGGCGAATTGCTCCAGCGTCATGTTGTCGAGGATCGAGGCGATCGCGTCGCGAACGTTGCTCATCGACTTGCGCACATGACAGTTGACCGGATCGGCACAGTCGTCGCAGGCTTCGAACGCGGTGCGGCTGGCGCAGCGGATCGGCGCCAAGGGGCCGTCGAGCGTGCGGATGACCTGGCCGATGCGGATGTCGGAGGCCGGCCGGGAAAGCGAATAGCCGCCGCCCGGGCCCTTCTTCGAGCGCAGGATGCCGGCATTGCGCAATTCGAGCAGGATCGCATCCAGGAACTTCTTCGGAATATTGTTCCGCGTGGCGATCTCGGTGATGAAGGCGGTCTCACCCGGCTCAAGTTGAGCCAGGTCGACAAGGGCCTTGAGCCCGTATTTTCCTTTTTTGGTCAACATGTCACTTCACTTTCCTGAACAAGGAAAGCCGCCACAAGTCCGCGTTCCGCGGCATTCACCGGGGGAAACGGGTTGTGACGGCCGCACTCTTTCGCTTAGGATGTCGTACACCCAAACTGCACCATTCTCAATAAAATACGTAAGTTACTGCATAGATTTAGTGATTTTAGAAGGCGCTTTTATGGCAGGGGAAAATTTCCGCTCCCTTGAGCAGGCGGTTTTGCCTCAAATGCCTGCCATCGCTTGCCCCAAGCCCCACGAAATCCAGCGTTGGAGCGCCTCAGGCGCCGCTGTTCAGGATGCGATCACACCGTGAGGTGTCTCCGCGCCTCTGGCGTGTCCAGCGTTTCGGGTGCGCCCTCGTGGACCACAGCGCCGCGGTCCAGGATGTAGACGTGGTCGGCGAGCTCGCGGCAGAAATCGAGATATTGCTCGACCAAGAGGATCGCCATGCCGGTCGAATCCCGGAGGTAGCGGATCGCCCGGCCGATATCCTTGATGATCGAAGGCTGGATGCCCTCCGTCGGCTCGTCGAGCACCAGGATCTTCGGCCGTGTCACCAGTGCCCGGCCGATTGCCAGCTGCTGCTGCTGGCCGCCGGAGAGGTCACCGCCGCGACGGCCGAGCATCGAGCGCAGAACCGGGAAAAGGTTGAAGACGTCCTCGGGTATCGAGCGGTCGCCGCGCTTCAGTGGTGCGTAACCGGTCTCCAGGTTTTCCTTGACCGTCAGCAGCGGAAAGATCTCACGCCCCTGGGGGACGTAGCCGATGCCTTCTTTTGCCCGCCGATAGGGTGCCATGCCGGCGAGTGCTGCGCCGTTGAAGCCGATCGCGCCGGCGCTGACCGGATGCTGGCCGGTGATCGCCCGAAGCAGGCTCGACTTGCCGACGCCGTTGCGCCCGAGCACGCAGGTGATCTTGCCCATCTCGGCCGTGATCGACACGTTTCGCAGCGCTTGCGCGGCGCCGTAATGCAGATTGACGTTTTCGACGCTGAGCATGGCGCGCCCTCCTTGAAGATTTTCGGTGTGGACCATCACCGGCCAAGATAGTTCTCGATCACTTTCGGATCGCTGCTGACGAAATCGATTGAGCCTTCTGCCAGCACCGCGCCTTCGGCAAGGCAGGTGACCTTGACCCCGAGTTCACGGATGAAGCCCATGTCGTGCTCGACCACGACGACGGACCGGGTCCTGGCGATCTCCTTCAACAGGACGGCCGTTTCCGCGGTCTCGGCGTCCGTCATGCCGGCGACCGGTTCGTCGACCAGCAGCAACTCCGGCTCCTGCGCAAGCAACATGCCGATCTCCAGCCATTGCTTCTGGCCGTGCGAAAGATTGGCGGCGAGATCGCCCCGACGCGAAGACAGGCGGATGGTGGCAAGGATCTCCTCGATCCGCGCCTTGTCCTCGGCCGTCACCCGATAGAACAGCGTCGAAAACACGCCGCGCTGGCGGTTGAGCGCAAGTTCGAGGTTGTCCCACACCGTGTGGCTTTCAAACACCGTCGGCTTCTGGAACTTGCGGCCGATGCCGAGCGAGGCGATCTCGGCCTCGTCCTTCTTCGTCAGGTCGACCTCGCCCTTGAAGAACACCTGTCCCTCGTCCGGCCGGGTCTTGCCGGTGATGATATCCATCATCGTCGTCTTGCCGGCGCCATTCGGGCCGATGATCGCCCGGAGTTCGCCCGGCTCGATAACGAACGAGAGCGCATTCAACGCCTTGAAGCCGTCGAAGGAGACGGAGACGCCGTCGAGATAGAGAAGGCTGGTCGGCTTGGTCTGCCCGATTGTCTGGTTCATGATCTTACTCCGCCGCCATGGGTTCAACGGCCAGATTGTCCGGCACTTCAGCCGCCCGCGCCTTGCGCGCCGCACGCCGGCGGGCGAGATAGCCGCCGGCCGTTCCGACGACGCCCTTCGGCAGGAACAGGGTGACGAGCACGAAGAGGCCGCCAAGCGCAAAAAGCCAGAATTCAGGAAACGCCGCGGTGAAGATGCTCTTGCCGCCATTGACGAGGATGGCGCCGACGATCGGGCCGATCAGCGTGCCGCGCCCGCCGACCGCCGTCCAGATCACCACTTCGATCGAATTGCCGGGCTCGAACTCGCCGGGATTGATGATACCGACCTGCGGCACATAGAGCGCGCCGGCAATGCCCGCCATCATCGCCGAGACGGTGAAGGCAAAAAGCTTGATGTGTTCGACCCGGTAGCCGAGGAAGCGCGTCCGGCTCTCGGCATCACGCACGGCCACGAGCACCTTGCCGCATTTGGAGCGCACGATCGCCGACGTCAGGATCAGGCAGAGCGCCAGCATCAGCGCCGAGGCCGCGAACAAGGCGGCACGCGTGCCGTTGGCCTGGATGTTGAAGCCGAGGATGTCCTTGAAGTCGGTCAGGCCGTTGTTACCGCCGAAGCCCATGTCGTTGCGGAAGAAGGCGAGCAGCAGCGCATAGGTCATCGCCTGGGTGATGATCGAGAGATAGACGCCGTTGACGCGCGAGCGGAAGGCGAACCAGCCGAAGACGAAGGCAAGCAGCCCCGGCACCAGCACCACCATCAGGGCGGCGAACCAGAACATGTCGAAGCCGTGCCAGAACCAGGGCAGTTCCTTCCAGTTGAGGAAGACCATGAAATCTGGCAGCAGCGGATTGCCGTAGGAGCCGCGCGCGCCGATCTGGCGCATCAGATACATGCCCATGGCATAGCCGCCGAGCGCGAAGAAGGCCGCATGCCCGAGCGAAAGGATGCCGCAGAAACCCCAGACGAGATCGAGCGCCAGCGCCAGGAGCGCATAGGTGAGATACTTGCCGAACAGAGAGACCAGAAAGGTCGGCACGTGCAGTGGATGGTCGGGCGCGGTCAAGAGGTTGAGCGCCGGGACAAGCATGGCGAGGCCGACAAGGATCGCCACGACCGTGAGGATGCTGCGGTCTGCTGACTTCATCAGAAACGAGGTGATCATGCTTCCACCGCCCTTCCCTTGAGCGCGAAGAGCCCGCGCGGTTTCTTCTGGATGAAGAGGATGATCAGCACCAGGACAAGGATCTTGCCGAGCACGGCGCCGGCATAGGGCTCGAGGAACTTGTTGAGGATGCCGAGCGAGAAGGCGCCGACGAGCGTGCCCCAGAGATTGCCGACACCACCGAAGACGACGACCATGAAGCTGTCGATGATGTAGCCCTGTCCGAGATTGGGCGAGACGTTGTCGATCTGCGAGAGCGCCACACCCGCCATGCCGGCAATGCCGGAGCCGAGCGCGAAGGTCAGGGCATCGACGAGCGGCGTGCGAATACCCATGGAGGACGCCATGCGCCGGTTCTGGGTCACGGCCCGCATCCGAAGCCCCATCGGCGTCTTCTTCAGCAGAAACAGGAGGGCGGCGAAGACCGCCAGCGCGAAGACGATGATCCAGAGGCGGTTCCAGGTGATCGTCAGCCCGCCGAGATCAAACGCGTCGGACATCCAGGAGGGATTGCCAACCTCGCGGTTGGTCGGCCCGAAGAGCGAACGCACCGACTGCTGCAGGATGAGCGAGATGCCCCAGGTGGCAAGCAGCGTTTCGAGCGGGCGGCCATAGAGAAAACGAATGACACCGCGCTCGATCGCAAGGCCGACCGCGCCGGTCACGAGAAAGGCAAGCGGCAGCGCGATCGCCAGCGACCAGTCGAAGAGGCCGGGATAGGCATTGCGTATGACCTCCTGCACCAGGAAGGTCGTGTAGGCCCCGAGCATGACCATCTCGCCATGGGCCATGTTGATGATGCCCATGACGCCGAAGGTGATGGCAAGGCCGATTGCCGCCAGCAAAAGGACGGAGCCGAGCGACAGCCCGTACCAGACGTTCTGCCCGGCGCTCCAGAAGGCCTGGGTCTGCTCGATCCGGGCGATCGCCGCCTCGATATCGGGTTTGAGAGAAACATCGGCAGTCGCGAGAGCAGAGGTCAGGACGGCAAGCCCGCTCCGCCCGTTGCCTTCGGCAAGCAGCGTGATCGCCTGGCGCTTCTGATCGTCGGGGCGATCCGAGATGAGCAGTGTCACCGCGCGGGCCTCGTCGAGAACCTGGCGCACAGCCCCGTCCTTTTCGGCTGCGATCGCCGTTTCGATTGACTCGAGCGCATCGGCATTTGGCGCCTGCAACATGGATTGTGCCGCCTTCATCCGCGCGCCGGTGTCGTCACTGAAGAGTGTAAGGCCTCCGAGCGCGCTGCGCACCGCACGACGCACGGCATTGTTGACCTTTACCTTCTGCATCGTCGCCTTCGGTGCAGTTCCGGCCTCGGCGGCGGTCACGGGATCGACGAGCAACAGGTCTGCGCCCTGCGCCTTGACGAGGAAGACCTTGCCGTCGGACTTGCGCTGGTAAAGCTCACCCTCGCCCAAGGCCTCAAGCACCGGAATGACCTTCGCGTCGCCGGTCTTGGCCAGCGCCGTTATGTGGTCGTCCATGTCGGAAAGTTTCGCGCTGCCCAGCTGGTCGATCAGCGGGCCGAGGTCTTCGGCTGCGCGGGCACCGACCACATGGGCCGATATCACCAGGCACAGCGCAACAAACAGGATCTGCAGAATTCGGTACATGGCCCCCTCGTCCGGGTCCGGTCATGCGGCGCATGCACAAACCCGTCATAGCCCCAGGCAGGCTCCCTTCGCTCGTGCGCGCCGCCGAACGAAGGGCATGCCTGTCTCAAGTTTTCGTCATGCAATCACTGTCCGGGCGGCAAGCCGCCCGGCCTTTGACTAGGTGATGAAATCAGGAGCCCTTGCCGCCGCACTTGCCGGTGGCAACGTTGAAGTTGCCGCAGGACATCGGTGCGCGCCAATCGGAGATCAGATCCTTGGAGTCCGGCAGGTAGTCGGACCATTCGTCGCCGACGACGAGGCCGGGCGTTTCCCAGACGGTCTCGAACTGGCCGTCGGCCTGGATCTCGCCGATCAGCACCGGCTTGGTGATGTGGTGGTTCGGCATCATCGTCGAGTAGCCGCCCGAAAGATTGGGCACGGAGACGCCGATCATCGCGTCCAGAACCTTGTCCGTATCGGTCGTGCCGGCCTTCTCGACCGCCTTCAGCCACATGTTGAAGCCGATGTAATGCGCTTCCATCGGGTCGTTGGTCACGCGCTTGTCGTTCTTGGTATAGGCTTTCCAGGTCTTGATGAACTCGGCGTTGGCCGGCGTGTCGACCGACTGGAAGTAGTTCCAGGCGGCGAGATGGCCGACGAGCGGGCCGGTATCGAGGCCGGCAAGCTCTTCTTCGCCGACCGAGAAGGCGACGACCGGGATGTCCTCGGCCTTGACGCCCTGGTTCGCCAGTTCCTTGTAGAACGGCACGTTGGCATCGCCGTTGATGGTCGAGACGACGGCGGTCTTCTTGCCGGCCGAGCCGAACTTCTTGATGTCGGAGACGATCGTCTGCCAGTCGGAATGACCGAACGGCGTGTAGTTGATCATGATGTCCTCGGGCTTTACGCCCTTGGCGATCAGATAGGCTTCGAGGATCTTGTTGGTCGTACGCGGGTAGACATAGTCGGTGCCTGCGAGCACCCAACGCTCGACGCTTTCGTTCTCCATCAGATAGTCGACGGCCGGGATCGCCTGCTGGTTGGGTGCTGCCCCCGTGTAGAAGACGTTGCGCTGGCTTTCCTCACCCTCGTACTGGACGGGATAGAAGAGGATCGAATTCAGCTCCTCGAATACCGGCAGAACCGACTTGCGCGACACCGAGGTCCAGCAGCCGAACACCGCCGAGACCTTGTCGACTGAGACCAGTTCGCGCGCCTTTTCGGCAAAGAGCGGCCAGTCGGACGCCGGGTCGACGACGACGGCCTCGAGCTTCTTGCCGAGCAGGCCGCCCTTCTTGTTCTGCTCGTCGATCAGCATCAGCATCGCGTCCTTCAGCGTCGTCTCGGAAATCGCCATGGTGCCGGAGAGCGAATGCAGGATGCCGACCTTGATCGTGTCGTCAGCGGCGAAAGCGCCACTGAACGCCGTTGTCGACAGGATGGCGGCCAAGAATGCGCCGGTCACGCTTGCCTTGATAGTCATCTGATGGAACCCCTCTCGTTCTGGAGCAACTGGCCTTTCGGTGCTTCTAGCCGCTGCTTGAGGGGATCATCGGACAGCCACGCTGCACTGCACATACGTCATTCTACGTAGGCGCCGGGGGCAAAGAGGAACGCCAGAGATCGCCTGGTCGCGGGCAGTTGCAACGCAGCGACGGCAGCGGCCTTGACCTTCCCATCGTTGGAAGCCCTAGAACCTGATCTGGGCGCAGGTCAGCGGGCGTGCGGCCTCGCCACATATTCGACGCGAATCGACTGGTAGCAGAGCGGCTATCGCCGGCCGTTGACGCAGGGGAATGCCGAAAGACATGACGTCCTCACTCCATCCGCATTGGGATTCCGCCCGGGAGAAGCGTTCGCTGACCCTGCGCTTCGTTGCTTTCGCAATCCTGCTGGCAAGCCTGCTGCTCGGCGGCAATGCGGGTGCGGAACGCATGCACGCGGTCGTCGTCGTCAGCTACCTCGCCATCAGCGTGGCGTCGGTGGCGACGGCGCGTTATCTGCCCGGCCGCACCTCGCTGACAACCCTCTTCGTCGTTCTCGATGCGCTGTTGGTCGCGCTGCTGCTCTATGCCCATATCCTGGCCGGTCCGGTGACGGCGAACCACAATCTGACGACGACCAGCCTCGTCGTCGCCTTTATCCTGCTTGTCCATGTCGGCCTCAAGCTCGAGCGACGCCTGGTCCTGCTCTTTTCCGCCATTGTGCTCCTATCCTGGGTAACGATGCTGGCCATGACTGCGGCAAGGCACGATGCGTCCGGTCCGCTTTCGCTGCTCGGAGCGTTCTTCAACCAGGATCTTGGTTTGACCGTGAGCTTCGGCTTCACCGCCTTTGCCATCTATCTTCTTGCGCGCGACCACGACCGGACGCGCAAGGAAGCGTTGAAGGCCGACCAGCGGCGGCAAAATCTCTCGCGCTTCTTCTCGCCGCTGGTTGTTTCTGCGCTTCAGGAGAAAGGCGATGTGCTCGGCCTTGAGCGGCGCAGCGCCGCGATCATGTTCGTGGACCTGCGCGATTTCACCAGCTTTGCCGAGGCCGCACCGGCACCTGAACTCGCCTTCGTGCTTGCCGAATACCGCCAGCTCGTCTCGCAGACGATCTTCGAACACGGCGGTACGGTCGACAAGTTCATCGGCGACGGCGTCATGGCGGTCTTCGGCCAGCCAAGGCCAAAGGAAGACGATGCCGACAGGGCGCTTGCCTGCGCACTCGATCTCGTCGACATCCTCACGGACTGGAAGAACCACAACGCGCGCAACAACCACCCGGCGCTCGATGCCGGCATCGGGCTGCACTACGGCACCGTCGTCGGCGGCGTTCTCGACAGCGGCTGCCACAGCGAATTCACTGTCATCGGCGATGCGGTCAACGTCGCCCAGCGCCTGGAATCCATGACCAAGACGCTGCAGGTGCCGCTCGTCGTCTCCGCCTCGCTGATGTGCCGGCTTCAAGGACCCGCACCGGAGGCCGCATGGATATCGCACGAGGCGGTCGTGCTGCCGGGTCGTCGCCTTCCGGTCGACATCTGGTGCCTCCAACGGGAGGCCCACCTGGCCCACCCGAACGAGGACGAGCCCTCCACCACTCCGCAGTCGCTGACGATCACCGACCGTTGAAGCTGAGCTTGAAGCGCGTGGTGAAATCGCCGCCCCACCACATGGGGAAGTTGGTGCCCCATTTGTTGTTGTGGATGTTGAAGCGAACCCCCGAGGCATAGTCGGGCAGGTCCTTGCAGAAGGCCATGAACGGCCAGGACTGCGGCGCGACCAGCGGCGTGTCGAGATTTTCGACCAGGAGTTCTACACCGCCTTCCGTCTGCCCGCGAACAGCCGTGACCGCCTGCAACTGCGCACCACCCGCACGGGCAAAATTGTCGGTCGCATGCCAATGCCCCATCTTGCGCACCCCCCACGCGGAACGCCCCTCGGGCGTGAACGACAGGAAGCTCGCTTCCGGCATGCGGTTGGCGTTCTTGCCGTAAAGCGTCAGCCGGATGTCTAGGCCGTCCTTGCCGGCGGAAAAGTCGATGGCGATTTCGGCCGGCGCACCCAATTGCTCCACGGCCTCGATGGGCATTTCCCCGACGATCGATGTCGCCGTCGTACCCCGAAGCCTGGGCGCATAACTCTGCGACCGGGCCTCCGCGACATTGGCAAGCCCGGGCTTGTCGTGATCAAGCACCGCCCAGTCCATCCATTGGGTCAGGTAAGTATCCATATGACGCCGCACGTCGCCGGCATCATAGCTTTCGTAGCGATAGGCGATCAGCGAACCCTTGTCGCCACGGACCGTCCGGCCGTCGGGCGCGGTCAAGGCGGCGACGTCACCCGTGGCCGGATCGAGGTCGATGATCCAGCCGCCCACCTGTAGCCGAGTGGCAGAATTCGCGGGCTCAGGACACGGTGGCGCGGCAAGCTCGACAAGCGCCGCTCCCGCACGCGCGACATCTTCTCCGTCGAGTTCCGCCACCGCCTGTTCAAGATAGGCGCGCTGCTCCGCCCAGGAGGCCTCAGTATAGTGGAAGCGCTGATCGGATTTCCGTGCCGCCTCGAAGGCGGGGCGTGCCCAGGCTTTCTCGTCGCGCAGGAAGGATTTGATGTCGACGCCGCAGGTGTGTTCGGCCACCAGCGCCAGCTTGCGGCCAAAGGCCTGGCGGCTTGCGGTCATCCGCTCACCGGCAAAGCGGTCGTAGAGCCGCTGCAGCGCCAGATAGCGGGCGATCTTTTCCGGATCGGTGCCGCTGCCGTGGATCCAGCTATCGCCGAGTTCCGTCTCGACGATCGGGAAACGCTCGCGCGCCGCCCACATCAGTTTGCCGTAGTCCTCCAGCGTCGCTGCGCGCACGGTTGCACCCGGCTCGTGTTTGAGGATTTCGCGATAGGCTTCGGCCGCCTGCGACACGCTCTGCGGGCCGATGTTGTCGCTGGTATGGGCGAAGCTCAGGCCATCGGAGAGACCCTCGGGGAAATAGGTCTCGCCATAGGAGCGCTGGTACATGACGACGATTTCCTCGCCGCCCGCCGCCCGCCAGCGGAAAATATCCGGGATTTCCGGCGGCGGCGAAGCGGAGTTGACGCCGATGTGCAGGAAGCGCACGCCGGCTTCCGCGAGCAGCGGCACCATGCCGAGCGTATGGCCGGGCACGTCGGTCATCTTGGCGGCGATCGTCTTCAGGCCAAAGCGATGGTCGAGTTCCTGCGCATAGGAAAGCCCGGCCTTGAAAAGATCCGGCGACATCAGTTCCGTATGGGTGGTGAAGGGCAGCGCATGCCAGCGGATCAGGCCGCGCTCGATCGTCTGCTCCAGCCGGGCGACCTCCTCCTTCGAACGTGTATTCAGATGATCCCAGATCAGCCAGGCGCCGGTCGTCCAGATGAATTGCGGCTCGTCCGGGTTCTCGTTGAAAAAATGCGCACCCGTCTCGATCGCCTGCGGAATGAAGCGCTCGTGATATTGCTTTCGGATCTTCTCGGCGTGATCGGTAAAGCCGATATCGAGATGGGTCTTGAAGACGACGTGAATGCGTTTTTCGGTCATGTTCGCTACCTTCAGCCGACGGTGCCCCGCACGATCAGGCGGGTGTTGAGTGTCTCGGTAAACGGCTCGGCATCGGGCGCCCTGAGCCGCATGAGGATGAGGCGGACGAGCGCACGCACGCGCTCTTCGAGGTCGATGCGCACGGTGGTGAGGTTGTAGCTCTTCCAGTGCGCCTGCGGGATGTCGTCGAAGCCGACGACCTTGACGTCCTCTGGCACCGAAAGCCCGAGTTCGTGGCGCAGCGCGTCGATTGCGCCGAAGGCGCCGACGTCGTTGGCCGCGAAGATCGCATCGGCACCTTCGCCGATCCGAAAGAGATCGAGCGTCGCCTGGTAAGCGGTGTCATAGGTGTAGTCGCCGGCAAGTACGACTGGCGCATCCATGCCGCGTTCGGCCAGCGTTTCCTTCAGCGTACGCTCGCGCTCGGCATTGGCGAGCGACTGCGCCTTGCCGCCGAGATACGCGATGCGTCGCGCGCCATAGCCCTGAAGCAGCGCCACGGCCTGCTCGATGCCGTTCTTCTGGCGCACGAGCAGCCGGTCATAAAGCGTGCCGGAGGCCGCACCCGCAAACTGCTTCACGTCGTCGTAGATCACGTAGATCGGTACGGCGCGGTCGAGAAAGCCGCAAAGCACATCGGGCAGGATGTTCTCGGTAAAGGCGATCACCGAGTCCGGGTTGAAGCCGCGCATATAGGTGAGAAGGCGCGGATCCATGCTGAAATCCGCCTTGGCCTTGAACAGCAGCGTGGCAAAGCCTTCCGCCTGCAGTGCCGTGGTCAGCGCGTCGATCTCCTGGCTCTCCCAGGGGCTGCAGACGTCGGGAACGATCATGCCGACGAGATGCGAGCGGCCGGTGACCAGCGAGCGGGCCGCCATGTCGGGCGTGTAGTTCAGGTCACGCGCCACCTGCAGGATACGGTCGCGCTTTTCCGGCTTCAGCGACGCGTTCGGGTTGAAGGCCCGCGAGACCGCCACGCGGGAAACATTGGCCTCGCGCGCCACCTGGTCTGCGGTGGCTCGGGCAGCTTTCTTGTCGGCGCGCTCGTTCATCAATCCGTCACAAAATGAAAACGTGTTCATTCACAGAAGAGAGCAAAGCGGCGATTTCGTCAAGCAGAATAGATATTCCGCCAAATTTTACGTACGGAATACATGATCCATATTGACAAAAATGAAAGCGTGTTCATTCTTGACCATCGTCGGGACGCCGGCCCTGGAGGAGGGACGGACTGTCGCAGCCAGACACATAGGTCCTTGAGAGGATCGACCGGGAGGAGAAAACATGCGTACCAGGTTTCATTCCCTATTGCTCGGCGCAGCCGCGGCCATCGCCTTTGCAGCACCCGTGAGCGCCACCGAACTCAACATTACCTGCCGCTGCATCATCGGCGGCGTAAACAGCGGCATGGCCGAGTGGATCGAAAAGAAGGTCATTCCGGCCTTTACCGAGAAGATGAAGGCCGAAGGCAAGGACGTCACCGTCAAGCTCACCCAGTTCGGCGGCGAAGACGAGCAACTGACGCAGCAGCTCGCGCTCGACTTTTCGACGGGCGCCGGCCCTGATGTCTCTGGCTTCGACGGCTTCCTGATCCCGAGCTTCGTTCAGGGCAATCTCTTGAAGTCGCTTGAGGAAGTGGCCGGCCCAGACGTTCCGAAGTGGGAGGGCTGGCAGCACATCTCCGACGGCACCAAGGCGCTGATGAGCTACCAGGGCAAGCCCTATGGCATTGCGCTTGGCACCGACGCCCGCATGATCTTCGTGCGCAAGGACCTGTTAAAATCGGCCGGCCTCGACGCTGACAACTGGCAGCCGAAGTCCTGGGACGAGTTGCTCGATGCCGCCCGCAAGATCAAGGCTGCAGCGCCCGACAGCTTCCCGCTGCAGCTCAATGCTGGCGTCTCCATGGGCGAGGCGACGACGATGCAGGGCTACTGGATGGCACTGCTCGGCACCGGCGAACAGGTCACCGACGACAGCGGCAAATACATCGTTTCGAGCCAGGGCATTCTCGACACGCTGAAGCTCTACAAGACCATCTATGTCGACGACAAGCTCGGCGACCAGCGCGCGCAGCTGCTGGCCGACGGCCGCAACCGCACCTTCGCCAATTTCCGCGACGGCAAGACGGCGATGCTGGTGGAAGGCGACTGGTTCTATCGCTCGGTGACGGCGCCCGGCGCCGAATTCGCCGTCGCCGATCGCGACAACACCATGACCTGGAAGAAGATGCCGGCCGCGGCACCCGGCAAGGGCCTGCGCGGCCAGGACTTCGTCACCATGTCCGGCGGCACTGGTTTCGTCATCAATCCGCATACGGACGCGCCTGCCGAATCCTGGGCGCTGCTTTCCTTCATGAACAGCAAGGAGCAGCTCGACGCGTTCCAGGAAATCCAGCCGGCCATCCGCATCCGCGACGACGTGGCGATCCCGAACTCGCCGTTCCTGACGGAAACGGCAACGACGCTTTTGCCGATCACCACGGCCCGTCCGAACGACGCCAACTACAACAAGGTCTCGACCGAGATCCAGCGCATGACCGAAAGCGTCGTTTCCGGCGAGCTTTCGCCCGAGGACGCAATGGCCCAGTACAAGGCGGCTGTCATCGCCATCGTCGGCGAAGAAAACACCGTCAGCACGCTCTAGCGCCAATGCGGGATGCGACCGCAACGAGGCCCTCATCCCGCTTCGATCCAACGACAGAGCGCCCGGCTGCCATCCGTGGCCGGGCTCCCGATCCAGGATATGGGCATGAAACGCGCATGAAGAAATTCTCCCTGCTTTCGACGCGCGCCGGCGCGCTTTTCCTGGCACCGGCGTCGGCCCTCGTCGGGGTCTTCGTCATCATTCCCTTCTTCTGGGTGATCTTCGTATCCTTCACCAACCGCACGCTGCTCGGCCGCACGGCCGTCGACCCCGATTTCGTCGGCCTCCAGAACTATTTCGCGCTCTTCAATCCCGCGACCTTCTTCACCCGCGGCCAGTTCGGCTTTTCGCTGATCCTGACGATCCAGTTCGTGCTGCTCTCGGCCCTGATCGGCCAGGCGCTGCTCGGCCTGCTGCTCGCCTGGCTCAGCCAGACGGTGACGCCGACGCTCAAATCCTTCCTGCAAACCGCCGTCATCGCCGCCTGGATCCTGCCGGAGGTGGTGATCGGCTTTGCCTGGTTCGCCTTCCTCGACTACGACAACGGCACGCTCAACATGATCCTGCGTGGTCTCGGCCTGCCGCCCGGCGACTGGCTGTTGCAGCAGCCCTTCTGGGTGATCGTGTTCTTCAACACCTGGCGGGGTGCCGCGTTCTCGATGATGCTGTTCAATTCGGCGTTCCAGTCGATCCCGCCAAGTTATTTCCAGGCGGCAGATGTGGCCGGCGCCACCTCTTGGCAGAAGCTGCGCGACATCGCGCTGCCGCTGATCCGCGGTCACGTTGTGACTGACCTGATCCTCATCACCATGTGGACCTTCAACGTCTTCACGCCGTTCCTGCTCACCCATGGCGGGCCGTCCTATCGCACCGAGATCCTCTCGATCTACACCTACCGCATCGCGTTCAAGGATTTCGAGTTCGGCAAGGGCGCTGCCGTCGGCGTCGTCATCATGCTGATCAACCTGGCCTTTGCGCTCGTCTATCTTCGCCTTGCCCACAAGAAGCCGGTGGAGGCCGAATGATGCAGAAGAAAACTCAGAACATCTTCGTGCGGCGCACGATCTTTGCCGCCGCCGCCACTTTCCTCGGCACGGTCTTCGCGCTGCCGCTCGTCTGGTTCATCTTCGCACCGTTCAACGCGCGTGCCGAACTCGGGCTCGCGATCCCCTCGCCCTTCACGCTCTCGAACTTCACTACTGTCTTCCAGAACACGTTTGCGATGCAGGCCCTGCTGAACAGTCTGATCCAGGCAGCGGGTGGCGTCGTGCTGGTCGGCGCGGCGGCGACGCTTGCCGCCTATGCGCTCTCGCGCTCGCCGATCCCGGGCAAGGGTGCCGTCACCTATATCCTGCTCTTGTTCTCGTCGGTCGTTTCAGGCTCGGCGGCGATGGTGCCGATTTTCCTGATCATCTCGGCGGCAGGCCTGATCGATACCCATCTCGCCGTGATCCTCGTCTTTGCCGGCGGGCTGCTGCCGACGGCGATGTTCATTCTGCGCGATTTCATCGACGCCATTCCACGTTCCTACGAGGAGAGCGCAATGGTCGCCGGCGCCTCGCCGCTGCAGGCCTTCTTCGACGTGGCTTTGCCGGTCATCCGGCCGGGCATCGTCGTGGTCGTCGTCTGGGCCTTCGTCAACATCTGGGGCAGCTTCCTCATCCCCTTCATCCTGCTGCGCAGCGACAAGCTGATGCCGGCGTCGGTCGCCATCTATTCCTTCTATTCGGAGGCCGGCACGCCGATCGTCACGCTGCTCGCCGCCTATTCGCTGATCTACTCCCTGCCCGTCATCGCCCTCTATCTCTTCGTGAACTGGAAATTCGGTTTCCGGTTCTTCGGTGGCATCAAGTCGTAATCGGAAATCTGTCATGGCCTCTGTCGAATTCCAGAATATCTCCAAGACCTTCGGCGCCTTCGTCGCCGTGCCCGACATCAGCTTCCAGATCGCCGATGGCGAATTCATCTGCCTGCTCGGCCCGTCGGGCTGTGGCAAGACCACCAGCCTGCGCATGATCGCGGGACTCGAAACCCCGACCTCCGGCCGGGTGATGATCGGCGGACGGGACGTGACCTATTTGCATCCGAAGGACCGCGGCATATCCATGGTCTTCCAGGACTATGCGCTCTACCCGCACATGAACATCGCCGACAACATCGCTTACCCCTTGAAAGTGCGCGGCGAGCAGGAGACCAAGCGCCACGCCCGGGCCAAGGAAGTCGCCGATGTCCTGAAGATCGGCGACCTGATGAAGCGGCTGCCAAGCCAGATCTCCGGCGGTCAGCAGCAGCGAACGTCGTTGGCGCGTGCGCTCGTCTATCCGAGCGAGGTCTATCTTTTCGACGAACCGCTTTCGAACCTCGACGCCAAGCTCCGGCTCGAAGCGCGCGGCTTCCTCAACCACCTACAGCGCGACATGGGCATGACCGCGGTCTACGTCACGCACGATCAGGCCGAGGCCATGGCGCTTGCAACCCGCATCGCCGTCATGGACAAGGGCCGGATCGTCCAGTTCGCGCCGCCGATCGAGATCTACCGCCGGCCGGCGACGACCTTCGTCGCCAACTTCGTCGGCAACCCGCCGATGAACCTGGTGCCGGTCGAGGCATCGGTCGGTGAAGGCGCTCTCCACCTCCGCGCCGACGGCCTTCAGCTTGCGCCGATCGCACTCACGGACGCCATCGCCAAGGCGGCAAGATCCGGCAGGATGACGCTCGGCGTCCGCCCCGAACATCTGCGCATTGCTGCCGCGGGTGACCCGAATGTGGTTTCCGGCGAACTCTTCGCCAACGAGAACATGGGACCGGAGAGCCTCGTCACGTTGGAGCGCGGCGACAACGGTCGCGTGACCGCACGCATCTTTACCGACGACGAGATCAAGGTCGGAACATCAGTCCATCTCGCCTTCGACGCCAGGCACATTACCCTCTTCGACGACAGCGGCGCCCGCATTCCCGACGCCGACGAGCGCTGAGGCAACCATGCAGGAATTTTTCGTGCGGATCACCCGGCAGCATCAGGCGGCCGACCCCTATTTCTACCTGCCCTTCGCGGTGCCCGATGGGGTGACGCGCATCGACGCCACGCTAAGCTATCCGAAGGCGGAAGATTGCATCATCGATCTCGGCGCTCTCGATCCGCGGGCGACCGATTACCCGGCCAGCCAAGGTTTTCGCGGCTGGAGCGGCGGGGCGCGCGACCGCTTCTTCATCGCCACCGATGACGCCACGCCCGGTTACATCCACGGCGAGATACCGCCCGGCCAGTGGAAGGTGATGCTCGGTCTTTACAAAATCCCCGAAGAAGGCGCCGATGTCCGCGTGACGGTCGATTTCGACAAGAGCCCGCGCTCCATCGTGCCGCAGCCGGAAAGAACGTTCCCGGTGCGCAAACAGGCCGAATGGTATCGCGGCGATCTGCACTGCCACACCTTCCACTCCGATGCGGCCGGCTCGCCCGAACTGCTGCACGCCGCCGCCCGCCAGGCAGGTCTCGATTTCCTTGCGGTTGCCGACCACAACACCATCACCCAGCGGCGCTATTTTCACCCGCATTCCTCCGCCGACCTCGTCTTCATCCGTGCCATGGAAATCACCACCGCGGTCGGCCACGCCAATGTCTTCGGCGTCGACGACTGGATCGATTTTCGCATGACGAAGCCGGAGCACGCCCACACGCTCGCGCGCATGGTACACGAGCGTGGCGGCCTGCTCTCGGTCAACCACGACAAGCCGACCATCCCCTGGGACTACGACCTGCCCGAAATCGACTGCATGGAGGTCTGGCAGTCCCATTGGCTGGCGTGGAACTGGGTGTCACTCGAGCGCTACCAGCAGCGCCTCGCCTCCGGCCTGAAGATCTCGGCGATCGGCGGCAGCGATTTCCACCAGCCGGCACGGCTGATGCCCGAGGGACCGCTGGTTCTTGCTCGGCCGACGACGGTTCTCTATCTGAATGAGCTTTCCGAAGACGCCGTGCTCGGGGCCATGAAGTCAGGCCACGGCTATGTCACGGAGAGCCCAACCGGGCCGCATCTGGAACTCGTTGCCAACGGCCAGCCGATGGGATCGACGGTGGCTGGCCCGGTGGCTGCGGAGGCTTTGGTTCGCGGCGCCGGCGGCGACAGGCTGCTGTGGCTCGACGCCTCGGGCATTGTCAGCGAACAGGTGATCGAAGCCGACGATTGGACCGGCCACTATGCCGGTTCGCCTGATCGCTTCCTCCGGACCGAAATCGTCGCCGTCGCAAGCCGCGAGACGATCGTTTCCGAGTTCCGCGACGCATTCGCCGGCAAAAGCCTACCCTGGCAGCTTTCCGAGGAGGATCTCGCCCGCCAGACGATCCGCCGGGCGATCAGCAACCCAATCTATTGCCGCCCCGCCTGACGCTTGCTTCCTGCTTTCGCTTGAAATGGTTTTCACGGCATCGGCTTCCGTCGCTGCCGGTCGCCGACCGATGGCGATTGGGATCGGCCGCAACCCAATCTGCCCTTCGCGGCAAATTTTTCGTTTGCAGCAATTTTAAGCAGAAATCTTCCGTGCTAAGAAAAGAGGCATAAATTCCCTCGACGGCACGTTAGGACCCCCATGGCGGCACGCCAGCGCATCATTCCCATAAGGCGGGAATACAATCGTTGGGTCGCCAACCAGACGCTCGAGGACTATGCGCTGCGCTTCACCGCCAAGAGCGCCCGGCGGTTTTCGTCCGAGCGCATTTCGCAGACGGCCATCGGCGCGATCTCGTTTCTGGCGCTGGAAGCGATCGGCGGCGCCATCACCATGTCCTATGGCACCACCAACGCGATCGTCGCGATCGTCGTCGCCAGCCTGATGATCCTGACCGTCGGGCTGCCGATCAGCCGCTACGCCATCCGCCACGGCGTCGACATCGATCTCCTCACCCGAGGCGCCAGCTTCGGCTATATCGGCTCGACGGTGACCTCGCTGATTTATGCCAGCTTCACCTTCATCCTCTTTGCGATCGAGGCCTCGATCATGTCGGGCGCGCTCGAACTGGCGCTCGGGATTCCCTTATGGATCGGCTACATCCTGAGTGCGGTCGTCGTCATTCCGCTCGTCACCCACGGCGTGCGGCTGATCAGCAAGTTCCAGCTGATCACGCAGCCGTTCTGGATCGTGCTCAACGTCCTGCCCTTCGTCTTCATCGCCTTCGCCGATTGGGAAAAGGTCGGCGCCTGGCTCGCCTATGCGGGCATGCATCACACCTCCGGTCCACCCGGTACCTTCGCGCCGTTCGATCTCGTCGAGTTCGGCGCGGCGTCCGCCGTGATCTTCGCGCTGATGGCACAGATCGGCGAGCAGGTCGACTTCCTGCGCTTCCTGCCGCCCGATGGTCAGCGCAAGCTGCATCATCGCATCGCCGTCTTCCTCGCCGGCTCTGGCTGGGTGATCGTCGGCGCGCCGAAATTGCTCGCAGGCTCCTTCCTGGTGGTGCTGGCGCTTTCGGCCGGGGTGCCATCGACCAAGGCCGCCGATCCGGCGCAGATGTACTACACCGCCTTCGGCTACATGATCCCCTCCGATACGGCAGCCCTGCTGCTGATGGTCGCCTTCGTCGTCGTGTCGCAGCTGAAGATCAACGTCATGAACGCCTATGCCGGGTCGCTTGCCTGGTCGAATTTCTTCTCGCGGCTCACCCACAGCCACCCGGGCCGCGTCGTCTGGCTGGTGTTCAACGTCGCGATCGCGCTTCTGTTGATGGAGCTCGGCATCTACCGGCTGCTTGAAGAAACGCTCGGCGTCTTCTCGATCATCGCCATGGCCTGGCTTTGCACCATCTCAGCGGATCTTTTCGTCAACAAGCCGCTCGGTCTGTCGCCGCCCGGCATCGAATTCAAGCGAGCCCATCTCTATGACATCAACCCTGTCGGCCTCGGCGCCATGGCGATCTCGGCGACGGTGGCGCTGACGGCGCATTTCGGCGCCTTCGGCGAAATCGCTGCCTCGCTTGCGCCCTACATCGCGCTGGTCGCCGCCTTCCTCGCCTCGCCTGCGATCGCTTGGGCGACCGACGGCCAGTTCTACCTTGCCCGCAAACCGCGCCGGAGTTGGGCTAACCGGACGGACATCACCTGTTCGATCTGCGAGCACCCGTTCGAGCCGGAGGACATGGCCTGGTGCCCGGCCTATGCGGCGCCGATCTGCTCGCTCTGCTGCTCGCTCGATAGCCGCTGCCATGACATGTGCAAGCCGAAGGCGCGCTTCAACGCTCAGGTCGCGACCGTCGCCAACGCACTGCTTCCCCGCACCGTCACCGAGAAGCTCGCGACGCGGCTCGGCCGCTACGCCATCTCCGCGGTGCTGTCGATCGCCGGCATCGGCCTCATCCTCGCAATGATCGCCCACCAGACGGCCGGCACGTCCCGGGAGGTCGCTGCCGTCGTCGAGCGCACCGTCGCCGTCGTCTTCTTCGTCTTTGCCGTGCTCGCCGGTATCGTCTCCTGGTTCTACGTGCTTGCCCATGACAGCCGCGTGGTCGCCGAGGAAGAATCCTCCCGACAGAACACGTTGCTCCTGAAAGAAATCGCCGCCCACAAGAAGACCGACGCTGCACTCCAGCAGGCGAAGGAAACGGCGGAAGCAGCCAACCGCGCCAAGAGCCGCTATGTCGTCGGCCTCAGCCATGAACTCCGAACGCCGCTCAATGCCGTGCTCGGCTACGCCCAGGTGCTGGAGCGCGACGAGACGATACCGCCGGCGCGCCAGGGCGCGATCAAGGTCATCAAGCGCAGCGCCGATCACCTCTCCGGCCTGATTGACGGCCTCTTGGATATCTCCAAGATCGAGGCCGGCAAGCTGCAGGTCTATTCCAACGAGATCAACATTCACGATTTCCTCGACCAGATCGTCGAGATGTTTCGCCCGCAGGCGTTGGCCAAGAGCATCAGCTTCGAGCATGAACGCGCCGCCAGCCTGCCACGCTACGTGAAGACCGACGAGAAACGCCTGCGCCAGATCCTCGTCAATCTCTTGTCCAACGCATTGAAATTCACCGAGCGCGGCGGCATTCGTCTGGATGTCGCCTATCGCAGCCAGGTGGCGACCTTCACGGTTGCCGACAGCGGCCGCGGCATTGCCGACAAGGACCTGCCGCGCATCTTCGATCCCTTCCAGCGCGGCGAGGCCGAACATCAAGGCAGCATGCCGGGCCTCGGCCTTGGCCTCACGATCACGCGGCTTTTGACGCAGACGCTTGGCGGCGAAATCGCTGTCACCAGTGCGCTTGGGGAAGGCACCAGCTTCCGCGTGCGGCTGATGCTGTCGGCGGTCGACCGACCGCTACCTCCCGCGGCCCCGCGCCGCATCACCTCCTATCTCGGCCCGCGCCGCACCATCATCGTCGTCGACGACAACGCCGACCATCGTGACCTCATGCGCGAGATCCTCGTGCCGATGGACTTCAAGGTGCTGACCGCCGCGTCCGGAGCCGATTGCCTGGCGCTGCTTCAAGACCTCGGCGCCGACCTCTTCCTCATCGATATCTCGATGCCGGGCATGAGCGGCTGGGAGCTTGTCGATCGGCTGCGCCAGGGCGGACAGGTCGCGCCGATCATCATGCTGTCGGCCAATATCGGCGACGGTTCGGCGACCGGAGCGTTCCGCGGCCACAACGACACGCTCGCCAAACCCTTCCCGGTCGGCCAACTCGCCGACAAGTTCGCCGTGCACCTTGGCCTCACCTGGGTTCACGAGGGAGAAGAGAAGCAAGCCGGCCCGGCACCGGTCTCGAAGCCGCTGAGGCGCCCCGATGCCTACCACGTCGAAGAACTGATCCGCCTTGGAGAGATCGGCTATGTCAGGGGCATCGAGGCCAAGTTGACGGAGATTGCCCTGCAGCCCGAACACCAGCCCTTTGCCGAGGCCGCCCGCGCCTATGTGCAGGCCTTCGACCTCTCGGGCTACGACGCCTTCCTCAAGAACAACGCGGCCAACGGAGACGATGCCCATGGCTGAGACCAGCGCCCGCCGCGACATCGTGCTTCTCGTCGACGATTCCCCGGAGGCGCTCGGCTTCCTGACGGAAGCGCTGGAGCAATCCGGCTTTTCCGTGCTGATCGCGACCTCCGGCAACGCCGCCCTTTCGATTGCCGAGCGCATCACGCCCGACGTCATCCTGCTCGATGCCGTCATGCCCGGCATCGACGGCTTCGAGACCTGCCGCCGCCTCAAGGGCAACGCCGCCGTCGGCCAGACGCCGGTGCTGTTCATGACCGGGCTGACAGAGACCGAACACGTGGTGCGCGCGCTTGAAGCCGGCGGCGTCGATTATCTGACCAAGCCGATCAACATCGATGAGTTGAGAGCGCGCATCCGCGTACATCTCTCCAATGCCCGCTCGGCCCAGAGCGCACGGGTCGCCCTCGACGCGGCCGGCCGTCATCTGCTCGCGGTGCGCGGCGACGGGAGCGTCTGCTGGTCGACGCCACAGGCAACGCGTCTCGTCAACGCCGCAACCGGCCGCGACGATGGTATGGCAATCGTCACCCGGCGCATCGCGGGCTGGATAGCAACCCGCCTGCGCGCAGGCGCGCCCGAAGACGGCAGCTTCATGCTCGACCAGCCCGAGCAGTCGTCGCTGCAGATATCCTTCCTCGGCTCGATCGGCCCGAATGAACACCTCTTCCGTCTGACGGCGGAAAATCGGCGCTCAGACGATGCGGTGTTGCGTCAGCACTTCGCATTGACCCCCAGGGAATCGGAGGTGCTGCTGTGGATCGCAAAGGGCAAGGCGAACCGCGACATCGGCGAGATCCTCGGCCTGAGCGCGCGCACCGTCACCAAGCATCTGGAGCAGATCTATGTGAAGCTCGGCGTCGAGAACCGGGCGTCCGCCGCGGTGAAAGCCACGCAAGTTCTGCACAGTCTGTAGGCAGGCTGCGGTCCGATTTCCGCTTCTTGCTGCCGCACGTCCAGCGTCATGGGCGGGTCAGCACTTCCTGAAAGCGACAGCCGACCGGCACGCATCGCAAGCAGCAATCTGCACGCGCTCAGGCCGCGCCCGCCGCTCACCTTGCCTGCAACGTTGCCCAGGCGAAGGCCTCATCGAGTGCGGCAAACTTGACCGCTTGCCAATGGCGGTAATCGTCGACCAGGTCGCGCGAAATCCAGAGCGGACCGCGGCTGCCGGAACTCTCCCAGCCGAGAACGCCGAGATCACCGGCACGCGCGAAAACCCTTTGCGCATGGGTGCGCGAGATGATGTAGCGGCTGGAGATCTCACCTGGCTTGAGGGGCCCGATCCAAATCCGCTGATCGGGCAGGACGCCCGTCGGCAGCCGCGCCACCAGGTCGTGCAGGATGTTGCTGCCTGACTCCGTCGAGACGAAAGCGGCGATGCTTTCGGGTGGGTCGCACCAGGCGCGATCCGCGATGAGCCGCCGCATCGCACGCGGGAGCGCATGATGCATCAAGGTCGGCTCGGTTTGCGACTGCGCCAGCCTTGTCCCCTCGTCGAGCCTGTCGAGCGATGAAAGGTGCCCCTCGAACCACTGCCGGATCAGGTCCTCGGCGACATCGGAAAGGATCAGGGGCCTGATCCGCTTGTCGCCGCCCTGCTCCGCATCGAGAAGCAGTCGATAGTTGCGCATCTCGGCCAGGTGCGCCGCTGCCGTGTTCTTGCTGGCTACGTTGTTGCCGGCGATAAAGTCGATCAGCCTTGCCGTCGTCAGGTCCGGGCGGGTTGGATCGGTCAGCCGCTCGAAGTGCAACGTCAGGATGGCTTGAGTGAGCAGCCATTTTCTCAGGCTGGCAGTATAGCGCACGATGCGCGGAGCGGCGTCATGGATCGCAACCATATGAAGAGCCGCCTGACGCAAGGCCTCCCCAAAGAGCGGATCGCCGACCAGCCGCGCAGGCGTGAACGGCGTTTCGTCGTGCGGGGAGCGGACACATTCGGGTCGCGCCGTCACGGGCAGCCCCCTGACAGCGTAGCCGCTGTTCGTTGCTTGCGACCGCGTGAAATGAACCGGTGGCTGGCGGGCGCCTTTAGGCGGACCCGAGCACCCAGATCGGTTGAAAAAGGCAAAAAGCACGTAACACCGAACATAAACCGGTCCCCCTCCCGCTCCGGTGGCCAAAAGCTAAATCGGACAGACAGCGCAGATCGAGGTCTATACTTACAAGGTAACGAAGTCTTTACCCTTTTTACGGATGGGGACGACGAGACGCTGCTTCAGAGATCAACGTTAATACGGGAAATTGAAAACAGCAGCGCATGTGCAGGCAAATCTGATAAAACAGCGCCAGGGATTACACTTTGATGACTGCCGGATGCGTCGCCCGACGTGATCGATCGTCGGGTCCAGCCAGATAGAGCGGCCCATGAGGAACTTCGCCGCCACATCTTGCGTTGACAATCGAGTGCAGCAACGGGGTGTTGCAGCATCCACGCAATGGGAGGTGCAAGGCATGTGGCGATGGGTCCTGATGGTCGCACTCATCTTGCCGTCCACGAGTGCCTCACGGGCAGACGAGGGCGCGTTCCTGAAAACCCTTGGCGGCAATTGGGCAGGCACCGGAACGGTGCGCATCCGTGCCCACATGTCGCCGATGAACATTTCCTGCAACTTCAGTTCCAAGGCGAGCGACGCCGCTCTATCGATGGAGGGCGTCTGCCGCGGCATGCTGCTGATCTCGCGATCCATCGACGCGAAGCTGCGTTTTACCGGGTCCACCTATAGCGGCTCCTATCTCGGCCCCCGCGGCGGCCGCGCCGGGCTCAACGGTACACGACGCGGCGATGCGATCAACCTCACCATTCGATGGGCGAAGGAAGTCAATGGCGACCGCAGTGCCGACCTGACCTTGCGCAAGGTCGGCACCAACGGGATGCAGTTGAAGACGATCGATGTCGATCCCGCTTCCGGCAAGCGGATCGTCACGAGCGAGATCAATCTCAAGCGAAAATAGCCTTGGCCTCCGTCCCCTCCTGACTGGCTCGGAATTGACGCGTTGCCGGCGCCGTCAGGCGGTCGCCGCCGCCCGGGCATCGAAATCCGCAGTCCATTGCAGCGACGGCCGCGCGCCACAGCGCTCGACCCAGTCCTTGATGGCGGCGCTATCCGGTGTTGCCGCGGGGTACCAGGCGAAGGGCGAATGCAAGAGCAGGTCGGCCGCCGAGTAGTGCTCGCCCATCAGATAGGGACCGTCCTTCAAGGCGTTTTCGAGCCGCTCTGCGAGTTCAGCCGGGCCACGGAAGGTCGCATCCAGATAGGGATGCGACAGCCCGGCTGCCTGCGCGATCAGGACCGGCTCGACCACGCCGGCATACCAGGCAAGCCAGCTCAAGTACCGACCACGCTGCGCGTCGCCTGCGGCCGGCGCCATCTGCTTTTCCGGAAAGAGATCCGTCAGATACTGGATGATTGCGATGCTTTCCCAGAGCTCGACACCGTCATGGACGAGCAGTGGCACCTTGCCTTCCGGATGCGGGTTCTTCGGATCCTTGCGGCCGCTGCCATCGCCTCGAGTGATATCGACGATCTCGATCGCGACCTTGTCCACGGCGTCGAGTTCGCGAAGCAGGGTGATGATGCGCGACGAGCGCGAGCGCGGGGCGTGAAAGAGTGTCAGCATGGTCTGGTTCCTCGGTTGCGTTTGGCAATGCGGATCTTATACAGTCGGCCAACTGCCAGTTTTCGTCAGTAGGCTTCCTCTATCCTCCAAAGTCATGGCCCGTAGTGATCGTCTGTTCCGCCTGCTCCAGGCGCTTCGCACACTCCCCTCCCCGGTAACGGCCGCGCGCCTCGCCGAGGAAACGGGCGTGTCGTTGCGCTCGCTCTATCGGGACATCGACAGCCTGCGCGCCGCCGGCGCCGTCATCGATGGCGAGCGCGGCTTCGGCTACCGGCTGACGGAGGACATCGCCTTGCCGCCACAAACCTTCACACGACTTGAAATCGAAGCACTGGTGCTCGGCCTGGCCGAAGTGCAGCATATGGGCGAGCCGGATCTCGCGGCCGCTGCAGGCGCCGTGCTTTCCAAGATAACGGCGACGCTGCCCGATCGGTTGCAGCGCCAGGCGCTACATGCCGCTTCCCAGGTTTATCGCTTCGAACGCCGGGATCCGCCGGTTGCCGATGTCGCTCTTTTGCGTGAGGCCTGCTGGCAGGAGCGCGCAGTCATGATCGGCTATATCGACGCCGACCAGCAGCGGACGGGCCGACAGGTCCTGCCGCTGGCGATCGTCTATCTCGAGCGGATGCTGGTGCTGCTTGCCTGGTGTTGCCTGCGCCAGGATTTCCGCAAGTTCCGCGTCGACCGCATCGTCGATGTCGCGATGACGGAGGAGAGTTTCCGCCCGCGCCGGGTGCCGATGCTCCGGGACTTCGTCGCCTATCTGAACGCCGGTGCGCCTGAAACGTCGAAGATGACCTTGAGCGGCCAGTAGCCCAAACGAAAACGCGGCCCGTGTTGCCACGAGCCGCGTCCGGACTGCTGTCGCAGTCATGCCTTGGGAGGCAAACTTATTCCGCGGCCTGCAAGGCCGGCTGTGGCAAGGCTTCCGGCGTGCGACCACCAAGGACCGCGGCCATCTGTGCCTCGTCGAGTTCCCCTTCCCACTTCGCAACGACGATGGTTGCGACCGCATTGCCGACGAAATTGGTCAGCGCGCGGCATTCCGACATGAAGCGATCGATGCCGAGGATCAGCGCCATGCCGGCGACCGGTACGGCCGGCACGACCGAGAGCGTCGCAGCCAGCGTGATGAAACCGGCGCCGGTGATGCCGGCGGCACCCTTCGAGCTCAGCATCGCGACGAGCAGCAGCAGCACCTGATCACCGAGCGACAGCGGGATATCCATCGCCTGGGCGATGAAGAGTGCGGCCAGCGTCATGTAGATGTTGGTGCCGTCGAGGTTGAAGGAGTAGCCGGTCGGGATGACCAGGCCGACAACCGAACGCTTGCAGCCGGCCTTTTCCATCTTGCTCATCAGGCCCGGAAGGGCTGCTTCCGACGAGGACGTGCCGAGAACGAGCAGCAGCTCTTCCTTGATGTAGCGGATGAGCGCCACGATCGAGAAGCCGTTGTAGCGGGCGACGGCGCCGAGAACGATGAACACGAAGAGGAAGGACGTGATGTAGAAGGTGCCGATCAGCATCGCGAGGTTGGCGATTGAGCCGACGCCGTATTTGCCGATGGTGAAGGCCATCGCGCCGAAGGCGCCGATCGGGGCGGCCTTCATCAGGATGCCGACCAGCTTGAAGACCGGCAGCGTCAGCGCGTGCAGGAAGTCGACGACCGGTTCGGCCTTCTTGCCGACCATGGCGAGCGACAGACCGAAGAGCACGGAAATGAACAGCACCTGCAGGATGTCGCCATCGGCGAAGGCACCGACCAGCGTCGTCGGGATGATGCCCATCAGGAAGCCGGTGATCGTCTGCTCATGCGCCTTCTCGGCATAGGTGGTCACCGCCTTGACGTCGAGCGAAGCCGGATCGATGTGCATGCCGGCGCCCGGCTGCACGACATTGGCGACGATCAGGCCGATGATCAGCGCCAGCGTCGAAAACGTCAGGAAGTAGATCATCGCCTTACCGGCGACGCGGCCGACCTTGGCAAGATCGGTCATGCCGGCGATGCCGGTCGCGACCGTCAGGAAGATGACCGGCGCGATGATCATCTTGACGAGACGGATGAAGGCGTCGCCGAGGGGCTTCAGTTCCGTGCCGAGCGACGGATAGAAATGGCCGAGCAGAATACCGGCGGCGATCGCCACCAGCACCTGGACATAGAGATGGCGATAGAAAGGTGTCTTGCCGCGCGGTTCCGCGGATTGTTCGATAATCATGAGTTCCTCCACTGCACCCAGTCCGGCGTCATGCCGGGCCTCCCGGGTCAAATTCCGATGCGCGACAGCGCGGGCTGTCATGAGGATGTCATTTGCAACGGCCGTGCCAGTTCGCGGCGGCAGGAACCAACCCTTTGAATTGATGAGAATGTTTTGTGCGGGCGGCTTGGCGCGCACAAAGAGTTGAGCGGATTTCCGCACAGCCCATCTGGAAGCCTGAGCGAAAAAATGCACAATTGGACCATGTTCAATGCCCTCTCCGCCCCCCTCAATCTGGCAGATCTCGACCAGTCGATGCGCCGCACTTGGCTCGTCTTTGCCGGCCTTGCCGTCGCCCTGCTTGTCGCTGCACTCCTGCTTGCCGGCGAATACGGCCGAAGCCAGGCGCTCGAAACGGTCGATGCCCAAAGCCGGATCGATGCCAATCTGAAGGCCTCGCTGCTGCGCGCCGTGCTCGAGCGCCAGCGGTCGACGCCGCTGGTGCTGGCCGACGATGTCGAGGTGAAGGCGGCCCTTTCGACCCGCAGCCCAGCGGCGCTGCAGCGGCTGGACGAAAAGCTGCAGGCGCTGGCGGCCAACACGGATGCCGCTGTCATCTACGTGATCGGCCCCGATGGCGTCGCGGTCGCTGCCAGCAACTGGCGCGAGCCGACGAGTTTCGTCGGCAACGACTATGCCTTCCGCGAGTATTTCCGCATGGCGATGCGCGACGGCAAGGCCGAGCATTTCGCCATGGGCAACGTCAGCAAGCGGCCAGGTCTCTATATCTCCCGCCGGGTTCAGGGTCCCGACGGTCCGATCGGCGTCGTCGTCGCCAAGCTCGAGTTCGACGATGTGGAGGCCGAATGGCTCACGTCCGGCAAGCCGGTCTACGTCACCGACCGGCGCGGTATCGTGCTGATCACCAGCTTCCCGTCCTGGCGCTTCATGACGACGAGGACCATTCCGCGCGATCGCGTCGCCGCCATCCGCGACAGCCTGCAGTTCGGCGATGCCTCGCTGCTGCCGTTGCCTTTCCGCGACATCGAACCGACGAGCGACGGTTCCAGCGAGTTGCGGGCGCTCCTGCCCGGCGACAGCGAGCGGCGGTTCCTCAGGGTCGAAACCATGGTGCCGACCACAAGCTGGCGGCTGGAGCAACTGGCGCCGCTCGATGGCGCGATCTCGGCGGCAACCCGCGAGGCCCGGCTGATTGCGCTCGCTCTCCTCGCACCGCTGCTGGCCCTTACCGCCTTCCTCCTGCGCCGCCGCCAGACGCTGGCGTTCGCATCGGCGCGGGATCGCGCCGCCCGCGACGAGCTGGAAACCCGCGTGGCGGAGCGCACCCATGATCTCAGCCTTGCCCGCGATCATCTCGAAACCGAGATCGCCGACCACCGGCGCACCGGCGAGAAGCTGCAAGCGGTGCAACAGGAACTGATCCAGGCGAACCGGCTGGCGATCCTCGGCCAGGTGGCGGCCGGCGTCGCCCATGAGATCAACCAGCCGGTCGCGACCATCCGCGCCTATGCCGACAACGCCCGCACCTTCCTCGATCGCGGCCAGCAGCAGACCGCGGTCGAGAACCTCGTCAGCATCGCCGAACTGACCGACCGGGTCGGCACCATTACCGACGAACTCAGAAGCTTTGCCCGCAAGGGCCGCTTCGTCGCCGAACCGACGCCGATGCGCGACGTGATCGAAGGGGCGATGCTGTTGCTGCGCAGCCGCTTTGCCGGCCGCATGGATGCGATCGGCATCGACCTGCCGGAAACTGGCCTCCGCGTGCTCGGCAGTCGCATCCGGCTGGAACAGGTGCTGATCAATCTTCTGCAGAACGCGCTGGAAGCGCTCGGCGCGCGCGGCGATGCAGAGATCCGCGTGCGCTGCGAGGACAGCCCCTCCGGGACGGTTTCGCTCGTCGTTGCCGACAACGGCCCGGGCATTCCCCCGCATATCCGCGAGGATCTGTTCACGCCGTTCAACACCTCGAAGGACGAGGGCCTCGGCCTCGGCCTTGCCATCTCCAAGGAGATCGTCGCCGATTATGGCGGCGATATCACCGTCGATACCAGCGACAAGGGCACCGTCTTCACGGTTCGCCTGAAGAGGGCCTGAGCGATGCAGCCGACCGTCTATCTCGTCGACGACGACACCCATCTGCGCAAGGCGATGACGCAGACGCTGGAACTCGCCGGCCTCACCGTCATCCCGTTTGCCAGCGCCGCCGAAGCGTTGAAGACGCTCGATGCCAATTTCGATGGTATCGTCGTCAGCGATATCCGCATGCCGGGCATCGACGGCCTCGCGTTCTTCCGCCGCATCGAAGCCTTCGACGCAGACCTGCCGGTGATCCTGGTGACTGGTCATGGCGATATCCCGATGGCGGTGCAGGCCCTGCAGGACGGCGTCTACGACTTCATCCCAAAACCCTTTGCCGCCGATCGGCTGGTGCAGAGCGTGCACCGGGCGCTCGAAAAACGCCGGCTCGTGATGGAAAACCGCGCGCTGAAGCGGGCCGCCGAGACGGCCGGCGACAGCCTGCCGCTGATCGGCCAGACGCCGGTCATGGAGCGCCTGCGCCAGACGATCCGGCACATCGCCGATACCGATGTCGACGTGCTCGTCGCCGGTGAAACCGGCAGCGGCAAGGAAGTGGTGGCGACCCTGCTGCACAATTGGAGCCGGCGCCGCACCGGCAATTTGGTGGCGCTGAACTGCGGTGCGCTGCCGGAAACGGTCATCGAAAGCGAACTCTTCGGCCACGAACCGGGCGCCTTCACCGGTGCCTTGAAGAAGCGCATCGGACGGATCGAGCATGCGAGCGGCGGCACGCTGTTCCTCGACGAAATCGAGGCGATGCCGCCGGCAACGCAGGTGAAGATGCTGCGCGTTCTGGAAGCGCGCGAGATCACGCCGCTTGGTACCAACCAGGTTCGTCCGGTCGATATCCGCGTCATCGCCGCTGCCAAGATCGATCTCGGCAATCCGGTGGAGCGTGGCGACTTTCGCGAAGACCTCTACTTCCGATTGAATGTCGTGACACTGTCGATCCCGCCGTTGCGCGAACGCCGTGACGATATCCCGCTGCTCTTCTCGCACTTCCTGACCCGGGCGGCCGAGCGCTTCAAGCGCGACGTGCCGATGATCTCTCCAGCCGTACAACGGCATCTGATGACGCATGCCTGGCCGGGCAATGTGCGTGAACTCTCGCATTTTGCCGAGCGGGTGGCGCTTGGTGTGGAAGGTCCGCTGGGCCAAACGATTGCGGTGGCCGAACAGCCCGGATTTGCGCTGCCGGAACGGCTTGAACGCTACGAGGCGGAGATCCTGAAGGAGGTGCTGCGCGCCCAGCGCGGCGACGTCAAGGCGACGATCGAGGCGCTCGGCATCCCGCGCAAGACCTTCTACGATAAGCTCCAGCGCCACGGCATCAACCGCGCCGATTATGCCGAGCGGACAGCACCGGAAAAGGCCGGCCGCTAGCGGCAAATCCGAATCCGAAAATACACGCACTAGGTGCATCTTTGTCGACAGGCGAATTCACGCTTGACGACCCGGGCCGTTCGATGGCTATGATCTAGGCATTCACCAGGGGGGTCCCGCAAGGGGCTGAGATTCTGCTGGATGGCCGGCTTGCCGGCTATAGCGCAGTGACCCGTTGAACCTGATCCAGTTCATACTGGCGTAGGGACGGTGCAGATATCGAAGCCAGGATTCCGTGCGGTGAGCACCTGGCGGAGCGTCTTTCATCTTTCCGGCATCAGAACTGGGTCTCCAATCGCAACTTGGAGCCTCGTCATGAATATTGCCACCAAACCCGCAGCCCTCACGGTCACGCAAGGCCCGCTTCCGGCCTCCCGAAAGATCCACAAGCCGGGCGTTCTTCATCCGGATATTCGCGTGCCGATGCGCGAGATTGCTCTGCACCCGACCTCGGGCGAGCAACCGGTCACGGTCTATGATTCCTCTGGCGCTTATACCGCCGACGGTGCCGAGATCCGCATCGAGGACGGCCTGCCGCGGCTGCGCCGCAACTGGATCGTCGACCGCGGCGATGTCGAGACCTATGAGGGACGAACGGTTCGTCCCGAAGACAACGGCTTCGTGAGCGGCGACCGGCTGACACCGACCTTCCCGTTCCAGCATGCGCCGCTGAAGGCCACGGGTGGCCGAGCCGTGACGCAGCTTGCCTATGCCCGCGCCGGCATCATCACGCCGGAGATGGAGTTTGTGGCGATCCGCGAGAACCTCGGCCGCGACGCGGCGCGCGCAAAGGTCCGCGACGGCGAGAGCTTCGGCGCTCACGTTCCGGATCATGTCACGCCCGAATTCGTCCGCCAGGAAATCGCCAGCGGCCGGGCGATCCTGCCCGCCAACATCAACCATCCGGAATCCGAACCGATGATCATCGGCCGGAACTTCCTGGTGAAGATCAACGCCAACATCGGCAACTCCGCCGTCACCTCGTCGATGGCCGAGGAAGTCGAAAAGATGGTCTGGGCGACGCGCTGGGGCGCCGACACGGTCATGGACCTTTCGACCGGCCGCAACATCCACAACATCCGCGAATGGATCATCCGCAATTCGCCGGTTCCGATCGGCACCGTACCGCTCTACCAGGCGCTGGAAAAAGTCAACGGCATTGCCGAGGACCTCACCTGGAAAGTCTATCGCGACACGCTGATCGAGCAGGCCGAACAGGGCGTCGATTATTTCACCATCCATGCAGGCGTCCGCCTGCACTACATCCCGCTCACCGTCGACCGCGTCACCGGCATCGTCTCGCGCGGCGGCTCGATCATGGCCAAGTGGTGTCTGCACCACCACCGCGAGAGCTTCCTCTACGAGCATTTCGAGGAGATCTGCGACATCTGCCGCGCCTATGACGTCTCCTTCTCGCTCGGCGACGGCCTGCGCCCGGGCTCGATCGCCGACGCCAATGACTCCGCGCAATTCGCCGAACTCGAAACGCTCGGCGAGCTCACCAAGATCGCCTGGTCCAAGGATTGTCAGGTCATGATCGAAGGCCCCGGCCACGTGCCGATGCACAAGATCAAGGAGAATATGGACAAGCAGCTCGCCGTCTGCGGCGAAGCGCCGTTCTACACGCTCGGACCGCTAACGACGGACATTGCCCCCGGCTACGACCACATCACATCGGGGATCGGTGCTGCGATGATCGGCTGGTTCGGCACCGCCATGCTCTGCTACGTCACGCCGAAGGAGCATCTCGGCCTGCCTGACCGCAACGACGTGAAGGTCGGCGTCATCACCTACAAGATCGCCGCCCATGCCGCCGATCTCGCCAAGGGTCATCCGGCAGCCCAGGTGCGCGACGACGCGCTGTCGCGCGCCCGCTTCGAGTTCCGCTGGGAAGACCAGTTCAACCTCTCGCTCGACCCGGAAACAGCCCGCAATTTCCACGACGAGACCCTGCCGAAGGAGGCGCACAAGGTCGCGCATTTCTGCTCCATGTGCGGCCCGAAATTCTGCTCCATGCGGATCTCGCACGACATCCGGGCCGAGGCGCAGAAGGAAGGGCTGGAGGCGATGGCCGCGAAGTACCGCGAGGGCGGCGACCTCTATATGCCGGTGGAAGGGGCCGCTGGCCCGGCAGAGTAGGCGTCGCAAGCATCGGAAGGGGTCGGTACCGGCCCCTTCCGTTCGCTCACGACTTCCGACCGCGGTCACGAATCGGTGATCGTCGACGGCCTCCTTCACCGTCTCCTGGCCTGCTTGAGCGTCGAAACCCACCCCTGCAATCCCTGCCACGCGCGCCATTTGTGCAGTTTTCCGCTGTCCCCTCACGGCAGCCCCGCTCCCCGCGCATCACGTCGCCCGGCAGCCGATGAGCTTGTCCCCACATCGATTGAACGTTATGCAAGGCTCGCGCAAAAGTCGCTGTCGGCGAAATTCATTCGCGCCAAGCTGCCGTCTTCTGCCGCGCAGAAGGTCTTGCGGACCAACGCAAGGATGTCGCTTGCCCAAGGAGAATGACGTGAGGACACGCCTGCTGAGACTGACGGCCCTTTCGATAGGAGGCCTTGCAGCACTCGCCGGAGATCTGCCGCGCCTTGGTGACGGCGGGCGTTTTACCGCGGGCTTTTCCTGGATTTCCATCGCCCACGCGGACGAGACCGAAACCGGCGGCTCGAATGGTGAAGGTGCCCCAGGTGGTGGCGAGAACGGCGGCGGCGAGAACGGTGGAGGCGACGGCACGGTGGGTGGCGGAAGCCACGGCGTAGAGGGCGGCGGTGATGGCTCAGGCTCCGGTGTCGAGGGTTTAGAGCCCGGCGGGACAGGCGCAGGTGGCGGAGGCGGCCCTATCGACGGCAGTTTCAGCGATAACGAGAGCCGCTCGTCCTCGCACGATTCGCGGGACTACGGACCGACCGGCGGCGTATGGCACGGCGGCAGCAGCTTCCTCAATCTTTTCCGTCAGACACCGGAAGATCCCGCCGAGGGGAGCGGGCCAGAATCCTCCACCCGGCAGAAGGGCGATGCGGCATCCCATAAAAGTGCGGGTCACACGAAAAAAGAGCCTTGAAGCGCCGTCTGCTTCGCCGCGCCGAAGGGTGACGCGCGCTGTTTATCGCAGACATAAGAGCGTCTGCCTCTGCATCCTCGGGCCAAGCCCTGGCATGTCGGGAAGAGGGAAGCGCGACATCGATCCCGTTTAATCAACGTACGCGCATACCCCTACCCCTCTAGCGACTCCCCACCATCCGCTCGACCACATCGAGCAACACATTGGCGCCGGCGACGAGCTCGTCCGGCTCCGTGTGTTCGCGCGGGTTGTGGCTGATGCCGTCGCGGCTCGGCACGAAGATCATTGCCGTCGGCGCGATGCGGGCGATCATCTGGGCGTCATGGCCGGCGCCCGAGGTCATGCGCCGGCTCTTGAGGCCCCGCGCGCTGGCCGAAGCCTCGATCGCTGCGACGATGCCCTGATCGAAAGCCACAGGCTGGAAGCGTGCAAGCCGCTCGACGGCGATCGTCACCCCCTCTTCCTCGGCGATACGGACAAGGAAGTCCGCAAGCGCCGTTTCGAGCGCCTGCAGCCGTTCCTCGTCCGGATCGCGCAGATCGACGGTGAAGGTGGCACGCGACGGGATGACGTTGATCGCGTCGGGCTCGAAACGCATGGTGCCGATGGTCGCGACACTCGGCGCGTTCGACCGGGCAATATGTTCGCGCAGGAACAGGCCAACCCGCGCGGCGGCGAGACCGGCGTCGGAACGCATCGCCATCGGTGTCGTGCCGGCGTGGTTGGCGACGCCATCGATCGTCACCCGCTGCCAGGAGATGCCCTGCAGATTCTCGACCGCACCGATCGCAAAGCCCTCGCGCTGCAGCACCGGCCCCTGCTCGATATGAAGCTCGACATAGGCGTGGGGAGTGAGGAACCCCGGCTCGGCGGTACCGGCATAGCCAATCCGCTCGAGTTCCTCGCCCAGCAACAAGCCATCCGTGCCGATGGTCGCGAGCGCCGTCTCCAGCGGCAGACCGCCGGCATAGACGAGCGAGCCGAGCATGTCGGGCGCAAACCGCACACCCTCCTCATTGGTGAAGGCGGCAATGACGATCGGCCGGGCCGGCGTCGCACCACTGCCCTTCAGCGTCTCGATCACTTCCAATCCGGCAAGCACGCCGTAACAGCCGTCATAGATACCGGCGTTGATAACGGTGTCGATGTGCGAGCCGAGCATGACCGGCGCTTCGCCGCCGTTTACCTCGTCGCGCCAGATGCCGAAGATGTTGCCGATACGGTCGACGGCAACGTCGAGCCCGGCCGCCTCGATCCACACGATGAGGCGATCGCGACCGGCCTTGTCGTTGTCGGAGCCGGCCAACCGGGTCAATCGCCCCTCCGCATCGCGACCGATGTCGCCGAATTCTTGGATACGCCCGATCAGGCGCGCAGCATCGATGGAAGAAGATGGCATCTTGGTCCTGCTTTCATGCGGATTTCGGTTCACGGCCGGCTTTCGGCCGGCGCCAGCCTCTGGCGGATAATCTCGGCGTGATAACGCGCGCCGAAGATCAGGGCGTCGTCATTGAAGTCGTAAAGGGGATTGTGCAGCGGCGCCGATGCCTCGCCATTGCCGATGAAGACGAAGCAGCCCGGCACGTGTTCAAGGAAGCGGGCGAAATCCTCCGAGCCGGTCATCGGCTCGGCGGCCGTTGCGACATTCGCAGCACCGAACACCGCTTCCGCCGCGGCAAAGGCGTGGCCGGTCAAGGCCGCGTCGTTGATCAACGGAACGAACTCGCGGGTGTAGTTGACCTCGACCGCGCAGCCATAGGCATCCGCCGTTCCCTTGGCGATCACCCGCATCTCCGCCTCGATCTTGGCGCTGACCTCCGGGCGGAAGCTGCGGGCATCGCCGAGGATGCGGGCGAGACCGGGCAACGCGTTACGGGTGCCATCGGTCAAAAGCTCGGTGACAGAGACAACGCCGATATCGGTCGGCGACAGTCGGCGCGAGACGATCGTCTGCAGATTGACGACGGTGGCGCAGGCAGCAACCAACGTCTCATTGCCCCAGTGCGGCCGCGCCGCGTGCCCGCCGACGCCCTTCAGCACGATCTCGAAATTGTCCTCCGCCGACATGATCGCGCCGACGCGGGTCTCGAAACGGCCGACGGGCAGTCCCGGCATATTGTGCAGGCCATAGATTTCGTCGAAGGGAAAGCGCTCCATCAGCCCGTCGTCGAGCATCGCGAGCGCGCCCTTGCCCCACTCCTCGGCCGGCTGGAAAATGAAGCAGGCAGTGCCGTCGAAGCCGCCATCTTCGACGAGCATCTTGGCGGCGCCGAGCAGCATGGCCGTGTGACCGTCATGGCCACAGGCATGCATGGTGCCGGGCTTCGTCGAGCGATATGGAAGTTCTCCCTGCTCCGGTATCCTGAGCGCATCCATATCGGCCCGAAGTGCTACGGCGCGGTTGCCGCTGCCGCGTTTCAAGCGGCCGACGACACCGGTACCTCCGACCCCCTCCACCACCTCGTCGAGCCCGAACTCCCGGAGCTTGGCCGCGACGAAGGATGAGGTGCGCTGTTCCTCGAAGCCGAATTCCGGGTGCGCATGCAGGTCGCGCCGCCACGCGGTCATGTCCTTCACAAGCCGCTCGAAATCCATTTCCGCCATGGCTCAGCTCCTCTCGTTCGATGTATTTGCGACGGCCTCGGGCGACAAGCCGACGAGGGCGGCATAACGCTCGGGGTCGGTCGCGCCCTCGGTATTGATGACGAAGACGCGCGATTGGGCCGTCAATCCGAGCGTCTCCCGTAGCGCCGGATCACGGGCAACCGACAGCAATCCGGCCAGGCCGACGCCGCCGCTTTCACCGGACACGATCGCCGGGTCAGAGCCTGCGGGCCGCGCCAAGCGGTTCATCACCGAAACCGCATCCTCCTCGTCGACGGTCATGAAAGCATCGGCTGCACGGGACAGGATACGCCAGGCGACGAGCGACGGCTCGTAGCATTCGAGCATCGCCATGATCGTCGCCTCGCCATGCGCCACCTTGACCGGATGGCCGGCCCTGGCGCTTTCGTAGAGGCAGGCGGCGCGCGCCGGATCGACGACGACGAAACGTGGACGTTGCGCGCCATAACGCAACGCCAGATGCCCCGCGGTCGCCGCGGCAATGCCGCCGACGCCCGCCTGCACGAAGACATGGGTCGGCGGCTCTTCCATCTGCCGCAGCGCCTCGCTCAGCAGCGCCGTATAGCCCTGCATCACCAGGCCGGGAATGTATTCGTAGCCAGGCCAGGTCGTATCCGAGACCACCGTCCAGCCATTCTCGTCACAGACCCGCGCGGCCTCGCGGACGGAATCGTCATAGGTCCCGGCGACCCGGACAATCTCGGCGCCATAGGCCGCAATCGCCTCGATGCGCTTCTCGCTAACGCCCGCATGAACGAAGATCACCGATTTCGCGCCGACAAGCCGGGCGCCCATGGCGACCGAGCGGCCGTGATTGCCATCGGTGGCGCAGCCGAATGTCTGGGCGGCGGCGATCGCCCGAACCTCGGGCCGGTCCAGATCGTCGAGATCGACGCTGCGCCCGAGACGCCGTTCCGCCTCATCGAGCACAAGCCGGATCACCGCATAGGAGCCGCCAAGCGCCTTGAAGCTGCCAAGCCCCAGACGGTGGCCTTCATCTTTGACGAAGACGCCGGCGATACCGAGCTCTTCCGCCAAGGCGGGCAAGGCATGAAGCGGCGTCTCCCGATGGTCGGGGCGGCGGGCAAGTTGCTGCTCGACACGGGCGGCGGCCGCAAGCGACAGCATGTCCGCATCCGCAGGCAGCAGCGGCTGGCCGAAATCGGCATGGGTATTGGCGAGAAACATGGTGCAATCTCCGTAGACCACGAAAATCTATCTCATCGCCGCCGAGAAATGCGCTCTAAATGACCGTCGCGAATGCAAGTTTGTAAAGCTGAGGGGGTGCCGTGACGTGGAGTTCCACCTTCGGCGCCGGAGAGCAGGAACCGAAAGGCACTGGATGGCCCCGTCGAAAAAGCCACAGGTCGAACTGGATCGCTTCGATCTTGCGATCCTCGCCATCCTGCAGAAGGACAACACGACGCCGCAGCGCCAGATCGGCGAGGCGGTCAATCTGTCGGCGCCCGCCGTGCAGCGACGGATCAAGCGCATGGAGGAGACCGGCGTCATCCGCGCCAATGTCGCCCTGGTCGATCCGGTCAGCGTCAACCAGGCGCTGACGATCCTGGTCGAAGTGGAGGTCGAGAGCGAGCAGATCGCCCTGCTCGATGCGGCAAAGGCAGCCTTTACCGCCGCGTCCGAGGTGCAGCAATGCTACTACGTCACCGGCGACGTCGATTTCATGCTCGTCGTCATCGTGCCGACGATGGCCGATTACGAGGCCTTCACCCGGCGCATGTTCTTCGGCAACGCGAACATCAAGCGCTTCCGCACCTTCGTGACGATGGATCCGGTGAAGGTCGGGCTTTCGGTCCCGCTTTAGGGCCGAAAGCAGCGCAGCGATTGCCCGACGTGGAATTCTCCGTCTATTTCGTGCCGGCGAGCGCCTTCTTCTCGGCGTCCGCATCGAGCGGCTGCCCGGCGCCGATCGAAGTCAGAAAAGCATCGACGGTCTCAAGCGAGGAGGCCGGTGCATAGCCGTCTCCGCCTTCCGGTCTGGCGACGGCGAGCCGCGTCTGCCAGCTTGATGCCTTGCGGCAAGCAACCGAAACGAGGCCGGGCGCACCGGGCTGGGTAAGTTCGTATTCGCGGCAGAGCTGCCCCGAGCCGAGTTCGAATGCCGATACCAGACGGACCGTCCCCTGGCCTTCACCAACGGCGACTTCGTCCCCCGAAGCCGCCTTGTCGAGGATGGCGGCGAGCGCGGGGCCGACGGTGCCAGCCACCTGTAACGCGCCGGTGTCCGCCAATCCGCCGCCGCGAAGCAGGTAGCCGCCGGCGCCGCCGACGACCACCAGCAGCGACGCTGCCATCGCCATCAGAAATCGCGAGGGACCGACGTTCGGCGACGCCGGCTGATCCGCAGGGCGCCGGAAGGCCACGACATTGTCGCCGCCGGCCGTCGGCGCGTCCGCAGCACTTTCAGTGCCACTCGCCGCCGCCGCCATGGCCCGCACCCTGGCGACCAGTTCGTCCGGAACCGGCTCGTCGAGCACCGGCTTCAGGGCCTCGCTTGCGGCGGCGCGCGTTTCCATGAACATCGCGATCCGCGCCATCAGTTCGTCGTCCGTTTCCATCGCCGCCTCGACACGACGCGTCGTCTCCTCGTCCAGTTCGCCGTCGGCGAACGCCATCAAGATCTCATCGCTGAATTCCGTGTCGCTCATCTTGTCCCGCCTCTCATGTCCTGTGAACGCGCGACCGGCGGTTCTATTCCCGTTGCCTCCGCAAGATTTTTGCGCGCCCGGGCAAGCCTGCTCATGACGGTTCCGATCGGAATGCCGAGAACCTCGGCCGCCTCCTTGTAGGAAAGCTCCTCGACGCAGGTGAGGATCAGCACTTCCCGCTGTTCAAGCACCAGGCCGTCGATCGCAGCCGCCACGCTCTTCAGCGCCATGCGCGCCTCGCTCCCGGCTTCGCCGGAGGGGACGGCGAGCTCGGCCTGCGCCTCGATCTCCTCCGTCGGGCCGGCGGTCTTCTGCCGGCGCAGCTGGTCGATCCACAGGTTGCGCAGGATTCGGAACATCCACGCATCGAAACGCGTGCCTTCTTCGAAGCGGTCGGAACCGGCAAGCGCCTTTTCGCAAGCCGCCTGCACCAGGTCGTCGGCCACATCCCGCGAGCGGCAAAGCGAAATGGCAAAGCGGCGCAGGTTAGGCAGGAACGCGACCAGGCGCTCACCGAAGGCGATGGTCGGGTCCGTCATCGGGCGCCTCTTTGGGTAAAACCCTTCGTTCCCGGTGGAATAATTTGTCCATTCATCCGTTGAGCGTTATGGGAACTACACCCGAAAGTCACCACTTATGGTCCTTTCATTCACGGTAAGCTTTCGTTTTCGGATGCCGTTGCACAAGGAGAAAACCTTGAAAAACCGCCTGTTTCGAATGTCCGTCCTGTCGTTGTGTGGCCTGGCTGCGGGCGCGGGGGACCTCTCCTTTGGCAGCAGCGACGGCCAGTCGGCCCTTCGCTTTTCCTGGGTTGGCCAGGCCCAGGCGGACGACGACGATGGGGGCGACGATGACGACGGCGGCAGTGGTGGCGGCTCGTCACGCAGCTCCAGCGATCGCGGCTCGAGCGGCAGCTGGGGCGGAGGCGGCGGCAACCTGCTTGACCTTTTCCGCGGAACGCCGGAGCGACGTGTCGTGCGCCAGCGTCCGCCGGCCCGCCGGGCGACCCATGTGCCGGGCGAAATCATCGCGCTCGGCCTCGACGAGGCCGCCGTCCAGCGCCTGACGGAAAGCGGCTTTACGGTGCGCGCAAGAGAGCCGCTCGGGCTTTCGACGACAGAGATCATCAAGCTCGGCGCGCCCCGCGGCACGGCGCTCGAAGACGCACGCCAGCAGGTCGCGGATGCGACGCCCGGAGCGATCGCCGATCTCAACCATTATTTCGACCCGAACGAAGGCGCCGCCTCACCCGCTCCCTGCGCCGACGGTGGTTGCGCGCTCGTTCGCACCGCCATCGGCTGGCCGGACGCCAGCGCGGCTTGCACGGCCGCCGGCCCGATCGGGCTGATCGACACGGCGATCAATCCCGCCCATCCCTCGCTCAAGGACGTCAAGCTCGACATCGTCAGGCTGGCGGAGGAAGAGGCGCCGGAATCCGGGCGCCAGCACGGGACCGCGGTTGCCGCCCTCATCGCCGGACGGAGGGACAGCCGCGCGCCGGGGCTGCTCGGCAATGCCCATCTGATCGCCGTCGACGCCTTCCAGCGCAAGGGCGGCGAAAGCGATATCGCCGAGACCTACGATCTCGTGCGTGCCATCGACCTCCTGGCCTCGCGCAAGGTCACGGTCATCAACATGAGCCTCTCCGGGCCGCACAACCTGCTGCTCGAAAAGACCGTCGCGCTTGTGGCCGAGCGGAACATCATCCAGGTGGCGGCGGCCGGCAATGACGGCCCGAGGGCAAAGCCCGTCTATCCTGCCGCCTATCCGGCGATGATTGCGGTCACCGCCGTCGACCGCAATTTCAAGCCCTATCGCCGCGCCGGGCGGGGCGACCATATCGATGTCGCGGCACTCGGCACCCGCGTCTGGACGGCGGCGTCGATCGAGGGCGCAGCGCCGCGAACCGGCACCTCCTTTGCCGCCCCCTTCGTCACGGCTGCCGCCGCCATCCTGCGGGCATCGCATCCTGATCTCTCGGCGGCAGAAGTCGCAAAGCTCGTCACCGAGACGACGCAGGATCTTGGCGCACCGGGCAAGGATCCTGTGTTTGGCTGGGGCGTTCTCAACGCCCGCGAACTCTGCCGCTCGTAGGAGCGGCGAACGAGCGGTACGGAACTACGGCTTTTGCCAGTCCATGACCAGGAACGAGGGAACCCTTCGAAAGAGATCCGTCTGTTCCGGGTCGCCGCCCCGCGGCAATGGTTCGTCGAAATAGCGCAACTGCAGGCCCGCTCCCAACAACAGCGACATGTAGGTGCTGAGCGGCCGGTGCCAGTTCATCACCAGAAGATCGCCCCAGCCGATCCAATCGGACCGTTCGTCCATGTAATGGTCGATCATGAAACAGCGCTTGCCGTCAGCGCCATCGCGCCAGCCAGTCGGGTTGCTGGCGCTATAGAAGCTGGTCAGGTTCGCGATCAGCAGATGACCGCCCGGGCGCAGAACCCGGTTCATCTCGCCGATCGCCGCCTCCAGGTCGGCGATGTCGATGAGGCTGAGATAGGCAGCGACGAGATCGAAGGTCTCGTCCGCAAAAGGCAACTCTTCGGCCTGTGCGATGCGATAGTCACCATCCGGATGCAGGCGTCTCGCCTGACCAACGAGCGACCCGGCGGGATCGATGCCGACCGTGCTCAGTCCCTCCGCCGTAAGCAGCCGGCAGAACCGCCCCTCGCCGCACCCGACATCGAGGACCGTTCTTGCCCCGCTTTGCCGCGCCCGTTCGAGCATGGGCGCATCGAGAACGAACCGCCGCGCAAAATCCCCTTCGACGCCCAGCCCGGAAATCCAGGCCGCCGCCGACTCTTCCCATCCGTTTGACATTTGACGTTTGGTCCTCGTGATCCACCCTGCGTTTACGAAGACTGAGAGGACAATCTCGGCGATTGCGTGACGGTAGCCACCCGTGCGGTTCCGGCGGGAGACGGCAGCGCCACCATCCCGCCAGACCGGTCAATGCATCAATCAGGCAGCCAGTCCACGCTCGTTCAGGAGCATGCCGACGCGCACCATGCGCACGGCGTCTTCCGCGGCACGCACCAGCAGTTTCGGCGCTGCATTGATGGCGTCGTCGAGGGTGCACGGCGCCTTCAGGATCGAGGCGAAGGCATCGATGCCGTGATCGAAGTTGAGGGTCACGCCCTTGCCGATGGTGCCGGCGAGCGCGATGACCGGGCGTCCAGCGTCCTTGGCCCTGTGGCCGACCTCGGCCGGCACCTTGCCGAACGGCGTCTGCCCGTCGAGGCTGCCTTCGGCGGTGATCACCAGGTCGGCCCTGCCGATCATGCTGTCGAGATCGAGATAACGCATGACGATGTCGTAGCGCGGATGCAGCGCGCCGCCGAGCAGCCCCATGATCGCCGCGCCGAGCCCGCCGGACGCGCCCGCTCCCGGTGCGTCGCCGACCGCAATACCGGTCGTCGCCTGAATGGCCGCGGCATAGGTCTCCATCGCTGCCGCGAGCAGCTCCACCTGCTCCGGCGTCGCGCCCTTCTGCGGCCCGAAGACGCGGGCGACGCCGCGTTCGCCGAGCAGCACATTATGCCAGTTGACGGCCGCGTCGATGCGAACCTCGGCAAGACGCGGATCGCGACCGGACATATCGATGCTTGCCAGCGCGGCAAGGGCCGCACCGCCGGGCGCAAGCGGGTTGCCATCGCTGTCGAGCAGCTTCACGCCCAAGGCCGCGGCCATGCCGGCGCCGCCATCGTTGATGCCGCTGTCGCCGCAGCCGAGCAGGATACGGCGGGCACCGGCGTCGAGTGCCGCCCGGATCAGTTCACCGACACCGTAGCTGGTGGTGATGCAGGGGTTGCGGCGATCGCGCGGCACCAGCCGCAGACCGGCGGCCGCCGCCATTTCGATGACGGCCGTGCGTTCGGACTGTCCCCCGAGAAAACCGAAATGTGAGGCGACTGGCTCGCCGAGCGGACCGGTGACATCAAGTTCGTGCAGGCTGCCGCCGGTAATTGCGACGAGCGCCTTGGTGAAACCTTCACCGCCGTCGACCATGGGCACCTTCAGAACCTCGGCATTCGGGCAGGCGCGCAGCACGCCCCTCTCGATGCAATCGGCAGCTTCTTCCGCCGACAGGCTTTCCTTGAAACCGGACGGTGCAACCAGAATGGTAAGTGACATGTGACAATCTCCTTGCACTTTTGTGACAATGCGGATGCAATGGAGAAACGGCGGCTCGCGACGTTTATTCCGCCCGAAATGCAGAATTCTTTCTTTTGCCGAAAGAAAAACAAAAGAGCCGAAGCGAACGACGCTTCGGCTCAAAAAATGTATATATATATCAGTTGTTTATCGTTACGTCGCCAAACCGATTGCCGGCCAGATCACAAGGGCGAAAAGGGCAAGCAGCGCGATGAACGGGAGCGCCAGCATCAAGGCCAGACGCAGCAGATCGGAAGGGCTGAAAGCCGGCGGTTCCATGCCTCCGAACAGCGCAACGGGTTTGGCCGAAACCATCAGCGTCTGGCAGAAGCCACTACCTATAGCTGTGACCATGATGAGGCTGGCGGGGCTGACCCCGAAGCCCGCCAGCGGCAGCGCCACGGCCGGAATGAGCACCGTCGCCCGCGCCGTTCGCGAGGCAATGACGATATGGGCAAAGGTCGCGACGGCGATGGCAAGAAGCACGACCAGCCACGCCGGCGGCTTGCCGATCTGGCCGAAGGCGCCGATCAGGCGATCGGCAAGCTCGGTCGCCGTTCCGGTCGACAGCAGCGCTTCGCCGATGACGAGCGTGCCGGCAAGAAACAGAAGCAGGTTCCACTCCACACCTTTCAGCGCCTTGCGAAACGGCATGCCGGAGATCTTTTCCGACGCCAGGATCAGGGCGCCGACGAGTGCCACCACCGGCAGCGCGATGCCGTGCAGGTCCGAGGTCGCGAGTGCGGCGACGATCGCCGCGGTGACAGCGAGGATCGCCTTGTCGCGTGCTGAGAACGGGCGTTTTTCCGTCGGTGCGGCCGGCAGCTCGAGGCGCCAGTTCCGATCGGCATCGTCGAGGAAGAAACGCAGGATCAGGCCGCAGGCAATCAGGCTCGTCAGCAGCGCAAAGGGCGCTGCCAACAAGGCCCAGCCGAGGAAGCCCGGTGCTTCGCCACCGCTGCGGCGAATGAAATCGACGGCAACGAGATGGGCGCCGGCACCGGTCAGCGAAGCGGCCGCCGAAAGCAGGATCACCGACGGAAACAGCAGCGCCAAAGCGCGGGTGATGCCGGGACGGCCGATGGTCGAGGCGAGTCCCAGGAAGACGGGCATGAAAATGGCCGCCCGTGCCGAGGTCGAGGGAATGACGAAAGCGGTCACGAAGATCGTCAGCGTCACCACCCAGAACAATCGGCTGACGTCGCGGAAACGGGCGAGAAGCCGGAAGGCGAGCCGCTCGACGAGGCCGGATGCCTGCAACACCGCCGCAATCACCGATGCCGCCATCATCAGCCAGACGATGTCGTTGCCGAGCGCGGCGTAAACCGCCTCCTCGCCGACGGCACCGGTCACGGCCAAGGCCGCCGCCCCGGCAAGCGCCACCGGCGTTTCCGGCAGGTCGAAGATCGTCCAGCAGATCAGCGTCGTCGCAAACACCATCAGCGAAAGCCGCATCGGCAGAGCCAGACCGTCAGCCGCGAGAAAAATCAGGACGGCCGCAAAGGCGACGAGCATCGCGCCGACGAGCAGGCGCACCTGGCTCACCGGCATATGGCCGTCGATGCGTTCGGCCACCGCCGCGTTCAGGGTGACGAGGTCTTTTTCCGAAGCGATCACCGGGCTGATGGTCATAGCTACGCTCCCTTTTTGCTGGCCCGACGCTCGCACGCGGCAACCGCGCCACACGAAGCTGTCAGGCTGATTTCGTGGGAGGGCAAACGCGGTGTCGGCAAGTTTATTCCCTCGCGCCTGAAGATTTTTCGGACTTCGCGTCCAATGACCAGACTTGAGCGAGATCAATGCCGGCTCGCCGGACCGGCAGAGACTGGTGGCCAGATGACCTCTTTGAAAAGGAGAGTTTCATGTTGATCAGGGAAATGTCGCGGCAGGAATGCATCGACCTCGTCGCCGAGAACCACATCGCTCGTCTTGCATGCGCCCGGGATGGCCGGCCCTATGTCGTCCCCATCCAGTATGCTTTTGCCGCCAACAGGCTCTACGGGTTTTCGATGCCCGGACAGAAGATCGACTGGATGCGGGCCAATCCCCGCGTCTGCATTCAGCTGGACACGGCAACGGACCGGCAGGCCTGGCGAAGTGTCGTCATCTATGGCCGCTATCAGGAATTGCCGGATACGAAACAATGGCACCGAGAGCGCTTGAACGCCTGGGCGCTTCTCGAACAGCGCGTGAACTGGTGGGAACCGGGCGGCCTGAAGCCTGGCGACCAGGTGATTGCCGGCGCCTCGCCGCATCTCTTCTTCGAAATCGAGATCGACGAGGTAACCGGACGGGCAGCGTCCTTGGGTTGATGGCCGTTGGCGCGCAGCCAGATGGCTGCGCGCCCGGCCCTGCCGGTCAATGGGCCATGAGCACGGGAACAACGGCGTTTTCGAGCATCGAGCGGGTGACCCCGCCAAAGACGCGTTCGCGCATTCTGGAGTGGCCATAGGCGCCCATGACGATCAGATCGGCCGCGACGTCGGACGCGAACCGATTGATCACGTCATCGACCCGATGCCCGCCGCTCGGCAGCCGCTCGACGGAAACCGAAACGCCGTGCCGGGCAAGATAACCGGCAATATCGGCGCCCGGTTCCTCGCCGTTCTTGCCAGAGGCGGACCGCGGATCGACCATCGTCACGTGCACGATTTTGGCCCCCTTTAGAAGGTCGAGCGCTTCACGCACGGCACGGGCCGCCTCCAGCCGGGAGTTCCAGGCAAGCACGACCGTCTTCGGATCAAGCCGCGCCGGCTTGCCCTTGGGCAGGACGAGGACCGGTCGGGCGGAGTTGAACAGCGTCCCGTCGATGGTGCGCGACCGTAGCTCCGGGTCCAGCATCAGGCCGTCGCCGACCAGCGTCAGGTCGGCATAGCGGGCGCGCTCGCCGATCTCGTCATCCGCCCAGGCGGCTTCGGTGTACTTCGTCTCGACGCTGAACGAGATGCCTTCCCGGGTGAGAATGTCGGTTGCACTTGCCACGCAGGATTCGAGCTTGTCGACTTCGCGCTGACGTTCGTTCAGCCAGTCAATCGAGATGGCGGCGGCAAAATCGCCGATCGGTGGAGAAGCGGCGAGCTTGACGATCAACAGGGAGAGGTGAGCGTTTGCCGAGGCGCAGACCTGTGCGGCGGCACGCAGATCGTCTGCAGAATGATCGACGCCGACGACGGCGAGAATGGTCTTGTATGTCATCGCGTTTCCTCCTCGCGACCGGATCTAAGGACTGGGTCAGCCTAGGCAGATGCGCGCGCGGCGACATTGATCCCCGTCAACCGGGATCATGGAGGAAAGCGTATAATCATGGGGGCTCTACGCGCGCACTCACACACCGGCGACCCTCGTTGCGGGCGAAGCGGCGAAGACGGTCATCGCCTCCGCCGCCCAATTGCCCCGCAAACTCGGCCCTGCCGCCCCAGTCGCGCGCGGGGGGCACAGCATCAATCGTCAGGCACCGCGGCGCGCCACGACCGGCACGTAATGTTCGAGTTCCGGCGCCGGGAAGTTGAGCGTCGCATTGATTTCTGCCGACCGGTAAAGCCCCATCAGCATCTCGACCACGGCAAGACCGTCCTCGAAGGTTTCGAGCGGCTTTTCGCCCTTGCGAAAGCACTCGACCATATGGCGGTTCTCATCCGTGTAGCCATAGACGCCGGCCTCATCCTCAAGCACCGGCATCAGGCCCTGCTCGGCATTCTGCTTCTCGACGAGATCTTCGCCTTCCGAGCCCTTGACCTCGCGCGACATGAAGATCTTCAGGCCGGTCGAGAGCGAATTGTATTCGAGCGCATATTCCGGCCCGAGCAGTTCGAGCTGGATGCGAAGTCCAGCGCCGACATAGGCCCAGGAGGTGGTCGCCTCGATCATCAGCTCGTTGCCGTCCTGATCTTCGAGCGTCACCGTGGCGCGGGCAAAGTCCTCGGACGGCCGGTTGCGATAATCGACCTCGCTGCCGAAGCGATTGCGCAGCTGTTCGGCATAGTGCGGCCGCGTCCATTTGAGATTGGCGACCGTGCCGTTCACCGCCTTGATCTTCAGCGAGTTGCGCGGCGCGCCGGGCGCCGTCAGCAGGTAGCGTGCGACTTCGACGCTGTGGCACATCATGTCTGAGAGCACGCCGCCGCCCTGCTTGTCCCCCTGCCAGAACCAGGGCTCGTGCGGGCCGGAATGTTCCTCGGCCGCCCGCGCCAGATAGGGACGGCCGGTGGTGGACGCCGCACGCCGCCAGATGATTTCCTTGCCGCGCAACACCGGCGTGCAGAAAACCTGGTTTTCAAGATAGCCATGGTTGAGGCCGGCATCCTCGGCAAGCGACAGCATCTCGCGGGCTTCGGCCACCGTGCGCGCCAGCGGCTTCTCGCAGGCAACGGCAAAGACCTTGCTGCGGCCGTCCTTGACCGCCTTGTGCAGCGAACGCATGACATCGATGCGGGTGTAGTTGGGCGAGAGGATCCAGACGGCGTCAACATCGTCGGCGCTCAGCAGCGCTTCCAGGCTTTCATGTGTGCGGCAGGTTCCGAGACCGAGGGCCTCGACCTCTTTCGCAAACTTCTCCCGGTTTTCCGCCTTGCGGCTGAAGACGCCGGTGACCTCGACATTGCGCACGCCGATCATCGATTTCAGATGGAAATGGGCGATGAAGCCCGATCCGACGAAACCCACGCGCAGCGTCTGCTTCGGTAGCTGTGTCATTCTCTTCTCCCATTGATCAAGTGTGATAACGGCGGGATGCGGGATGTGCGGAAACCACGCGCGTTCATCCCGCTCCGGCTATTTTCGCGGCGGTGCGGTGCTGCCACGGATGTTGAGCGTCGTCGGCAGGACGATGGCCGGCTCTGCGCCGACGTCGCCATCCGAGAGAACGTTGAGAAGCTGGGACATCGCCGTGCGGCCGATGTCGGCGCGCGGCTGGCTGACGGTCGTCAGCGGCGGATAGAAGGCTTTGCTGAGATAAAGGTCGTCGAACCCGACGACCGAGACGTCGCCCGGAACATCGCGGCCGAGCCGCCGCAGCGCATGGATAGCGCCATAGGCCATCTCGTCGTTGGCGGCGAAGATCGCCGTCGGCGGTTCCGGCAGCGCGAAAAGCTCCGCGGCGCGGGCCTCGCCGCTTTCGAGCAGATAGTCACCGCGAACCTCGTACCCCTCGGGGATATCAAGGCCCGCGGCCTTCATGGCGGCCCGATAGCCGTCACGGCGGTGAAGCGCCATGACCTCCGGCAACGGACCGGCGATATGGGCGATGCGGCGATGACCGAGCGCGATCAGATGTTCGACCGCAGCCTGAGCCGCGGCGACATTGTCGATCTGCACATGCGGGAAACCGGATCCCTCGATCATTTCCAGTGCAATAACAACAGGCAGATGCGAGAGATCGGCACTTTCGCCCGGCTGCGGCGGCGGCAGCTTGCCGGTCATCAGGATCATGCCGTCGGCATGGCCGTCGCGCAGCATGTTGAAATACTCGACCTCGCGGTCCGGGTCGTTCTCGGTGTTGCCCATGAGGACGGCGTAGCCGGCTTCGCGCGCCGTCGCCTCCACGCCCTTGAGGATCTCGAGATAGAAGGGGTTGCCGACGTCGCGCACGACGAGCAGCACCGACATGGAGCGGCGGGTACGCAAGTTGCGGGCGCTGACATTCGGGCGATAGTTGAGCTCGCGCGCCAGCGCGTTGACGCGCTTGCGTGTCTCGTCGGTCACCAGCGACGAGCCGCTCAGCGCCCGCGACACGGTTGCGACAGAGACGCCGGCGCGCTCCGCGATATCCTTGATCTTCGGCCGCTCGCTCATGCCCGCATCGCCCTCCCGCGGCCATAGAACAGCATGAGCAGCAGCAGGGTGGCGCCGAACACCATCTGGCGCCCTGACTCGTCGATGTTCACGGTCGTCAGGATGCCCTGGAGGATGACGAGCAACAGCGCGCCCGCCATGGTTCCTGTGTAGCCGCCCTTGCCACCGGCAAGAGACGTGCCGCCGAAGACGACGGCAATGATCGACGACAGCATGTATTGCTCTCCGACATTGGCAAAAGAGGAGCCGGAATAGCCGAGCAGGCAGAGCCCCGCAATCGCCGCGAACATGCCGGAGATCATGAAGAGACCGATGCGCATGAGCCGGACCGGCACGCCGGCCATATAGGCCGCATGCTCATTGGAACCGATCGCATAGATGCGGTGACCGAAGACCGTTCGATGGAGCATGAAGGCCATGACCAGGCCGATCGCGATCCAGAGCCAGATGATGCCGGGAATGCCGAGCGCCAGCGGCTGGGTCACGAAGGCGGAGAGCCCCGGTGCGGCACGGCCCGAGGGAATGCCCTGGCGGATGACGACCAGCAGGCCCTGCAGCACACCGAGCATGCCGAGTGTCATGACCAGCGGCGGGATACGCAGAAGCGTGACGCCGAGCCCGTTCAAAAGTCCGAAGAAGGCGCCGGCTGCGAGGCAGGCGAGCACGGCCGGCAGGATGCCGCCATCGGCACCGTTCATAGCATTGCCGGCAATGATTGCCGAGAGCGACACGACGCCGCCGACGGAGAGATCGATGCCCTCGCGGCCGCCGAGAATGACGACATTCTGACCGGCAGCGACGATGCCGAGCAGCGAGGCGACGATCAAGAGCCGCAGGATCTGGTCGGCCGAGGCAAAGCCCGGCGAGAGGCTTTGGCCGAGAACAAGCAGCGCGACGATGAGGATCAGCGCCACGACCAGCGGCTGTTTGAAGAAGGCGAAAACCGAACTCATGCCCGTGCCCTCCGGCCGGCGAGCACGCCCGCCATCAGGACGATGAGAATGGCGAGGCCCTGGACGAAGTTCTGCCATTCCGACGGCGTGCCCATGAAGAAGACCAGCGAATTGACGAGGCCGATCGTCAGCGCGCCGAGGAGCGAGCCGACCACCGTCGTCCAGCCGCCGGCGAGCGCACTGCCGCCAAGCACGACGGCGGCGACGCTATAGAGCGTCATCTTGCCGCCGACCAGCGGATCGCCGCTCGCCGTATCGCCCGTCAGGCAGAAGGCGGCGAGGGCAGAGAACAGGCCGCAGAGCAGGTAGCCCTTGATGCGGACCGCGACGACCGGCAGCCCCGTCTGATAGGCCGCCTGCTGGTCGTCGCCGACGGCCAGAAGCTCAGTGACGATGCGCGTGCGCGACAGGAGGAAAAGCAGCACGGCCAGCGCCGCGAGCACGTAGAAGACGAAAGGCAGGCCCAGAAGACGGCCGCCATAAGTGCGCCAGAACAACGCCGGCGCCGGCGTGCCGGCGACAGGCATGACATAGAGCGCCAGGCCGGTGAAGAAGATGCTGGTCGCAAAGGTCGCGACGATCGCCTGCAGCCGAAGGGCGGCAACGACCAGTCCGTTGACCAGCCCGCAGGCAAGACCGATGAGGAGCCCAAGCGTCAGCGCAAGCAGTACTGCGCCTGCGCCGCCGCCCCAACGCTCCATCAGAACGACGATCGCGACATTGACCAGCGACAGCGTCGCGCCGGCGGAAAGGTCGATGTCGCCGGCGGAGACGACATAGGTTTGGGCGATCGCGAGCATGACCAGCGCCATGTAGGTGCTGAGCAGGCCCGTCAGCGAGCGGAAGCTTAAGCTGTTGGGCGAAAAGAGGCCGTTCAGCGCCAGCAGCGCGATGAGTATGAGCAGCGCCGGCAGGAACGGGTAACGCTCGAGCCAGTAGCGCAGGCCGCCACTCCCTGGCGTAGAAATGTCTGTCGCGGTCGAAGTCATCATGCGGCCTCGTATGCAGCCTGGTAGAGATTGTAGCGGGTGCGATCGTCGCCGGTCAGTTCACGCGTCACCGAGCCGCCGTTGAAGACGAGGATGCGGTTGGCGTTGCCGAGCAGTTCGGCATCTTCCGACGAATAGAGCAGGATGCCGAGACCCTCGGCCGCAAGCTGCCGGATCAGCGCGAAGAGATCGGCCTTGGCCTGGAGGTCGATGCCCTTGGTCGGATCGTCGAGAAGCAGCACGTCGGGCCGGTCGATCAGCCAGCGGGCGATGATCACCTTCTGCTGGTTGCCGCCGGAAAGAGAATTGATCGGATGGAAGAGGCTCGCGAATTTCGTGTGCATCGCTTCCAGCGCCGGCATTGCCTTTTGCCTGAGGCTCGACGGTCGCGCGAGCATCAGCCGGTCGCGCAGATAGTGGATCGGCGTGACGTTCTCGATGATCGGGCGGCCGCTGATGACGCCGTCGCGGCCGCGGTCGCCGGAGACATAGGCGCAGCCGCGGCGGATCGCATCGCGCGGGCTTCTAGCATCGTAGCGTTCGCCGCCGATCGTCACTTCACCGGAGGAGACGGTGCCTGCGCCGAAGATGGCCCGGAGCAGCGCCGATTGCCCCTGGCCGTGCAGGCCGCCGAGGCCGAGGATCTCGCCCTTTGCCACCTCGAAGCTGACATCGCGAAAGCCTTTGCCCGCGAGGTTGCGAACCGAGATTGCCGCTTGTGCCCCGATTTCCACCGCTGCCGGCGCCGAGGATCGCGCCGCCGGCATGTCGCTGGCGCCGCCGACCATCAGCCGGATGACCGTTGCCGGATCGGTCTCGGAGAGCTTGAGCGTCTCGATGGTTTCGCCATCGCGGATGATCGTGACGCGATCGCCGATCGCGGTGATTTCGTCCATGCGGTGTGAGATGAAAATGATGCCGCGCCCTTGCGCCTTCAGATCGCGCAGGATCTCGAAGAAGCGATCGACCTGCGCGCGGTCGAGCGCCGAGGTCGGTTCGTCGAAAATCAGGATCGGCGCTTCGCTGGCGAGCGCCTTCATGATTTCGACCAGTTGCCGCTGGTCGGCGCGCAAGTTGCCGACGAGCGTCTCCGCATAAAATCCTTCGCCAGCGACCTCAGAAAAGAGTGCGATGTAGCGCGCCGCGCGCGCCTTCAACGCCGCCCAGTCGATGAAGAGACCCGCCTTCACCGGCAAGGCGGAAAGGCAGATGTTCTCCTCTACCGACCGGTGGCTGGCGAGGCTGAGTTCCTGATAGAAGATGCCGATGCCGGCGGCACGTGCGGCTTGCGGCCCGGAGATCGTCACGGGCTTGTCGTTGATCAGGATCTGGCCGCTGTCGGGTCGCACGCTGCCGGCGATGATCTTGCAGAGCGTGCTCTTTCCGGAGCCGTTGGAGCCCATCAGCACATGCACCTCTCCGGCAGCGATCTCGAGATCGCCGCGGCGTAGCGCCAGCGTTGCGCCGTAAGCCTTGCTCACGCCGTTCAGTCTCAGTTTCGACATCGGCTGTCGTCCATTGGTTGCTTGCCGCATCATCAGGGATGCCCGTGTCTCGGGACGGGCTCCACTGCAGCGATCTTTCACGCCGATCGGCCTTGTTCGCCATCGGCGGCACCAGTCGCCGGGCGGCTCAAGACAGGAGCCACCCGGCGAAACCCGAGCTTACTTGAACAACGCCGTGGCGTCGTCGATCGAAAGCGCGTTGGTGTAGGAGTAGTAGCCCGGCTTGCCGTCGAGCTGCTTGGCAGCGTCGCCAAGGTTCTTCGAGTCGATGAACGGGATCGGCAGATACATGGCGTTCTTGTACTGACCGGCCGTTGCCGGCTCCTTCAGTTCCTTGCCCTGCAGCATCAGAACCGCGACGTTGAGCGCGCTTGCCATGACGCCGGGCGGGTTGACGGTCGCGCCGGAGTTCAGCTTGTCCTTGCTCCAGAGATCGATGAAGTCCTTGCGGATTTCGCCGGTCGCGGCGATCTGGCTGGTCTTGCCCGCATCCATGATCGACTTCCAGGCGCCGGCCGCCATGCCGTCCTGCACGACGACGCCGTTGATGTCAGGATAGGTCGCAAGGATGTTCTGCATCGCCTGCTGGCCCTGGGCCTGATCCCAGTTGGCGTTGACCTCGTTGACCACCTGCAGATCCGGATAGTCCTTGAAGACACTCTTGTAGCCGGCAACGCGCATCTCGTTGGCCGGATGGCCGGCGACGCCGTTGATGGCGACCACCTTGCCCTTGCCGCCGAGCGTATCGGCGAGCCACTTGGCGCCGGCCGCCCCCCAGGCCGTCTGGTCGATGCCGACATAGGTCGCATCCGGCGAGGAAACCTCGGCGTCCGTCGCGATCACCAGGATGCCGGCTTCCTTCGCCTGGGCGAAGATCGGATCGAAGGCCGTCGGGCTGTTGGGGTTGATGATGATGGCGTTCACGCCCTCGGCGATGAAGTTGCGCACATGCGCGATCTGGCCGGGCACATCGACATTGGCGCTCTGGACGGAGACTTCGACGTCGACGCCCTTCTCCTTCCACTTCGCCGCGGCCTCCTTGGCCTCGTCGATCATCTGCGTGCGCCATTCGCTGCCGACCCAGCCGTTGGACAGGCCGATCTTGAAAGTCTCGGCATTGGCGAAAGAAGCGGAAATAGCAATGGTTGCGACAGCGCCCAGCGCTGCGGCGATAAATTTCTTCATCAGATCCTCCCAAATCTTGCGAAAACCATGAAGCCAGAAAATGTAATCGATTTCAATGGGGATTTTCAGGGAATTTTGTTGGCTCTCGTTCTCCGTCGCCGGGAGGATCAAGATGATGGAGAGCGTTGGGCGCAGACGGAATGGACTTCGGCAAGTCTCTCGCCGAAAGTAGCCAATAGCGCTTGGCTGCCCCTCCCCGCTGTGCGACAGCAAGGGCAGAGGCGTTGACGATTCGTCGTTGCGCCAACTGGAATGAACTGCAGGAATGACGCCATGACATGAAGGCGCTCAGGGATTGGTCCCGATGACCGTCCGAACAGCGGCCCGCCCGTTGCTCAAATCGCAACACTTCGTTGCTCGCCGGCCGGCTAGCCGCAATTTGCCCTCACCGCCTACTCTGAACGCTGGGCAAAGAACAACAACTGGCTCCCAACCAGAGGAGAACATCATGACCGGGAAAAACGGAGCCGCCTCGGGCGCGCTCTATCTGCATATCCTTGTGCTGGCGATCGTCATCGTCGCCGAGCTGATCGGCATTCAGCGCCTGCCGATCGGTATCGGCACCGTCATCTTCCTGCCGATCCTTTACGCCTTCGCGCTCGGCATCGCCTTCAATCCAGCCATTTTCAAGGCGACCGGCAAGTTCCTGTCGCGCGACGCGGTCAAGCTCTCCGGCGCGATGATCACCGTTGCCATCATGCCGTTCATCGCCAAGTTCGGAACGACGGTCGGCCCGCAGATTTCGCAGATCATTGAGGCCGGCCCGGCGCTGGTGCTGCAGGAACTCGGCAATCTCGGCACGATCATCGTCGCCTTCCCGGTCGCCGTGTTTCTCCTGAAGATGGGTCGCGAAGCCGTCGGCGCCACCTATTCGATCGACCGCGAGCCGAACATCGCGCTGATCGCCGACAAATACGGCCTCAACTCGCCGGAAGGTGCGGGCGCCATGGGCGTCTATGCGACCGGCACGCTGATCGGCACCTTCGTCTTCGCCATCATGCCGCCGATCGTGCACGGCCTCGGCATCTTCGACGTGCGCGCGCTCGCCATGTCCTGCGGCGTCGGCTCCGGCTCGATGCTTGCGGCCTGTACCGGCGGTCTTGTCGCGGCCGTGCCGGACCAGAAGGACATCATTCTCGCGCTCGCCGCCGCCAGCAACATCCTGACCTACGCCACCGGGCTTTATGTCGGCATGTTCGTCGCGCTGCCCTTGACGGAGTGGCTCTACAACAAGGCGCGCCCGTCCGAGCGTCGCACCGCAGCCTGATCGGGAGAGAGAATCATGACCAACCAGAACACTTCCGCCAACTATGCCGATGATCTCCCGCTGAACCCGGAGGACGAGCGCAAGCTCGACGTCGTCGGCCATGCGGGCCTGCTGATCATCGCCTGTGCCATCGGCCTCGTCGCCAACTGGGTCGGTACCGGCACCTCGCCGCTCACCGCACTACCGGGCATGGCAACGCTATATGCCGCCTGCATCGTCGGCCTGGCGCTTGCCCGCTTCGTGCCCTTCTACCTGCCGAGCGTCGCCTGGGTTTCGCTGATCGCGATCCTCATCACCATCCCGGGCGTTCCGGGTGCAGCCTGGGTCAGTGAGCAGGTCGAGCACCTCAACTTCCTCGCGCTGGCGACGCCGGCGCTTGCCTATGGCGGCCTGGCGTTGACCGCGAGCGAGTTTGCGATCGCCCGCCGTTCGGGCTGGAAGATCGTCATCGTCGCGATCTGCGTGATGGTCGGCACCTATATGGGCTCGGTCGTCGTTGCCGATCTCTTCCTGCGCCTCGGGCAGTAACGCGGGGAGCCCAATTCCAGGAAAACTGCGAAGCGGTTTTCCGTCCGGAACTGTGCAAGAGAAAAGGGTCGGCCGCTCTGCGGCCGGCCATCCCTCAAATGACAGGACGCACGCCATGACACGCCACGACATCAGCCCCGAGCGCATTGAGGAAACGATCCGCTGGCGTCATCACCTGCATACCCATCCCGAGCTTGCCTTCGAGGAGCGCCAGACTGCTGCCTTCATCGCCGGCAAGCTTGGCGAATGGGGCATCGCCGTGAAGGACGGTTATGGCGGCACCGGGCTTGTCGGCACACTCAAGCGTGGCACGTCGATCCGTTCCATCGCCATTCGCGCCGACATGGACGCGCTGCCGATCGTCGAGACGAGCGGCGTTGCCTATGCCTCCAAGACGACGGGCAAGATGCACGCCTGCGGCCACGACGGCCATGTCGCCATGCTGCTCGCCGCCGCCCGCCAGGCAAGCGAGATGGATTTCGACGGGACCGTGCACTTCATCTTCCAGCCGGCCGAAGAAGCCGAGGGCGGCGCCCGTGTCATGGTCGCCGACGGCCTCTTTCGCGACCTTCCCGCCGACGCCGTTTATGCCCTGCACAACTGGCCGGCGCTCGACGTCGGCTCGGTGGTGGCACGCGACGACGCGATGATGGCCGCCTTCGGGGTGTTCGAGATCACCATTACCGGTCGCGGCGCCCATGGAGCGATGCCGCATGAGGGTGCCGACCCGCTGGTGGCCGCCGCCCAGATCGTCACGGCCTTGCAGACGATAGCCAGCCGCAACGTCTCGCCGCTTGAAGCCGCCGTCGTTTCGGTGACGCAGATCCACGGTGGCGACGCCTGGAACGTGATCCCGGAGAAAGCCGTGATTCGCGGCACCACGCGCTGGTTCGACAAGGCGGTCGGCGATACGCTCGAAAGCCGCATGCGCACGCTCGTCACCGCGCTCGCGGAAGGCCTCGGCTGCAGGGCCGAGCTCGACTATCAGCGCCGCTACCCCGCAACCATCAACGATCCGGCAGCCGCCGCGCTCGCCCGCTCGGTCGCCGCTGCGGACCCTGCCCTGACCGTCGTCGACGCGGCCCCGAGCATGGCGGCCGAAGACTTCGCCTTCATGCTCGACGAACGCCCCGGCTGTTACCTCTGGCTCGGCGCAAGACGCGAAGGCCCTAACCCCGGCCTGCACTCGCCGCACTACGATTTCAACGACGCGATCATTGGCCAGGGCGTAAACCTCTGGACACGCTTGATTGCGACCTCGCTTGGTCGTTGACCCCAAGGGGATTCCGTCGCATCCATGACCACCATGGACGTACTCGACGCGAAAGCGCTCAGGATCTTTATGGCGGTTGCGCGCATCGGTTCGATCCGGGGCGCTGCGGAGCATATGGGGCTGGCGCCATCGGTCGTCAGCCGCCAGATTGCCGACACCGAACGCGACATCGGCCTATCCCTCTTCGAGCGCACCGCCCGCGGCACAGTTCTGACCGACGCCGGCGAACTGGTGCTCGAACACGGCAAACGGGTGCTCGAGGACAACGGGCTGCTCGCCGAGCAGCTAGACCAGATCCGCGGCGTCCAGCAGACCCGCATCCGCATTCGCTGCGGCGAGGGCTTCATGGCCGATCTGGTGGAGCACGGGCTTTCGTCGTTTTCGAAGGCGCATTCCTATGTGCGCTACATCGTCGAGCTCGGCAGCACCGAAGATGTCGTCGACGCCATCGCCAACAGCGATGCCGATATCGGTATCGCCTACAATCCCCTGACCGAGCCGCGCATCCGGGCGCTGGCGATTGCGCGCCAGCCGCTCTGCGTCATCGTGCCGGCGGGCCATCCGCTGTGCGAGCGAAGCAACCTGAAACTGGCCGATTGCCTCGCCTTCCCCTGCGCCTTGCTCGGCAAGGGCAATGGCGTGACCCAACTGGTGGCGCGCGTGGCGGCCGATGCGGGGCTGGCGCTGGCGCCGTTGCTCGAAACCCATTCGATCGAGGTGCTCAGGCGTTTTGTCGCCGCCGGCCTTGGCGTCACCTTCCTGCCGCGTACGTCCGTCACTGTCGAAATCGCGCGCGGGTCCATGCAGGCGATCGATCTCGCCGACCCGCTGCTGAGCGAGGCGAGCGCGCATCTGATGGTGCGGGCGCACCGCCGCCTGCCGCTGTCGGTCGAAAAGCTCGGCCAGCACCTCGCACAGGAAATGCAGTCCTTCCGGTCCTAGGCAGCCCCGGCTCTAAGAACCCGCGCGCCTGCCCCGTCGTCGGCGGCCCTCCAAACGTTGCCACGCCAGCAACGCATTGTACCAGGCGCGCCGTCTACCCGCTCACCAGCCCGCATGTCACCTTCGCCGGATCAATCTGATCATACGAGGGTAAGCGGATCATGACGGCGGAACGAACGACAGTGGGCGTGGTGGGACTGGGAGCCATGGGGCTCGGCATGGCGACGACGCTCGCCGGCAAGGGCTTTGCCGTCAAGGGCTTCGACCTTTCCGACGCACGCCGCGCGCTTGCCGCCGATGGCGGGGTAACCCCGGTCGCCTCACTCGCTGAGGTCTTCTTCGACACCGATTTCATCGTCTTCTCGCTGCCGACCGCCAAGGACGTGGCCGCCGTCGTCGAGGCCAACATCGAGGCGCTGAAGGAGGCCGGCCGGCGGGTCGTCATCATCGACACCTCGACCTCCGAGCCGGATGTCTCGCGTGATCTCGCTGCTGCCCTTGCCGGTCTCGGCCACGGCTTCATCGACGCGCCCGTCTCCGGCGGACCGGCGGGTGCCGCAAGCGGCAAGCTGACGATGATGATCGGCGGCAGCGATCAGGATGTCACCCTTGCCGGTCCGGTCATCGACGCGATGTCGGCCAAGGCCCTGCATGTCGGCCCGAGCGGCGCCGGCAACGTCGCCAAGCTCGTCAACAACCTGCTCGCCGCCGCCCATATGGTGACGACCGGCGAAGGGCTGAAGCTGGCGCTTGCCGCCGGGCTCGATGCCGAAGAGGCGCTGAAAGTGCTGAACGCCGCCTCCGGCAAGTCGATGATCAGCGAAGTGCATTTCCCGACCTGGGTGATGAACGGCCGCTTCGACAGCGGCTTCACCATGGGCCTGATGCGTAAGGATGTGCGGCTTGCCAGCGAGCTTGCGGCGCGCACCGGCGCCGAGCTTCCGCTGGCAAGCGCGGTCGCCAAGCTCTGGGCCGAAAGCCCGCTCGATAACGCCGAAGACTTCACCCGCATGGGCGCCTTCCGCCCCGTGGCCAACGACAACTGAGACCTGAAGGGAACGACGATGAACGACATGACCATGCCCGCCAAGGCCGAGCGCATCCGGGCGCTGTTCCACGGCCTCATCCCCGGCAGCGAGATCGGCAGCTATGTCGACGGCACGCTGGTGCCCGGCTCCGGCGACGAGCAGGCGCTGACCGATCCGGCGACCGGCGAAATCTTTGCCACCTTCAAGGATGCCGGCGCTGATCTCGTTGACGCGGCGATGCAGGCGGCAGCGCGCGCCCAGCGCGAATGGATCTCGATGACGGCTTCCGCCCGCGGCCGGGTGATGAACGAGATCGCCCGCAAGATCCGCGAGCGCGCCGGCGAGATCGCCGAACTCGAAAGCCGCTCGGCTGGCCGGCCGATCCGCGACATCCGCGGCGAAGCGGTGCGCGTCGCCGAGATGTTCGAATATTATGCCGGCTGGTGCGACAAGCTGCATGGCGAGGTGATCCCGGTCCCGACCTCGCACCTGAACTATACCCGCAACGAGCCGGTCGGAGTCGTCGCCCAGATCACCCCCTGGAACGCACCGCTCTTTACCGGCGGCTGGCAGATTGCGCCGGCGATCTGCGCCGGCAACGGCGTCGTCATCAAGCCGTCGGAACTGACGCCGCTGAGCACCCTCGTGCTCGGTGCGCTCTGCGAGGCGGGCGGTGCGCCGCGTGGCCTCGTCAACGTCATCGCCGGGCAAGGCGTGACAGCCGGCCAGGCGATGGTCGCCCATCCGAAGACGGCGCTGGTCGTTTTCGTCGGCTCGGCGCTCGCCGGTTCGGCGATTGCCGCGGCAGCGGCGAAGAACGTCGTGCCCTGCATCCTCGAACTCGGCGGCAAGTCCGGCAACATCGTCTTTGCCGATGCCGATATCGACCGCGCCATCGTCGGCGCCCAGTCGGCGATCTTCTCCGGCGCCGGCCAGAGCTGCGTTGCCGGCTCGCGTCTGCTCGTGCATCGCTCGGTGCATCAGCAGTTCGTCGAACGTTACGCTGAGGCTGCCGCCCGCATTCCGGTCGGCGATCCCTATCTGGATACGACGCAGATCGGTCCGATCAACAACGCCCGCCAATGGGCGAAGATCGAGGAAATGGTCAAGCAGGGCGTGGCCGAAGGTGCGACGCTTGCAACCGGCGGCGCCAAGCCGGCTGCCCTTCAGTCCTCCGGCGGCTTCTATTTTGCGCCGACCATTCTCGACAACGTCAAGCCGGACATGACGATCGCCCGCGAAGAGGTCTTCGGCCCGGTCGTCGGCGTCACCGTCTTCGACGACGAGGATGAGGCCATCGCACTTGCCAACGACAACCCTTATGGCCTTGCCGGCGCCGTCTGGACCCGGGATGTCGGCCGCGCACACCGGCTCGCTTCGAAGGTACGGGCCGGGACCTTCTGGATCAACGGCTACAAGACGATCAGCGTCATGTCGCCCTTCGGCGGCTTCGGCCGCTCGGGCTACGGCCGCTCCTCGGGCCGCGACGCACTCATGGCCTATACCCAGACGAAGAGCGTCTGGGTCGAGACGGCAGAAAACCCGGCCGTCGTCTTCGGCTATTCGCCGGAAGCCTGATCGAGACATCCCTGAAAGGAGAAACGGCCGGCGAATGCCGGCCGTTTCTTTTTATGACTGAATTCCGCTAGCTCAGAATTCAAATGCGGTCGACACCATGAAGGTGCGCGGTGCGCCGGCGGCGAGGAAACCGCGGGCGGATGAGGCCCAGTAGTTCTCGTCGAACACGTTCTGCACGGTCGCGCGGACTTCCACCGGCTTGCCGCCTTCGCGCTCGAAGGAATAGCGCGCACCGAGATCGACCCGCGTCCAGTCCGAGACCTTCTGTGTGTTCTTCTGGTCGTAGTAGGTGCTGCCGGTGTAGACGAGCCGACCCGTCAGCGTCAGGTTCTCGACCCAGGGCGTGTCATACTCGCCGTAGAGGCTGACCGCCACATCCGGAACGCCGGGAACGCGATTGCCATCGAACCGTTCCCCTGTCCGCGAGTTTTCTGCCTTATCGAGCTTGGCGTCCATGAACGTGACCCCGCCGAGCAGGCGAACACCATCAACCGGTTCGCCGTAGGCCGAGAGCTCGAGACCACGGTTGACCTGCAGGCCGTCGACGGCGAAAACGCCGCCGGTCGTCAGACCGTTGGGCTGTCTGATCTCGAACAGCGCTGCGCCAAGCATCACCTCGCCGAGATCGTACTTGAGGCCGATTTCCTTCTGCTTGCTGACGACCGGAGGGAATATCTGGTTGCTGTTCACAGCGGTGGACGGCGCTGACGGCCCTTCGGTCAGGGCTTCCACATAGTTGGCATAGACAGAGAGGCTGTCGGAAACGTTGAAGAGAGCGGCGACGGCAGGACTGAACCGGGATTCTTCGTAGTAGTAGGTCTGCTGACCAAGCGGCACGGCACCGGGACGCGTATTGTAGCCCCGCACACGCATTTCCTGATAGCGCCCGCCGACCGTCAGCTGGAACCGATCCTCGGCGAACGAAAGCGTATCGGAGATTGCAACGCTGGTCGCGAGCAGGTCAGAAAATGCATGTAGGTCGTTCGAGCGCGGAAGTCCGCCCGTATTGACCCAATCGCTCGGCACATAGATCGGGTTGTAGATATTCGTCATATAGCTTCTGAAGCCGAGCCGACCGGGATGGAAGTAGCCGCGGTTGTTCTCGTTGAGCGCCCGGCTCACGGAAACGTTCAGTTGGTGACCGACGGGACCCGTATCGAACTCAGACCGAAGGCCGATTTCCCCCGAGACACCTTGGATCTCCTGCGGGTTGTAGCCGAATTCGGCCAGCGCATCGCCGTTGGGATTTTGAATGGTGTAGGAGGTGCTCAGGAAGTCCTCGCGGTAACGGCTGATGCCACCGGCCGCGTAAACGGTGGTGTTGTCGAGAACGTCGAACTCGATACGGCCGGCAACCATGTTGTGTTCGCTGTCATGGTATTCGAACGGATTGGACGTGTTGATGCGGCCGTCCGGCGCTTCCGGGATCTTGATGCCCGGCGCTGCCGCGTTGAACAGCGAGGCCGGCGCATTGATGTTCTGCTTGGAGTGGTTGATGTCGAGCGAGGCGCGTACCCGTTCGCCGCGATAGTCGAGGCCGAGCGACAGCACGCCGATCTCGTTCTCGTTGTGATCAAGCGCCGTGTCGCCGCCGCGATAGGATCCGTTGAAACGGACGCCCCATTCGCCCTCGGGTCCGAAACGGCGGCCGACATCGAGGTGCGACCACAGTTGCGAGTCCGACATATAGGTCGTCGTCAGCCGCGTCAGCGGCTCGTCGGTGGCGCGCTTGGGCACGAGGTTGATGGTGCCGCCGACGCGGCCGACGCCACCGTTGACCAGCGCGCTCGGCCCCTTCAGGACCTCTACCCGCTCGATACCCTCAAGCGGGCTCCGGCGCGGATTGGTGATGTAGAAGAGGCCGTCAAAGGCCGTATCCAGGTTGGTGACGGAGAAGCCGCGGATGAAGAAGGAGTCGCGCTCGCTGAATGCCGGCGCGTCCATGCGCACGGACGGATCGTTGAGCGTGATGTCGGAGATCGTTCGCGCCTGCTGATCGCGGATCAGCTTGTCCGTATAACTGGTGATGCTGAACGGCGTTTCCTTGACAGGGCGGTTGCCGAGCGCGCCGAGCCGTGCGCCAGTCGCCATCTGACCGCCCGCATAGGGAGCCGAAGGCTGGCCGATGGTGCCGGTCTCAGGCGGCTGGCCGCCCGTTTGCCCGACGGCCACGATGGGGGCCAGTTGCGTCGCGCCGCCCGAACTGCGTTCAGCCTGGGCCGGGCTTTCGACCCGGTTGGTCTTGCGCGCCTCCTGCGCCGACGCCGCCACGGCGGACATCGCCAGCAGCGACACGCCCGCCAGAACGACTTTGCCTCGCCGACGCGAAACCGAATTGAACCTGCCCCTTGCCATTCTCTTACCCCTGTAACTTCGATTAACGTGAATTCCGTATCCGCCACGGTCGCCGGCCGAACCCAGCCGCCGCTCAGAACGCGACGCACGCGCCTTGCCCGTTTAAAAACGGTGCAGGGCGAGCCCCAGACATTGCGTTCGGTTGCGGCTATTTCGACCGACAGACGGGTCTCGTGCGCAGCAGCTCGCTTCGGCAAAGCGGGTGCGTGACCGGCCCTTCGGTCGCAGCGCGTGCGGTTACGCCGATGCAGGCCCGCAGCCCGACAAAGTGTCGGCGATCGCGGGGCATCCCATGGTTGGGAGCGGTCTCAAAACTGGGCGACATTGCGAACATCGGCATTGAAACATCAACTATAACAACGGCATAAAACTTGAATTTCTAAGTCAAGTCTGTGCACGTATAGTCGGATTCGGCCGGGCGTCCACGCTTTTTGTGCGTGAATTCAGCGGTTAACGGTAAACCGGACATTGCCTGCCAGATGCGGAATGACGGGTAATCGGGCCTGGCGGGTCCGTTATCTCACGCCGGACACGGCACAACCCACTCCAATGCCGGCCGGCCGATCGCAAACCGGGCCATCCGAAGATCGGTGGGAAAAGGATGCCCTTATCGAGCAACGCCCATATCCGCTGAAGGGCCGCTCAGTCCGCCGGAGCGGCTCGCTCGCCTGTCAGGCGCGGAAGCGATCGAAAGCGGTCAAGCGCTTGATCGGCGGATCGGCTTCCTTCCAGCGATAGATCTCCGAGCGGAGATAGCCGAGTTCGCCTTCCAGTGCGGTTTCGGCGACCTCGACCCACCAGGCTTTCGGGCGCCCGTCGCTTCCGTCAGACCACCGGTAGCCGCGGGCTTTGAGGTGATCCTTCATATCGAACGGGCTGTTTTCCGCAAAAATGCGGACGCGCGATCGCAGGCTCGCCTGGTAAAGCTCGGCAAAGGGTGTTTCGCCGGAGCCGCCGTCCTTGGCAAGGACTTCAAGCAGAGCAAAACAGTCGTCGACCGCCCGATGGCCGTCGTGGAAGTAGCCGGCCTGCCCGATCAGGTAGCCGAGTTTCGTGCCTTCGAAGCCGCGAGAGGACCAATCGACCTCGGAGACGGAACAGGCCCATGCCTTTCCTGCGAAAACCGGCGAGAAGGCCTCGCAGAAGGGCCGGTCGAAGCCGGCATTGTGGGCGATCACAAGGTCCGCCTTTTCCATCAGCGTCCGCACCTCGTCGAGGTCGATCGACTTTCCCGCAACCATCTCGTTGGTGATGCCGGTCAGGCGGGTGATTTCTGCGGGAATCGGGTTGGCCGGCTGGCGCAAGCCGCCGAAAACACCGGTCACATCGCCGAGGTTCCCCTTCTCATCGAAGGTAAAGGCGACCAGCCCGATCTCGATGATCTCATCCTTGCGGTGGTTGAGCCCGGTAGTTTCGGTATCGAGAATGACGCCATGCAGCGGAAAGCCGGGACGGGCGACGGGCACCACGGAACGCGGCACGAGCCGCTGCAACAGGCGGTAACGACCCGTCGCCTGAAGGTGACGGACCATATCTTCCTCGTTCAGCGATGCTCTTTTGACCGCTGAGCCACCGCCTGCCTTTTTGGAGGTGGCCTCGCTCGAAGCAAAGAGGTCGAACTGCTGCGTCATTCGGTTGTCCCGCACATTAACGACTCACACGCGTGGGCTCCAGAATAGCCGCTAAAGGGCATGCTTCCCAGAAAATCAGGAAGAAGGCGCAGGAGTGCCTGGTTTTTCAGGGGCAAAAGATGGGGAAACTGCCCCTCGCTTCAATAGGCTGCGGCGGCACCGTCGTCCCTGCCCCCGTCAACACGGGGTGCAAAAACGACAGTGCCGCCGCAGCGAGAATGTCAGTCAAGTCGTGGCGATTGCGCCGCTCGATCAGGCCGCGCGGCTCCAGCTTTCGCGTGCCGCAGCACCTTCCAGCTTGAACTTGGCCAGCATCGTGCGCAGCTGGCGGCTTTCTTCGGCGAGCGTGCCGCTGGCCGCCGTGGTCTCTTCGACCATCGCCGCGTTCTGCTGGGTCATCTGGTCCATGTGGTTGACCGAGGTGTTGATCTCCTGCAGCGCAGTCGCCTGCTCGCGGGCGGCAGTTGCGATCGTGTTGACGTGGCCGCTGACATTGTTGACCAGCGTCTCGATCTCCAGCAGCGCCTCGCCGGTGGAGCGCACCAGCGAAACGCCGGTTTCGACTTCCGATGCCGAGCTGTGGATCAGCGTCTTGATCTCCTTGGCGGCATTGGCCGAACGCTGGGCGAGTTCGCGCACTTCCTGGGCGACGACGGCAAAACCACGGCCGGCCTCGCCGGCGCGTGCCGCTTCGACGCCTGCATTGAGCGCCAGCAGGTTCGTCTGGAAGGCGATCTCGTCGATGACCGAGATGATCTGGTTGATGCGGTTCGACGAATCCTCGATGCGGCCCATCGCGTCGACCGCGCTGCGCACGATCGCGCCGGACCGGCCGGCGCTTTCCTTGGTGGCGCGCACCATCTCATGCGCCTCGTTCGCCCGCTCGGAGGCGGTGCGCACGGTCGAGGTGATCTCATCGAGTGCCGCAGCGGTCTCTTCAAGCGCGGCCGCCTGCTGTTCCGTGCGCTTCGACAGATCGTTGGCAGCCGAGCTCAGTTCGGCCGAGTTGTCGTTGATCGTGCTGGCAGCACTGCGCACGTTCTGCATGGTCGAGCGCAACGTCACCATCGTCTGGTTGACGTTCACCTGCAGCTCGGCAAAGGCGCCGTGGAATTCGCCGCGCATGGTCTGCGTCAGGTCCGCATCGGCAAGGGCTGCAATGACGCGGCGAACCTCGTTGACCGTCTGATCGACGCTCGACACCAGCTCGTTGACGCTCGAGGCAAAGCGGTTGAGGTCGTCGTTTTCGTAGTCCTTGTTGATGCGGCCGGTGAAATCGCCGGCAACGGCCGAAGCGACCACAACGCTGATGTTGGACTGCAGGTCGCTGCTGCGAGCATGGAGAGCGGCCTCCTGCGCCTTCATCGCACGCATGGCAATGCCGTTCTTGCGGAAGACTTCAACGGCGCGGGCCATCTCGCCGATCTCGTCCCGGCGGGAAACGTCCGTCGCATCTCCATCGAGTTTGCCGTCGGCAAGTTCACTCATCGTCGAAGTCAGCTCACGGACCGGCATGACGATGCCGCGGCGAGCAACGACGAGGCTGACGCCGACGCCGAAGAGAACGCAGAGCGCAGCAGCCGCGGCAAGGATCGTCATGGCCACGGACGAGGAGTTGAGCGCCTCTTTACGGGCCGTCGCCAGCGCATCGCCGGAATAGGTGCTGTAGGTCTTGACCGTTGCCGTCACCGTCTTTTGGGCTTCGAGCGCCTTGTCGAGTGCGGCCTTGACGGCACCGGCATCTCCGCCCTTTTCGGCGGCAACGGCGACCATGGCGCGAATCTCGTCGAAGTAGCTGTTGAGCGTCAGGCGAATGTCGTTCAGCAGCTTGTCTTCGGCATCGTCGGCAACGGCCTCGATCTTGGTCAGGCGACCGAGCATTTCTTCGGCACGCTTCTCGGTTTCCGCGCCAAAGTCGGCTGCGTTCTCAGGCGCGGCGGCAAGCTGGTAGGTCATGCGGCTGACGGCAATGATGTCGACGCGCAGGTCCATCGCCTCGCGCGCTGCTTCCTCACGGGCGCCGACATCGACGATCGTCGCACCGAGCGAGGAAAGACCACGCGCTCCGGCGAGCGCAATCAGAATGGAGGAAATGCCCATGACCACGACCACGAGGCCGACCTTGGTCAAAATCGAGAGGTTCTTGAACGTCACTGCCGTGACTCCTTGGATGTCGCGATCGCGCTGTTGGGAGGGACATGGTCAGCCAAACCGGCGGGAGGAGGACCGGATGTTTGCGAGCGCCGTCGAGGGAGGAGGTCGGGCGCGCACTGACCAATAAGCACTTAGTAATTTCGAATTTAAATTCGAGTTAAAAAAGCGATCACGTCTTTTCGCATATGCAGCAAAAGAAATGGCGCATATCCCGGAACGAAAAACGGGCGGACGATCGCTCGCCCGCCCGCAGACCACCGCAGCAGTCTTGGGAGATTTCAGTCTCTCCGGCTTATGACCGGCCGTAGCCGCCGCCGGTCGGCGTCACCACGGTAAAGGCTTCGCCCGCCTCGAGCACCGTGTGGGCGCAGCCCGACAGCTCCTCCGTCCGGCCGTCATTGCGGCGAACGATGTTGCGGCCGAGTTCACCCGGGCTGCCGCCCTTGATGCCGAAGGGCGCGACGCGGCGATGGCCGGAGAGGATCGCGAAATCGAGCGTTTCGCGCGCCCGGATCGTGCGCTTCGTGCCGTTGCCGGCGTGCCACTGGCCGCGACCACCAGAGCCGAGGCGAATGTGGAAGTCTTCGAGCACCACCGGGAAGCGGGTTTCGAGGATTTCCGGATCGGTGAGGCGCGAGTTGGTCATGTGGGTGTGAACCGCATCGGCACCGTTATAGCCGGGACCGGCCGGCGCACCGGAGCAGATCGTCTCGTAATACTGATAATTGTCGTTGCCGAAGGTCAGATTGTTCATCGTCCCTTGCGCGCCCGCCTGGCTCTGGACCGCACCGAACAGGCAGTTGGTGACGGCCTGGCTGACCTCGACGTTGCCGGCGACGACGGCGGCCGGATAGCGCGGCGTCAGCATCGTGCCCTCGGGGATGACGATGTGGATCGGACGCAGGCAACCGGCATTCATCGGAATGTCGGCCTCGACCAGCACGCGGAAGACATAGAGAACCGCCGCGCGGGTGACAGGCGCCGGCGCATTGAAGTTGTCGCCACGCTGCTCGGACGTGCCGGTGAAATCGACCGTCGCCTCGCGCTTGTCGCGGTCGACGGTGATCTTGACCACGATGCTGCAGCCCTGATCCATCTCGTAGGAGAATTCGCCGTCAGGCAACTGGTCCAGCACGCGGCGCACGCTTTCGGCGGCATTGTCCTGGACGTGGCCCATATAGGCCTCGACCACATCCTCACCGAACTGGGCGATCATCTTCTTCAGTTCGGCGACGCCCTTTTCGTTGGCCGCAACTTGCGCCTTCAGGTCGTTGACGTTCTGCAGGATGTTGCGCACCGGATAACGCGCACCATTCAGAAGCGTTTCGAGCTCCGCTTCGCAGAAACGGCCGGCATCGATGAGCTTGAAGTTGTCGATATAGACGCCTTCCTCCTCGATGTTGGTGGCAAGCGGCGACATCGAGCCCGGCGAGATGCCGCCGATATCCGCATGGTGGCCACGGCTGGCGACCCAGAAGCGGATCTCCTTGCCGGCATCGTCGAAGACCGGCGTGCAGACGGTGAGGTCAGGCAGGTGCGTACCGCCGTTATAGGGCGCGTTGATCAGGAACACGTCGCCGGGCTTGATCACCGGGTTCTCGCGGATCGCCGTTGCGACCGAGGCGTCCATCGAGCCGAGATGCACCGGCATATGCGGCGCATTGGCGACGAGGTTGCCACGGTTGTCGAAAACCGCGCAGGAGAAATCGAGCCGTTCCTTGATGTTGACGGAATAGGCGGTGTTCTGCAGCGTCACGCCCATCTGCTCGGCGATCGACATGAAGAGATTGTTGAAGATCTCCAGCATGACCGGATCGGCATGCGTGCCGATCGCGCTCTGCTGCTGCAGCGCCTTCACGCGGCGGAGCACGATGTGGTCCTTGGCCGTCAGCTCCGCCTGCCAGCCGTCCTCGACGACGACGGTCTGGTTCGGCTCGATGATGATGGCGGGACCGTCGAGCCGCTGGCCGGGGCTCAGTTCGGCGCGCAGCAGAACCGGCGCATCGTGGAACTGACCCTGTGAATAGAAGCGGGTGCGGCGTGAAACGTCGGGCATGCCCGTGGTGACGGATGCGCCTTCGCGCTCCATCTGGGCGGCACCGCCGCCAACCGTCTCGACCTCGACGGCATCGATGACCAGCGCCTTGTTGTCGGCAACGAAGCCGAAGCGACGCTTGTGCAGTTCTTCGAACTCGGCGCGCAGGCGGGCGATATCGTCATGCGCGGGGAAAGTCGCGTCGACCGCAAGCACCGTGTCGGTGCCGGCATAGCGGATATGGGCGCGCAGATGCGTGCGGATCTCCTCGCGGGCGATCCCTTGCGCTTCGAGCTCGCCTAGGCATTCGACTTCCAGCTCGGCGCCGAGCGTGCTCAGCGCTGCCGGCGCCTGGTCGTCGAGCGCAACGCCGAGCGCCTTCTGGCGGGTCGAACGAATATCGGCAAGCCCCATGCCATAGGCCGAAAGCAGGCCGGACATCGGATGCACGAGAATGCTCTTCATGCCGAGCTGGTCGGCAACGAGGCAGGCATGCTGGCCGCCGGCGCCGCCGAAGCAGCTCAGTGCATAACGGGTCACGTCATAGCCGCGCTGCACCGAAATCTTCTTGATCGCCTCGACCATGTTGGCAACGGCGATGCGGATGAAGCCGTCGGCCACATCCTCCGGGCTGCGGCCGTCGCCGATCTCGGCGGCCATGGCCGCGAAGCGGTCGCGCACGGTCTCGACATCGAGACGCTGATCCTGGTTCGGGCCGAACAGCGCCGGGAAGAAGTCCGGAATCAGCTTGCCGAGCATGACATTGGCGTCGGTGACCGCGAGCGGGCCGCCGTTGCGGTAGCAGGCGGGCCCCGGATTGGCACCGGCAGAATCCGGGCCGACGCGGAAACGCTCGCCGTCGAAATGCAGGATCGAGCCGCCGCCGGCAGCAACCGTGTGGATCAGCATCATCGGCGCGCGCACGCGCACGCCGGCGACTTCGGTCTCGAACGCGCGCTCGTATTCGCCGTCGAAATGGGCGACGTCGGTCGAGGTACCACCCATGTCAAAGCCGATGACGCGATCGAAGCCGGCGGCTTCACCGGTCTTGGCAAGGCCGACGACACCGCCGGCCGGGCCGGAGAGGATCGCGTCCTTGCCCTGGAACATCTCCGCCGCCGTCAGGCCGCCCGACGACATCATGAACATGACGCGCGCGCCGGTGCGGGCGATATCCAGTTCGCCGGAGACCTGGGCGACGTAACGGCGCAGAACCGGGGAGAGATAGGCGTCGATGACGGTGGTGTCGCCGCGGCCGACATACTTGATCAGCGGCGAAACCTCGTGGCTGACCGAGACCTGCTCGAAGCCGAGTTCGCGGGCGAGCCGGGCGACGGTCGCCTCATGCTCCGGATACTTGTAGGCATGCATGAAGACGATGGCGACGGCCTTGTAGCCCTTGCCCTTCAGGTCTTCGAGGGCAACACGCGCCTTCGCCTCATCGAGCGGCTGCTCGACCAAACCGTCGGCCAGCACGCGTTCGTCGAGTTCGACGATATCCTGGTAGAGCGCTTCCGGCTTGATGATTTCGGTCGCGAAGATCTTCTTGCGCTCCTGGTAGCCGATCTTCAGCGCGTCGCGGAAACCCTTGGTCGTCACCAGCGCTAAGGGCTCGCCCTTGCGCTCGAGCAGCGCGTTGGTGGCAACCGTGGTTCCCATGCGCACTTCGCCGATGAGCCCGGTCGGGATCGGCGCACCGGTCGCAAGGCCGAGATGCAGGCGGATGCCCTGGACGGCTGCGTCGCGATAGGCTTCCGGATTTTCCGAAAGCACCTTGCGCGCATGCAGGCTCCCTTGCGGATCGCGACCGATCACATCGGTGAAGGTGCCGCCACGGTCGATCCAGAAGTCCCAGCTGCCGGTTTCGCGTGCGCTCATTGTCCATCCCTCTCATTCGCGAGCCGCTTCATTGTGCAAGCCCGGAAATTCATCAAAGCAGTTCGTTGACAAAATGTCGATAAAATGATGACATAAAATCGTCAAGATGAGGAAGAGCTGAATGACGAAGAAGTCGGAGGAGAACTTCGAAGGACGGGAATGGGCCGAAAATGCCCTGCCCGAACATCTAAAGCCGGTCGCGGCCATCGGCCCGATCGTCTCTTCCGCACACCTTGCCGAAGGCGGCTCTCCCGGTCTCTCCGAAGTCGAATACGGGCTGATCCTCGCATCGCATGCCTTTCACCGCTGGATGATGCGCTGCATGGCGGCCGCCGGCGTTCCTGGTCTTTCCCCGATCGAAATCCTGATCCTGCACACGATCCGCCATCGCGATCGCGGCAAGAAGCTCGCCGACATCTGTCTCGTGCTCGACATCGAGGACACCCATGTCGCGACCTATGCCATCCGCAAGCTCGAGGCCGCCGGCCTGGTGACGACGGGCAAGGAAGGCAAGGAAAAGACCATTCTCATCACCGACAAGGGGTCGGACGCCTGCAGCCGCTACGCGAAGATCCGCGAAAGCCTGCTGGTCTCCTCGACTGCAAAGGCGCGCCCTTCCGAAGAGACACTCTCCGAAATCGCCGCCGTCCTGCGTTTCATGTCGGGCGCCTATGAACAGTCCGCGCGCGCCGCGACCACACTTTAAACGAGGAAGACCGCGTGACCGTCGAAAAGCCTGCGCCATTGCTCGCCGTTGAGAAGCTTTCCGTCGCCTTCAACGGCAATCCCGTCGTCGAAGACCTGAGCTTCACGGTAACACCGGGGCGCACATTGGCAATCGTCGGCGAATCCGGCTCCGGCAAATCGGTGACCTCGCTGTCGATCATGCGGCTCGCCGACATGATGGGCGGCCAGTTTCCGACCGGGCGCATCCTGTTTCGCGGCAAGGACGGCGAGATCGACCTGACAGCTGCACCGCAAAAGACCATGCGCGCCATTCGCGGCAAGGAGATCGCAATGATCTTCCAGGAGCCGATGACCTCGCTCAACCCGGTCTTCACCATCGGCGACCAGGTCGCCGAAGTGCTGATGCTGCACGAGAAGATGACGAAGGCCGAAGCCCTTGTCGAGACGCGCCGCCTGCTCGACATGGTGCGGCTGCCTGATAGCGCCGAGCTGATCAGCCGCTATCCGCACCAGCTTTCCGGCGGCATGCGCCAGCGCGTCATGATCGCCATGGCGCTCGCCTGCCGGCCGAAGCTTCTGATTGCCGACGAGCCGACGACGGCGCTCGACGTCACCATCCAGGCGCAGATCCTGACGATCATCCGAGACCTGCAGAAGGAACTCGGCATGGCAGTGATCTTCATCACCCATGACATGGGCGTCGTTGCCGAAATGGCCGACGACGTCGTCGTCATGTGGAAGGGCCGCAAGGTCGAGGAAGGTCCGGTCGACGAGATTTTTTCGGCTCCCAAGCACCCCTACACCCAGACGCTGCTTTCCGCCGTGCCGAAGCTCGGCAGCATGACCGGCGAGGAATTCCCGAAGCGCCTGCCGCTGACCATGATGGTGGACGGCGAGCCGAAACGTGTCGGCGAAACCCATATCCAGCGCACCGCCCGCTACGACGCGGCGCCGATCCTTTCGGTGCGCGATCTCGTCACACGCTTCGACGTACGCAAGAACCTGTTCGGCAAGGCGACGCATCGCGTGCACGCCATCGAGAACGTCACCTTCGAGATCTTTCCGGGCGAGACGCTGGCGCTCGTCGGCGAGAGCGGTTCCGGCAAGTCGACGATCGGCCGCACGATCCAGCAGCTGCAGAGCGCAACCTCCGGCGAGATCCTCTTCGGTGGCCGGCCGGTCTCGGCCATGAGCTATGCCGAGCGGCAAAGGCTGAAGCAGGAAATCCAATATATCTTCCAGGATCCCTTCGCTTCGCTCGACCCGCGCAAGACCGTGGGCTTCTCGATTGCCGAACCGATCCGCACCCACGGACTGATCCTCGGCGAAAAGGAGATCGAAAAGCGGGTGCATGAACTGCTGGAGCGCGTCGGCCTGACGGCAGCGCATGCTAGGCGTTATCCGCACGAGTTCTCCGGCGGTCAGCGTCAGCGCGTCTGCATCGCCCGCGCGCTCGCCTCGCGCCCCAAGCTGATCATCGCCGACGAGGCGCTTTCGGCCCTCGACGTCTCCATCCAGGCGCAGATCATCAACCTGTTCATGGAGCTGCAGGAGCAGGAAGGCCTCGCCTATCTCTTCATCAGCCATGACATGGCAGTGGTCGAGCGCATGAGCCACCGCGTCGCCGTGCTCTATCTCGGCCAAGTGATGGAGTTCGGCAGCCGCCAACAGGTGTTCGAAACGCCTGGCCATCCCTATACGCGCCGGCTGCTTTCCGCCGTTCCGGTCGCCGAACCCGGCAAGGGCCGCGAGCGCGCCATGCTGGAGGGCGAAATCCCGAGCCCGATCCGCCGTGTCGGCGACGAACCCGCGGTGCTGCCGCGCAAAGAAATCGCCCCTGGCCACTTTGTGGCCAAGGGTGCGTAAGCCGCTTTCTCTTCTCAAGAAGGCTGTCGAAACAGGAGTGAGTAAATGATCAACAAAAAGGGGATCCACGCCGCTTTCATCGCCCTTGCGATGGCCGGCAGTTTCATGACCGCAGCCCCGGCTTTTGCCGCCGGCACGATGACGGTCTCGTCGCCGCAGGATCCGGGCAGCTGGGACCCGGTCGACACCTTCCTCGTCAACTGGGCGTCGGTTGCGACCAACATCTATGACGGCCTGACCTATCGCGGCCCGGATTTGAAGCTCGTGCCCGGCCTTGCGACCGCCTGGGAAGAGCTCGACGGCGGCAAGCGCCTGCGCTTCACGCTGCGCGAAGGCGTCAAGTTCCACAACGGCGAGCCCTTCAACGCCGAAGCGGTGAAGTTCACCTTCGACCGTCTGCTCGGCGAAGAAGGTTCCAAGGGCCCGCAGAAGTCCAACTATGCCGTGATCGAGAAGGTCGAGATCGTCGACGAAAAGACCGTCGACCTCGTTCTCAAGACCCCGGATCCGGTGCTTCTCACCAAGCTCGCCGGCTACGGCGCGATGATCGTTCCGCCGAAGTACATCCAGGAAAAGGGCGAGGACTACTTCAACGCCCATCCGGTCGGAACCGGCCCCTTCAAGTTTGTCTCCTATGAGCCGAAGGTCGGCATCAAGCTCGAAGCCTTCGCCGACCATTGGGGCGGCGCGCCGAAGCTTTCCAACCTCAACTACCGCTTCATCTCGGAGCCGGCGACCGCCGTTGCCGAACTGCAGGCCGGCCGCGTCGATCTCGTCATCCCGCCAACCATTCCGATCGGCATGATCCCGACGATCCAGGACGACAGCAACCTGGAGATCGTCACCAGCGCCGGCCCGACGGTCTATGCGCTGCGCTTCAACACCCGCGACGGCATCACCAAGGATCCGAAGGTCCGCAAGGCGCTGATCCTCGGCGTCGATCGCGACACCATCATCCAGTCGATCCTCGCCGGCCAGGCGGATCCGATCGCCAGTTTCCAGGGCAAGCTCTCCTTCGGCTTCGACCCGGCGATGAAGCCGCTGCCTTACGATCCGGAACAAGCCAAGGCGCTTCTCAAGGAAGCCGGTGTTGCACCGGGCGCAACGGTCCAGATCGACGTTCGCGGCAACGACGCGACCTTCAACGAGGTCGTGCAGGCGGTCGCCAGCTACCTGCAACTGATCGGCATCAATGCCACGATCAAGCCGTATGAAACCAACGTTCTGTTGAACGACATCATCCCGGCGGGTAAGACCGGCGCAATGTTCCAGCAGTCCTGGGGCGGCTGGACGCTCGACTACGACAACACCGCCTACTCGATGTACCACTCCGGCGAAAAGTGGAACCCCTACGACAAGGACGCGGAACTCGACAAGCTGCTCGAGTCGCAACGTTCGATCACCGATCAGGCGAAGCGCGAGGAGATCCTCAAGCAGATCGCCAACTACGCCGCCGACCGCTCGCTCGAGATGCCGCTCTACAACCTCAACGCCATCTTCGGCGTGAGCAAGCGCGTCAAGAATTTCGTGCCGGTGCCGGACAGCCGCCTGCGGCTGACGGATGTGACGGTCGAGTAAAAACAGTGCGGTCCGCCGCCGCTTCGGGGCGGCGGACCATTTTCCTAAAGGGCGGGTCACTTGGCCGGATTTCTGATCAAACGTTTTCTGCAGGCGGTTTTCGTGGTGTTCGTCGTGACACTGACCGTCTCCTATGCCATCCGGTTCACCGGTGACCCCGCGCTGATGCTGGCCCAGGGTGCCGGCAGCGTCACCGAGGAAGACCTCGTGCGCATTCGCGAAGGTCTCGGCCTCAACCAGCCGTTCCTTTCGCAGTACTACGACTTCATCACAGGCATGTTCAGGCTCGACTTCGGTCGCTCGTTCATGGGCGGCACACCGGTTTCGCAGCTGATCGCCTCGGCGCTGCCGGCAACCATGCTGCTTGCCTTTGCCTCGCTGATCGTCTCGATCGCGATTTCCATTCCGCTCGGCATCCGCGCCGCCGTCGCCCGCGGCAAATGGGCCGACCAGACGATCCGCATTCTTTCGCTGATCGGTCTGTCCTTCCCGAATTTCTGGCTGGCGATCATGCTGGTGCTGCTGTTCTCGATCGTCCTCAAATGGCTGCCGCCGAGCGGCATGGACGGGTTTGCGAGCTTCATCATGCCGGCGCTGACCATGGGCATCATCCTGACCGCGACCAATGTGCGCCTCGTGCGCACGGCGATGCTCGAAACCCTGCAGTCGCAATACATCATGGTTGCCCGCGCCAAGGGCCTCAGCGAAAGCAAGGTGCTCTACAAGCATGCGCTTCGTAACTGCGCCATCCCGCTGATCACCTATTTCGGCCTGCAGTTCGGCGGCCTGCTTGGCGGCATCGTCGTCGTCGAACTCGTCTTCAACTGGCCGGGCATGGGCACGCTCGCCTTCGATGCGGTCGCCTCGCGCGACTATCCCGTGCTTCAGGCGGTCATCACCGTGCTTTCGCTGATGATCGTGTTCGTCAACCTTCTGGTCGACATCGCCTATGGCCTCGTCGATCCGCGCATCCGGACGGAGTGAGCCGATGACATCAAAGGCTGCAAACTCCCGCTTCGCCCGTTTCCGCAATCTCGAATTCATCCTCGGTGCGTTGCTCACCGGCGGCATCTGCCTCGCCGTTCTTTTCTCCGGCTTGCTCTTTCCCGGTGGCGTCGACAAGATCGACCTGATGGCGCGGCTGACGCCGCCCTTCGTCAACTGGGCGCATCCGCTCGGAACCGATCCGCTCGGCCGTGACGTGCTCGCCCGTGTCGTCGCCGGCGGCAAGATCTCGCTGCTCGTCGGCCTGACCTCGGTTGCCGGCGCTGTCGTCGTCGGCGTGGTCATGGGGCTCGTCTCGGGCTACTATCGCGGCTTCTGGGACATGATCGTCATGCGCTTTGCCGACGTTCAGCTCGCGCTCCCCTTTATCCTGCTCGCGATCACCTTCATCGCCATCGTCGGCGGCGGGCTCGGCAACACCATCATCCTGCTGATCGTGTCGCAATGGGTGCAGTATGCCCGCCTCGTGCGCGGCTCGGTGCTGTCGTTGCGCGAGCGCGAGTTCATCCAGTCGGCCCGCGCCATCGGCGTGCGCGACTACAAAATCCTGTTCCAGCACCTGCTGCCCAACCTGATCGGCCCGGTGATCGTGCTGATGACCTTGAACGTCGCCAACAACATCCTGCTTGAAAGCAGCCTCACCTTCCTCGGCCTCGGCGTCGATCCGCTGATCCCGAGCTGGGGCGGCATGCTCGCCGACGGTCGTACCTATCTGCAGAACGCCTGGTGGGTCAGCGTCTTCCCGGGCCTTGCGATCCTGCTCACCGTTCTCGGCCTCAATCTTCTCGGCGACTGGCTGCGCGACAGCCTCGACCCAACCGGTAGAACCTCACGATGACGACGATTTTCGAAGGCGCCTTCGAGCGCACGCTCGACACGCTCCTGACCACCTACGGCAAGGAAGCCGCCCGCGGCACCAAGCTCGAAGCCTGGTTGTTCGACGATGCCGCGAGCCGCAAGGCGGCCGAACAGAAGCTCGCAAGCTTTGGCGTCAAGGCGGCGCTCAGGAGCGCCTACAAGCCGCTGCTGCATTTCTTCCTGGAAGAAGTGGATCGCGCAGCCCTCGCGAACGTCATCGTCCGCTATCCCCAGCATGAAGGTGCGCCTCAGAACCGCTTCCTGCTCGAAGCCTATCCGCTCGCAGCCCTCCTCGGCGATGCCGAGATCCACTTTGCGGCCGGTAGCGCCAAAGCCTTCACCTATGATGTCGCGCTGACCTTCCGTGACGGACGGAAGGAGAGCCACGCGGTCTTTGCCCCGAACCGCATCCACACCGATTTCATCGGCGAAACGCTGCTGTCGCCGACGGGCTGGATTCGCCTCGACGAGGGCTGCGACAAACATCGCGAGTGCCACCTCGAAACCGATTACGAGCGGCTGTTTGCCGGCACGATGCAGGCGATTGCCGATCATGCCTGGGGCGACAGCGAGCCCTATTTCGAAGAGCTCAACATCCGCGCGACCCTGCCGATCACCGACTTCCGCCTGCCGGTCGGCGAAGAGGTCATCAGCCTTCGCGAGGCGCTGCACGAGGACTTCTATTTCTCGCTGCTCGAAGTCTTCCAGAAGAAATCCGGACGCCCGCTCGGCGACCGCGGCCTGAAGCCGGGCCAGATCGTGCCGGAGATCGTCTTCGGCGTCGGCAAGCCAACGGTCGTTGTCAAGGCCCGGCCGCTGCAGGCGACCGATGTCGACGGCGAAACCCTGCCGCTTGATACCGCCGTGGCACCGCTGGCGGTAGCGCAGATTCACGCCGAACTCGCCGCGATCGACGGCGAGCCCTTCGAGGCCAAGTCGCGTGCCGGCCGGCCGGTTAAGGCCCGCTACCACAAGGGGACCGACGCCGCTGTGATGATCAGCGGCGGTCAGCACCCGAACGAGACGACCGGCATCGTCGGCGTGCTCCGCGCCGCCCAGACGCTTGGCGCCCGCGCCGGCAGCCACTTCACCATTTCGCCGCTCGAAAACCCCGACGGCTACGCCGTGCACCAGCGACTGCGGGTGGACAACCCGCTGCACATGCACCACGCCGCCCGCTACACAGCTCTTGGCGACGATCTCGAATACCGCACGGGTGCCGCACTCAACGAGCGCGAGATCCGCAAGGAGGCCGAGCGCCTCACCGGCGCGCAACTGCACGTCAACCTGCACGGCTATCCCTCGCATGAATGGACGCGACCGCTTTCAGGCTATGTGCCGCGCGGCTTTGCCATGTGGACCCTGCCCAAGGGCTTCTTCCTGATCATGCGCCACCACGCCGAATGGGAAGCGCGCGCCGAACAGCTGATCGCAGACGTCACCGAGCGGCTCGCCGCCGTTCCGGGCCTCATCGCCTATAACGACGCCCAGATTGCACTTTACGAGACCCATGCCGGCGAGACCGGCTTCCGCATCATCAACGGCTTCCCGTGCATGATCTCGGTCGACGACCGCCACACGGCACCGCTGACGCTGATCACCGAATATCCCGACGAGACCATCTACGGCGATGCCTTCATCGCCGGCCACGAGGCGCAGAAGGAAACGGTGCTCGCGGCCTATGACGCATTCCAGCGGATCATGGCGGTCGCCTGACCGCCACCATCGACCGGCTTATGGCCGGTCCGTGCCGCTGCGTGCCCTTGCGCAGCGGCACATTGTTTGACGATCTGCACCTCGCGCGGCAGCCCACACGGCGCTGCCGCGCAAGGCTACGTTACGGGCACTTCTCCGATCGCCCGCCCCGCGAATGCGCGGGCATTCTCTCCGTCCCATCCGAATACGGTAAGCCTTGGCCGTGCCGCATTGTCGGGCACCCGCCCTCGCCGCTAAGAAGGCAGGAAAGGCCGCAACGTTGTTGCAATCCTCGTCCACCAGACGTGAACGAGACACGCCTTTCGGATTCGGAGATATTCAATGCGCCTGCTCCTTGTCGAGGATGAGCTGGAAATGGCGGCCGCGCTCAGCGCCGCACTCAGCCGCTATGACATGATCCTCGACCACGCACCGTCGATCGACCATGCAATGGCGGCGCTGGCCAACCAGGTTCACGACGGCATCATCCTCGACCGGCAACTGCCCGACGGCGACGGCCTGTCGCTGATCCCGCGGGTGCGCGCGCTGCGATCGGGTATCCCGGTGATCGTGCTGACGGCGCGCAGCGCGATCGACGAACGGGTCCGGGGGCTCGACATGGGCGCCGACGACTATCTCGCCAAACCGTTTGCCGTGGAGGAACTGCTGGCGCGCATCCGCGCACTGATGCGGCGTTCGCCGGACATTGCGCCGATCACCGCCCGCATCGGCCAACTGATCTTCGACTTCGAAGGCAGACAGGCCCGCGTCGACGGCCGAGTGCTGGACCTGCCGCGGCGGGAGCTCCTGGTGCTGGAGGCATTGGCGCGCCGGCAGGGGCGCACGGTGCAGCGCTCGACACTGGAGGAATCCGTCTATGGCTATGACGACGAAATCCAGTCCAACTCTCTCGACGCGCATGTTTCGCGGTTGCGCCGGAAGCTCTCTGAAACCGGTGCCGGCGTCGAAATTCACAGCATCCGCGGCGTCGGCTACCTTCTGAGACCCATTCCATGACAAACGTTTCCACCAACTCGCTGAAGAAACGCCTGATCTGGCAGATCCTGACCTTTCAGGTGCTGCTGCTGATGGCGGTCATCGCCGGTTTCATGGCCTTGCTGACGCGGGCCGATCTCGGCGGCAAGTTCCTCGATGCCGATGCCGCATCGATCGCGGCCGGAGCGGTCCGGCCAGATCCCGCCGGTGGATTGACGCTTGTGGAGACGCCGCAACTGCTTGCCATGCGGGCCGAGTCCGCCGATTTCTGGTTCGTCGCGCGGAACGAACGCGGCGAGATGATCCGCAGCGGTCCGGTGCCGGACGCCTATCGCAGCATCGGCGAGCACCTCGACCGCATCGCCTTTGGCGATATGCGCGACAGCGTCGAGCCCTATACGCTCTCGTCGATCGTGCGCTCGGTAACCACGGACAGCGGCACCTACACGGTGCTTGCCGGCGGCGGGCGGCTCTGGAGCGCGTCCTTCGCGGTGTTCATACTGGCCAATCTGCTGCTGCTGCCGATCGTCCTGATCGTGGTGCTGATCCCGGCCTTCGCAATCCCGATCATCGTGAGGCGCGCCTTTGCCGGCCTCGCCGAGGTGGTCGACCAGGCCAAGACGATCGATGTCGACCGCCGCGGCGCGCGGCTGCCCGATCATCGCATTCCCGGTGAAGTGCGGCCGCTCGTCGAAGCCTTCAACGACGCGCTGCAGCGGCTCGATGAAGGATACGAGCGCCGCCAGCGCTTCATCCTCGATGCCGCGCACGAGCTTCGAACCCCGGTCGCGATCCTGCACACGCGCCTGGAAAGCATGGAGGCCGGCCCGCTCCGCAACCGCCTGCTGATCGATTCCAATCGCATTGCCGGCCTTGCCGAACAGTTGCTCGACCTCGAACGCATCGATCGCGACGGCACGGACTTCTCAACGCTCGACCTGGTATCGCTCTGCCGCGACGTGACGGCCGACCTTGCTCCGCTGGCGCTTTCGGCCGGTTGCGAGCTTTCCTTTGCACCGGGCATCGAGCGCGTCATCGTGCGCGGCGATACCGGCGCCATCGAACGGGCGGTCACCAATCTCGTGCGCAACGCCATAGAACATGCCGGCGGCCTGATCACCATCCGGGTCGAACGCGGCGGCGTGATCGAGGTTACCGACGAAGGCCCGGGCATTCCGGAACGGGAACGCGCGCGGATCTTCGAGCCCTTCCATCGCCTGCAGCCGCGGGACCACGGCGCCGGCCTCGGCCTGCATCTCGTCAGCGAAATCATCGGCCGCCACAAGGGCCATATCTCCGTTGTCGACGATCCCGCCGGCGGCGCCTGCTTCCGGATCACCTTGCCGATCGGCTAGGCCATGTCTCCGTGGGGCTTATAGTTAACAGACAACTAACAACAAAATCAGCAACTTAGGCAAGTTGCGCAATGTTGATGCAATCCGTGAGGCCGACTAAGGCGCTGTACCGTCCAAACATGGCCATCTCGCCCCGAAGGTGAAGCGCGCATGGGAGGACGCAAGCGCCACCAAGGCGCGTTTCCTATGCACGGAGCAACAAAATGCGGCAGTCCAGCAAGCTTTCCATCTGGTCGGGTCTTACCCTCCTCGCCCTCTGCGGCGCACAGTCATCCCAGGCGGCTGATTTCTCCGCCCCCACCTATCAGGACCCGCCAGCCTTCAGCTGGAGCGGCGCCTATGTCGGTGCCCATGGCGGGCTTGGCTTTACCGGCAGCCCCAATCCGTTCGCCGACCGCAACGGCGTCGCACTCGGCGTCCAGGCCGGCTACAACATGCAGGCCGGCCCCGGCATCGTCGGCGCGGAAATCGAAGGCTCCTACCTCGGCGACACCGAGCACAAGGTCAATGGCGGCAAGCTCAAGGAGAAATGGCGCGGCGCGATCAAGGCGAAGGCGGGTCTCACCTTCGACCAGACGCTCGTCTACGGCACGGCCGGCTATGCCATGACCAGCTACAAGAAGGGCGGCGACGTGCGTAACGACGTCGGCTTCAAGGGCGGCTATCTGCTCGGCGCCGGCGTGGAGCAGGCCTTTGCCGGCGGCCTCTCCGCCAAGCTCGAATACAACTACATCACGACGCCCGATGTCCGCACCCACACGAGTTCCGGCTCCAGCGAGAAGGACATCAACAGCCACGTCATCAAGGCCGGCATCAACATGCGTTTCTGACGGGTCCGACGGTTCGCGGCGGCGCTGCAACGTTCCTCCCCGCAGCGCCCCCACAGATCGATGCCCCTGCCCTGATCACTCCGCCGCTTCCCGCGCCGATCGCTCGGGCGTCGCCAGCCGACGCCAGATCGGCGCCATGGCGGTGGCGATCTCGCCGTAAAGCGCAAAGCGCCTGTCGTAATGCGCGGCAAGTGCAGGGTTCGGCCGGTAGTGGCGCTCGGTCTTGACCATCGCCGCTGCACCGGCGGAGATATCGGCGAAAAGGCCGATGCCGGCGCCTGCCGTGATCGCCGCACCGAGGGCACCGGTCTCCCGCGAACGGGCGACGGTGACCGGCACGTCGAGAACGTCGGCGAAGATCTGTGGCCAGATCAGGCTGCGCGATCCGCCACCCGAAAGGACCGCTTCCTCGAAGCGCGCGCCGGCCGCGCGCAACGCCGCGATATGCTGGCGATGGCCGAAGGCGACGCCTTCAAGCACGGCGCGGACCAGATGCCCCTTTCCGTGCCAGCCGGCAACGCCGTAGAAGCCCGCGCGCGCGTTGCCGTCCTGCTGCGCGCCATAGAGGAACGGATGATAAAGCGGATCATCCGCGGCCGGCGTGACCTCGGCGGCCAGCTGGCAGCAGAGATCGAAGGGCGACCGGCCGTCCTTGCCGTCATGCGGGAAGAGTTCGCGCACCAGCCATTCGAGATTGGCGGCGGATGTCGCACTCGCCTCGATCGCCATGTAGCGCTCGCGGTCGAAGGTCGAAGACATGAAGAGCGGGCGTGAGAGATCCGGCTGATCGATGATCACCTGGTTGATGCTCCAGGTGCCTGCGATGATCGAGGCAGCGCCGGTGCGGGTGACGCCAGAACCGATCGCCGAGGCGACGACGTCGAAGAGCCCACCGACGACGGGTGTGCCGGCAGCCAGACCCGTCTGCGCCGCCGCCTCTTCGGTGACGCGTCCGACGATATCGGCGCTTTCGGCGAGATCGGGCAGCAGCGCCATGTCGTCGCCGAGGCCATAGGCCTTCATCAATGCCGCGTCGTAACGCCGACCGGCGACATCGAGCAGACCCGCGCCGCTCATGTCCGAGACGTCGCTGACGCGCGCGCCGGTCAGGCGATTGACGACGAAGTCCTTGCAGAGAAACACCGTGCCGATCTTTGCAAACTGCTCCGGCCGATGGCGCTTCAGCCAGGCGAGCAAGGTCGGCGTTTGGGACGGCCAGGGCTTCTGTCCGGCGATCGGATAGGTTCGCTCACCGACACCTACAGCCTGCCACTCTTCGACGAGGCCAGCGGCGCGCGTGTCGAGCGACTGGATGCCGACAAGCGGTTCCCCGTCTCGATCGAGCGCATAAAGTCCGTTGCCGTGCCCGGCGCAACCGATCGCGGCGATCTCGCTGGCATCGATGCCGGCGCGCTCGATGCAGGCGCGGATCACCACCTTGGCATGGCTCCACAGTTCGCCGAGCCCACGCTCGACGTGGCCGGGCATCGGCACGTGGCTGTGCCCTTCTTCCGCAGCCATCGCGATCTCGTTGCCGTCGCGATCGAAAAGTACCGTCTTGATCACGGTGTTCCCGGCGTCGATCCCGAGCAGATATTTACCCATTGCCGAACCCCTCCCAAGGTCCTTAATTCCTTTGCCGGAACGCCGCCGGTGTCCTCACAGCGGCAGCGTTCCTCTTGCGCCGGAGCTTCGCTTATGAAGCGGTTCCGGCTGAGCGATTTCAACCGCGCTGGTAGAGCGCGTAGGCTTCTTCGCCGCTGACATCCTCGTGGATAATCGCCATCAGGCCGCGCACGACGGCGCTCGGATTGGCGTGCTGGTAGATGTTGCGCCCATAGACCATGCCCATTGCGCCCTGGCGCATCAAGGCCGCCGACTTGTCGAAGACGTTGCGCAGATCCTCCTTGCCGCCGCCGCGCACCAGAACCGGGCAGCGTGCCGCCTCGACGACCCTGTGGAAATCCTCGGCATTGGTGGTCGGATCCGCCTTGACGATGTCGGCACCCATTTCACGCGCAAGCCGGGTCAACGTCACGATCTTCTCGGCGTCGCCATCGACCATGTAGCCGCCATGCTCGGTGACCGGCTGCATCACCAGCGGCTCGATCATCAACGGCATGCCATACTTGTCGCAGTCGGCCCGCACGCGCGAGATGTTGGCGACGCATTGGCGGAAGAGATCGGGCTCGTCCGGCAGCATGAACAGGTTGACGACGACGCAGGCCGCATCCATCGCCAGCGCGCCGATCAGCGGCTCGGCCTCGTTCTGCAACACGGCCCACATGTGCCGGTGGCGGATGCGGTTGTAGGGGTTGCCCATGTCGAGCCGCATGACCAGCGCCGGCTTGTCCTTGCCCGGTACCTCCTGCAACAGATCCGACTGGCCATAGTTCATCTGGATCGCGTCCGGCGCGGCCGCAACCAGAGCCTTGACGACGGCGGACATGTCCTCCAGCCCGTTCAGGAAGGACGGTTCGTTGCAGACGCCGTGGTCGATCGCCACGTCGAGGCAACGTCCACCACCGAACAGACGGTTCATCCGGACCTTGCTGTTGTTTCGCATAATGCACTCCTTTGTTCGTTCCGTACGGATAGGGTTTCCTCGTCGACGCCATGGCGCTCGGCGAGAAGGGTAAGAAATCGCTTACGCTCGACAGCGACACGTGGCGGCGACCATTGCTTTTCGATCGCAAGCAGAACGAGCACCGCGTCCACTATGTCGAGCGAGAGCGCGCCGGTGATTGCAAGTGTCGTGCGGCGCAGCAAAAGGTCGTCGAGGTGTTCGGCGGCTTCGCTGCGGATCAGATATTGCAGCTCGCGCGCGGAGTAATCCGGGTGCGGCAAGGCATGGTCGGCACCGCCGGCGATGAAATCGGCGACGTCGCGCGCGGCCGTTCCATAGCGGGCAAAAAGCACGCGCAAGCGCTCCCGCGAAAGCCCGGTGGCTGCTGCGACCTCGTCGATCCACCGGTCGCGGTCGGCGGGATAGTGCTGCCCGCCACCGATGGCGCGCTCGCCCGTGCTGACGCGGCGCTGCTGTCCAAGCCGTTCCAGGGTGAGGTCGGCGGCCATTTCGCCGAAGGAGCGGAATGTCGTCCATTTGCCGCCGATCATGCAGAGCACCGGCGGGCCGCCGTCGGCGCCCTCCACGAAGGTGCAGAAATGGTCGCGCGGGATGCGTCCGGTAAAGCTGTCCTGGCTTGCCGGCAGCGGCCGGACGCCCGAAAACTGGAAGACCACCTCTTCCGGCCGGATGCGGATATCGGGCAGGACGAAGGCGAGCGACTGCAGGATGTAGTCACGCTCGTCGACTTCACAGCGCACGGTTTCCGGATCATCGACGCGAATGTCCGTCGAGCCCACCAGCACTTTGCCGAGATACGGAAACAGGATGCAGATCCGCCCATCCTCGTTCTCGTAGTAGATCATGTGGCCATCGAGCGCAGCCATGAGCTTGGCATTGTCGATGATCAGATGCGAACCCTTGGTGCCGCCCATCAGCGGCGCCGGCTTCGAGGTCGAGGGAAACAGCGCGCCGTTGGCGATATCGATCCATCCGCCGGTGGCGTTGATGATGAGGCCGGGCTCGATCGCAGCCACCGCGCCGGTGACGCCGTCCTTCAGTTCGTAGCGTCCGGGTGCGGCCAGCGTCAGTTCCGTGTAGTTCAGCGCCTGGGCGTGAGAACCGGCGGCAAGGCCGTCCTTCAAGAGTTCGATGCCGAGGCGCTCCGGCTGGCTAACCCAGGCGTCGTAGTAAGTGGCGGAACTCTTGATGTCAGGGTTGAGCGCCGGCCAGCGGGCAAGCGTGGCGCGCCGCCCGCGAAAGGCGTGCTTGGGCATCAGCGCCCGCTTGCGCGTCAGGAAATCGTAGATGCCGAGGCCCATCTTGACGGCGATGGCACCGCGGCGGCTTGGCCGGCGTGTCAATCCCAGGAAGCGCACCGCGCCATTGGCAAGGCCCGAGAAGATGTCGAAGACCGGCACGGTCGTCGGCAGCGGCGCCACGTAATGCGGCGCGTTCTTCAGCAGCCGGTCGCGCTCGACCAGCGATTCCCGGACCAGGCTAAACTCGCCATTTTCGAGATAGCGAAGCCCGCCATGCACCATGCGCGACAGTGCCGCACTGGCGCCGGAACAGTAGTCGTGCTTCTCGACCAGCAACACGTTCACCCCTTGCAGCGCCAGTTCACGAAAGACGCTGAGGCCGTTGATGCCGCCGCCGAGGACGCACACGTCCACCTTCGGGCTCTTGGCGAGCCCGTTGAAAATCTCTTCCCGGTTCATGATGGCAGTCCGTTAGCTGTCCATGTTGACGAGCGTCGCCGCGATCGCCGCGTCGATCCCCGTGAGATCGTCTTGGTCGAGCCGGATCGTCCCGGCCCTTGCATTGTCGAGTGCCTGCGCCGGATTGCGCGCGCCACACAGAGCGAAGGTCACGCCCTCTTGGCAGAGCGTCCAGGCGATGACGATCTGCGCGATCGTCGCGCCATGTTTCTCCGCGACCGGACGGATCGCCTTGGCAAAGGCCGCGACCTTTTCGCGGTTGCGGACCGAGAAGCGTGGATTGTCGCGCCGCTGGTCGTCGCCGGAAAACACCCGCTCCGGTCCGATGCCGCCGGAGAGTAGCCCGAGCGCCAGCGAGGAGTAGCTCAGCGTCGCAACACCGTTGCGCCGCGTCAGCGGCAAAAGCTCCGCCTCGATCTCGCGATCGATCATGCTGAAGCGCTCCTGGATGGCATCGAGCCCGCCGATCGCGATGTATTGCTCCAACTCGCCGCGCCCGACATTGCTGGCGCCGATCGCCTTGATCTTTCCGGCCTGGCGCAGCTCCTCGAGTGCAGCCATCGTTTCCTCGATCGGCGTCGTCGGGTCCTGCCAGTGGGTGATGTAGAGGTCGATGTAATCGGTGCCGAGCCGCTTCAGGCTCTGCTCGACTTCATGGTGGATGGCATCGCGGCCGAGGTAGCGATGCACCGGCTTGCCGTCCTGATCGAAGAAGTGCCGCCCCTTGTCCGTATGCCAGACGAGGCCGCATTTCGTGGCGATGATTGCCTTGTCGCGACGGCCGACCAAAGCCTTGCCGACGATTTCTTCGGAGCGGCCGAGGCCATAGGCCGGTGCCGTATCGATGAGCGTCACACCGGCGTCGAGCGAGGCCTGGATCGCCGCGATCGATTCCCGCTCGTCCGTGCCGCCCCACATCCAGCCGCCGATCGCCCAGGTGCCGAGCCCGACGGCCGAAGCCGTCACGCCCGACCGGCCGATCTCCCGCATCAATTGATCCCCGCTCATGCCAGAAGTCCCTTTTCTTGTGCCATGGCGAGCACGCGCTCGCCGGTCGCCTCGTCCGTCACCAGCGTGTCGAGGTGGTGCCCCCGCATGACGCTGAGGATCGGCCCGGCCTTGTTCGGTCCGCTCGCGACCCCGATCTTCGTCGGGATCGAGGCGAATTCCTCGAGCGTCAACGACACCAGCGAACGGTTGAGGCTGTAGTCACAGACCTGGCCCTTATCATCGAGCAGATGGGCGAGCAGTTCGCAGCTTGCGCCAGAGCGCTCGATCGCCGCCCGGTCCGTGCTCGAGGACGGATGCAGGTCGTAGTAACTCGAATCGTCCGAAAGGATCGAACCGATGCCGACGACCGCCACCTTCGCCTCGCGCGCCCGTCCGAAGACATCGGCCACCGAGCGCATGTTGATGAGCATCGCCCGCTCGGCGGCACTGTCGGCAAAGAGCGGCGCGTGGATCTGGAAGGACCGCCCGCCGAGCCGATCGGCCATCATCGTCGAGACGTGGTTCACGTCCGTATAGTGCTTACCCTGAACGCAGCCCGTCCCGGGGATAACCTCGACATCGAAGCGGCGCGGCGCCTGCAGCCCGGTGACGACGGCGCTGACGCCCTTGCCGCCGGTGATGCAGATGGTGTCGCCATCGCCGATCTCTTCAAGCAACAGCCGTGCCGCCGCCTCGCCGACAGCCTGGAGTGCTGTCTGCTGGTTGTCGGAAACCGTCGGCACGACGATTGCCCGGCGAATGCCGCCGATCGCAAGCAACTGCTCTTCCATGTCGACCAAGGGCTCGATCGGCGACTTGATCTTGATTTCGACCAGGCCGAGCTGGCGGCCGCGTTTGATCAGCCGGTTGACGGTCGGCTGCGAGATGCCGAGGCGGTCAGCGATCTGCGACTGGGTCAGTCCTTCGAGAAAATGAAGGACGAGCGCCTGGTGCATCTGCCGCGCAACGACGAGTTCTTCTCGCGCGGTTGGGGCCTGGGACAAAATGGGTTTGGCAATCGGCATGGTCAGGCTGCCTTCCGCTTGTGCAGCAAGTGGTCGATGGAAACGGCAGCCAAGAGAATGCAGCCTTTGATCATGTCCTGCCAATAGACGGAGACGTCGAGCAGGATCAACGAGCTGGTGACGACCGAGAGCAGGGCCATGCCGAGGATTGCGCCGAGGATGGTGCCGGAGCCGCCGTTGAGCGAGGCGCCGCCGATGACGGCCGCAGCGATGATGTTGAGCTCCATGCCGACGCCGAAGGTGGGGGTCGCCGCCCCGAAGCGCGACATGTAGATGACGCCGGCGACACCTGCGAGCGTCGAGCACAGCACCGTCACCCAGAACTTCACCTGCTTGGTCTTGATGCCCGAATAGAGCGCCGCCTTCTCGTTGCTGCCGGTATAGAACACCTTGCGGAAGGCGGTCGCCCGGCGCAGCAGGAAGTCAAAGAGCACGACGACGGCGACGAAGATCAGGATGACATAGGGAACACCGTGGAAGGTGCCCTGCCCCACCGCCTTGAACGACGCCGGCAACGTGAACAGCGACAGCGGCGTGCCCTTGGTAATCACGAGGCAGAGGCCACGCACGATCACCATTGCCGCCAGCGACGTGATGAAATGATTGAGCCCGACGACGGTGACGAAGAAGCCCATGATCATGCCGATCATGCTGCTGGCGAGGATACCGACCAGCGAGGCTGTCCAGGGATCGACACCGGCGAGGAACAGCGAACCGGCCAGCACCATGGCGAAGCAGACCACCGAACCGACCGCAAGGTCGATGCCGCCAACGATGAGCAGGATCGTCATGCCGACGACAACGATGCCTTCGACCGAGAAGCTCATCAGCATGGCGCGCATGTTGCCGAAGGTGAGGAAGTGCGGCGAGGCGAAGCTCATGATGATGCCGAGCGCCAGGATGATGGCGATCAGCCCCGCCTCGCGCATCGTACCGATGCGTTTCCAGGCCGGCGCCTGTGCTTGCGTTGCAACCATCGTATCAACAGCCATTTCCGCCTCCCCGGCTCTGTCAGTTCTTTCAGGCGACATGATCCACCATCCGGCCGGCCTCGGCCGTCTGCGTCACCCCCGAGGCCAGACGGATCACCGCCTCCTCGCTCATGTCCGTATCATCAAGCTCGCCGGCGATCGCGCCCTCGCGCACCACCAGCACCCGGTCGCAAAGTCCGAGCAGCTCCGGCAATTCCGACGAGATCACCACGATGCCGATGCCGGTTTCGGCGAGCTCTCGCAGCAGCCGATGGATTTCAGATTTGGCGCCTACGTCGATACCGCGCGTCGGCTCGTCCATCAGGATCACTTGCGGGCGAACGGCGAGCTGTTTGGCGATCGCCACCTTCTGCTGGTTGCCGCCCGACAGCGACGAGACGGGCATATCGATGCCGCCCATGCGCACGCCGAGCCGGCGCACGAAATCGCGGGCGAGATCAGCCTCGGCCCTGGAATTCAGCAATCCGAGCGGCCCGGTCAGCGTCTTCAGGTCAAGCACGGAAATGTTCTGGGCGATCGACAGATCGACGAAGACGCCGGAGCCCTTGCGATCTTCCGAGAGGTAGACGATGCCGGCATCGACCGCATCGCGGTAATTGCCGATGCGCTGCGGCTTTCCGCGCAGCGTAATCTCACCCTTCGACTTGGCCCTGAGGCCGCAGATCGCTTCGGCGATCTCGGTTCGGCCGGAGCCGATCAGGCCGCCGATGCCGAGGATCTCGCCGCGCTTCAGGTCGAAGGAAACGGTGTCGATGCGGTCGCCGTCGCTCAAGGCGCGGACCGAAAGAATGGTCTCGTCCGAGCGCGCCTCCGGCGCCTGCTTTTGCGGATAGAGCTGGCTGATCTCGCGCCCGACCATGCGGCGCACCACGTCGTCGGCCGTCACGTCGGCGATCTTCTCGGTGACCACATGGCGGCCATCGCGAAACACGGTGACGCGGTCGCAAAGCGAGAAAATTTCGGCCATGCGGTGGCTGATATAGATGATCGATATGCCCGCGGCTTTCAGGTCGCGGATGATGGCGAACAGCGCCTGCGCTTCGGCTTCCGTCAGCGCCGCGGTCGGCTCGTCCAGGATCAGCACGCGGCAATCGAGCGTCAGCGCCTTGGCGATCTCGACGAGCTGCTGGCTGGAAATGGCGAGGTCGGCGACCTTGCGGCGGACGTCGATCGGCGCCAGCCGGTTCATCACGACCTGGGCTTCGCGTTCGAGCGCGCCGTAATTCATCAGCGGCGAACGGCGGCGGTTGGTGGCCGCCATGAACATGTTTTCCGCCACCGTCGCATCCGGGCAGAGGGCGATTTCCTGGTGGACGAGGCCGATGCCGAGTGTCTGGGCGATCGCCGGCGAACCAATTCTGACGACCGATCCGTCGACGAGGATCTCGCCTTCATTCGGTTGCAGCACACCGGCAATGATGTTCATCAGCGTCGATTTGCCCGCGCCGTTTTCGCCGCAGAGCGCGTGAATCTCTCCCCGCTCGAGGCGAAAATCCACCTCCGTCAGCGCCTTCACCGCACCGAAATGCTTGGTGACGCGCCGGACCTCCAGAACCGGTTGTGCTGTCATGCTGTCCTCCACCCGCAGTCCTGGCTGCCCGGAAACACCCGGGCAGCCAATTCACGATCTTACTCGTCGATGCCCTTGGTGCCACGACGCTTCAGGTACTTGTCCCAGTAGAAGTCGTCGGCATTTTCGGCGGTAACGATCGAGAGGCCGTTGTCGACGAAGGGAATGCTCATCGGGTTGAAACCGGAACGCTTGGCATCGTTCATCGGGTCGATCAGTTCCGGGTGCTTGGCCATCCACAGGAGCATGAAGCCCATGTAGCCCTGCATGCCCTGGTTCGGGTTGATCGAGCCGAAGACTTCGCCGGCCTTGATCATGTCGAGGATGTTGGCGTTGACGTCGGCGCACATGACGAGCACCTTGCCGCCGCTTTCCTTGCTGGCCTGAGCCGCACCGATCGCGGAGTTGGCTTCCGGCATGAACACGGCGCCGAGGTTCGGATTGGCCTGGATAAGGCTCATCAGGCCCTGATAGGCCTTGTTCGGATCCTGGTTCGAGGCGGCGCGACCGACGAGCTTCATGTCCGGCCACTTCTCGCCCATGCGGTTGACGAAGGCGGTGATGCGCTTGTCGTGGTTGTCCTGGCCGGGGTTTTCAAGAACGGCATACTCGCCTTTGCCGCCCATCTTCTCGGCAATCGCGTCAGCCGCGTAGATGCCTTCGCGAGTGTTGTCCGAGGTGATGAAGGAGACGCGCTTCGACAGTGGCGAATCCGCAGCGAAGGTCACGACCGCCGTGCCCTGATCGATCGCCCGGTTGATCGGCTCGATGAACGGATCGGAGTTCATCGGATGCACCAGAATGCCGGCCGGGTTCTGGGCAAGCGCCTGGTCGAAAGTGGCGATCTGCTTGTTGACGTCATATTCCGGCGTGCCGGTATATTCGGTCTCGCAGCCGAACTGCTGGCCGGCCTGCTTGAACATTTCATAGACCGGGAACCAGTATTCGACGCCGGAAACCATGACGTTCATGACGTATTTTTCGCCGGGCTGGCAGCGGAACGGGTTCGCCGTTTCGGCGCTAGCCGAGCCTGCAAAGAATGAAGCTGCAATGACCGCCAGAGCGGTCGTGCTGAAAAAATTGCGCACGTATCCTCCTCGAGGCCGAAGCCCCTCCCAAAACCGATAGGATCGCTGCTCGCGACCACTGAATGTATGAGTTGCCGGAACTCCTCCTCGACTTCCGACGATTGCGATTTAAGCCGGGGACTCAGCTTCTGTCAATATAATTCAAGGCATGAATAATAATTCATACGCGCCGTGGAAAACCTCGGATCTGGTCCTTCAATCAGCTGTCACGGAGACCCTTTAGAGCGCGCACATGGTTACCCTGCAACAGATCGCCTTTCATGCCGGCTGCTCGCTGGCGACCGTCTCGCGGGTGCTGAAGGGCGAAGGCCCGGTCAGTGACGAGATGGTGCGCCGCGTGCGCCGGGCCGCGGCCGAACTCGGCTACCGGCAGCCGCCGGCCACGGGCCGTGCAACCAACCGCAGCCAGCCGGTCGTCGGCGTACTGGTGCCAAGCGTCACCAATCCGGTCTTCGCGGCATCGCTCGGCGGCATCCAGCATCGATTGCAGGCCGCAAACCATGGCGTGCTGATTGCCCAGTCAAACTACGATCCCGCACTCGAGGCACGCGCCGTGCGCTCGCTGCTGGAACAGCGGCCGACCGGACTGATCCTGACGCTCTGCGATGCCAAGACCAGCGAAGCACTTTCGGCGGCGCTGCCGCCGACGGTGCTTCTCAACAACCGTCCGGTTGCCCGCTTCGCCGCCGCCGTTACCGTCGACAATTACCGGGCCGGTTTCGACCTCACCCGCCACATGCTCGACCGTGGCCATCGCCGTATTCTCGTCGTCTCCGGCCACTTCCGTTCGTCCGACCGCGCGCGCTTGCGCTACGACGGCTATTCCGCCGCCATGCAGGGGGCCGGTGTCGAGCCGATGGCGGCGGTGGAGATCCCCTTCGTCGACGGCTATGAGAACCTCGACCTCGCGACCGTTGTCGCACAGCACCGCCCAACGGCGATCATCGCTTCCAACGATCTTCTGGCGCTCGGCGTGATCGCGGCGCTTCGGCGTGAAGGCCTTGCCGTGCCGGACGATGTCTCCGTCGCCGGCTTCGACGGCATCGCGCTTGGCCGGCTGATGACGCCTACGCTGACGACGATCTCCATGCCCGACGGCGATATGGGGCTTGCGGCGGCCGCCCTGCTGCTCGACATCGCCGAAAATGCGTCGGGCTGCCGCCATCTCAATCTCGACTGCCGCCTTTATCCGGGCGGGACGGTTCGCCACCTCGCCTGAGCAAACACGAAAACACCGCCCCGAAATTTCCTTCGGGGCGGCGTCTATCGATTCGGCTACAGGATCAGCTGCGCGGCAGCAGGCTTTCGACTTCGGCTGCAGCCTCGTCGAGCGCTTCCTTCGGGGTCGCCTGCTGCTCAACGATGCGCGACAGGTTCTCGACGATAGTCTGTGTCACCTTCACGCCGTTGCTGCCCGGGAAGGCATACCAGGGGCGCATCAGCGGCATCTGCTCGAGGCCGGCACGAAACAGCGGGTTCTCCTTGTAGAAGTTGGCGAGATAGTCGGGCGACTTGGCCGCAAGCTCGTTGTTCGGAACGTAGCCGGTGCCGGGCACGACGACCGAGGCGCCATAGGGACCGGCGGCGAATTTTGCAAACTTCCAGGCCGCTTCCTGCTTGTCGGCGTCGCGGGTCAGGATGACGACGGCATTGCCGCCGGTCGGGAGCTTGCCGTTGACCGGATCAATCAGCGGAATGTGGGCCGTGCGCAGGTCGAACTTGTCGCCGACATTCTTGATGGTGTTGCGCAGCGCACCCGTCGTCTGAAAGGCGAAGCCGACCTTGCCGGCGACGAAGGCCTGTTCGCCCGCCTGCTTGGTCAGAACCGGCAGGCCGCCTTCCTTGACCATGCGGTCGAGCGCCTCGACCGCCTTCTCACCTTCGGGGCCATTGAAGGCAACCTTGCTTTCGTCCGCACTCAGCATCTCGCCGCCGGCGCCGAAAAGCAGGGCGGAGAACATCCAGTCGTCGCCCTGCCAGCGGAAATCGATGCCCTCGTTGCCGTCGCCGAGCGCCTTGATCTTGCCCCCGAGCGCGATAACCTCGTCCCAGGTCTTCGGCGGGTTTTCCGGATCGCCGCCGGCTTTGCGCACGAGATCGGCATTGTAATACATGATCGGATTGGAGGTGGCGAAGGCAAGGCCCACCTGCTTGCCGGCGACCTGGGCGAGCTTCAGGATGTTTTCGGAAAAGCCCTGCTCGGCCATGTTGCCGTCCTTGGCAATGAACGGGCCGAGGTCGACGGGGATGTCGCGCTCGTTGACCATGCGCAGGCGGTTGAGACCGATGAAGGTGAGATCGGGCATCTCGGCCGTTCCGGCCTGACGCATGATCGTCTGAATGCCTTCCTCATAGGTCGCCGAAGGATTGGCGAAGGTGATCTTGATATCGGGGTTTTCTTCCATGAATTTCTTCGAGATCGTGTCCATCACGTCCTTGAAGAAGCCGGGCATCGGATAATGCACCGTCAACTGGGTCTCGGCAAAGGCGGGGGCAGCGAGCATCAGCGATGCGGCAGCCGCGGTAAAAAGCTGTCTCAGATGTGTCATGGTTGCGCTCCTGGTTGGACCGTTCAGCCTTTGAGACCGGTCATGGTGATGCCCTCGACAAAGCGCTTCTGCGCCAGCAGAAATGCAGAAACGAGGGGAAGGGTGATGATGAGGGTCGCGGCCATCAGCGCGCCGTAGTCGTCGCCGGCTTCCGCGGCGCGGAAGTAGAGAAGACCGAGCGGCGGGGTCGCATAATCCTGGTTGGTGACGACGATCAGCGGCCAGAAGAGATCGTTCCAGTGGGCGACGACCGAGAAGATCGCGAAAGCCGTGATCGCCGGCCAGGCATTCGGCACGATGACCCGCGCAACGATGCCCGCCTCCGACATGCCGTCGAGGCGCGCCGCATGGACCAGATCGTCGGGCATGGCCCGGAAGAACTGCAGGAACAGGAAGATCGCGAACACCGAGATCGAGAACGGCGCCACAAGTGCGGTGTAGCTGTTCAACACCGAGAGCCTGTCGAAGGCCACGTAGATCGGCAGCGCCGTCGCGTGGATCGGCACCAGGAGGCCGAGCATGACCAGAACCATCATCGTGCGGGCGGCCCGGAACTTCAGCTTCGCCATGGCATAGGCGCAAGGTATGGCGACGACGATCTGGATGACGAAGATCAGCGCGCAGACGATCACGCCGTTGAAGAGCAGCGTCGACATCGAGACGCGCGACAGCGCCTTCGAGAAGTTCTCGATGTAGGACCACTGCTCAGGGATCAGCGACAGCGACGAGGAGAAGATCTCGCTCTGCGCCTTGCCTGCGGTCGAGACCATGAAGATGTAGGGCGCTAGGAAGATAAGAGCGCCGAGCGACAGCACCGTCAGACGGGCGATGCGGGCGACGGAGAAGGCGTTGCTGGTCATGCGTAGTGCACCTTCCGGTCAAGCACGCGGTACTGCAGAAACATCAGGACGACGAGGATGGCGAGGAAGACCACGGTCATCGCCGAGGCATAGCCGACGCGCAGATAGACGAAGCCTTCCTGGTAGATGGTGAAGAGCAGTACCTCCGACGCCTTGTTCGGGCCGCCTTCGGTCAGCGTTTTCACCGTCTCGAACACCTTCACCGAATTGATGATGCTGATGGTGGTGACGAACAGCGTCGTCGGCCCGAGCATCGGCCAGGTCACGAGCCGAAAACGATCAAACCAGGATTTCGCGCCGTCGACTTCGGCTGCGGCGTAGAGTTCCCGCGGGATGGCGGTGAGGCCGGCGAGGAACAGCACCATGTTGAAGCCGACCGATTGCCAGATGCCGATGATCGACAGGCCATAGAGCACCGTGCTGGAGGCGCCGAGCCAGTTGGGCCCGGCAATGCCGAAAACGGCGAGGAAGGTGTTGATCGGGCCGATGCTCGGGTGGAACAGGAATTGCCAGACCGTCGCCATGGCAACGAGCAACGAGGCGACCGGCAGGAAATAGACGGTCCGGAAAAAGGCCCGGCCCTTGGTTTCCGCCTCGATCAACATGGCGATCGCCAGCGAAAGCACGATCGATACCGGCGTGACGATCGCGGTGTAGACGGCGGTGTTCCAGAGCGAGCGACGGAAGGTGCGGTCGCCGAAGAGTTCGGCATAGTTCTCGAAACCGACGAAACGGAAGCTGCCGTAGCCGAGTTCGAAATCGGTGAAGCCGAGCACGATCACGGCAGCGGTCGGCAGCAGGATGAAGAGGGAGAGCAGCGTGATGGCCGGCAGCGCCAGCAACCAGGCGATGCGGGCTTCGCGGCGATCGGGGTGGGGCGCAGCAATCGCCGTTTCGAAGGTCGCGACACTAGCCATGGACCTTCTCCAGCGTCGCGGCGATAGCGATCTGCTCGGCTGCCACCCGGGTGCCCTCGCCGTCGAACAGCATCGCCCGTTCCGGCATGAACGCGACATCGACGGGCTGACCGATCGCGAGTGCCGCGGCTTCGGCGGGTGCTGACTTGGCGGCGACCACCTCGCCGATCGCATCGAGGCGGGCGTGGACGATCACCTCGGAGCCGAGAAACTCCATGCGCTCGACCCGCGCAGTCAGCCGGCCGGCACCGGCCGCATGAAAGCGCACGAATTCCGGGCGTATCGCGAGCTTCACCGGCGCATCCGGTGCCTGCCCGCGGCTTGCCAGAAGCACGAGATCGCCGAAGCGCACGATGCTTGCGGTATCCGTGCGGGTTTCGAGCACGTTGATCTTCGGCTGGCCGAGGAAGCGCGCAACCTCGATATGGGAGGGGTTGTCGTAGATCTCCTTCGGGCTCGCCAGCTGCAAGAGATTGCCGCCGATCATGACGGCGACGCGGTCGGCCATAGACAGCGCTTCGGACTGGTCGTGGGTGACATAGAGTGTCGGCACGCCGGCGCGGCGGTGCAGGTCGACGATCTCGCCGCGGGCATGGACGCGCAGATTGGCGTCGAGATTGGAGAGCGGCTCGTCCATCAGGAACACGGCCGGACGGCGCACCATGGCGCGGGCGAGCGCCACGCGCTGGCGCTGACCGCCGGACATCTGCCCGGGCTTGCGGTCGAGCAGATGATCGATCTTCAGCGCTCCGGCCATCTCCTTGACCTGGCGCTGAATATCGCTGCGGATCTGCTTCTGGCCAGGCAGAAGACTGCCAATCATGGGCAGGCGCTGCATCGCCGTCAGGCGCCGCATGGCGAGCGGTACGGCAATGTTTTGACCTGCCGTCAGGTGCGGATAGAGCGCGTAGGACTGGAACACCATCGCCACGTTGCGGTCGGCCGCCGCCATGCGGACAACGCTACGACCGCCGATCACGATCTCGCCGGCATCGCCGTGATCAAGGCCGGCGACGATGCGCAGAAGCGTACTCTTGCCGCAGCCGGAAGGGCCGACGAGCGCAATGAACTCGCCGGCTTCCGCCTCCAGACTGACGCCCTTCAGGATGGCGTTGCCGCCATAGGACTTGGTGATGCCATCCAGCGAAAGCACGCTCATTGCGCTGCCTCCACTTGGGGCTTCTTCTTGGCGGCGAGCGGATAGACGTCCTCGACGATCGGGTCGAGCACGTGGCTCGTCAGACCCGGCACAGCGACGATTTCGCTGGTCACGCCGGCATCAGTGAGTTCGTGCACGACGGCACCGACCAGCCGCTCGCCCGGCATCGGCCGTTCCAGCGTGTCGATGATGAAGGAGGTCGGCGGCGCCCAGACGAGCGAGGTCCCGGCATGTTCGCCGGTCCAGGCCCAGTGCAGGTGACCGCTGGCATGCAACGCCACCTCGGCTTCTGCGAAAAGATCAAAGAGACGCAGGCGCTGGCGCGGACGGATGCCCCAGTAGCCGGTGTCGCCTTCGGCCGGGGCGTCGACGAAGAGCGGCTTGTGGGCGAAGACCGCCACCCGGCGGCCGTCGCGACCAAGCAGTTGTTCCTCCAGCCAGGCAAATTGCCTGTCCTCTTCCTCGTCCTCGAAGCCGATCAGCAGGCTGTTGAGGCCGAGCAGCCGCCAGTCCCCGTGGTCGCGGCCCCAATAGTCCGGGCCGGCGAGCCGGCGCCAGCGGGCAAGCCGGACGGGATCCACAGGCTGGTGCGAGCCCGGCAGATGGCCGACATCGTGATTGCCGGGAACGATCACGACCGGCATCGAGAGCTGGCCAATCAGATCGAGCGAGAAGGAGATATCGTCTTCGTGGTCGGCACCATCGATAGTGACGTCGCCCGTGTGGATGACGAGATCGGGCGCCGCCGCCTCGATCCAGGCGCGAACCGGTTCCCAATTGCCGTTGAAATGGCTTTTGGCGGGGCTGAGATGGGTGTCGCTGATCTGGACGATTTTCATGGAAACGGGCCTCCGACGATGGCTTGCGGTATCCGCGTCGGAGGGCTGTCTCTTCCCTTCTCTGCGGTTAGCCGCAGTCTTTAGGGAGCCGCCATGTCAGTTTGGTAACAGCCGTTCTCAGCTGATTTTCAGTTTCTCCATGAAAGCGTCATTTTCAGAAGCCCGGCCGGCGCGAACCGGCACGCGCGCACCGGATGCGTCTGCGTCTTATTTCCCCAAGCTCACCACTTTGCGCCGAGTTCGCCCCGAATTGATGCCGGACAGGACTGCTCCATGACGGTCGCAAGCATCGCATTCGACGCGTCTGCTTCGGCGACGACCCAGTCGCGAAAGGCCTGGATCTTCTTCTGCCGCCTGGTGCTTTGCGGATAGACCAGCCAATAGGCGCGGCCGTCGCGCACCACATGCTCGAACGGCCGGATCAGCCGGCCGCTCTTCAGTTCATCCATTAGGAAGGTCGAGACGGCAATGGCCATGCCGTGATCCGCCAGAATGGTGGCGACATCCATCGCCTGGACGTCGAAGATCAGCTCGGTACCGTTGCTCGCCGGCGGCTCGACGCCGGTTTCAATCATCCAGCGCCGCCACCAGGTGGCGTTGCCGAAACGCCGGATCCTCAAGACGTCGGCGGGCTCCTTGAGTTGATGTTTCTCCAGGAAGGACGGCGTACAGACCGGCACGTAATCGAGCGGAAACAAGGGAAAGACATCGTTTCCCGGCCAGTCGCCGGCGCCGCTGCGCACCGCGAGATCGATAGCGTCACGCTTGAAATCGACCAGCTCGGTCGACATGTGCACCCTGATGCTGATGTTCGGATGCGCGGTCTGGAAGCTGGCGAGCCGTTGGCCGAGCCAGCTCGAAACGACGGTCGGCAGCACCGAGATGTGCAGGTGGTGTTCGGTCTTGTCGGCAATCTCCGAGAAGGCCGCCCCCAAAAGATCGATCGCTTCGGTTACCTTTGGCGCCAGTTGCCGTCCGGCGCCGGTCAATCGCACCTCGCGCGGAAGGCGGACAAAGAGCGGCGCGCCGATGCGGTCCTCCAACAACCGGATCTGATAGCTGACGGCCGCCTGCGTCATGCCGAGTTCTTCGGCGGCGCGGGTGAAACTCAGGTGCCTGGCGGCGGCCTCGAAGGCGCGCACAGCACTCATAGGGGGAATCTTGCTCATGACGCTGAGATAAGCATTCTTTATGCCAGCATGCGAGAAATCGCTTTGCGCGAAACAGCAAAAAACCTCACTTTTTTCGCGAACACACGCCTTCCAGAGAAGTGAGGATAGCAATGCTTAGCGCAGTGCGATCAATGATTTACCATGCCCTGAATTGGGCCGACAGGACCCTCAGTGCTCCGGTCGCCATCGACACGTTCAACGAGTTCCAGCTCCGGGATATCGGCCTGACGCGGGACCAGGAACATATCCGTGCGCGCGTCGGCGACACAGCGGATCCGTGGCACTGGCCGGAGGAGCCCGATCCCGTGCCGGTGCAACCCGCCGCGAAAACAGTTTGCAGCGAAGGACCGCGCATTGCCCGCGTCTCGCCTCGCGCCCTGGTTGGAGAGAATAAAGACATAAGCATTTCTTTATGCGATTGACGACCGAGCGATTGCAGGGCATTGTCCCGACATCGTGGTTCTGCGCCTCGCCATCCGGCGGGACGGAGCTAAGAGGGAATTCGGTGCGGCGCCGACAAGCGCCCAGGCCGAAGCTGCCCCCGCAACTGTAGGCGGAGAGCGGCCGTTCGATGATGTCACTGAGGAAGACGCCTCGGGAAGACGGAACGGTCCGCGTTGACCCGCAAGCCAGGAGACCTGCCGCGATGAACAACGTCCACGGGCGGGGTGTCCGATGAGGCGCGTTGACGACGCGGGATTCTTCTCGCGTCGCGGATGCGTCGCATTCAAGCCTTGCCCTTCAACCTTCGGGGTAAGGAAATGACCATCAAGACTGCCAATCTCGGCTTCCCGCGCATCGGCCGACACCGCGAACTGAAATTTGCGCTTGAACGCTACTGGTCCGGCAAGATCAGCCGTGACGAGCTTTTCGACGTCGGCCGCCGGCTTCGGGCCGAAAACTGGGCGGCGCAAAAGGCGCGCGGCATCGATATCCTCCCTTCGAACGATTTCTCGTTCTACGACCACGTGCTCGATACTGCCGTGCTCGTCGGTGCGGTCCCGGCTACCTATGGCTGGAAGGGCGGGCCGGTCGATCTCGACACTTACTTTGCCATGGCGCGCGGCTCGACCGGTTCGCCCTGCGCTTCCGGTTGCACGCATGCGGGTGACGGCGGCAACGCCGCACTCGAGATGACCAAGTGGTTCGACACCAACTACCATTACATGGTGCCCGAATTCGCAGCGGATCAACGCTTTGCGCTGACGCATAACCGGCCGCTCGAAGCCTTTCTCGAGGCCGAGGCCCTCGGCTATCGAACCCGCCCGGTCCTGCTTGGCCCGGTGACGTTCCTCAAGCTCGGCAAGGCGAAGGGCGGAGATTTCGATCCCCTCGACCTGATCGAACGCTTGCTTCCCGTTTACGTCGAGCTGCTAACCGAACTTGCCAATGCCGGCGCCGACTGGGTTCAGATCGACGAACCTTGCCTGGTGCTCGATCTCACCGACCGGGAAAGGCAGGCCCTGGACCTTGCCTATCATACGTTCCGGGCGAAAGTTCCCGGACTCCGGATCATGCTTGCGACCTATTTCGGCGCGATCGGCGACAATATGGTGAGCGCCCTGGCGCTGCCGGTCGCGGGCCTGCATGTCGATCTCGTGCGCGCGCCGCAGCAGATCGAGGTCCTCCTCCAATCCGCTCCGGCTAACCGGGTACTGTCGCTCGGCGTCATCGACGGCCGCAACGTCTGGAGGACGGATCTTGCCGGCCTGTTCCGCCGCTTGCAGCCGCTGGTCTCTGCCCATGGCCGCGACCGGATCGAGCTTGCGCCCTCGTGCTCGCTCCTGCATGTGCCCGTCGACCTCGACATGGAACAGGCGCTCGACCTGGAGCTTGCCTCGTGGCTCGCTTTCGCCGTCCAGAAGCTCGATGAATTAAGCCTTCTCGCCCGTGCCTTCGAGCCGGGGCTTGCCAATCCGGAAAGGGTCTTTGCGGCCTCGAGCGAAGCGGCCAAGGCGCGGCTGACGTCGCTCAGGATCCATGATCCGCTGGTCGCCGGCCGGTTGAAGGCATTGACCGCCGCCGACAGCCAACGCCAATCGCCCTTCCCCGCCCGTCGTGCGCTTCAGGCGGAAAGATTGTCGCTGCCGCTCTTCCCGACGACGACGATCGGCTCCTTCCCGCAGACGGCAGAAGTCCGCCAGGCCCGATCGCTGCATGCCAAAGGCGAGCTCAGCTATGTCGACTACACCGCCTATCTGCGCCAAGAGACCGAGCAGGCCGTGCGCTGGCAGGAGGAAATCGGCATCGACGTGCTGGTTCACGGCGAGTTCGAGCGCAACGACATGGTGCAGTATTTCGCCGAGCAGCTTTCCGGCTACGCCTTCACCCAAGGCGGCTGGGTACAGAGCTACGGTTCGCGCTACGTGCGCCCGCCGATCATCTTCGGCGACGTTTCCCGGCCGAACCCGATGACGGTCGAATGGGCGGCCTTTGCGCAGTCACTGACCGATCGCCCGGTCAAGGGCATGCTGACGGGTCCGGTCACCATGCTGCAATGGTCCTTCGTGCGCGACGACCTGCCGCGGTCGGTCGTGTGCCGGCAGATCGCGCTGGCGCTTGGCGACGAAGTCAGGGACCTAGAGGCATCGGGCATCGCCGTCATCCAGATCGACGAGCCGGCGCTGCGCGAGGGCCTGCCGCTCAAGGCCGCCGACCGCAAGGCCTATCTCGACTGGGCGGTGGAGTGCTTCCGCCTCAGCGCCGCCGGCGTCGGCGACGCCACCCAGATCCACACCCACATGTGCTACTCCGAGTTCAACGACATCATGGCGGCGATCGCGGCGATGGACGCCGACGTCATATCCATCGAGACCTCCCGGTCGAAGATGGAACTGCTTGGCGCCTTCACCGGAAGTGCCTATCCGAACGAGATCGGCCCGGGCGTCTACGACATCCATTCACCGCGGGTGCCGGCGGTGGATGAAATGGTGCACCTCATCGAGCGCGCGACCGAGGGGCTGACGCCGGCGCAGATCTGGGTCAACCCGGATTGCGGGCTGAAGACCCGGCGCTGGGAGGAAACCCGGCCGGCGCTTGTCAACATGGTGGCGGCGGCGCGTGCCCTGCGCCAGGCCTTCGCGGATGATCCCCGCAAGGCGCTTCGCGCATGACGGACCACACGGAAGCGGCGTCGGGGGAAACCCCGGTGCCACAGACCCTCGTCGATATCGTCTTTCCCGGCGACACCAATCATCACGGCACCCTCTTTGGGGGTGCCGCATTGGCGCTGATGGACCGGATCGCCTTCATCGTCGCCACCCGCCACGGCCGCGTTCCCTTCGTCACCGCCTCCTGCGACCGGATCGACTTTCGCGCACCCGCCCGCATCGGCCAGATCGTCAGTTTCTCTGGCCGCCCGGTGCGCGTCGGGCGGCGCTCGATGGTCGTCGACGTCGAGATGGTGGCCGAAGACCTTGCGACCGGCGGCCGCGATCTTTGCTCACGCGGACAGTTCACCATGGTTGGGATGCCGCGGGACAAAGGTGCCGACTGGCACCTTCCGCCGCTCGCCGAGCCCGCGCCGGCTGCTCCCGCCGCCGATTTCGTCGGCATGACCGACATCGTTTTTCCGGGCCAGACCAACAGCGCCGGCGCGCTCTTTGGCGGCGATGCACTCGCCCAGATGACGAAGGCGGCCTTCGTCGCCGCGACCCGGCTGACCGGCAAAGCGATGGTGCTCGCCTCCTGCAGGAGCGATTTCAAGCGGCGTGTCGCCGCCGGAACGATCGTCGACACGCTGGCGCGCGTCACCCGGACCGGACGCAGTTCCACAACGATAGAGGTCGAGCTCTGGTCGGAAGAACTGCTCAGCGGCGGGCGCCTGCTGACCGTCACCGGGACTTTCGTGATGGTGGCCGTCGACAGCCGCAACCGCCCGGTTGCGGCCTTCGCCGCCTGAGCAAGCCGGGGGCGCCGCTCAATGGCGCCCTCGGTCCACAGGATTGATTGCGCGCCGCCATTTACTCCCCGTTATCCACACCGAAAAAGAAAAGACCGCTGCACCCCCGCCTTCAGCATATAGAACCTATTGACGCAGATTTGCGATGAACTACTATATCTAGTGTTCGAGGTTCTTCCGATTCGCAAGGATTGGGAGCTAAGACGGGAATACGGTGCGCCGGCGGGTTTTCCGCTCAGGCTATGCCGTAGCTGCCCCCGCAACTGTAGACGGCGAGCAACTGTCCGGAATTGGACCACTGAGGCATGAGGCCTCGGGAAGGTCGGGATGGAAGCTTTGACCCGTAAGCCAGGAGACCTGCCTCGAGCAACAAACGTCCACGGGCGGGGTGTCCGGAGGGGTTGAGTGCGTGGCAGGATGAGCCTGCCCGATCGTCTCGACATCTCCCCGGCAGCCTGTCGAAAGCTTCGGGGTGAAGTCATGTCAGTTTCTTCCAGTTCAGATCCACCTTCTGCGGACGGGTGCGCATTGTTGCGCGCCTGATCGAAAGGCCGCGCCCTGAGAGCCCGCATCTGCGGAAATTCCGGAGCGCCCGACCAGAACGAGCCGGCCCGGCTGCCTAATCGACCTTGGGCCAGCTTGCCGACATCCACTCCGATCGAGGCGACCGGGGAGCGATGTTTCGTGCCCTATCGCCAAGCCCACGGTTCGCGTTCGCGCGACCCGCCGATTTTTTGCGCCCATTTGCCAGACCCTCACGAGGAACCCATGTCGATCACAGTCTACAGCAAACCCGCCTGCGTCCAATGCACCGCCACCACCCGCGCGCTTGACCGCCAGGGCATCGACTATCGCATCGTCGATATTTCCGAGGATTCCGATGGCTTCGCGCTGGTGCAGGATCTCGGCTACCGGCAGGTTCCAGTGGTCGTCGCCGGCGAGCGGCATTGGGCGGGGTTCCGCCCGGACATGATCAGCGCGCTTTCCTGAAGGAGAGAAGCGATGGGGCTGATCGTCTATTTTTCCAGCCGCTCGGAAAACACCCATCGCTTCGTCGAGAAACTCGGCCTTCGCGCGGCCCGCATACCGCTCAAGGAAAGTAAGGATGCACTTACGGTTTCGGAGCCCTATGTGCTCGTCGTACCGACCTACTGCGGCGACGATGGCCGAGGTGCCGTGCCGAAACAGGTGATCCGCTTCCTGAACGACGCGGGCAACCGCTCTCACATCCGCGGCGTGATCGCAGCGGGCAACAGCAATTTCGGCGCGACCTACGGGATCGCCGGCGAGGTGATCTCGGCCAAGTGCCGGGTGCCCTACCTCTACCGGTTCGAGCTGCTCGGAACCGACGAGGACGTCGCCAATGTCAAAAACGGGATGGAACGATTTTGGACGTCACAACACTCGAACGCCCCCTGAAGGCGACGGAAGCGGCGCTGGATTACCACGCGCTGAACGCGATGCTGAACCTCTACGACGAGGAGGGGAAGATCCAGCTCGACAAGGACCGGCAGGCGGCGAAGCAATACTTCCTGCAGCACGTCAACCAGAACACGGTCTTCTTCCATAACCTGCGGGAAAAGCTCGATTATCTGGTGACCGAGGGCTACTACGAGCAGGAAGTGCTGGACCAGTATTCGTTCAACTTCGTGCGCGATCTCTACGACCACGCCTATTCGAAGAAGTTCCGTTTCCCGACCTTCCTCGGCGCCTTCAAATATTACACGTCCTATACGCTCAAAACCTTCGACGGAAAGCGCTACCTGGAACGCTACGAAGACCGCGTCTGCATGGTGGCGATGGCGTTGGCGCGCGGCAACGAGGCGCTTGCCCGCGACCTCGTCGACGAGATCATTTCCGGCCGTTTCCAGCCGGCGACGCCGACCTTCCTCAATGCCGGCAAGAAGAGCCGTGGCGAGCTCGTCTCCTGCTTTCTGCTGAGGATCGAGGACAACATGGAAAGCATCGGCCGCGCCATCAATTCGGCGCTGCAGCTTTCCAAGCGCGGCGGCGGCGTGGCGCTGTCGCTCACCAACATCCGCGAGATGGGCGCACCGATCAAGCAGATCGAGAACCAATCCTCCGGGGTCATCCCGGTCATGAAGTTGCTGGAAGACTCGTTCTCCTACGCCAACCAGCTTGGCGCGCGCCAGGGTGCGGGTGCTGTCTACCTGCATGCCCACCACCCCGACATCATGCGCTTCCTCGACACCAAGCGTGAGAACGCCGACGAGAAGATCCGCATCAAGACGCTGTCGCTCGGCGTCGTCATCCCCGACATCACCTTCGAGCTCGCCCGCAACAACGAGGACATGTACCTGTTCTCGCCCTATGACGTGGAGCAGGTCTATGGCGTGCCGCTCACCGAAATCTCGGTGACGGAGAAGTATCGCGAGATGGTGGAGGATGCCCGCATCCGCAAGCGCAAGATCAAGGCGCGCGACTTCTTCCAGATCATCGCCGAGATCCAGTTCGAGAGCGGTTATCCGTACATCATGTTCGAGGACACGGTGAACCGGGCAAACCCGATTGCCGGCCGCATCACCATGAGCAACCTCTGCTCGGAAATCCTGCAGGTGAGCGAGGCGAGCGAATTCAACGACGACCTCTCCTACAAGCACATGGGCAAGGACATCTCCTGCAACCTCGGCTCGCTGAACATCGCCGCTGCCATGGACAGCCCGGATTTCGGCCAGACCATCGAGACCTCGATCCGTGCGCTGACAGCCGTCTCCGAAATGAGCCACATCTCGTCCGTGCCCTCGATCGAAAAGGGCAACGACGACAGCCACGCGATCGGCCTCGGGCAAATGAACCTGCACGGCTATCTCGCGCGCGAGCGCATCTTCTACGGTTCCGAAGAAGGCATCGATTTCACCAACATCTATTTCTACACGGTGACCTACCACGCCATCCGCGCATCGAACCGGCTGGCGGTCGAAAAGGGCAAGAGCTTCGCCGGCTTCGAAAACTCGAAATACGCCTCTGGCGACTATTTCGACAAATACACCGAGGCCGAATGGCTGCCGGCGACCGAAAAGGTGAAGGCGCTGTTCGAAGAGGCCGGCATCGCCATCCCGACCCAGGAAGACTGGCTGGAACTGAAACGGGCAGTGATGGAAGGAGGTCTCTACAACCAGAACCTTCAGGCCGTGCCGCCGACGGGCTCGATCTCCTACATCAACCATTCGACGTCCTCGATCCACCCGATCGTGTCCAAGATCGAGATCCGCAAGGAAGGCAAGATCGGCCGCGTCTACTACCCGGCCGCCTTCATGACCAACGACAATCTCGAATATTACCAGGACGCCTACGAGATCGGCCCGGAAAAGATCATCGACACCTATGCGGCGGCCACCCAGCACGTCGACCAGGGCCTGTCGCTGACGCTGTTCTTCCGCGACACGGCGACGACCCGCGACATCAACCGCGCCCAGATCCACGCCTGGAAGAAGGGCATCAAGACCATCTACTACATCCGCCTTCGCCAGATGGCGCTGGAGGGCACGCAGGTCCAGGGCTGCGTTTCCTGCGCTCTGTAACTTTGCATTCCAGCAACTGCCCAAGCTGCCCCTCACCCTCTCCCCGCACGTGGGGAGAGGGTGAGGGCAGGCGGATGTGGGGCCGACACGACCCAAAAAAGGCTAACCAATGAACATGCACACCAAACCCGCAAGCCGCATCCGCGCCATCAACTGGAACCGCATCGAGGACGACAAGGACCTGGAGGTCTGGAACCGGCTCACCGGCAATTTCTGGCTGCCGGAAAAAGTGCCGCTCTCCAACGACATTCCCTCCTGGGCGACGCTTAAATCCGAGGAGCAGACGCTGACGATCCGCGTCTTCACCGGGCTTACCTTGCTCGACACCATCCAGAACGGCGTCGGCGCCGTCAGGCTGATGGAGGATGCCGCCACGCCGCACGAGGAGGCGGTGCTTTCCAACATCTCCTTCATGGAGGCGGTGCACGCGCGCTCCTATTCCTCGATCTTCTCGACGCTCTGCCTGACGCCGGATGTCGACGACGCCTATCGCTGGTCGGAGGAAAACGAGTTCCTGCAGAAGAAATCGGCGCTGATCATGGCAGAGTATGCCTCCGGCGATCCCTTGAAGAAGAAGGTCGCGAGCGTCTTCCTCGAAAGCTTCCTGTTCTATTCCGGCTTCTATCTGCCGATGTACTGGTCGAGCCGCGCCAAGCTCACCAACACCGCCGACATGATCCGCCTGATCATTCGCGACGAGGCGGTGCATGGCTACTATATCGGCTACAAGTTCCAGCGCGCTTTGGAGCGTCTGAGCGAGGAGCGCCGCCAGGAGATCAAGGATTTCGCCTTCGACCTGTTGCTCGAGCTCTACGACAACGAGGCAAAATACACCGAGGCACTCTATGACGGCGTCGGGCTCACCGAAGACGTGAAGAAGTTCCTGCACTACAACGCCAACAAGGCGCTGATGAACCTCGGCTACGAGGCGCTGTTCCCGGCGGAAGCGTGCAAGGTCAATCCCGCCATTCTGTCGGCCCTCTCGCCGAATGCCGACGAGAACCATGACTTCTTCTCCGGCTCCGGCTCTTCCTATGTCATCGGCAAGGCGGTCGCGACCGAGGACGAAGACTGGGATTTTTAAAGACAGCCCATCCGGTCACACCTGAAAACAAAAGGCCGGCGAGGAACACCCTCGCCGGCCTTTTGGTTCAGCAATAGCAGCCCCTATTCCGCAGCGACCACCCGGCTGCGGCCGATCGTAGCCTGGGTCAGCAGGAAGGCGGCAAGGGCGCAAGCGGCAATCGCGCCGGCCATCGGCAGGGCCGTGCCGTCGAAGAAGATGGTCGCGACCACCATGGCGACGGCAGCGGTGACGAAGTGCAGCGTACCCATCAGCGCCGACGCCGTGCCGGCGATCTCGCCGTGGTCTTCGAGTGCCAGCACCGCCGAGGTCGGGATCACCAGGCCGAGCACGCCATAGCCGACGAACAGGAAGGCAGCCATCACGGGCAGTTGGTTGAAGCCGAGGCTCATGACGATGAACATAGTGACCATGGTGAGCGCGAAGGCGCCGACGGCAAGATGCATGACGCGCACCAGCCCAAAACGCTCGCCGAGCCAGCCGGTCGCCTGCGACACCGCGAAGAACGACACGGCGTTCATCGAAAAGGCGATGCTATATTGCGTCGGCGTCAGCCCATAGTGGTCGATCAGAACGAAGGGTGAGTTGGCGAGATAGACGAGGAACCCGGAGATCCCAAGCCCGCCGATGAAGGTGAGCGTCAGGAAGTTGCGGTCGGACAGGAGCAGGCGGTAGGCGGCAAGCGCGCTTGCAATGCTGCTGTCGGCGCGATCCTTTTTCGGCCGGGTCTCCTCAAGTTGGGTCGACAACAGGATCAGGCCGATAAAGGCGGCGATCGTCACCGCATAGAACACGCCGCGCCAGCCGTAGAACTCGATCACCATGCTGCCGGCAAGCGGCGCCAGGATCGGCGAGATGCTGAAGACCAGCATCAGCATCGACATCAGCCGTGCTGCCTGAACGCCGGTGTGCATGTCGCGCACCACGGCGCGCGGAATGACCATGCCGGCGGCGCCGCCGATGCCCTGCAGGAAGCGGAAGGCGATCAGGGTTTCGATGTCGGTCGAAAGCGCGCAGCCGATGCTGGCGACGGTGAAGAGGCCGATGCCGAGGTAGAGCGGTGCCTTGCGGCCCCAGATATCCGAGAGCGGCCCATAGATCAGCTGCGAGATGGCAAAGGATATGAAGAAGGCCAGCAGGCTGAGCTGCACCACGCCGTTTTCGGCCGCCAGATCCTTGCCAATCGACGGCAGGGCCGGCAGGTACATGTCGATTGCAAAGGGGCCGATCGCCGAGATCAGGCCGAGCACGATCGCCGTGCGGAGGAAGGACGTTGTCATGGCAATGAACTTTCAGAAATCGCGCCAGCCGAACCGCTGCCGCCCGGATTGAAACTCAAAGACATCGTCGTGCCAGGATCGAGCGTTGGGGAACCGCATCCTGCGCTGACTATTTCGTCCATTAATTTGGACACAAGTGTAAAATTAGACAGTATTGTCTAAATCGTCAATGGGGCCTATCTTCGATCCATGAAGAAATTTGATTTGGCCTCGGCTGACGCTCGCCCCCAGAAAGGGCAATTCGCGAAACGCCTCTCGATCCTGGAGGCCGCGGCCGATGTTTTCTGTCGGGAAGGCTTTTCCGGCGCCAGCATCGACGAGATCGCGGTCGTTGCCGGGGTCTCGCGCCAGACCATCTACAATCACTACCGCGAGAAAGAGACGCTGTTCATGGCGGTGATCCAGGACATCATGGATCGCGTGAACGGCGTGCTTTTCTCCATCCTCGCGACCTTTCCCGAAAACGCCGACAATCTCGAGGAAGACCTGGCCAAATTTGCCGTGCGCCTCAACAAGAACTGCAATTGCAACCAGGACGCCAAGTTCATCCAGAAGCTGATCTCGACCGAGGGCAACCGCTATCCGCACCTGTTCCAGTTCTGGCGGGAGCAGGGACCGGGCAAGACCGACCGGGCGCTGGCGGCGCTGTTTGCGCGCCTTGCCCACGTCGCACCGCTCGACATCGACGATTTCGACCTCGCAGCGCGCCAGTTCATCGCGCTGATCAAGGCGGACCTGCAGATGGGCGGGCTCTTCGGCGAAACGCCGAGCGAAGAAGACCTGGAGATCAGCGCCCGCAGGGCGGTGAAGACGTTCCTGCGCGCCTATGGCCGGCCGGCAGCGGCCTCGGCGGGCTAACGCCACCCGGTACCAGAAACCAATCCCGACCTATCTGGTGATGCGAAAATCACCGCTGTGCTCGGGCGCGTCGACAAATTCGGCAACGACCTTCGAAACCCATGCACCCGGCGGGCCGTCATGCAGGCGCTCTAGCATGAGGGTGACCGCCGCCTCCGGGCCGCTGATCAATGCAGCCACCGAGCCATCCGCTTCGTTTCGAACCCATCCCACAAGACCGAGCTTGCGCGCCTCGTCGCGCGTCCAGACCCTGAAGCTAACGCCTTGCACCCGCCCGAGAATCCGGACCAGTGCCGTCTTATCAACCTCAGCCATGGCTCGTCTCCCTTGTCGTCTATCACGCAATCTGGCGCAGCCCGGTGGAAAGACAAGCCACCCGCAAACGGACTGAAAGGCGACCACTGCAACCTAAAAATTTCCACACTACATTTCAAATATTTTGTTCGTGTATTTTTAAAAGTTGACGCGCGAAAACTTTTATGGTTTTTACGACCTCACCAAGACGGCGATGGGAGGGCCTCGCCAGCTTGGCTGAGACACAAGAAGGCCCGCGCCGTTTCCAGGGAGGAAACCATGAACATGTCCCGCATTCTGAAGTCGCTCGTCGCCGGCACGGCGCTGTCGCTCCTCGCCTCCACCGCCTTCGCCGACGGCATCGGCGCATCGCTGCTGACCCAGCAGCATCCGTTCTACATCGAGCTCGCCGACGCGATGAAAGCCGAGGCTGAAGCCAAGAACGTCAAGCTCGAGGTCTCGATCGCCAACCAGGATCTGAACAAGCAGCTCGCCGATGTCGAGGACTTCATCGTCAAGGGCGTCGACGTCATCGTCATCTCGCCTGTCGACAGCCAGGGCGTACGCGCTGCGATCGAGAAGGCCGAAAAGGCCGGCATCAAGGTGATCACGGTCGACGTTCCGGCCAACGGCGCGACCGTGACCTCGCATATCGGCACCGACAATTTCACCGGCGGCGTCAAGGCCGGCGAGCTGATGGCCAAGGTCCTCGATAACAAGGGCAAGGTTGCCGTCATCGACTACCCGACGGTCCAGTCGGTGGTGAACCGCGTCAACGGCTTCAAGGAAGCGATCGCCAAGCATCCCGACATGGAGATCGTCGCGATCCAGACCGGCATTACCCGCGCCGAAGCGCTGGCGGCCGCCCAGAACATGCTGCAGGCCAATCCCGATATCACCGGCATCTTCGGCTTCGGCGACGATGCGGCGCTCGCTGCCGCCGTCGCGGTCAAGGCTGCTGGTCTCGAATCCCAGGTCAAGGTCATCGGCTTTGACGGCATGAAGGAAGCCCGCGACGCCGTCGACACCAACCCGGTCATGGTCGGCGTCATCCAGCAGTTCCCGGACCAGATGGGCAAGCAGGCCGTCGACACCGCCGTCAAGGTTGCCGCCGGCGAAACCGTCCCGGCCGAACAGCCGATCGTTCCGGGCGTCTACACCGCGAAATAAGTCCTCCCAGGACAGCCGCCGCCTCACCTCAGGGGCGGCGGCACCCATCAGGGTCCGTTTCCGTCCTCTGGCCGGAGGCGCTGCTCTCGGCTGACCTGAAGGAGGCCGCCATGCTTGGTTCGACCAGCGATACCATTCTCGAAATCGACAACGTCACCAAATCCTTCGGCCAGGTCGCGGCACTGAAGGGCATGCGCCTCAAGGTCCGGCGCGGCCGGGTGCACACGCTGCTCGGCGAAAACGGCGCCGGCAAATCGACGCTGATGAAGATCCTTGCCGGCGTGCACGCGGCGACCTCGGGGGAAATCGCACTCGACGGACGCCCCTACCAGCCGCGCAACCCGCAGGATGCCGCCGCCCTCGGGCTTGCCATCGTCTTCCAGGAACTCAGCCTCTGCAGCAACCTGACGGTGGCCGAGAACATTCTCGCCACCCGCGAGCCACGCCGCTTCGGCTTCATCAACGACAAGGAACTGGTCGCCAAAGCCCGTGCGATTGTCGCCGATCTCGGCTTGCCGATCGATGTGAGCGAGAAGGTCGGCAATCTCTCGATCGCCCAGCGCCAGCTGGTCGAGATCGCCAAGGGCCTCAGCCACGAGGCCAAGGTCGTCATTCTCGACGAGCCGACGTCGTCGCTCAGCGACAGCGAGGCCGAGATCCTCTTCGACATCATCGCGCGGCTGAAGAGCCGCGGCGTCGCCGTCATCTACATCTCGCACCGCATGGAAGAGATCATGCGGCTGAGCGACGACATCACCGTCATCCGCGACGGTGAATATGTCTCCACCCATGACCGTGTCGACGTCACCATCGAGGCGCTGATCGCGCTGATGGTCGGCCGCCGCATGGACGAAATCTATCCGCCGCCGGCGCACGAGCAGAAGGCGAAGGCCACGCCGGTTCTGGCCGTCGATGGCCTGACCCGCGACGGCGAATTCGAGGACATCTCCTTCGACATCCGGCCCGGCGAAATCCTCGGTTTCTTCGGACTGGTCGGTTCCGGTCGCTCGGAGGTGATGAACGCGCTCTTCGGCATGAAGACTGCGACCGGCACCGTGCGCTTCGAGGGGCAACCGGTCCGCTTCCGCTCGCCGGCAGAGGCGATCGCCCGCGGCATCGGCTTCGTCACCGAAAACCGCAAGGAAGAGGGCCTCGTGCTCAGCCACAGCGTCGGCTGGAACATCTCGATGGCCGCCCTCTCGGATTTCACCGGCCCGCTCGGCTTCACCCGCAGCCGCGCCGAACGCACGGCGGCAGCCCAGGAAGTCGGCCGGCTGGCGATCAAGACCCACTCGCTCGATACGCCCTCCGGCTCCTTGAGCGGCGGTAACCAGCAGAAGATCGTGCTCGCCAAGTGGCTGCTGACGAGGCCCAAGGTGCTGATCCTCGACGAGCCGACCCGCGGCGTCGATGTCGGCGCCAAGTTCGAAATCTACAAGATCATCCGCCAGCTGGCGGCCGAGGGAACGGCGATCCTGCTGATCTCCTCCGAGCTGCCGGAAGTGCTGGGAATGAGCGACCGCGTCGTCGTCATGCACGAAGGCGTCATCGGCGCAACGCTTTCCGGCGCCGACCTCAACCCCGAAACGATCATGGCGCACGCAACGGGATTCCAATCATGACACAGCAATCCGAAGTCCAGGCCGCCTTCCTGCGTGCCCTGAAACAATATGGCGGCATCCTTTTGTCGCTGGTGATGCTCTGCGTCATCTTCTCCTTCCTCAACCCGCGCTTCATGTCGGTCGTCAACTTCATGAACATCCTGCAGCAGGTGGCCGTGGTGGCGATCGCCGCCTTCGGCATGACCTGGGTGATCCTGCTCGGTGAGATCGACCTTTCGGTCGGCTCGATCATTGCGGTCGCCGGCATGGTCGGCGCGCAATGTTTCGCCTTCGGCCTCGGCTTCGCGCCGGCGCTGGTCGTCACGCTTCTCGCGGGCGCCCTGATGGGCATGCTGAACGGCGTGCTCACGGCGAAGCTGCTTTTGCCCTCCTTCATCGTCACCGTCGCGACCATGGGCATCTACCGCGGCATGGTCAGCCTGCCGACCAACGGCGCGCCGGCGATGATCGAGAACCCGACGTGGACCGCGATTGGCACCGAAAGCTTCCTTGGCCTGCCCATCATCATCTGGGTCGTCGCCGTGCTCTTCCTCGTCAACCACATCCTGTTGAGCAAGACGAGCTTCGGCCGTCGCGCCTATCTGACGGGCGGCAACCGCGAGGCGGCGGTCTATTCCGGCATCAAGGTGGATCGACTGAAGATCACCATCTTCATGATCTCCGGCGTGATGGCGGCGATCAGCGGCGTGCTTCTGTCCTCTCGCCTGTTCTCTGCCCAGACCAATGCCGGCATGAGCTACGAGCTCGACGCGATCGCGGCTGCCGTGCTTGGCGGCACCTCGCTTGCCGGCGGCGTCGGCACCATGGTCGGCACGCTGATCGGCGCCCTCATCATCGGCGTCATGAACAACGGGATGAACATGCTGTCGGTCCCCTACTTCTACCAGCTCATCGTCAAGGGACTGGTGATCCTGATCGCCGTCTGGCTCGACGTGCGCGCCAAGCAGGCAAAACGCTGATCTTTCCGAAGAGAACATTCCCATGCACAAGATACTGACGATCGGCGAAATCCTCGTGGAGATCATCGCCACCGAGAAGGGCGACGGCTTTCGCCAGGCGACCCCTTTGATCGGCCCTTACCCGTCGGGCGCGCCGGCGATCTTCATCGACCAGGTCGGCAAGCTCGGCCAGGCAGCGGCCATGATCTCGCGCGTCGGCAACGACGATTTCGGCCACGTCAACCTCGACCGGTTGAAGGCAGATGGCGTCGATATCTCGGGCATAGCCGTCGATCCGCTCGGCACCTCCGGCAGCGCCTTCGTGCGCTATCGTCCCGACGGCAGCCGCGCCTTCGTCTTCAACATCCGCCACAGCGCCTGCGGCACGATCCGGCTCGACGAGGCAAGTCGCGCGTTGGTCAGAACCTGCAGCCACCTGCATGTGATGGGCTCGTCGCTCTACGCGCCGAGCGTCGTCGAGAGCATCATCGCCGCGATCGAGATCGTCAAATCGGCTGGCGGCACGGTCTCCTTCGACCCGAACCTGCGGCCGGAAATCCTCGACAGCCCCGGCATGCGCGAGGCGCTGCAGACGGTGCTCGCCAAGACCGACCTCTTCCTGCCGAGCGGACAGGAACTCTTCCTGTTCACGCAGGCAAAGACTGAGGCGGAAGCGGTTGCAGAACTGCTCGCCACCGGCATCAAGGCCGTCGTCGTCAAACGCGGCGCCGAAGGCGCGAGCTATTTCGATCGTGAAACGACGCTTTCGCACCCGGGCTTTGCCGTCGAGGAAATCGACCCGACCGGCGCCGGCGACTGCTTTGGCGCGACCTTCGTCACCTTCTGGCTGAACGGAGCCAAACCCGCTGAAGCGCTGGAATTCGCCAATGCTTCGGGCGCGCGCGCCGTCATGATTTCCGGCCCGATGGAAGGCGCCTCGACACGCGCCGATCTCGAAACCTTCATCACCGCGAAAAAGGGCTGACCGCCATGCAACAGAACCTTCTGATCGACATTGCCCGCTGGTCCGGACGCCCCGGCCCGCGCGGCATTCCCTCCGTCTGCTCGGCCCACCCGCTGGTGATCGAAGCCGCCATGCTGCGGGCACTCAAGGAGGATGCGGCGCTCCTGATCGAGGCGACCTGCAACCAGGTCAACCAGGACGGCGGCTATACCGGCATGACGCCCGCCGACTTCACCCGCTTCGTCGCCGAGATCGCCGATCGCGTCGCCTTCCCCAAGGAAAAGATCATCCTCGGCGGCGACCATCTAGGCCCGAACCCATGGAAGCACCTGCCGGCTGCGGAAGCCATGGACAAGGCCGAGACGATGATCAAGGCCTATGCGAAGGCCGGCTTCACCAAGCTGCATCTGGACACCAGCATGGGTTGCGCCGGCGAGCCGGTGGCTCTGCCCGATGCCGTGACTGCGGAGCGCGCCGCGCGTCTGGCGGCCGCCGCCGAAGCCGCCCTTCGTGGCGAGAGCCACACCGCTCCCGTCTATATTATCGGCACCGAAGTGCCGGTTCCGGGCGGCGCGCTGGAAGAGCTCGGCACGCTGGAAGTCACCGCTCCCGAGGCGGCGATCGAGACCGTATCCATTCATCGTCAAGCCTTCGAGAAAGCCGGTGCTGCCGACGCCTTCGGACGTGTCGTCGGCGCAGTGGTCCAGCCGGGCGTCGAATTCGGCAACGAGAACGTCATCGCCTATGACAGGGCAAAGGCCGCCAAGCTCAGCGCCAGCCTGAAACAGCTCGACGGCGTCGTCTTCGAGGCACATTCGACCGACTACCAGACACCGGAGGCGCTGCGCGATCTTGTTTCCGACGGCTTCGCCATCTTGAAGGTCGGCCCCGGCCTGACCTTCGCGCTGCGCGAGGCGCTTTACGGCCTCGACCAGATCGCCGCCTTCCTCTTTCCGGACGCCCGCAAACAGACGCTGGCGGCGGTCACCGAGGACGTGATGCGCGAGGAGCCGGCCAACTGGGGCAAGTATTATCACGGCTCGGCGGAGGCCCAGCGGCTGCAGCGGCATTTCTCCTATAGCGACCGCATCCGCTATTACTGGCCGCATCCGAAGGTCGCGGCAGCGGTCGAAGAACTTCTGGCGCTGCTCGACGGCGTCACCATTCCGGAAACGCTGATCAGCCAGTATCTCCCTGGCAGTTACGGGCGGGTCCGCGACGGCGAAGTCGCCGCTCAAGCAAAACCGCTGGCACTTGCTGCCGTCGACCGGGTTCTCGAGGATTATTTCATGGCCTGCCGCGCTTAGCGGCAGGTCGGATGTTCGGTGAATATTTGCGAGCCGGTACTGCCTATCCCCTCGAAATGAACCTATAAACGAAATCAAAACAATATGGGGCACAGCGACCGTGGACAGACAGATCAAGACCATGGAGGATTTTTCGGAGTTCGTCGGCCTGTCGCGCCCGACGGTCTCCAAATACTTCAATGATCCAGGCTCGGTCCGCAAGAAGACCCGCGATGCCATCGAGGCGGCGATCAAGCAGTCGGGTTTTCGCCCGAACATCTTCGCCGTCAACCTCAACCGCCGCCGCACCAACATCCTTGGCGTCATCGTTCCGAACTCGACCGACCCGTTCTACATGGCGCTAACGCGCCGGATCGAGCACATCGCCAACCAGGCGGGTTTCCTCGCCTTCGTGCTCTCCTCCGACGGGCGGCCGGAGATGGAGGAACGGGCGATCGAGACTTTCAAGTCGATGAACGTCGCCGGCGCCATCATCGCCCCGCTCGGCGTGCAATCGCACCACAAGACGCTGACAACGCTCGGCGCCAGCATTCCGCTGATCTACGTGGACTCGCCGCTCGACGACAGCTCCTCCTTCGTCGGCACCGACAACCGCCAGAGCTTCCGGCTGATGGTCGACTATCTCTGCCGTTCCGGCAGTCCGCCCTGCTACTTCGGCATGCCACCGGTCAACAACAACGCGATCGCAAGGCGTGACGCCTATCTGGAAGCGATGCAGCAGCTGAAGATGGAGCCGGCGCTGGTCGAAACCACACCAAACGCCGCCTGGGATTTTGAAAAATTCGGCTTCGACGAGACGCTGCGCATCCTCGGCGCCGGCGGCTTTCCGACAAAGACAGTACTCTGCGCCAACGACCGCGTCGCCTTCGGCGTGATCGCCGCCGCCTTCCAGTCGGGCCTCAAGGTCGGGCGCGATGCCGACGCGGATCTGCGTGTCGCCGGCCACGACGACCATCCGCTGTCGCGCTATACCTGCCCGCCGCTGACGACCGTGGCGCAGAACTACAACGAGATCGGTCGGTTGGCGATCGAACTGCTTCTGTTCAAGCTCGGGGAAACCACCGACGACGGCGGCGCCTTCCCCGAGGACGAGCGCATTCTCCTGAGCGCCGAGATCATGCTGCGCGGTTCCGCCTAGCAGACGTCGACCAGCAATTTCCCGGACTGCGACCCTTCGGAAAAGCCGTCCAGGCAGACGCCAACAATCAGGATCGGCGCGGCAGCGCCAGAACCTGGTCGGTCGTCAGGATATCGCCGAAGGTGTCGTCGATCGTCGCCAAAGATGCGCGATGCAGCATCGCATGCGCAACGACCTCGCCATCCCCCGTGTCGAGATCACGCGTCGCGCAGGCGTCCGAAGCGACGATGACACTGAAGCCGAGCGGCACCGCATCGCGTGCTGCGCCGGCAACACAGGCATGGGTCATCAGCCCTGACATGACGAGCGTATCGACGCCCGCCTGCTTCAACTGGGTGCTGAGATCCGTGCTGGCAAAAACGCTGACCGACGATTTGCGCACCACCGAATGGTTCGCAGCCGGCTGAATGTCCCGGTGAAACGCCGAGGTCTCGCTGTCCTCGGCAAACACAGGGCTGCCGGCCGGCGTGACATGCTTGACATGATAGACCTTCATGCCCTCGGCATCGGCGCGCGCGATCAGCCGCTTTGCATTCACGAGCGCCTTTTCGCCGTCCGGGATCGGCATGCGGCCGGCAAAATACTCGTTCTGGAAATCGATCACCAAAAGCGCCGTCGTCTGGGGATCGAGGCTCTTAGGCGCCGGAGCGCCGGCAATCGTGCGGATGGTCGGGTGCTGTGTCATCAGAGGTTTCCTTTCGCGTTTCGACGCCCGCGAAGATCGTCAAAGCGGCCTCCACGCGAAAGTGGCCTGAACGACAATATGTGATAGGTTCCGGCCAAGTTGAGTGAATGAGTATCGGCCAGGACATGCACACCATCGCCATCGTCGCCTTTAAGGGCATCAGCCCGTTTCACCTCTCTGTGCCCTGCATCGTCTTCGGCGACGACCTCCTGAAGCTTGGGGCGCCGCGCTACCGACTGCTGGTCGCTGGAGAAGAGACCGGGTCCATCCGCACCATGTCCGGCTTCAGTATCGAGGTGGAGCACGATCTCGCGAGCCTCGCGGGGGCGGATACGATCGTCGTGCCGGCCTGGGATGATCCCGGCAACCGCCCGTCGAAAAGGCTGCTCGACGCTTTGCGCGCCGCCCATGCCCGTGGCGCCCGGCTTGTCGGTCTCTGCCTCGGCACCTTCGTGCTCGCCGAAGCCGGTCTGCTCGACGGGCGGGCCGCCTCGACGCACTGGGCCTGGGCCGACGAATTCGAACGCGCCTATCCGCAAGTCGCGCTGAACCGGAACGCGCTCTATCTCGACGAAGGCGATATCCTGACATCAGCTGGAACGGCGGCAGCGATCGACTGTTGCCTGCACATCGTGCGCAACGACCATGGCGCCGAGATCGCCAACCGCATCGCCCGCCGGCTGGTCGTCGCACCGCACCGCCAGGGCGACCAGGCGCAATATATCGAAGCGCCGCTCCCCGCCCCCGGCAGCGGCGACCCGCTCGGAGCGACGATCGCCTGGGCGATTGAACATCTCGACGAGCCGCTGTCGCTCGAGCGCCTCGCCGATCACGCCGGCATGAGCCTGCGCAGCTTCACCCGTCATTTCCGCAAGAAGACCGGGACGACCTTCACGCAATGGCTGCTGGCGCAGCGGCTCGCGGTGGCGCAGCGCCTGCTCGAAACCGGTTCCTGTGCGGTCGATCACATCGCAGACATGGCCGGCTTCGGCTCCACCGTCTCGCTCCGCCAGCATTTCACCCGGGCATTTTCCATTTCGCCGGCGAGCTATCGCCGGCAGTTCCGCAGCCGGTCGATGTTGGAAACTGTACGCTAAGAGAGCTGGACGCTTGCGCGTCTGCGGCAACCCGGGCGCAAGGGATGGACGGCTGCGTCCGCTCTCAGCTTCGCTTCGTAGCTGCTACACCGTTCGCGATCGATCCCAACTCCGACGCGATGCGGTCGATCAACAGTCGCACCCGGCGCGGCTGCACGCTCAGCGGCGGATAGACGATCTGAAGCCCGGTTTCGCCCACCGCAAATTCGGACAACAGCTCGATGAGCGCGCCGGACGCCAAGTCTTCGGCGATGTCCCAGACGGACTTGAACGCGATGCCGTGGCCGTCGCGGCACCACTGCGCCACCAACCCACCGTCATTGGCGACGCGCCGGCCGCGCACCATCACCCTGTGTGGCTTGCCGTCCACCTGAAAGGCCCATTCGCGATCGAGATTGGCGCCGAAGCGCATAATGATGCAGTCGTGGCGGGAGAGATCGTCGGGGTGCTCCGGTCGCCCAATGGCATCGAGATAGGCCGGCGCCGCACACACCACGCGCCGGTTCTCCCCGAGCGGCCGAGACCGCAGCGTGCTGTCGGCAAGCACGCCGTGGCGGATCGCGAAATCCATGCCTTGGCCAACCAGGTCGAGGTAGCCGTCGGTGAGATTGAGGTCGACCGTCACGTCGGGGTGCTCGGCGAGAAACCGGTCGAGGATCGGCACGATATAGCGCCGCCCCATATCCTCCGGCGCACTCAGCCGGATCGGGCCGGAGATCGTGCGCGTGCCCGAGCGGATGCCGCTTTCCAGTTCGTCGGCCTCCGCCAGCAACCGGCGGGCACCGTCCACCAGCAGGCGCCCCTCCTCCGTCAGGCTGATCGCCCGCGTCGTCCGTTTCAGAAGTGCCGCGCCATAGTGCGCTTCCAGTGCAGCCAACCGCTCGGACACAGAGGCTGGCGACAACCCCTTCTCGCGACCGGCAGCGGAAAGCCCGCCCTTTTCGACGATCAAAAGGAACAGGGCCAGATTGTCGAGCAGCATCTTTCGATTTCTCCGAAATATAATTTTGGAACTAAGCCAATTATCCGGATGCGCCGCAAGCGCTAAATTCCGTAGCGAAAGGAGACGCGTGATGCAGCTCGACCATGTCACCATTCGCACTGCCGATATCGACGGGACGCGCGCGTTCTTCGAAACGGTCTTCCATCTCACCGTCGGCGAACGTCCGGCCGCGATCCGCCACATACCCGGCTGCTGGCTCTATGCCGAAGGCAAGCCGATCGTGCACATCATCGGTAGCCGCGGCATGGGCTTTGAGCGGGCGGCCGAGGCGATAGACCATGTCGGCTTCCGGCTCGAAGGCTACGCCGCCTTTCGCGCCAGGCTCGACCGGCTCGCCATTCCCTATTCGACCATGGACCTTGCCGACATCGGCGAGCGCCGGCTGTTCCTGCGCGCACCCGGCGGACCGCTGCTCGAAGCCGTCTTTTCCGAACCCGTTCCCACCGTTTATCCCGGAGAATGACCATGACCTTCACTGACACCACCGTCTCCGTCGTCATCGGCGGCACCAGCGGCATCGGCGCCGCCGTCGCCAAGGCGCTTGCCAAGCGCCCGGGCCGGGTGGAGATCGCCAGCCGCGCCACCGGTCTCGATCTTGCCGATGCCGCAGCAGTGGCTGTCTATTTCCGCAGGCTCGGGCCGATCGACCACCTGATCATGACCGCCGGCTCGGCCGCGCCCGGCGGCAAGGTGAGCGATGTCGATCTCGATGCCGCCAAGGCGGCCTTCGACGTCAAGTTCTGGGGATCGGTCGTGCTCGCTCGGGAGGCTGCCCGATATATGCGCGCCGGCGGTACGATCACCTTCACCTCGGGTTTCCTCGCCCGCCGAACGGTCCCCGGCACCTTCGTCAAGACGGCGATGAACGCGGCACTCGAAGCGACCGCCAAGGTCATGGCCAGGGAATTTGCCCCGCTGCGGGTGAACGTCGTCAGCCCCGGCCTGACGCGGACGGAAGCCTATGCCGGCATGACCGGCGAGGCGCGCGACGCGATGTTCGATCGCGCTGCAGCAACCCTGCCGGCCGGCCGCGCCGGGCAACCCGAAGATATCGCCCAAGGCTATCTCTTCGCCATCGACAATCCCTTCGTCACCGGCTCGGTAATCGACATCGAAGGCGGCGCGCTGATCAACTGACGCGCCTCTCCACGCTTTGCCCGGTCGCTCGGCGACCGCCCCTCACCAAGGATCTCACCATGCCATCGCTCTTTTCTCCGATCTCGCTCGGATCGCTGACCCTGCCCAACCGCATCGCGCTTGCGCCGATGACGCGGGCCCGCAGCAGCCAGCCGGGCAACGTGCCCAACGCCCTGATGGCCGAGTACTATGCCCAGCGCGCCTCGGCCGGCCTCATCGTCACCGAGGCCACCCAGATCTCGGCGCAGGGCCAGGGCTACTCGTTTACACCCGGCATCCACTCTCCCGAGCAGATCGCCGGCTGGCGGCTCGTCACCGACGCCGTGCACCGGGCCGGAGGTCGCATCGTGCTGCAGCTCTGGCATGTCGGCCGCATGAGCCATGAGAGTTTCCACGACGGCGCCAGCCCGGTGGCACCGTCTGCGATTTCGCCGGACGCAAAGGTCTGGGTGGCTGATCGGGAAACCGGCATCGGCGCGATGGTCGACAGTCCCGTGCCGCGCGCCTTGGCGCTGAGCGAGATCGCCGGCATCGTCGAGGATTTCCGCCAGGCGGCAGCAAACGCCATCGAAGCCGGTTTTGACGGCGTCGAGATCCATGGCGCCAACGGCTACCTGATCGACCAGTTCCTGCGCCGCTCGTCCAACCGACGCGACGACCGCTATGGCGGCCCGGCCGATAACCGCATCCGCTTCCTGGCCGAGGTCGCCGAGGCGGTTGCCGGCGAGATCGGCGCCTCCCGCGTCGGCATCCGGCTTTCGCCCTATATCACCCAGCGCAACATGGAGGACGACGAGATCATCCCGACGATCCTGAAAGCCGTGCGTGAAATCGCCCGCGTCGGCCTTGCCTATATCCATCTGGTGGAAGCCGATTGGGACGATGCGCCCGTTATCCCCGACGACTTCCGCCGCGAACTGCGCGCCGCCTATTCCGGCCGCATCATCGTCGCCGGCCGCTATGATCGCAACAAGGCCGAGGCGATCCTTGCCGCCGGTCTTGCCGACATCGTCGCCTTCGGCCGCCCGTTCATCGCCAATCCGGACCTGCCGCGCCGGCTGAAAGATGGACTGCCGCTCGCAACCTTCGACGGGGCCACGCTTTTCGGCGGTAGCGCCGAAGGCTACTCTAGCTATCCGACACTCGAGCGCGTGGCATGACCGCGGCAATCACACCTCTTCACCCCACAAAGGAGCAACTCATGAAAGCTGTCGCCCTCACCCGCTATCTCCCGGTTTCCGACCCGGAGAGTTTCCTCGATGTCGAGCTCTCGAAGCCGGAACCCAAGGGGCATGACATCCTGGTCGCCGTCCGCGCCGTCGCGGTCAATCCGGTCGACGTGAAGATGCGCGCGCCGAAGGACAAGGTCGAGGAAACGCCGCGCGTGCTCGGCTGGGACGCAAGCGGCATCGTCGAGGCCGTCGGTCCTGACGTGACGCTGTTCCAGCCTGGAGACGCCGTCTACTACGCCGGCGACCTGACGCGGTCGGGATCCAACCAGCAGTATCAACTGGTCGACGAGCGCATCGTCGGGCGCAAGCCGAAGAACCTGTCCTTTGCGGAAGCGGCCGCCCTGCCATTGACGACGATCACCGCCTATGAGGCCTTCTTCGACCGGCTCGGCATCGACCGGGACGGCGCCGACCGCGGCCAGTCGATCCTTATCGTCGGCGGTGCCGGCGGCGTCGGCTCGATCGGCATCCAGTTGGCAAAGCGCGCCGGCCTCACCGTCATCGCCACCGCATCGCGGCCGGAAACCATCGCCTGGGTCAAGGAACTCGGCGCCGACCACGTGGTCAGCCATCGCGAACCGTTGGTCGCGCAGGTCCGGGCGCTCGGCTTTACCCATGTCGATCACATCGCCATCTTCAACGACATGCGCCACTGGGACGACGCCGTCGAGCTGATCCGGCCGCAAGGCGGCATCGTCTCGATCGACAACACCGACGTGCCGATGCCGATGGCCGGCATGAAGACCAAGGCGGCGAGCCTGCACTGGGAGTTCATGTTCGCCCGTCCGATGCACCAGACGCCCGACATGATCGAGCAGCATCATCTGCTCAGCTTCGTCGCCGACGAGATCGACGCCGGACGGCTGAAGACGACACTTGCCGAGGTGCTGTCGCCGATCAACGCGGCGAACCTGCGCGAAGCGCATCGCCGTATCGAGACCGGGGCCGCCAAGGGCAAGATCGTCATCGAAGGCTTTGGCGGCTAACCGCCACAATCGTCGATCCAAATTGAAATCGCTTGCCGCGAGACAGATTGCGGCAAGCGCCCCCCTCTGAAATTTCGGCAGCAAACCGCGCCGCGCCAAACCGCCGGGCAACATTGCCGATCGCCGCGACTCGGCGCCCCGTGCACAGCGATCGCATCAACGCTCGCCCAAATGAAATTGCGGCAGCCGGGCAATCAATATATTCAATCAGATATATCGATTCTTCGAGGCTTCCTTTCAGGCCAATCCCAACACATCCGCCCAAAAGCGCCCAAACAGGCGGCCTCGCGGCGCGCGAAAAGGCCGGCGTAAACGCCCGAAGAAAATGCAAGGAGAATGCCCGTGCCCTACGAACTCGTCGTCTCCCAGGGACGCATCGCCGACAGAACGCCTGGCGCCATCCCCGGGGCGGCCCTGACGGCAGAAGCTCTGGGCAAGCGCACCGGGCTGCAGCCGATCACTATCGGCAGCCCGTCACCGGCGAAGGAAGACGATTGGTCGGCAAGCCTGCCCGAGGCCGGGGAGACCCTGGCCGGCCTGCAGGCGGCGATTGCCGCAACGCTTGCGCGTGACCACAAACCGCTTTTCATCGCCAATACCTGCTCCGCCAGCCTTGCGACACTGCCTGTCGTTGCGCGGGAACGCGCCGACGCGGTGGTGCTCTGGATCGACGCCCATGGCGATTTCAACACGCCGCAGACAACCGAAAGCGGCTATCTCGGCGGCATGGTGCTGGCCGCCGCCTGCGGGCTTTGGGAAAGCGGCCACGGCAGCGGGCTCAACCCGGAACAGATCGTCATCGTCGGCGCGCGCGACATCGATCCCGCGGAGATGGATCTCTTGCAGCAGGCGGGCGTGCGCATCGTACCGCCCGCGGAAGCGACCCCGGAGGCCATTCTTTTGTTGATCGGCGATGCGCCGGTCTGGATCCATGTCGATTGGGACGTGCTCGAGCCGAACCATGTGCCGGCCGCCTATGCCATCGGCGACGGCCTCTATCCGCAGACCTTGCGCGCCATCTTCGCGGCGATCCCGAAAGATCAGATCGCCGGCATCGAACTCGCGGAATTCGAAGCGTCCGAGGACGTGCGAAGAGATGAAGCTGCGATCGAATGCCTGCTCGGCATCGTGGAACCGTTGCTGGCCTGACGCAAATCAGTATCGAGTCAGCGCGGTCGACGCCTCGTCACCCGTCCGTTTCCGGTTCGGCCTTCACCTTCGTGATGATCTCGCCAAGCACCAGATGCAGCGCGTCGCGGTAGCCGTTGCGGGCAGACGGACCGCTTTCGGCCGAGGTCATCACCACGGTCAGATCGAGGCTCGGGACGATGTAGAGCATTTGGCCGCCATAGCCCCAGGCGAAATGCACCTCCTCGCCGGCGATCTGGCGCTCGAACCAGCCATAGCCGTATTCGTCGCCGGAGAAGCGCGAATTGGTGCGATGCTGCCAGGAGGCCGCGATCCACCCTGCCGAGACCAATTGCTGGCCTGCCGCGGTGCGACCGCCATTGCGATAGAGTTCGCCGAAGGCAAGCAGCGAGCGCGGGCTCATCGCCATCTGGTTGCCGCCGAGGTAGATGCCTTGCGGATCGCGGTCCCAGGCCCCGATGCGGAAGCCTTCGAGCGGCCCCAGCCACTCGCGCGCCAACGTCAGGGTCGACTTGCCGCTGACTTTCGTCAGGATCGCCGAAAGCAGATGGGTGGAGGCGGTGGAATAGAGCATCTCGCCGCCGGGATCGTCGTCGAAGGGCTGGGCGAGCGCGGTGCGCACCCAGTTGCGGCTGGCGACCCATCGACCGTAGTTCGGCCCCGAGAGACGGCCAAGCCCCGCCTGCATCGAAAGCAAGTGGCCGATGGTGATGTCGTTGATGCGCGGATCCGGGGAGGCCGGCAGGTCCGCCTTCAGGATCGGCGCGATCTTCTGATCCGTCCCGTCGAGCAGCCCCTTGTCGATAGCGATGCCGACCAGCGCCGAGATAATCGATTTCGAGGCCGACTTGATGTTGGTCGAGTCCGTCACGCGGTTGCGACCGTAACCACGCTCGGCAACGATCTTGCCCTCGCGCGCGACGATCACGGTCTTCAGAGGATCGAGGTCCGGCCGCGAGGCCAGTTCGTCCAGCAAGGCCGAAACCGGCGATGGCGTCTGGGCCACGGCCAGCATGGCTACGAGCGTCGAGACGACGAGGGCCAAGGCGGCGAAGCGGGCGACGATGACTGCGGCAAATCTGATCATGGATCAGCATCTAAGACCGGCTTGCGCCGCCGTCATCCACCGCACGGCCATCTCACGGCGATTTGACAGCCCGGTGAACGGGGCGCCACCGTCGAACTCAGCCCTCCGGCCGCCGTGCGAAGGCTTCGACGAAACGCGTCAGGCTCTGCTCGACAAAGGCCGTCACCGGCATCTTCGGGTCGAAACTCCACCAGAGCAACGATCCCTGCCATTGCGACGCCATCAGAAGACCGAGCCCCGGGCTCGCAGCGGGCAGACCGGCGAGACATTCGTCGAGCACACCCGAGAGCACGTCACGCCATTTCGCGCCGCGGGCACGCAGCAGAGGATCGCGCAGGTCTTCGCGGAGTATCCGGAGGTCGTCGGCATAGCTGTCGATCCCGCCATAATCGCCCGAGAGACCCACCAGCAGCGCGACAGCGCCCTCCGGTGTTCGCGGCACGCTCACCATCAGCTCCGCCGTCTGCCCGTCCAGGCCATCCCAGGCCTGGATGAGCGCCCGCTGGATCAACTTCGCCTTGTTCTCAAAGCGCTGCACCAGCGTTGCGCCGGAAAGGCCCGTGCGCGCGGCGAGCGCCGCGAAGGTCAGGCCATCGGGTCCATCGGCCCGCATCAATGCGAAGGCGGCGGCCAGCACCTCTTCGTCTGGCATGGTTTTTGGGCGAGGCATCTTGACTCTCATTTATAACCGAACAATCATTTATATATCATACGAGCCGGGAAATGCCAGTTGGCAGTCGGCCATGAAGGAGAAAAATCATGACGCTCGAAGGCAAAGTCGCCCTCGTCGCTGGCGCGACGCGCGGCGGCGGGCGCGGCATCGCGACCGAACTTGGCGCCGCCGGCGCCACCGTCTACGTGACCGGTCGTACGACGCGGCAACAGCAGTCCGACTACAGGCGCCCCGAAACGATCGAGGAAACCGCCGAGATCGTCACCAGCCTCGGTGGCAAGGGCATTCCCGTCCAGGTCGACCATCTGCAACCGGAGCAGGTCAAGGCGCTCGTCGAGCGCATCCGCAGTGAACAGGGACGGCTCGACATCCTCGTCAACGACGTCTGGGGCGGCGAATTGCTGTTCGAGTGGAACAAGCCGGTCTGGGAGCACAATCTCGAAAACGGGCTGAAGCTTCTGCATCTCGGTGTCGATACCCACCTGATCACCGCCCACTACGCCCTGCCGCTGATGATCGAGAAACCCGGCGGCCTCTTGGTCGAGGTGACCGACGGCACCGCCGAATACAATGCAGAAAACTACCGGCTGTCGCCTTTCTACGATCTCGCCAAGGTTTCGGCCAACCGCATGGCCTGGGCCCACGCCAAGGACCTTTCACCGCACGGTGCGACCGCGGTTTCGATCACGCCGGGGTGGATGCGCTCGGAGATGATGCTCGAACATTTCGAAGTCCGCGAAGACAACTGGCAGGACGCCACGAAGAACCAGCCGCATTTCGTCATTTCGGAAACGCCGCGCTTCGTCGGCCGCGCCATTTCGGCGCTCGCGGCCGATCCGGACAAGGCCCGCTGGAACGGCCAGTCCCTGTCGAGCGGCGGATTGGCGCAGGTCTACGGCTTTACCGATCTCGACGGCTCGCGGCCCGATTGCTGGCGCTACATGCGCGAGGTCATGGAGGCAAACAAGCCGGCCGACGCGACCGGCTATCGCTAGGCGGTGCCGCCAAAACCCGTCACCGGCAAACTTGAAACGGCGAGCCGGCTCCTATAGTTCGGTGTTTCGGGCAACCCCAGCGCCGCCGGCCCCCTTCTGGATGCGGCAGCGCTATCGAGTGTGATTGAACATGGCATCGCGGGATCGGTATTCGAGAAAGCTGGAATGCGCCAAATGCGGCGCCGCCGGCTTCGCCGAAGCGTCGGAAAACGACAGCGGCAAGGGCAGCAGTCGCGGCTTTACCATCGACGTGATGCCGAAGGGCTTCTCCACCGAGCGCAATTCTCCCGACCCCGCCAAGCACATGGTGCGCTGCCGCTGCGGCAACGTCTTCGCCTTCAAGCAGAAGACCGTCTACGCGCCCGGCAGCGAACCGCGGGACTGACGCATCGGGACGTCCCGGCGCCGGCGTTGAGAAAAAATTCACCATCTTGTCTCAACATCGACCCAATCGGCGGTCAGCTATGGCGGCGCGCGTTCAAGAATTGTTGATCGCGAGTGCCAGGGACAAAGGCTTGCAGCCAGGGCTGTCACCGCTTAATCGCTGAACTCAAGGCTGAACCGAACTGCGTCGAACGCTTCGGGTCGGCACCACGCCACACGAGGACGCTTGGTGGCGGAAGCATTTCCAGGAGCCCGCATGCGGCGCGAGACGATCAAGAGCCCCTCTTCCGAGACACCCCAGGCCGGCAGGATATTCGCGCAGTTGCGACGGATGCGGCATGCCCTGGCGATCGGCGCGATGGCTCTCGCGCTGTCCGGCTGCATGGCGCTCGACGCCGACGACGTGCGCGAGCCGCCGCCGATCCCGGCGAAGCTGATCGCCGCGATGGCAAAGAACGGCAGCAAGCCGGAAAGCCCGGTGCTGATCCGCATCTTCAAGCAGGAAAGCGAACTCGAGGTCTGGAAGCAGAACAAGCAGGGCCAGTACGCGCTGTTGAAGAGCTACCCCATGTGCCGTTGGTCCGGAAAGCTCGGCCCGAAGACGAAGTCGGGCGATCGCCAGGCGCCGGAAGGTTTCTACCACGTCTCGGCCGGCATGCTGAACCCGAAATCGCAATATTTCCTGTCGTTTAACCTCGGCTACCCGAACCGGCTGGAATCCGCGCTCGGCTACACCGGTGAGGCGCTGATGGTGCACGGCGCCTGTTCGTCGTCCGGCTGCTACGCCATGACCGACCAGGGCGTCGGCGAAATCTATGCCGTGGTGCAACGCGCGCTCGCCGGCGGCCAGGGCACGTTCCAGGTGCAGGCCTATCCCTTCCGCATGACGGCGGAGAACATGGCCAAGCACCGCGGCGACCCGAACTTCGATTTCTGGAAGAACATCAAGCAGGGCTACGACATCTTCGAGGCGACGAAGCGCCAGCCGAAGGTTGCGGCCTGCGGCCGCCGCTACGTCTTCAACACCGATTTTGCCGATGGCGAACCGTCCGACCCGCTTGCCGCCTGCCCGGCGGCGATCTCCACGCCCGATGCCGGACTGGTGGCGCGGCTGCAATCGGAGGACGCGAAGCTCGCCGGCATGATGGCCAATCAGACGTCGGCGCCCATCAACGCCTATGTCGACGGCGGCATGCATCCGAGCTTCCGGGCGCTTCTTGAGAAAAACGGCGCTGAAAAGCTGGCCGCGAAGATCTCGGGAACTAAGTATCCTATCAGCCGACCCGAAGCGGCGCTGGCGGACCCTTACGCCGGCCTGTGATCGTTCCGTCGGCTGGAGACGCACAATTGACTTAAAGGGTCGGTTGCATCGCCGGTAGCGAATAGAGGACGATCGAGGATTCCATGCCCGAAAGAGAGATCCGCCGCCGCGCCTTCCTGCAGCTTTCCGCCGGGTTGGCGGCCGCTGGTCTCGCCGGCTGCGCCTCGCCGCGGCCAACGGTGACGCGCTCCTACGCGCCGGAACCGATGCCCGAGACCAATACGTTCCTGGCCGACATGTACGGCGAGAAGCCGAACGAGACCTACCCGCTGCCGGCCATTCCCTACGAGAAGATCGATCCGCGCTTCTATCGCCAGATGGTCGCCGATCCGACCGGTGAAAAGCCGGGAACGCTCGTCGTCGATGTCGGCAGCCACTTTCTCTACCGCGTCTATGAAGGCGGCCAGGCGATGCGCTACGGCGTCGGCCTCGGGCGCGCCGGTTTCGCCTGGGCCGGCCGCGGCGTCATCCAGTACAAGCGCGAATGGCCGCGCTGGAAGCCGCCGAACGAGATGGTGGCGCGCCAGCCCGAGCTGCAGCAATTCAGCATCGAGGCCGGCGGCATGGATCCCGGCCTCAAGAACCCGCTCGGCGCCCGCGCCATGTACATCTTCCAGAACGGCGAAGACACGCTCTACCGCATTCACGGTTCGCCGGAATGGTGGACGATCGGCAAGTCGGTGTCGTCGGGCTGCGTGCGCATGATCAACCAGGACGTCGTCGATCTCTACAACCGCGTGCCGAACGGCACGCCGATCGTCGTCACCGACCTCTCGGGCGGCGGCATGGTGCAATCCCAGCCGATGCAGGACGCGCAGCCCCTGCCGGATGGGCAACCGTTGCCCGACTCGCAGCCGGTGCGGCGGTCGCCGGACTATATGCTGATGGGACCGGACGGGCTGCCGCTTCCGCAGCCGCTCTGAGGCAATCCGTCCGGCAAGGGCGATGAAATTCCGCCAGAGTGTCACCCGTTACAGGACGAGCAGCGGCGTCTTGCCTCTGACGCGATCATAGAGGTCGATCGCATCCTGCTGCAGCATGCGCACGCAGCCGGCCGACGCATTCTTGCCGATCGAGCGCCACTGCGGCGAGCCGTGGATGCGGTAGAGCGTGTCCTGGCCGTTCTGGAAAATGTACATGGCGCGGGCGCCGAGCGGATTGTCGAGGCCCGGATCCATGCCGCCGGCATCGATGCCGTACTTCTTGAGATGGGGCTGGCGCGCCACCATATCGTCCGGCACGGTCCAGCGCGGCCATTTGCGTTTCCACTGCACCACGGCGCGTCCCTTCCAGGCGCGGCCGGCCGCGCCGAGACCGACGCCGTAGCGGATCGCACGGCCACCTGGCAGCACGTAGTAGAGGAACATCGTGTTGGTATCGACGACGATCGAATGGGGCGGCTCGTTGGTGGCGTAAGCCACTTCCTGGCGCAGAAACTGGGACTTGATCTCGGTGTACTGGATGCCCGGAACGTCGTAACCTTCGTCCTTCACCGGGGCGTAGACCTTCGCATAGTCGAAGGTCTTCGTCGGCACGCCCGCCGCATCCGCCGCCTTCTCCGGCGAGCCGCCGTCACCGGCGATCGGCTCGATCAGCTTCGGCTTCGGTTCGGGTTTCGGGATCTGCGTGCAGGCGCTCAAAACAGAGCTGGCGACCACCGCGAGCAGCGACCGGCGGGACAAATTCATCGACACTTTAATTCATTCCAGGGTTGGAGATTTCGGTTGGGAGGATCCGAGGGGAGGCCCAAGGCTGTTGGGCCGAACCGTGACCGAAATGTGGTGAAAATCTTTCTTTGGCGTGGATCGCTTGCGCGAGGCGGGACTCATCTTCGAAGTGTTGCAGAATTCCCGCGCTCGCCGCCTGCGCTCGCCTAACCGATCGCCATGTCGCCCTTGGTCGGATCCGGAATGACGACGATGGTGCTGCCGTCGCGGACCTGATCGTGAAGGTAGACGACATCCTGGTTGAGCAGGCGAATACAGCCGGAAGAGACCGCCTTGCCGATCGAAAACGCCTCAGGACTGCCATGGATGCGATAGAGCGTGTCCTTGCCGTCCTTGTGGATATAGAGCGCGCGGGCGCCGAGCGGGTTCTTGATGCCCGGAGGCATGCCGCCATTGGCGATGCTGTAGGGGGCGAGCTTCGGCTGACGCGCCACCATCTCGTCGGGCGGCGTCCAGCGCGGCCATTTGCGCTTGTAGGCGACGATCGCCCGGCCCGACCAGGCAAAGCCCTCGCGCCCGACACCGATGCCGTAGCGCATCGCCCGGCCGCCCGGCAGCACGTGATAGAGATATTTCGCCGGCGTATCGACGATTAGCGTTCCGGGCCGCTCGCTGGTCGGATAGTCCACCTCCTGCCGCCAGAACTTCGGATCGACCTCGGCGATCTTCACCTCGGGGATCGGAAATTGTTCGTCGGGCATTGCATAGTACATCGGCGGCACCGTGCGCCCGGCTGCCGGGCGCACGGGCGTCATGGCCGCCGGCACCACCGCCGGCGTCGGGCGGGCGGTCGCGCAGCCGGTGATGAACAGCGAGGCCACGCCGACGACGAGACTGCGGCGGGTCAGCGTGATGCCGGTCTTGTGATCGGCCGTGGAAGAAGAAGGCTCGTGTGCTTCGGTCATATCGGGCATTCAACGATTCGATTGTTGCAATGCTGCCTCAGAGGGAAGTCCTACCTTAAGGCTGCCTTAAGGGAGCGGTTAAAGGATCGCGCTCTCAAAAATGTTAGGAGTAGCGATGCGAGTCCTGATCGTCGAAGACGACGATATCCTTAGAGACGGCCTGAAGGTCGGCCTGGCGCTGGCGGGCTTCACCACCGATGCCGTCGGCACCTGCGACGCGGCCGCGACGGCGCTTGCCGCCAACGGCTTCGACGCGGTCGTGCTCGACCTGATGCTGCCCGACGGCTCCGGCCTCGACATCCTGCGGGACCTGCGCGCCAGGCAGAGCGACATTCCGGTGCTGCTGTTGACCGCACGCGACACCGTGCGCGACCGCGTCGCCGGCCTCGATACCGGCGCCGACGACTATCTCGGCAAACCCTTCGACCTCGACGAGGTCGCCGCCCGGCTTCGGGCGCTGGCGCGACGCTCCAGCGGCCGGGCGACCGCCGCGCTGGAATGGTCGACGCTCAGGCTCGATCCGGCCAGGCAATCGGTGGAACAGGCGGGCAAGCCGGTGCAGCTGTCGCGGCGCGAATACTCCATCCTGCATACGCTGATGGCGCACCCGGGGGTCATTTTCTCCAAGACCAAGCTGGAGGACAAACTCTACGGCTGGCAGGAGGAAATCGAGAGCAATGCCGTCGAGGTGCACATCCACCATCTGCGCAACAAGCTCGGCCCGGGACTGATCGAAACCATCCGCGGCATCGGCTATCGGCTCGGCGGAGCCGGCTGATGCAATCGCTGCGCGCCCGGCTTTTCGCCATCCTCCTGATCACGACGGGCCTTCTGTGGCTGTCGGCCACCGTCTGGATCTTCCTCAGCACCCGCGCCGAAGTGGAGCGCGTGCTCGACGCGCGGCTGATGGAGGCGGCGCGCATGGTGAATTCGCTGATCGTCAGCCCCGACATGATGAAGGAGGAAGGCGATACCCCCGTCAGCCGCCCGGCGCAGAGCGCGATCCGGATCCCGCTGCTCGAGCACCCGCATTACGACCGCCAGCTTTCCTGCCAGATCTGGTCGCTGGACGGAACCTTGATCGGCAAATCGGACAGCGCGCCCGACACGACGCTTGCGCCCCATGCGATGGGCTTCTCCGAAACCGTCATCAACGGCGAGACCTGGCGCGTCTTTGCGGTGGAGAATGCGAGCCTCGGCGTGCGCGTGCTCGTCGGCGACAACCTGCGCATCCGCGACCGGCTGGTCAACGACCTGGTCAAGGGGCTGCTGCTGCCGGCGCTGCTGATCATTCCGCTTCTGGCCGTCTTGATCTGGCTCTGCGTCGGGCGTGGCCTCGCGCCGCTGCGCAAGCTTGCCGGCGATCTTGCCGCGCGTGAAGCTTCCGACCTGCACGCGATCGAGGACACCGGCACGACGCGCGAGATCAGCCCGGTGCTGAAGTCGCTGAACGGCCTCTTTGCCCGCGTTGCCGGCGCCCGCGAACGCGAGCAGAACTTCATCGCCTTTGCCGCCCACGAATTGCGCACGCCGCTCGCCGGCCTGAAGACGCAAGCGCAGGTGGCGCTCGCCAGCGACGACGGAGAAATCCGCGAAAAGGCGCTCGGGCAGATCGTCGCCGGGGTGGACCGCACCGGCAAGCTGGTGCGGCAATTGCTCGACATCGCCTCGGTCGAAGCCACCGAGAGCGCCAGGCCGGCAGCCGGCTTCGATGTCGGCGAGATGCTGGCAAGTCTCAGGACCGAACTTGCCGGTCAGGCGCATCGCGTCGATGTCGTGATCGACGCGGCGATGTCCGGTCTGCGCATCAGCATGGATCCGGACCTCTTCCGGCTCGCGGCGCGCAACCTGCTCGAAAACGCCGTCAACCATTCGCCACCGGGCGCAACGGTTCGCTGTCACGCCGAGCGTCGGGGCCAGCATCTGGTGATCGCGATCGACGACGAAGGGCCCGGTATTCCCGAGGAGGAAATGCCGCGCGTGACCGAGCGCTTCTTCCGCGGCCGGTTCAAGGCGGCTGCCGGCAGCGGGCTCGGCCTCAGCATCGTCGAGCGGGCGCTTGACCGAACCGGCGCCGAGCTCGAATTGCGCAACCGACCGAGCGGAGGTCTCTCGGCCCGCATCGTGTTGCCGCAGGCCCTCGCGCAATGAGCGAGCCGGGCTGTTTCGAGCAGCAGCGGGATGCGGGGGCAAACCGCACCCGCCTTCTTCTGATATCGCTCTAGGCGCTTTTCCGCATCGGCGGGTCCGGCAGCGGCACCGCGGCCATCAGCGCCCGGGTATAGGCGTCCTGCGGATCCTCGAACACGGCGCGGCGCGTTCCCATCTCGACGATGCGGCCGCCGCGCATGACGGCGACATGGTGCGACATCCGCTCGATCACGGCCATGTCGTGCGAGACGAAGAGATAGGCGAGCCCCATCGTCTCCTGCAGCTCGAGCATCAGGTCGAGCACGCGGGCCCGCACAGAAACGTCGAGGGCGGCCACGCTTTCATCCGCGACGATCAGCTTCGGGTTGACCGCCAGCGCGCGGGCAATGCAGATGCGCTGTCGCTGCCCCCCGGAAAACTCGTGCGGATAGCGGCTGGCGGCATCAGGTCCAAGGCCGACACGGCGCAACAGGTCGGCAACGCGATCCGTGCGTTCGCTGCGATTGCCGATGCCATGGATGAGCAGCGGCTCGGCGATCGCCGCACCGACGGCCATGCGCGGGTCGAGCGATGCATAGGGATCCTGGAAGATCATCTGCGCGGACCGGCGCACCGGACGCATCTGGCGCTGCGACAGCGCGCCGATCTGCTGGCCGTCGATCGCCACATCGCCATCGAATGGAATGAGGCCGAGCACTGCCTTGCCGGTGGTCGACTTGCCCGATCCGCTTTCGCCGACGAGCCCCAGCGTTTCGCCGGGGAAGATGTCGAAGGAAACGTCGCTGACGGCGGCCGCCTGCTTCTTTCCGCCCAGAAGACCACCCGGTTTCTTGCCGTAAAAGACGGCAAGGTCGCGCACCGAGAGGACCGGGCTTGCGGTGCGCGGGACCGCTGCCGCAGCCGCGGCGGCGATACGCGGTGGGCCGTCGGTGCCGGCATGCGCCCCGAGCCTCGGCACGGCCGCCAATAGCTCCTGCGTGTAGCGCTCGCGCGGCGAGCGGAAGATCGGCAGCACGTCGCCCTGCTCGACGATGCGGCCCTGCTGCATGATGACCACGCGGTCGGCCATCTGCGCGACCACGCCCATGTCATGGGTGATGAGCACGATCGAGGCACCGAATTCGCGCTTCAGCTCCTTCATCAGCGTCAGGATCTGCGCCTGCACGGTGACGTCGAGCGCCGTCGTCGGCTCGTCGGCGATCAGCACCTTGGGTCGGCACGAGAGCGCCATCGCGATCATCACGCGCTGCCGCATGCCGCCCGAAAGCTCGTGCGGAAATTGCGTCATGCGCCGCGCCGGCTCGGTGATGTGCACCGCATCCAGCATGCGCAGGGCGACGGCGCTCGCCGTTCCTCCCTCAGATCCCTGATGTTCGCGGATGGCCTCGGTCAGTTGCTCGCCGATCGACATCACCGGATTGAGCGATGTCATCGGCTCCTGAAAGACCATGGCGACATCGCCGCCGCGCACGCTGCGCATTGCGCTGTTGGAGAGCTTCGAGAGTTCGCGCCCTTCGAGCTTGATGCTGCCGGAGGCGATCCGGAGCGAGGCTTTCGGTAGCAGCCCCATGACGGCGAGCGAGGTCACGGATTTGCCCGAGCCGCTCTCGCCGGCAATGCACAGCGTCTCGCCGTTCATGAGGTTGAAGCTGACGGCATCAAGGACCCTTCGCGGTCCTTGCGGCGTCAGTGCATCGACGCAGAGGCCATCGATGCCGAGCACGGGTACTGCCGTTGTCACGAAAAGACGATCCTCGGGAAGTAGAAGGAAACGACCCAGTTCGGCTGGTCGACGATTTCGCTGATCCTGAGATCGCCGCAGACCGAGCAGAGCAGATAGGCATCGACCGGGCTCAAGCCGTGTTCGGCGCCAAGCAGGTCGATCATACGCATCAGGCTTTCGCGCGCGCCGGTCATCAGATCCGGGCCGATGCCGGTTGTCACCTCATAGCCGGCGGCATCCAGATGACGGGTCACCGGACCCGGCGTGGTGAAGCGCGGGCTCGCGAGACGCGCGTCCTTGACGAGCTCGATCGTCGCTTCCACCTCCATCTGGCTTTCGATCGCCGTGCCGCAGACTTCGCCGTCGCCCTGCGCCGCGTGCGTGTCGCCGATCGAAAACAGCGCGCCCTCGACCTCGACCGGCAGATAGAGCGTGACGCCCGATGTCAGATCGCGAATGTCGAGATTGCCGCCGACCCGGCGCGGCGGCACGACGGAATGCAGGCCGGGTTCTGCCGGTGCCACGCCGATCGTGCCGGCAAACGGCTTCAGCGGCACGCGCCCGCCCGGCCCATAGAGCGCCGGCGCCATGGTATTCGCATCGTAGGACCACATGTGCAGGGCCGGATCGGTGAACTGATCGGCAAGCAGGCCGAAGCCCGGAATGTTGGCCGTCCAGCCGACGCCCGAGGGCACGAAGCGGCGGATCGTCACCTTCAGTGCGTCGCCGGGTTTTGCGCCCTCGACATAAACAGGACCCGTCACCGGGTTGATCCTGTCGAAATCGAGCGAGGCCAAGGTCTCGAGCGTCGAGCCGGCGCCAAGCTGGCCGCCGGAGGAATCGAGGCATTCGAAATGGATGGTCTCACCGGGCTTGGCAATCAGCGTCGGCTTGAAGTCGCGGTTCCAGCCGAAATGGTGCTTGGCGCGATGGATGGTGTGTGTGCAGGCAACGCACATGAACTCTCTCCCAAACGTAAGAAAGGCTCCCCCGAAAACGCGTCCCGGGGAGCCCGCCGCTTATTGCTTCACGAAGATGGCGTCGTAGTTGATGACCCGGGTCGGATCGACGTAGATCTCGCCCTCGCCGCCCATGCGCGGCGACTTGGCGACGACGCGGCGCTCGTTGGTGACCGGCACCCACGGCGCATCGGCCATGATGTCGGTGAAGATCTTGCCCCATTCCGCCTGGCGTTCGGCGGCCTTTGCCGGATCCGACATGGAGTCGGCTGCGACCGCACGTTTGTCGAGCGCCTCGTTGCAGTACCACGACCAGTTCCAGCCGCCCTGGACCGCACCGGAGCAGCCAAGGATCGGGCCATAGAAGTTCGACGGATCCGGGAAGTCGGCGATCCAGGCCATGCCGCCCGACCAGATCATCGGCGCCTCGCCTTCGGTACCGCCCGCTGCAATGACATTTGCCTGGGCAAGGGCGCGAACTTCCGCCTTGATGCCGATGGCGGCGAGATCCTGCTGGATCGCCTGGGCGATGCGCGGCTGCGGATCGGTGTTGGTCGAATAAAGCACCGTCTCGAAGCCATCGCCATGCCCGGCTTCGGCGAGCAGCGCCTTCGCCTTCTCGACGTCATAGCCATAGCCGGTGAACGCCTTGTCGTAGCCCGGCATCAACGGCGGCAGCGGCTGGTTGGCGGGCGTCGCGCGACCATTGAGGATGCGGGTGATGCGCTCCTTGTTGATCGCCATGTTGACGGCCTGGCGAACCTTCACGTCGTCGAAGGGCTTCACCTTGGTGTTGAGCGTGACGTAGCCCGTGTGCAACTGCTGGCCGTCGACGATGATCTCGGCGCCCTCGGGCGAATTCTTGATTTCCAGGAACTTCGCCGGAGGGATGCCGTCGCCGGCGATGTCGACCTCACCCTTCTGCAGGCGCAGCAGCGCCACCAGCGGCTCCTGGCCGACCTCGACGGTGAACTTGTCGATATGCGGCATATCCTTGACGAAGTAGTCGGGGTTGCGTTCGAAGGTCAGGCTCTGGCCGACGGTCCAGTCCTTGAGGACGAAGGTGCCCGAGCCGACTGGCTTCTTGCCGAAGTCGCCAGCCGCCGCCTCGACCGCTTCCTTCGGCACGACGGAGGCGAAGTTGACGGCGAGCACGTGCAGGAAGGTTGCGTCCGGACGCGACAGATGGAAGACCACGGTCGCATCGTCAGGTGCCTCGATGCCTTCAAGCACCGTCGCCTTGCCGCCGGAGAGATCGTCGAAGCCCTTGATCGCGCCGAAGAAGCCGGCGCCCGGGCCTTGCGTCTTCGGGTCGACGGCACGCTCGATCGAGTATTTCACGTCGGAAGCGACGATCTCTCGGCCATTGGTGAACTTCACGCCCTTGCGCAGCTTGAAGGTATAGGTGAGGCCATCGGGCGCCACCTCGAAGGTTTCGGCAAGCGACGGCACCAGCTCGGTGGTGCCGGGCTTGTAGTCCATCAGGCGCGAGAACAGGCTCTTGATCATCGACCAGTTGACCCAGTCGTAACCGATGGCCGGATCGAGCGTGGCGATATCGTCCTTGTAGGTGATGACGATGTCGCCACCCTGTTTCGGCGCGTCCTGCGCCAGGGCCGAGAGCGGTGCTGCGAGCAGTGCTGCAGCGACGGTTGAAGTACGAAGCCAGCTTTTGAACATTGTTGTTCCCCTTTTTGGTTGGTTTCGGATTAGCGGGCGCGGATGCGCGGATCGATGAGCGGGGCGATGAGGTCCGCAAGGAGGTTGCCGAGCACGATCGCCAGCGCCGAGACGAGCGTCACCCCCATGATGATCGGGATGTCGACCTGCTGGATCGCCTGCCAGGCGAGCTGGCCGATGCCCGGCCAGCCATAGACGGCCTCGACCACGACGACGCCGCTCATGAACTGGCCGATGTCGATGCCGATCATGGCGATGACGGGCAGAAGCGCGTTCGGCAGCGCATGGCGAAAGATGATGCGGAACGACGACAGGCCCTTGGCGCGTGCGGTGCGCACATAGTCCTGGTTCAAGACGTCGATCATCGCCGAGCGCACCATGCGCGCATACCAGCCAGCGCCGAGAATGCCGAGCGTCAAGGCCGGCAGGACCACATGGGCGAAGCTGCCGAAGCCGCTCATCGGGAACCAGGCGAGCGTGACCGCGAAGACATAGAGCAGCAGCAGCGCGGCGACGAATTGTGGCGCCGAGACGCCGACGAAGGACGCCATCATCACCAGCCGATCGACGAAACCGCCGCGCCGGATGGCCGCGACGACACCGAGAAACACCCCGAGCAGGACTTCGACGAAGATGCCGGCCGCCATCAGGATCAGCGTTGCCGGCAGCCGCGCCGCGATCAGCGTGCCCACATCGGTCTTCTGCGCATACGAGCGCCCGAGGTCGCCCTGCACAAGGCCCTGCAGATAGCTCCAGAACTGCACGAGCAGCGGCTGGTCGAGCCCGAGTTCGCGGCGGATATTGGCGACCGTCTGCGCCGTCGCGCTGCGCCCGGCGATCATGCGCGCCGGATCGGCCGGAAGCGCGTAGAGCAGCAGGAAGGTGATGGCGGCGACGCCGAGCAGGATGAGCGCGGTCTGGACGAGACGGCGCAGCAGGAGAAACGCCATCTCAACCCCTCCCGCGCTGCGTCGGGTCGAGGATATCGCGAAGCGCATCGCCGACCAGGTTGAAGGAGAGCGCGGTCAACAGGATGACGGCGCCGGGGATGAACACCAGCCAGGGCGCGGCCTGGAAATAGCTCTGGCTTTCGAAGATGATGTTGCCCCAGGATGGCGTCGGCGGCTGGACGCCGATGCCGAGGAAGGAAAGCGTCGCTTCGAGCAGCACCGTCGTCGCGATGCCGAGCGTGCCCCAGACGATCGCTGTCGGCACCAGATGCGGCAGGATGTGGTGAAAGAGAATGCGGCCGTGTCCGGCACCGAGCGAACGCTCGGCGAGGATGAAGTCGCGCTCGACGAGGCCGCGGGTCTCGGTATAGACGATGCGAGCGACCTGGACCCAATTGACCAGCGCGATCACCATGGCGACGATCCAGAGGCTCGGGCGAAGCAGGGCCGCAAGCACGATCGCCAGCAGCAGCGCCGGAAACGCCATCATCAGATCGGTAAAGCGCATCAGCGCATTGCCGACCAGACCCCGCATGTAGCCCGAAAGAATGCCGATCATGAGACCGATCGAGACAGCGACGCCATTGGCGACGAGGCCGATGACGAGCGAGGTTCGGGCGCCATAGAGCAGCCGCGAAAAGAGGTCTCGGCCGAGCGTGTCGGTGCCGAGCAGGAACTGCGCGCTTGGCGGCAGCGGCGCGCCTTCGAGCGTCAGCCCGTCGAACATCTGCTCGTCCGGGCTATAGGGCGCAATCAGCGGCGCGGCCAAAGCGAGCAGGACGACCAGCGCCACGACGACGAGACCGAACAGCGCCGCCGGCTGCCTGAACATGGATTTCAGTACCTGCATCAACCGGCCTCCGGCAGCGGCTCGGCACCGCCGAGGATGGATCCGGCGACCTGCTCCATCGACAGGCGCTTCTTCATCGCGCAATTGCGCAGGATGCCGTAGGCCCGCTCCTCGTCGACGTGGCAGGCCTGGCCGATCTTCTGTACGGCGGCATGAACGAGCGGGCGCATGCGCACGCGTTCTTCGAGATGGGCGACCTTGTCGGCAACCGCCCGGCGTTCCTGGTGGATGCCGACGGCCATGACCAGTGCCGGATAGACCGCCGACGAGGCGACGGGTTTGGCGATGATGGCCGCTGCCCCCTGCCCCATCGCCCAGGCGACCCGACCCGGTGCTTCCGAGCCGAGCAGGGCGATCAACGGCCGCGGCGCCTGTTCGTCCTTCCAGGGCAACAGCCCGCTCCAACCCTGGTCGGCGTCGACGAGGATGATATCGGGCAGGTCGCGCGCGTCGAGCGGCTGCCATTGCACGGTGACGTCGAAGCCGAAGAGCTTGAGCTGTCGCACGAGCCGCTCCGTCGTCTGGTCTTCGCGGTGCAGGATCGCCGCACGCCAGCCGGTGAAGTTCGGTGTTTCCCTCATGAGACGATCCGCAATTGGGGCGCCTTGCGCTTGCGCTGGCCGGTCAGATAGGGGTCGGCGGCAATCGAGGGCAGCGACGTGACGATGTCAAAGCCGCCGTCGTCGCTGATGCGGCCGAGATGGAACGGCAACGCCGCATGGTGGGTCTGCGCGTCGATCCTGAGCGGGCCGAGCACGCTCTGATGCGGCGCGGCCGAAACAAGCTGCGTGATCGTCGCGGGGTCGTCGACGCCCGCCTCGATGATCGCCTCGGCGCAGAGTTTGACGGAAGCATAGGCGCTGGCAAACAGGCTGGAAATGCGCCGCCCGGGTCCGAAGCGACTGGCGACGCGCAGCTTGAAGGCCGCATTGTCGGGCGAGACCACCGTGTCGAAATAGGAAGCCGCACAGAGCTGGCCGGTTGCAACCCCGAGGCCGATATCCGTCAACTCGCATTCCTGCAGGTCGCAGCTGACGACCGGGCAATTTTCCGGGCGGAAGGCGGGATTGCGTTCAGCCAGCGCCCGGATCGCCGCATGGAAGGCGTAGCTCGAAGGGCCGACGAGGTTGTTGAGGATGAAGCTCGGCCGACGCTGCTCGATTTCGGCGACGATGCGCTCGACCGCGATTTCCTCGAGCGGCAGATAGCGCTCACCGAGGATGGCACCGCCGGCCTCCTCAACCAGTTCGCGCGCCAGGCGGTTCATTTCCCAGCCCCAGACATAGTTGGCGCCGATCAGATAGGGCCGGTTACCGAAGCGCGGCAGCAGATAATCGAGCAAGGGCAGCAAATGCTGGTTCGGGCAGCCGCCCGTATAGATGACGTTGTCGTTGGCTTCGAAGCCCTCATAGGGGCACATGTACCAGAGCAGGCCGTCGTGCTTTTCGACGAGGGGAATGACCTCCTTGCGGGCGAGCGAGGTGATGGTGCCGATAATGTGGCGGCATCCGTGGTCGCGCAGCAGAGATCTGGCGCCTTCCAGATAGCGGTCGATATTGGCTTCCGGATCGATGAAAACCGGTTCGATCCGACCCGGATGGCTTGCCGCGATTTCCTCAATCGCCAGTTCCGCGCCATCGCGACAGTCGCGGCCCATCGTCCCGTAGGGTCCGGTGGTCGAATAGAGGATGCCGATCTTTACCGCGCCGCTCATGTACCCGCCAAAAACCAAAAACCCCACGACGCCGTGCCCATCGAAGATGGGGGCATCATGGGGCCAAACTGCCCGTCGACCATCGAGGTCATGTGAATGGATTGATCATGCTCAATCTGAGAGCATGATTAAGATACGGGCAATCGACGACTGTCAAGCAAGGATTGGCAAGCTCATACGCGATTGTGCGCAACTTTATACACAGAGCCGGGTGGAGCCCCGCAATCAAGCGCCACTGCTGCGTGGAGGGACGTACGAAGAAATTCGACCGGCTCGCATGCGAGCCGGTTGGGTCCAGATGCCGGTCAGAACTTGCGGCTGATCGCGATCTTGAAGTTGCGGCCGGGCATCGCCGAGATCCCGTCGCTGAGATAGGGCTCGTAATATTTGTCGAAGATGTTGTCGACGGCGAGATGCACTTCGCCGCCTTCCATGAAGCCCGATGTCGGCGTCCAGTCGAGGAAGAGGCCGTGCACCGCATAGCCGGCGCTCGGCGGGCGCGCGTAGGTCTGTCCACCCTGGTTGTAGGGTGTGCGGTTCTGGTCGTCGACGAAGGTGCCCGTCCAGCCGAAGGCGAGATCCCGGTCCGGCACCTTGATCCCGGCCGTCGCGATCACGGTCAGGGGCGCCAGGTCGTTGATATAGGTGTCCGGGCCCCAGACGTTGTTGACGGCTCCGGTCCGCTCGCCGGTCATCCAGGACACGCCGAGATCGGCGAACATACGCTCGGTCTCGTAGCGCGCCTGCCACTCGATGCCGCGGATATCGTAGGACGGTGTGTTCCAGTAGAACGGCACGTTGCCGGTGACGTCGGCGAGGTTGGCCGTGCCGAACCGGCGCGTTACCGGGTTGGAGACGTGGTTGTTGTAGACCGAGATGCGCGTCGACAGCATGTCGTCGGTCGTCAGCACGTCGTTGAAGCTGAAGTCGACGCCGATGTTGAAGGTACTGTTGCGCTCGACCTCCAGGCCGCGGCTGGTGCCGGACGCCTTGGTGAGAGCGCTCTGGGTCGAATAGAGTTCGTCGATGTTGGGCACCCGCATCGCATAGGCCCAGTCGGCGAAGAACCGTACGGACGGCGTCGCTTCCCATGCCAGGCTGATCGCCGGCGTCACGCCCTGGTGGGAGACTGCGGAATAGTCGTGGCCGGCCATCGGATTGTTGAATCGCGGCGCCGCGTTCGGCACGCCCTTCGAACGCACATGGTCATAGCGCAGGCCGGGCGTCACGGCGAACGTGTCGGTCAGTTCGATCCGGTCGCGAACGAAGGCGGCAAAGGTCTTTTGCGTGCCCTCGGGCATGAACCACGGGGCGTAGTAGCCGTAGTTGTACTGGGCCTGGGTGCGGTTGGCGATGTCGTACATCCAGATGTCACGGTCATGATCGAGGTACTGAATGCCATAGTTCAGGCTGTGCGCCAGGCCGCCGAGCGTGAAATTGGAGGTGTTCTCCGCTTCGAACTTGATGTCGGTGTAGGTGGCGTCGTTTTCGTAGCCGCCGACGGACGCGCTGGGATTGAGCCCCGGAATGTCGGGCCGCCTGGCATGCTGGCCGGTCGACGAGAAGCTTCCCATCATGCGGTAGTTCACCAGGTCGCTGTCGCCGGTGTAGGTGTAGGTGAGCGTCGAGGTGAAATCCTCGATTTCGCGCCAGGTGAGCAGCCGGCGCATCGCTTCCTTGTAGCCGTAGCGGGTGATGTTGTAGTCCGACGGCGCCGACTGGCCGCGGATGGCGGCCACGGGTCCCCAGTTGTCGTTCTGGCCGTAGGCGACCGTACCCCTGATCTCGTGACCGTCATATTCGGCACCGACATTGGCAAGCAGGGTGGTCAGCTTCGAGTTGGAATAGTTGTAGACCTCTCCGCCGCCGACGCGCATGTCGTCGCTCTTGCGCCACGTGCCTGCCAGAAGGCCGTCATAGGTGATCGGGCCGCCGAAATCCGACCTTCCGTAGAGCGCGCCGGTTTCGAGAAACTGCTTGTTGGCGCTCTGGAAACCGGACTTGGCCCAGACGCCCCATTCTTCGCCCGGCCGGAGCATGTCGGCCGCGTCCTTGGTTTCCATCAGCACGGTGCCGCCGAAGCCGCCATTGCCGTAGCGCACGGAGGTGGCGCCTTTTTCGATCTCGACGCGCTTCAACAGTTCGGGCTCGATGAAGACCGTGCCCTGGTCGTATTTCTCGAAGTTCTTCGGCGCGCCGTCGAGGATGATGCGAACGTCCGACTGCCGGGCAAAGCCGCGGATGGCGAGCGTCTGTCCTTCAATGCGCACGCCACCGCCCATCGACACGCCGGGCGTCTTCTGCAGCAATTCCGGAAGGCTCGATGCCTGGGCCTTTTCGATATCCTCGGCGTCAAGAACAGCGATGTTCGGCGCGCGGTCACCGTCCTTGGCGTCGCCGCGGGCGACGATGGGTGCGAGCTTCGTGCCTTCGCCGTCTGCCGGCGCCGCGGCTTCCACCGCCCCCATCAGCTTCACCGTCGAGCCGCCGACGAAGCGATAGCGGACACCCGTTCCGCTCAGCAGCCGCGCCAGCGCCTCTTCGGCCGTCATCTCGCCGGAAAGGCCTGGCGTGGAGACACCTGAGGCGACCGAGCTGTCGAACACCACCTGCAGCTTGAGCTGCGCGGCCAGGCGGTTGACGGCAGTCGTCAGTTTGCCCGCGGGCACGTCGACCGGGTACCGCAACGCATCTTGCGCGAGCGCGACAGTCGTGGTGAGGGCAAAAACGGTGCCTGCCGTCAGCAGGCTGAAAATTCCGGATTGGCGGCGGCGGCCGGTCGTATTCGAATATGGCATGATGGTTCCAGACAGAGAGATGGCCGAAACGGCCGGGGTCTGGTTTCTGGACGAACGAGGTGCCGGTTCAGGGATACCTCGTCCTCGATTTTTTTAGCGGAGGATCGTGACGTAGGGTCCAATCCGAGTGACCTTGACGTCGAAGGCTTCGGCAAGACCTTGCAGTGCGCCGACGGGATCGGAGAGATCGAAGCTGCCGGACACCCGCCTGGCGCCGACGCCGGCATCGGCGATCAGGATCTTGCCGGGAACGTAGCGCCCGATTTCCTCGACGACCGAGGCGATCGTGCGTTCCTCGAAGACCAGGCGCCCCTGTCGCCATGCTGCCGCCACGAACGGATCGATCGGCGTGATATCGCCGAGACGGCCGTCATGGTCGTAGCGGACCTGCTCGTTGACCGCGACGCGGCGCGGCAGCATCGCTGCGTCGGTCGCGACCGATACCGCGTGTTCGAGCACAGTGACGCTGGTGCCGTCGTCGGTAAGATTGACGTCGAATGCCGTGCCCAGTGCGGTCGTCTTGCCGCCTCCAGCCTCGACGACAAAGGGTCGGCTGCTGTCGGCTGCGACCTGGACGAAGGCCTCGCCACGCAGCAGCACGATCCGCCGCTCGGCGGAAGTGAACTGATAGGCGACGGCCGACTGGGCGTTGAGTTGCAGGGTCGAGCCATCCTCAAGCGCAAGGATCGGCCGTTCGCCCTTGCCGGCGATGACGTCCGCCCGCATCCACATGGGGCCGTCGAACGCAAGAAAGAGCCCGGCGCCGATGCTGACGATGGCCGCCAGCGCTGTCACGGTTTTTCGCCGCGTCCCGGTCGCTGTCACAGCCTTTTGGGCAAATTCCGGTTCGCGCCGGATCAACAGCGATGCGTCGCCGATCGCCCTTTGGGCGCGGGCAAAAATCTCGGCATGGGCAGGATCCGCCGCGCGCCAGCGTTCGAAGGCGAGCCGCAACGCTTCGTCGCCGGGATCGCCCGTCAGGCGAACCAGCCAATCCACCGCCTGCTCGCGCACCCGCCTGTCACGCGCCGTCACAACACCTCCTCCAGCCGGTCGAGGCAATGCAGATAGGCCTTGCGCAGATGGCGGTCGACCATGTTGCGGCTGATGCCCGTGCGCATGGCGATTTCGTCCGAGGTTAGGTTGCCGATACGGCTTGCGAGAAAGACGCGCCGCCGCTGCAGCGACATCTCCATGATCGCCCTCTTCAGGATCGTCAGCCGCCGGGGAAGATCGATGTTGGCGTCGGGCGAGGCGATATCGCTGGCGACCGCCAGCGCGTCTTCTTCGCTGCCGGAGAAGAGCTTGAGCTCGAAACGGTCGCGCCGCAGCCGGTCGATGCCGAGATTGGCGCAGGCGCGGCGCAGAAACGCCCTCAGCGAAGACTTGCCCTCAAGCGGCGTGCGCCGATCGACCAGCCGGACATAAAGCTCGTGCACCACCTCGTTTGCGGTTGCCGCCTGGTGACCACGTCGCCGCGTCATCGCGCAAAGCTCGTCGTAGTAGGCCACGATCGCGTCGTCGAGCATCAAATGCGAAGCTGATTTCTCTGGCATGACAATTTTCAGGGCCGATCCGGAGCCGTCGGCAGAGCGAAGATGAGAGACATGGCGCGGCGCGCACGAGGCAGCGCCGGCGTTCATTAGCGCGTCCTCGCAGCACACACAACAAATATGAGTATTGTACTCATCTTTTATTTCCGAAACCGCCGGCAATGCAACTAGCTCGAAAGGAGGCGTTGACCTCAGGGCTCAGAGTGAGACCCTCAGTCAGGGTTCACGCCGGTGATCCGCTAGAGCCAGATTTCCGGGTGACAAGAGCCGAAAGGAGAAAGTCATGGCAGGAAACGGCAGCCTCAACGGAAAGTGCTTCTGCGGCGCAGTCGAGATCGAAGTGAGCGGCGATCCGGCCGCCATGGGCTATTGCCATTGCAGTTCCTGCCGCAGCTGGTCGGCAGGCCCGGTCAACGCCTTCACGCTCTGGCCACCGGAAAAGGTCAAGATCGTCAAGGGTGCGGACAATCTCGTCGGCTACCAGAAGACGGCGACGAGCGTACGCAAATGGTGCAAGGCCTGCGGCGGACATCTCATGACCGAGCATCCGCTCTGGGGTGTCACCGACGTCTTTGCCGCGGCAATCCCGTCGCTTGCCTTCAAACCGATGCTGCACGTCAACTATCAGGAGACAGTGCTGCCGATGAAGGACGGCCTGCCGAAATATCGCGACTTCCCGCCGGCCTTCGGCGGAACGGGCGAAATGATGCCGGAATAGAGCGCAATTCCGGACGGAAAACCGCTGCGCACTTTTCCTGGAATTGGTTTTCCTGCCCCGCAACTCCGGACGGAAAACCGCTGCGCACTTTTCCTGGAATTGCTTTAGGCCGCCGCGGTGCCGGCCAGATAATGCTGCAGCGCCGTGCGGGTATTGACGAACAGGCGGTCGGGGCCGAGTTGGTCGGCAAAGCCGGATGCGCGCACATAGGCGAGCACATCCGGGTTCAGTTCGGACAGCCAGACGGTAACGCCCTGCCCACTGATGCGCCGCTCGCCCTCCATCATCATCTGCAGCGCCGAATATTCGATATCGATCACCCGGCTCATGTCGAGCACGAGAACCCTTGGCTTCTGCTGCGCGACCAGCATCTGCGCCTGGTCCGCCACCTGCTGGGCATTGGCGAAGAAGAGCCGGCCCTCCGGCCGAATGATCAGCAACCCCTCGAAGGTCTCATCATCGGGGTGCTCGGGCGAGAGCGGCCGCAGCCGATCGGTTCCGCGCTTGCGCCCGACGACATAGACCTTTGCGGAGGCCGCCTGGCGGGCGAGCCCGATGAAGGACAGCACGATCGCGACGATGATGCCCTGCAGCGTGCCGAAGAACAGTACGCCGAGGAAGGCGGCCAGCGCCCAGTGAAACTCCATCAGCCGAACCTTGCGGACGGAGAGGAAATCCGCCGGCTTGATGAGCCCGACCGAGTAGACAATGACGATGGCCGCAAGGACGGCCTGCGGCAGGAGACCGAGAAGTGGCGCCAGCACCAGCATGGTCGCCGCCGCTGCCGCCGCGGTGACCAGCGACGCCATCTGGCTGTGGCCGCCGACAGCCCGCACCACGGCGGTCTGCGACGTACCGCCGCCGGCGCTCATGGCGCCGAAGAATGCGCCCGCGAAATTGGCAGCACCCGTTGCCAGCAATTCCCGGTTCGCCCGGATCGGCGGATCAGACGGCGCGGCAAAGGCGCGGCCGGCGGCAATGGTTTCGGTGAAGCTCATCAACGCGATGCCGAGCGCGCCCGGCAACAGTTCCTGGACAAGACCGAGGCTCGGAAGCGTCAGCGACGGCAGGGACTGCGGGATGAAGCCGACGGTGGAGACGCCGAGCGCCTGCAGCCCGGCAAACCAGGAAAGCGCGATGCCCGCGGCCACGGCCAGAAGCGGCGCCGGCGAATGCGGCCAGAGCCGTTCCATCGCCAGCAGCGCCACAAGCGCCGCGGCGGCAATCACGAGCGTCAGCAACGAAGTCTCGGAGAGGTGGCCGGCGATGCTGAGGATGTCGCGGAAGAAGCCTTCCTTGGTGATGTGGATGCCGAGCAGCTTCGGCACCTGATCGAGCACGATGACGAGGCCGATGCCGGCCTTGAAGCCGATCAGCACCGGCGACGAGATGAAGTTGGCGACGAAACCGAAGCGCAGCAGCGACGCGAGGAAGAGAAGCGCGCCCGTCAGGGCGGTCAGCGTCGCGGTTGCCGTCAGGAGCTTGGCGGGATCGCCGTCGGGGACGGCAAGGCCGAGCTGCGTGCCGGCAAGGATCGCAAGGGTGGTGGTCGACGAAACGCTCAGGACGCGGGAGGTGCCGAGAAGCGCATAGATGATCATCGGCACGAAGGCGGTGTAGAGACCGACGCTGACGGGCAGGCCCGCGACCGTGGCATAGGCCATCGCCTTGGGCAGGACCACGGCAGCGGCCGTCAGGCCTGCGATCACGTCGAGCCGCAGGCCAGCGGAGAGGCCGCGGCCGTCGCCGGCAAGTGAATGCTCATGCGATGCCATCGGGATCGTCCTTCGGCAGGAGATTCATGAGATTATTCTAATTCGATAACACTCGACCAAAGCGGTTGCAAGAAATGCAATTGTCCGCATCCGCCCAAGCTTGGCGACCGGCAAAACAGGCGCTGGAAGCCATCCCGACTCAGGTCTATCCTGATCACGGCAGTTCGCGCCGAGAGGGGATTTCGACGACGGGAAGCGGGCCGTGGGCGGAGCGTCACGAGGGCGTGGCTGGTTCGCCTTGGGCCTACCCGCGAGAGGGAGGGTGGCGTGGCAGAGTCTCAACGCCGGCGACAGACGAAAAGAATGCGACGCCGTTTTTTCTACAATCTCTACCAGCAGCTTCAGCTGCTTTGGCCGATCTTCTCGGCGATCCTGATCGTGATGGTCGGGGCCGGCATCATCATCTGGCGCATCGAAGACTGGCGGCTCGACGAAGCGCTTTACTTCACCTTCGTCACGGGCCTGACCATCGGCTATGGCGACATCACGCCCAAACATCTGAGCGCGCGGGTGCTGGCACTGGTGATCGGCTTTTCCGGCATCGTCCTCACCGGCCTCGTCGCAGCTGTCACCGTGCAGGCGCTGAACGAGACCGGTCGGGATGAGACCGACGACCCCTGAGAGGTCGGGCCGGCAAGCCCCACCTCCCCGCGGTACCTGGTTTCACGGATCAGCCAGCGACGAACCGGCCTTCCGATACGATCTCCGACAGCGCCTTGCGCGGGCTAGGCTGCTCGCGCTGCTGCAGCGCTTGCGGCAGCAGCGCCTTGTCGCCGAGGCGCCCGATCGCGACGGCCGCTTCGATCCGGAAGTTCTCCGGCACGCCAAGCTCGGCGCGCGCCCGCTCATAGTCGAGACCGGCCATACCGTGCGCCTGCCAGCCGGAATGGGCGGCCTGCAGCGCCAGCGCACCCCAAGCGGCCCCGGCGTCGAAGGAATGGGTGTAGGATGGCACTTCCTCGCTGGCGCCCGGTGGCAGCAGAGAGGTCTTCGACAGCACGAAGATCAGCGCCGAGGCCTCCGCTGCCCAGCTCCGGTTGAACTCGTTGAGGAGGCCGAGCAGGCTCTCCCAGCCTTCGCCGCCGCGGCGCGCATAGACGAAATGCCAAGGCTGGGCATTGTAGGCGGACGGCGCCCAGCGGGCAGCCTCGAGAATCTGAAACAGTTCGGGCTCGGAAATCTCGGCACCCGAATAGGCGCGCGGAGACCAGCGCTCGAGGAAAAGCGGGTTGATCGCATAATCTGCGACGCGGGAATTCACATGCAATGTCATGGGGATGTTCCATTCATCGACGGCGTTCCGCCGTCACTTGGGGTCATTATTGGAGGGTTTGATCACCGACGGCCGAAGCTTTGATAGCGATCGCAGCGGCTTTTCAAGGTCGAAATCTCCTCGGAGAGTTCGGCGATACGGTCCTTGAGTTCGTGAACCGTGCCATCCTCGATATCCTCGAAACCAAAACAATCGCGTGCCTCGTGCAGTTCCAGCCGGCCCTGCAGGACCTCGCGGATCGCACTCAAACGCTCATATTGCCGCAGCATGCTCATCATGGACCTCATCTCAGGCGGCCGCCGCAAAGCTGCGTCGACCGGACATCACCGATGATTATCCACTTAACTAGTAGATTAAAGGAATTGTGACCCAAAGAGCGGGCGGGTCGTGGAAAACTGCTCCCCGACGACGCTGCGTCGCGGGCATGAAAAGACCCGGGCGGTGGGAGGGCCGCCCGGGTCTTTCGAGATCATGCGGTAGGGCGAAATCATGCGGACGGGCGAAATCACGTGGTCGGGAGGTCGTGCTCCTCGGGGCGGTTGCCGTCGAGAAAGCCCATATCCCGCTTCAGGTGATCCGACAGATCCCTGACGTCGACGACATCGGTCGTCCGGCTCTTCCTCGCGAACAGGAACGCCAGCCAGGAACCGACGGAAAAATCGTTTGTCGACGAAAAACTACGTACTTGAATGGTTGTCATAGCCGTCATCCTCTTCATCAATCCGTCTAATGGACGGACCTTGAAAATGGTTGTGGGCGGCATCAACTTCCAATCGAATATCGGTCACCATGCATAAGGCCATTTAATGCATAAGACACTTCCGCTCCCACCATTGACGGCGATACGCGTCTTCGAGGCGGTCGCGCGCCATGGAAGCTTCACCAACGCCGCAAGCGAACTCGGCATGACGCAAGCCGCGGTGAGCTATCAGATCAAGGTGCTCGAAGATCGGATCGGCGCGCCGCTGTTCCTGCGCCGCCCGCGCCAGATCGCGCTCACCGAGGTCGGCCAGCGGCTCGCCCCCGTGGTGACGCAGGTCTTCGAGCAGCTCAGCGAAGCCTATGTGAACGCGCGCGGCGGTGCCCAGGGAACGCTGGTCATCAGCACGATCGCGACCTTTGCCTCCAACTGGCTGGCGCGGCGCCTCGGCTCGTTTCAGATCGCCCACCCCTCGCTTGCCGTGCGCCTTCAGACCGAGCCGCATCTCGTCGACTTCAGCCGCGAGGAGGTCGATATCGGCATCCGCTCGGGTCGCGGCGCGTGGCCGGGACTTGTGGCCCACCGGCTGATCGACGCTGATTTTTCACCGATGCTGAGCCCGGGCCTTGCGGCCAGCATCGGCGGCGTGAAGGAACCGGCCGACCTGCTGCGGCTGCCGCTTCTCGACCCCGGCGATCCCTGGTGGGCACGGTGGTTTGCCGCCGCCAACGTGCCGGTGGAAGGGCTTGCGAGCCGGCCCGGCGCCAGCATGGGCGCCCAGGTCTATGAGGGGAATGCGGCGACCGCCGGACAGGGCGTCGCGATCCTGACGCCGGCCTTCTTTGCCGCGGAACTTGCCGACGGGCGCCTGATCCAACCCTTCGATCTGCTCTGCGACGAGAGCCAAGCCTATTGGCTGGTCTATCCGGAAAGCCGGCGAAACTCCCCGAAAATCAGCGCCTTCCGCCAGTGGATTCTCGGCGAGATCGGCCAGCAAAAACCGTGAAGACCGCTGTCGGAGCAGGTGATCTTGCGTCTCGACGGCCCCCGGGAATTTTCCTGCGCCCCGGAACCCTTCGGGCCGCCGGGGAGTTGCACCCCCGTAGCGACCAGAGCGAGGGAGTGCCGGAGCGAAGATGCCAAGCGAGCCGACGGAACAGTTCCGCTCAGCCAGCGAAACCACCTGGTGGACCGTGCAACGCGGCGACGGGCCAATCGTCGGCACCGCGATCCACAACGGGCATGCCATGCGCGGCGACGCCCGCGCGCTCACCGCCCTGACGGACGAGGAACGGCTGCGCGAGGAGGATCCGTACACGGAATTCGTCATCCGTGATCTTGCCAACCGCATCGTCGTTCACAGGTCCCGCTTCGAGGTCGATCTCAACCGGGCCCGCACGGGCGCGGTCTATCTCCAGCCGGCGCAGGCCTGGGGCCTTTCCGTCTGGCGGGAACATCCGCCCATCGATCTGATCGAGGCGTCGCTCGCCGTCCATGACGAATACTATGCCATGCTGCATGCCATGCTGACGGCGATCGAGCGCCGCCACGGTCGCTTCATCGTGCTCGACATGCACAGCTACAACCACCGGCGACAGGGACCGGAGGCCGCGCCCACGGCCCCCGACGAAGCCCCGGAAATCAACATCGGGACCGCCTCGATGGATCGGCTCAGATGGGCCGGCGTCATCGATATGCTGATGTCGGCGCTCAGTGCCGCGCGGATCGACGGCCGACCGGTGGATGTGCGCGAGAACGTCGCCTTCCAGGGACGCGGAGAGCAGACGCGCTTCATCCACGAACATTTTCCCGAAACCGGCTGCGCGATCGCGATCGAATTCAAGAAGACCTTTATGGACGAGTGGACCGGCAAGCCGGATATCGAGGCGCTTCGTTCACTGCGGACGCTGGTCTGCTCGCTCGTCCCGATCCTGACCGAAACGCTGGCGAGGCAGGGATGATGGAGGAGAAAGCGGCACCCACAAGCACGGCCCCGATTTGGCTCGACGAAGCCATCGGCCGGCTGACGGAAGGCCGCGCTGTTCGGCGGGACTTCGGCGAGGGTGGGCGGCTGCACATCGACCGCCTCGTTCCCTTCCTTTGCGTGCACATTGCCGCCGGGTACCAGCAGCCGGTGGCGCGCGACATCGCCCAAGCAAACGCCGCCTATCTGCTGGCGCCGGACATCGATACTGCCGCCGCAATCATCGAGCGCGTCGGGCGGGTGATTGAACAGCGCCTCGGCCTGTTCATCGTGCTCGAATTCGGCGAGCTCGAAAGCGATGAACCGCCGGCCAAGGACGCGCCCTTCCTGCCGCCCTTCTTGATCGAGGTGGTTGCCGGCGCGCGCGCCGCCGAACAGGTCGCCGCCAAGGCCTTGATCGAGACGGCAGCGACGATCGAAGGCAAGTTCCGCACGCCGCATGTGACGCTCGTCGAGCGTCCGACGACGACAGGCCGAAAGGCGCTTGCGCTCGACTATCCGCATCTGACGGTGCGCTTCGCGCCGATCTACTGCGAGCCGGGAACGCGCCGCATCTATCCGCAACTGCGCGAGCGGCTGGTCGCGAGCGTCTTCGACGCTGGGCTGAGAGCCGTTGCCGCTTTCGCTCGCGCAAGATCGGACAATTTTCGACTGCCGACGCACCGCGCTTTTGGCCGAAAGGCCTTCGTCGATGCCGTCGTGCGCGCCGACCGCGGCATCGACGAAATCGCGTCGAGCTTCGACTTCCTGCTGGCAGTGACCCCCATCAACGCGGAAGCAGCCTGGGCGGAGTTCGCCTCGGGCGGCTTCTCCAAGAGCCCGCGCCTCTACTACCGGCCGCTGACGCTGCAGATCGAGACGGCCAAGCGGAAGCTCTTTTCCCTCAACTTCGAACACCTCGAAGATCCGCTGCTCTATGCCCTCTACCGGGAAAAGCAGCAGGAGGTCGACCTGCAGCTGTCGATGATCTCGGCGCGGGAAACCCGCACCTTCGTCGAGTTCGGCCGCGCCCTCTACGGCCCGGTGGAAGCCACGCTTCATGACGCCGCCTCCGAAATCCTGGCGCGCACGGCGCCCGATCCCGACGCCCCGTCATCGAGCGCAGACCGGCGCGATTGCGAGTACATAAGGGAGCGCGCCCAGGCGATGATAGCGGCCTATCGGCGCCAGTCGGCCGATTTTTCCGCCTCCATCGACATCCGCGACGACCTGCCGGCCGGCCTGCTCGTTTCGCGCGGCCAGTTGCTGATCGCCAGGAGTTCCGCGCTCGACGCCGATCGCGTCGAGGCGCTGCTCAACCACGAGGTTGGCGTGCATCTGCTGACCTATTTCAACGGTTCTGCCCAGGGGCTGAGGATCCTCCGCTCCGGACTGGCCGGTTACGAAGGCATGCAGGAGGGGCTCGCGGTCTTTGCCGAATATCTGAGCGCCGGCATGACGATCGACCGGTTGCGCGTCCTGGCGGCACGGGTCGTCGGCTGCGCCGCCATGCTCGACGGCGCACCCTTTCCGCAGACCTACCGGCTGCTCGTCGACGGACATGGCTTTGCCGCCGCCGAAGCCTTCAACATCACGCTGCGGATCTATCGCGGCGGCGGGCTGGTCAAGGACGCGATCTACCTGCGCGGCCTGCTGCAGCTTCTCGATCATCTGGCCCGCGGCGGCAGTCTCGAACCGTTCTGGATGGGCAAGATCGCCGCTTCGCATTTCGGCGCGATCCAGGAGCTGAGCCTGCGCGGCCTCCTTGGTGCCGCAGCGCTCCGCCCTATCTTTCTCGATGAGGTCAAAGCGCGCGACCGACTTCAGCGAGCCCAAGGGGGACTGTCCCCGCTCGACTTGATCGCAGAGTAGGAAACCGAATGCGCATTGCCTTTCTCGTAAACTCCATCGAGGGTGAAGAGACGTTCTATGCGACGACGTCGCTGGCGCTCGCAGCGCTCGCCCGCGGCCACGAGATCGTCTACCTCACGCCCGGCGATTTCGTTCTGACACCCGACGGCCGACTGATCGTCCATGCGCTTTCTCTCGGAACGGCAAAGCCGCGCAAGGCCGAAACCTTCATAACGGCGCTGCGGGGCGACACGACCCGGCGCGAGGTCCTGGACATTACGGACATCCAGATCCTCTTTCTGCGCAACGACCCGTCGGAGGATGTCGCAACACGGCCCTGGGCGGCCCAGGCCGGCATCATCTTCGGACGGCTCGCCGCCGAGCGCGGCGCGATCGTCGTCAACGACCCCGAGGGATTGTCCTCAGCACAGAACAAGCTCTATCTGCAGGGTTTTCCCGAGGTCGTCCGTCCGACCACGCTGATTACGAAGCACATGGAGGAGGTCCGGTCCTTCCTCGACGCCCATCCCGAGGGCGTCATCCTGAAGCCGCTGCAGGGCTCCGGCGGCAAGAACGTCTTCAAGGTCGGCTCCAGCCATGAGACGAACCTCAACCAGATCTTCGAGGCCGTCAGCGAGATGGGCTATGTGATCGCGCAGGAGTATCTGCCGGCAGCGAAGGAAGGTGACGTCCGCCTGTTCCTGATGAACGGCAGGCCGCTCAAGCGTGGCGATACCTACGCCGCCGTGCGGCGCGTTCCGGCGGAAGGCGAGTTGCGCTCCAACATGCATGTCAACGGCCGGCCCGTCGCCGCCGTCGTCACCCCGGCGATGCTCGCCGTCGCCGAGGAAATGCGCCCCAAGCTGGTGCGCGACGGCATGTTCCTGGTCGGCCTCGACGTCGTCGGCGACAAGCTAGTGGAGGTCAATGTCTTCACGCCCGGTGCCCTGCCCGAAATCGCCGAGCTGACCTCGATCGAGTTCAGCGAAGACATCGTCGCGGAGCTCGAACGAAAGGTCGAGATAAGGCGCGCCGATGATGGCATGCTTTCCAATCGGGAGCTTGCGACCCTTTGATTGGCGGCGCTCGCCGCCGGCGACTATTCCCCAAGGTGGCTCTCACCCGGCGACGGTCTCGTCCCAGTGGCTGGCTGGCGGCACCACGCCTTTGGTGAAGAGGAAGCTGCCGAAGCGGCGCGCCTCGCCCGTGACGATGACGCAATAGGCGCGCTTGGCTTCCTCGTGGAAGGCGAAACGCTCGATCGCATACATCTTCGAAAGAGGACCATCCGCGCGCGCGACCTCGGCCAGCACCTCGCGCTGGACCTCCGGCAGCTCGCCCGCCGCCCCGTCCGGCGTCAGCCGCGCCGCCGAAGGCTGTAGCGGCGTGTCGAGCGGCATGACGGAAAGTATGGCGCGCACCGCACGCGCGGCCGAGACATTCGCAATGTGCAGCGGCAGACCGAGCCGGGTGTGGCGGGCGACGGTGTCGGCGGGAAAATTCGCGTCAACGATCGCGATCCGGTCTCCATGTCCCATTGAGCGCAGCGCATGCAGCACGTCGGCGTTCAGCGCCGGATCGATGTTCTTGAGCATCAGCCTTACCTTCCTCATTTGCTTGTGCGGTGAAAGCCAGGCCGCAGAGGTCCCCGCGGGCAGGTCCATCGATCCGACCACCCTGTCCTTCACCGTGTCTCGTCGGTCGCGGCGGGCGACGATCCGCTCGCACGTGGCTCCCGGTCCTAAATGCCGGTTAGCCGCTCGCGATACTTGTCGATGATGACCGCGAGGATGATGACGACGCCTGTTATCATCTGGCGCATGAAGTCGCTGAGCCCGAACAGGATCAGGCCATTGGCAAGCACCCCGGTGATGCAGGCGCCGAGCAGGGTGCCGATGACCGTGCCGCGGCCACCGTTGAGGCTGGTGCCGCCGATGATGACGGCGGCGATCGCGTTCAGCTCGAAGCCGATGCCGATGATCGGGCTCGCGATGTTGAGGCGGGCCATGTAGACCATGGCGGCGATGCCGACGAGCGCACCGGCAATGGTGAAGGCCGCCACCTTGTAGAACATCAGCGAATGGCCGGCGAGACGCACCGCCTCCTCATTGTTGCCGATGCCATAGAGCAGCCGACCGAACACCGTCTTCGACAGCACGAACCAGGCGATCGCGACGAGCAGCAGCGCGATCAGGAAGACCACCGGGATGCCGAAGATCATCTGCGAGCCGAAGGCGTTGAAGCTCGGCGGAAACGAATAGATCGTGCGCGCATCCGTCACCTGAAGTGCTGCACCGCGGGCGATATTGAGCATGCCGAGCGTGACGATGAAGGAGGGTAGCCCCCAGAAGGCGCTGATCCAGCCATTGAGGAAACCGCAGACGACGCCGGTGCCGACAGCGGCAAGCGTTGCCAGCGCGACTGCCTGAAACACCGAGAGATCGGGGATCGTCAGCACCGTGCCGCCGACGACGGCGCAGAAGGCGAGCATCGAGCCGACGGAGAGATCGATGCCGCCGATCAGGATGACGAAGGTCATGCCGACGGCGAGGATCAGGTTGATGGTGATCTGCGTCAGGATGTTGGAGACGTTGTTGGCCGTCAGGAAGTGCTCGGTCGAGACCGAGAAGAAGACGATCAGGAGCAGGAGCGCCAGGCCGATGCCGGCGTCGCGCAAAAGCACCTTCGGCGACCAGCCCGAAAGCCGGCGCGTGTCAATGGTTTCGCCGGATTGTGTCTTTTCGAGTGCTTGCATCTTACTGCCTCACCTGTTGCTGCTCGCCCTGGTAGGCAAATTGCAGGATACGTTCTTCGGAGAATTCCGGCCGCGACAGCTCGCCGACGACACGGTGCTGCGACATCACGAGGATGCGGTCCGAGAGGGTCATCAGTTCCGGCAGCTCGGACGAGACGATCAACAACGCCAAGCCGCGTTCGGCGAACTGGCGGATCAGGGCATAAATCTCCGCCTTGGCGCCGACGTCGACGCCGCGTGTCGGCTCGTCGAGCAACAGGACCTTCGGGTTGCGTGCCAGCCATTTGGCGAGCACCACCTTCTGCTGGTTGCCGCCCGAAAGCGTCGCGGCATTCTTGCCGGGGCCGCCATATTTCAGCTTGAGCTCGGCGCCGAGCCGTTCCGTCACTTCGATTTCCGCCTTCCTGTCGAGAATTCCGGCACGCGAGATGTCCGAGAGGGACGCGAGCGTGACATTGGCCGAAATCGGCATATTGAGGATCAGACCCTCCTCCTTCCGGTCCTCGGTCACGAAGCCGATGCCGGCATTGATCGCCTCGCGCGGCGAGCGGAAGGAGGTGCGTTTCCCCTCAAGGAAGAGCTCGCCGGAGAGCGGCAGTTGAGCGGCTGCGATCGCCCGCAGAAGCTCGGTTCGACCGGAGCCGACAAGCCCGGCGATCCCCAGGATTTCGCCCTTGTGCAGTTCAAGTGAAATGCCCTCGGCGTGCGGCGATTGCGGCGGCCGAAACCGGTTAAGCGACAACGCTTGTGCCGGCCGAGCAAACGAGACCACTTCGCTCGCCATCTGCTGCTGCAGTTTGCGGCCCACCATGGCGCGCACCAGCTCATCCTGATTGGTCTCGGCGATCGGCCGCGAGAACACCGTCTCACCGTTGCGCAACACCGTCACCCGGTCGCAGATGCGGAACACTTCGTCGAGATGATGGGACACGAAGACGATCGAGACGCCGCGACTGCGAAGGTCGCTGACGATCTTGAACAGCCGCTCGGTTTCGCGCGATGTCAGCGTCGCCGTCGGTTCGTCGAGGATGAGGATACGGCTTTCCGTCATCAACGCGCGCGCCACCTTGACCAACTGTCGGTGGGCGATGCCGAGGCGCGAGACCGGCCAGTGCACGTCGATATCGCTGAGGCCGATGGCGTCGAGTGCGGCCCGTGCGCCGGCATGCATTTCCGGCCGCCTGACGACGCCGAAGGCGTTGCGCGGCAGATGCTCGATGAAGATGTTCTCCGCCACCGACAGATGGGGCAGAAGGTTGAATTCTTGGTGCACCACCTGGAGGCCGTTGGCCTTGGCCTCGCGCGGTGTTGCCGGCGCGTAAGGCCGGCCCGCGAGATTGATTGCGCCCTCGTCCGGACGGACGATACCGCAGAGAACCTTGATCAAAGTCGATTTGCCGGCACCGTTCTCGCCGATGAGGCCGTGCACTTCGCCCGGCTGAATGGAGAGGCTGACGCCGTTCAGTGCCTTGGTGCCACCGAAGGCCTTCTTGATATCGTGCAGTTCCAGAACCGGCGGCATCGAAACGCCAGCCGCTTCCGCCTTCACGGTTTGCGTGTTCATCATGACCTAGCCCTTTTGAAACGCAGCAATCACGCGCGCAAACCATTGGCTTGCGGCGGATGCTGTCCTTGCCGAAGCGCACCGGGCAGCGCCCGGTGCGCACGCGCGGTCTCAGGGTTATTTCACGTTGTCCTTGGTCACGAGCTCGATGTCGGTCTTCACCCAGCCTTCGAGCTTGGGCCCGCCGGCCACGACTTCGAGCGCCTTGTCGATGGCGTTCGCCGCCATCTGCGAACCGAACTGGTCGACCGTTGCCAAAAGCTTGCCATCCTTCAGCATCGGGGCGACCGCCGGCACATTGTCGAAGCCGACGACCTTGATGTCGTTGCGGCCCGCCGCGTCCAGCGCCTTGACGACACCGATGGCCATGGAATCGTTGGCGGCGAGCACACCCTGGATATCGGGATGTGCCGTCAGCATGGTCGAGAAGACGGAATTGGCCTCTTCCGTTTCCCAATGCGCCGTGCGGGAATCGAGAAGATCGAGCTTGCCTGCCGCGATCGCATCCTCGAAGCCGAGCTTGCGCTGCGCCGCATTGTCGGCGCCCGGATTGCCCTCGAGGATCACGACCTTGCCGCCGGTGCCGAGATCCTTGGCGAGCGCATCACCGACCATCTTGGCGCCGCCGCGATTGTCGGGGCCGACGAAGGCCAGATCGACGCCGGCATCTTTCTTCGCCTGCTCGTCGAGCGAAACGTCGAAATTAATGACGACAATGCCGGCATCCATCGCCTTCTTCAGCGGCGCGACCATTGCACGGGAGTCCGCCGGCGCAATTACGATCGCGTCGACGCCTTGCGTGATGAAGTTCTCGACACCGTTCAACTGGCTTTCGAAATCGGTCTCGTTCTGCATGCCGATGGCTTTGAGTTCGTAGTCGCCACGCTTCTTGGCATGCGCTTCGGCGCCTTCCAGCATGTTCTTGAAGAAGTCGTTGGCCAGCGACTTCATGACGAGGCCGACGACGGGTTTGTCGGCAGCCACGGCAAGCGTCGGCAATGCGGTGGCAACGGTAAGTGCGACGATAGATGCGTACAGGGAAAATTTCATGGGTTCTCCTCCGGTGAAAAGATGGTCCTCCAACCATCGATGAAACGTTTCATCACATGAGCCTGCGTGTTCCGTTTCGAACTTTAGAAGATAGAAAGGCAGCATCGCTGTCAATATGAAACGTTTCATCGAAAAGAAAATTGTGCTGGAAGCTGCTACCCGTTCGCGGCATTCTCTGATTTAAGAGGAAGGCCAGCGCCGTTGGGCGAACCCGCGGTCGCTGGCGCAAGACTTTGATCTGGCGCGCGATTTTCGCTTGTCGCCGGTCGCACATGCGTAAGTGGGAGACAACGTTTGAACCCGACGATCAAGGATGTTGCACAGCGCGCCGGCGTCTCTGTCGGCACGGTTTCGCGTGTGCTTGCCAAGAACAAGACGGTGAGCGAGGACATCAGGGCGAAGGTCGAAGCGACAATCGACGCGATCGGCTACCGGCCGAACATTCTCGGCCGCAGCCTCAGGCTCGCGAAGACCGACATCATCGGCCTCGTCGTGCCCGACATCACCAACCCGTTCTTTGCCGAGCTTGCCAAACAGGTGGAGATGTTGGCCTCCGCCGAGGGCTACTCGGTGCTGCTCGCCAACACCCATGACGACCCGGGCGCCGAGAAGCAGCAGATCGAAACCCTGCTCGGACGCCTGCCGGCCGGGCTGATCCTCGTGCCGGTCAGCAACAGCCTTGCCGACGGGCTGGCGTCGCGCACGCGAACAGTGACAGTCGACCGGCCCTTGAGCGGGCATGCGCTCGTCTCCGTCGACAACCGCCAGGGCGGTTATCTCGCCGCAGACCATCTGCTTTCGCTCGGCCATCGTCGGCTCGGCTACATCAGCGGTCCCGGCACGACCGAGGTCTCCGGCGAGCGCCGCGGCGGCTTCGTTCAACGGCTCGACGAATTCCGGAAGAGCCACCCAGGCGAGTACGTTCAGCCGCAGATCGTCGAGGGCCATTTCGATTACCGCTCGGGCGAAGAACTTGGTAAGCAGCTGCTGACGCAATCCGAAGCAACCCGCCCGACGGCGATCGCCACCGCCAGCGACCAGCAGGCGATCGGCCTGTTGCGCGCTGCCGACGACATGGGGCTTCGGGTTCCGATCGACCTTTCGATCGTCGGCTTCGACGACATCCCGCTGGCCTCTCTGGTGCTGCCGCGGCTCACCACCATTCGCCAGCCGATCGACGAGATCGCCCGGCTGGCGCTTGAAGGCGTGCTCGGCAGCCATGCGCTGCAGGAGGAATACAAGCTGCAGCCAATGCTGATGAAACGCGGCTCGTGCGCTGCGCCCTCAACGCGCTGAAATCACGGCGCCTCGCGATACGGGGCGTTGCCATCCTCGGCGTCTCATCAGATTGCGAGCACCGCCGCCCCTCCCGCAAGCCCCGCGCCGGCCGCCGTCAGCAACAGCTTTTCGCCGGTGATGAAGGGCTTTTGCCGGTGCGACAGGGATAGCGACAGCGGGATGGTCGCAGCCGACGAGTTGCCGTAGTCCGAGATCGTGCGCACCGTTTTCGACGGCGCAATGCCGAGCCGGTCGCAGACGGCATCGAAGATACGCGCATTGGCCTGGTGCGGCACGAAGCGGCTGATATCCGCAGCCACGCAGCCGGCGGCGTCCATGGCGTTGACGGCACAGGCCGTCATCATCTCCACCGCCTGCGCAAACATCTCGCGCCCGTCGCGCATCGTCATCAGCAGATCCTCGGGCCTGGTGTCGGCAGAAAACGGCCTGTTGCTGCCGCCGGCGGCAATCGAGATCAGATCGTAGCGGCTGCCGTCGGCGGCGAGGTCTACGCCGAGCAGACCGGTTTTCGGATCATCGGAGGGAGCGACGACGACGGCACCGGCGGCATCGGCAAAGAGCACGGCGCTCGCCCGTTCGGCCGGGTTGATGCGGCGGCTCAAGACGTTGGCGGCCACCACCAGCACCGGCTTTCCCTGCGTCCGCACGAAGCCGTCGGCAAGCGTCAGGGCGTAGAGGAAGCCCGAACAGGCGCCGGCAAGGTCGATCGCGCCTGCCTTCAAAAGGCAGAGATGGTGGGCAAGCAGGGGCGCGGACGGCGGCAGCAGGTGATCGGGCGTCGAGGTCGCAAGCAGGACCAGGGCGATAGCGTCGGGCGGGGTGCCTGCATCATCGAGCGCCATTGCGCCCGCCTTTGCCGCGAGCCCCGAAAGCGTGTCGTCAGGCGCGGCCCAGCGCCGCTCGCGAATGCCGGTGCGGCGCTCGATCCAGCCGGGCTCAAGCCCGAGCGTCATCTCGATTTCGCCGTTGGCGACACGCCGCTCCGGCACCGCATGGCCGAAACCGACGATCCGGGAGGAGCGAGCCGGCCTCATAGCTGCCCGGCCCCGAAGAGCGACGCCCCCTCGTCGATCGCGTCATAGGCCCGCCCGAGATCGGCATCGGTGACGCAATAGGGCGGCATCAGATAGATGACGTTGCCGAGCGGACGGATCAGCAAACCGCGCCTACGGAAAAACGCCCGGAGCCGCGGGCCGACCTCGGCGAGGTAGCCGCCGGACGGCACCACGAGATCGAGGGCCGTAATGGTGCCGAGTTGGCGGACGTCGGCGAAGCGCGGATCATCAGCGAAGCGCGCCAGATGCCGATGCTGGTGTGCGACCAAGGTTTCTATGCGCGCCTCGACCGGCTCCTGTCTCCAGACGGCGAGATTGGCGAGTGCCGCGGCACAGGCGATCGGGTTGGCCGTGTAGGAACTCGAATGGAAGAAGGTCTTGCGCCGGTCGGCCGAAAGATGCGCCGTAAAGATCTCCGAACTGCAAAGCGTCGCGGCCAGGGGAAGCGCGCCGCCGGTCAGCCCCTTCGAGGTGCAGAGAATATCGGGCGTGATCCCGGCCTGCTCGCAGGCAAACAGGCGGCCCGTCCGCCCCCAACCGGTCATCACCTCGTCGGCGATCAGCAGGCTGCCATGCCGTTCGGCGATGCGTTTGAGCTCGGACAGCACGGAAGCAGGATAGGTCTTCATGCCGCCGGCGCCAAGCAGCAGTGGCTCGATCAACAGGGCGGCAACCTCGCCGGAGGCGCAAGCCCGCTCGAAGGCGTCGAGTGTCGCCTGCTCCCGGCCCGTCTCCGGAAAGGGCAAGCGATCGACGGCGAAGAGCAGCGGCGCGTAGACGGCATTGAAGACGCCTCTTTCGCCCGCCGACATCGTGCCGATCGTGTCGCCGTGATAGCCGTGCTCCAGCACGCAGATGCGGTTTCGCGGCCGGCCGTTGTTGTGGAAGAAGCCGAGCGCCATTTTCAGCGCGACCTCGACCGCGGTCGAACCACTGTCGGAATAGAACACATGGGCGAGCCCGGGCGGGGCGATCTCGATCAGCCCGCGCGCGAGTTCCTCAGCCGGCGCATGGGTATATTCGGCGAAGATGATCTGGTCGTAGGTCTCCGTGGCCTTGCGGATCGCCTCCATGATGGTGGGGTGACGGTGGCCGTGAGTGATGACCCACCAGGACGAAATCGCGTCGAGGATCGACGCGCCGTCCTCGTCGACGAGGTAGGCGCCCTCGGTACCGACGATGCGGCGCATCGCCGGTTCCAGCGCATGCTGGGTGAAGGGATACCAGACGGCGGAGTTTCTCATGCCGGCACCTCCAGGAAATCGGCGATGTTGAAATTTTCAGCGAAGGCGTTGCGCAGGCGGTCGGGCGTCAGCGGATCGAGCCGCGGCAGCCGGCCGAGACGCCGCACGGCGCCAAGTTCGGATATGACCGCTTCGCTGTCCTCCTGCGCGTCGCCGATGAAGGCGACGCCGAGAACGGGAATGGCGCGGCGACGCAGCGCTTCGAGCGACAACAGGGTGTGGTTGATCGTGCCGAGCCCGGTGCGAGCGCAGAGAACCATCGGGATCTGCCAGCGCGCAAAGACATTCGCAAAGACCATGCGCTCCGTCAGCGGCACCAGAAGCCCGCCGGCACCCTCGATCACCAGTGGTCGATCCACCATGGGCGGGGACAGATGTTCCGGGTCGATGGTGACGCCGTCGAGCCGTGCCGACAGATGCGGCGAGGCCGGCGTTGCGAGCCTGTAGGTCTCAGGCAGGATGCAGTCGGCTGATAACCGGCCAAGCCGGGCGACGGTTTCGCTGTCGGTTTCTTCGTCGAGACCTGACTGCACAGGCTTCCAGTAGCAGCCGTCGAGCGCGTCGGTGAGGGCTGCGGAAAAGATGGTCTTGCCGATGCCGGTATCGGTACCGGTGACCACGATACGGGTTTTCATGTCCGCTCCTTGGCGATCGCGCTCTTCAACTGCTGCAGCATCTGCGCGATTGCGGCCTGGTCGGCGTTGAGGGTGATGGCGATCCGAAGACGCGCGGTGCCTTCCGGCACCGTCGGCGGGCGGATTGCCCTGATATCTTGGCCCTCGGCGCGCATGCGGGCGGCGATGCGGAGCGCTCGGCCGTTGTCGCCGATCGGGATGGGCAGGATTTGCGAGCCGCTGCCTTCGATGTCGAGCATCTCGGCGAGCGCCCGGTTGGTGAAGGACCTGAGGCTGTCGAATGCGGCACGGCGCTCCGGCTCATCGACGAGGGCTACGAGCGCTTCACGCACCGCAGCCGCGACGAGCGGCGAAGGCGCGGTCGAATAGATGAAGTTGCGGGCGCGGTTGACGAGATAGTCGCAAAGGACGGCGCCTGCCCCGACCAGCGCGCCGGAAACACCGAGCGCCTTGCCGCAGGTGTGCAGCACGACGACGTTCTCCCGGCCTTCCAACTCCGCCGCCAGACCGCGACCTTCCCGTCCGAAGACGCCGGTCGCGTGCGCCTCGTCGATGACGAGAAAGCCGTCATGCTGCGCGGCAAGCGCGAGGAGGTCGGCAAGCGGCGCGCGGTCGCCATCCATCGAATAGAGGCTTTCGACGGCAATCCACGGGCGCCCCGCTCCGCCGGCCCGACGCCATTTTCCGATGGCATCGGCAAAGGCGCCGACATCGTTGTGCACTGCTGCCACCGCATCGGCCTTGCTTGCGGCGATGCCTTCACGGGCGCTCGCATGGATCAGGGCATCGTGAACGATGAGATCGTCACGCTGCGGCAGCGTCGAAAACAAGGCAGCATTGGCGGCATAGCCGCTGCCGAAAAAGAGCATCCGTTCGGCGCCGAAGAAGGCGGCCGCTTCCGCCTCCAGCGCCTCGTGTTCTTCGTGATTGCCGCGCAACAGCCTTGAGCCGCCGGAGCCGACAGGCACGCCGCGCGCGATTGCGGCCGTTATCGCCGCCTTCAGCCGTGGCGAGGCGGCGAGCGCCAGATAGTCGTTCGAGGTGAAGTCGATCCCGCCGGCGGGGGCAAGAGCGCGCCGGCGGCCCTTGCGTTCGAGGCCCTCCAGCGTCTTCTCGTAGCGCGCAAAAAGACCCGCGGTCATTCCGCCGCGTCCTGCCTTGCCGGCGGAGCCATCGGCTTCAATCCCAGCCGCCGGAAGAGTGCTGCATCGTGGTCCTCGCCGGGATTGTCGGCGGTCAGCAGGGTTTCGCCGACGAAAATAGAATTGGCGCCGGCAAAGAAACAGAGCGCCTGCGTCTCGTCGCTCATGTCGGTGCGTCCGGCCGAAAGCCGGACATGCGATTGCGGCATCAGGATGCGGGCAAGGGCAATGGTGCGGACGAAATCGATCGGATCGACGGGTGCCGCATCGGCCAGCTTAGAGCCCGGGATCGGGATCAGCATGTTGATCGGCACGCTTTCGGGCGGCACCGGCAGGTTGGCGAGGGTCACCAGCATCGAGATCCGGTCGTCGGCCGTCTCGCCCATGCCGAGGATGCCGCCGGCGCAGACCTTGATGCCGGCGTCGCGGACATTGGCGAGCGTCTCCAGCCGGTCGGCAAAGCTGCGGGTGGTGATGATCTCGCTATAGAAGCGTTCGGACGTATCGACATTGTGGTTGTAGTAATCGAGCCCGGCCTCGGCGAGCCGCGCAGACTGGGCCGGCGTCAGCATGCCGAGCGTCATGCAGGTTTCCATGCCGAGCGCCCGCACCCCGCCGACCATGGCGACGATGGCATCCATGTCGCGATCCTTCGGACTGCGCCACGCGGCCCCCATGCAATAGCGGGTCGCGCCGCCGTCGCGCGCCTTGCGCGCCTCGGCAAGCACACGCTCGACCTCCATCAGCTTCGATGCCTTGAGCCCTGTCGGGTAGTGGGCGGACTGGCTGCAGTAGCCGCAATCCTCGGCGCAGCCGCCGGTCTTGATCGAGAGGAGCCGGCTCATCTGAATGGCGTTGGGATCGAACTGCGCACGGTGGACGGTGTGGGCGCGGTAGAGCAGATCGTTGAACGGCAGATTATAGATTTTCTCCGCTTCCGCCTGGGTCCAGCGGGATTGGGCCTTGTCGCCCGGGATAAAATCAGCACCAGTCGGTCGGTTCTTGTCCAGCATTTCAGCTCGTCCTCCAGGTCGTCGCCATCGTAAAATAGATAGAATCCAATATTATCTATAATTTTGTCGGAAACGGAAATTCGCAAGCACCCAAGCGGAGAAATGTTTACATAACATACTCTTCTGGTTGTATTTTTGGATCACATGAAGGTCCGGACGCCGTCGACAGAGGGCGAGGACCGACAATCAATCATTCGCGCGCCAACCCCGAAGTCTCGCGCACGCCGCCACCGAAACCATTGCGAATCCGGACTTCTCCGGCATTCCAAGCTTCACTCCGGTCGGCCAACACTCTTCCTTCCATCACGCCACCGACGCCTCCGCTTTGTCGCCGCAAATTATAGATAATTTTTTCGGCAGTCAGATCACAGTCAGCACGAATGCTGGCTCTTGACAAAAACGGCCCCGAGCGGTCAGCTTGGAGCATTCACCAGGGGTGTCCCGCCAAGGGGCTGAGATTCTGCTATGCGGTTGCGCGGCGCAGTGACCCGTTGAACCTGATCCAGTTCATACTGGCGTAGGGACGGTGCAGATTCGTTGCCGCAAACGTCGCGCTCACGTGACGGATCAATCGGCAGGGCGTCCTTCCCCTCCCCCGCTCGTGAACTGGGTCTCCACCTTTGGAGCCTCGGCATGCACACCGCCAACACCATCCCGCTTCGTTGCCTACGACGGCCCGTTCGCGCCGCACGGGAGCGCTGAGCGATGCGGGTCCTCGTGAAAGGTGCCGGCGTCGCGGGGCTCTGTCTGGCCCATGAACTCAGCGCCCGCGGTGTCGCGGTGACGGTCGTCGAGCGTAAGCCAGGTTTTGCCGGTGCGGCCTCCTGGTGTGCCGGCGGCATGCTGGCGCCCTGGTGCGAGCGCGAAAGCGCCGAAGAGGCGGTGCTGACGAAGGGTATCGGCGCCATCGACTGGTGGGACGACGTCCTGCCAGGCGAAGTTTCCCGCAACGGTACGCTGGTCGTCGCCCCGCCACGGGACGCCGGCGAACTCAGGCGCTTTGCCTCGCGCACCTCCGGCTTCGAATGGCTCGACACAGCGGCGATCGAACGGCTGGAACCGACACTTGCCGGGCGCTTCCGAGAGGCCTTGTTCTTTCCGGGAGAGGCGCATCTCGACCCGCGCCGGGCGATCGCCCGGCTGCGGAAGAAGCTTGTCGATCGCGGCATCGCCTTCGTCACCGAGGCGAGCGACAACGGACAGCACGATCTCGTCGCCGACTGCACCGGTGCGGCACGTATCGGTGACACGCCCGGCCTGCGCGGCGTGCGCGGCGAAATGCTCTATCTTGAGACAAGCGACGTGGAACTGTCGCGGCCCGTCAGGCTCATTCATCCGCGCATCCCGCTCTACATCGTGCCGCGCGGCGGCGGCCTCTTCATGTGCGGGGCGACGATGATCGAGACGGATGACGGCGGACCGATCACCGCCCGTTCGCTCATGGAACTGCTGAACGCCGCCTATGCCCTGCATCCGGCCTTCGGCGAAGCGCGCCTCGTCGAGACCGGCGCCGGCGTCCGCCCCGCCTTCGCTGACAACCTGCCGCGTGCCCTGCGCGCCGGGCAGACCATCACGATCAACGGACTTTACCGCCACGGCTTCCTGCTTTCGCCGGCCCTGGCGGCGGAAGCAGCCGACCTTGCGCTTGCGCGGGACCTGAAGGGAGATGCCGCATGAGACTGACCGTCAATGGCGAGGATCACGACCTCGCCGTCGCCACCCTCGCCGAGCTTCTGACCGCGCTCGATTTCGAGGGCGACTGGCTCGCCACCGCCGTCAACGGCGAACTGGTGCACCGGGCCGACCGTCCGGGTCATGCGCTTTGCGACCGAGACCGCATCGAAATTCTCTCGCCGATGAAAGGAGGCTGAGACATGCTGACGCTTTATGGACAGGACCTGCGCTCGAGACTGCTTCTCGGCACCGCCCGCTATCCCTCCCCCGCCGTGCTCGAAGATGCGGTGCGATCCTCGGGCACCGAGATCGTCACGGTCTCGCTTCGGCGCGAAACTGCCGGGGGCCGCCAGGGCGGCGCCTTCTTCGAACTGATCCGGGCGCTCGGGGTGCACGTGCTGCCGAACACTGCCGGCTGCCATTCGGTGTCCGAGGCGGTGCTGACGGCCAAGATGGCGCGCGAGGTTTTCGGCACCAACTGGCTGAAGCTCGAAGTGATCGGCCACCACGACACGCTGCAGCCCGATGTCTTCGGGCTGGTCGAGGCGGCGCGCATCCTCTCGGCCGAAGGGTTCGAGGTCTTTCCCTACACCACGGATGATCTGGTGGTTGCCGAGCGACTCTTGGAAGCCGGCTGCAAGGTGCTGATGCCCTGGTGCGCGCCGATCGGCAGCGCCATGGGGCCGCAGAACATCCAGGCGCTTCGGGCAATGCGGGCGAACTTCCCCGATGTGCCGCTGATCGTCGATGCCGGCATCGGCCGGCCCTCGCACGCAACGACGGTGATGGAGCTCGGCTTCGCCGCCGTCCTGCTCAACACGGCCGTCGCCGGCGCCGCCAGGCCCGCGCTGATGGCCTCGGCGTTTGCGGGCGCGATCGATGCCGGGCGGCAGGCCTTCGAGGCAGGCATGCTCGAACCGCGCGATTTTGCCGTTCCTTCCACCCCCGTCATCGGAAAGGCGGTGTTTGCGTGAAACTCGACCCCTTCTACCTTATCGTCGACAGCGCGGCCTGGATCGAGCGGCTGGTGCCGCTCGGCGTCAAGCTGGTACAGCTGCGCGTCAAGGATCGTCCGGAAGCGGAGATCCGCCGCGAGATCCGCGCGGCCAAGGCTGTTTGCGACGAGCAGGGCTGCCAGCTCATCGTCAACGACTACTGGCAGTTGGCGATCGCCGAAGGCTGCGACTTCGTCCATCTCGGTCAGGAGGACCTGGCGGAGGCCGACCTTGCTGCTATCCGCGCCGCCGGCCTGAAGCTCGGCCTCAGCACCCATGACGAGGTGGAACTGGAGACGGCGCTGGCAGCCGACCCGGACTACATCGCACTTGGGCCGGTCTACCCGACCAGCCTCAAGGCGATGAAGTGGGCGCCGCAGGGACTGCCGCGCCTTGCCGCCTGGCGGAGCCGCGTCGGGTCCCTGCCGCTGGTCGCTATCGGCGGCCTCAACGTCGAGCGGATTGCCGGCGTCTTCGAGCACGGCGCCGACATCGCCGCCGTGGTGACGGACATCACCCGCAATGCCGACCCGGAAGGCCGGACCCGCGAATGGATTACCAGGACTGCACCGTGGCGATGAGCAGGTGCCAGATCGCGGGCGTCGATCTCCGCGGTCAGGCGATCTCCAGCTGCGAGAGCCAGGAGGCATCCAGGCCGCGCTTGCGGCAATAGGTGGCGAGCCGCTGGCGGGTCGGCCCCGGCCGGTCGAGGCCGAGGTAGCGGGAGGCGTTCTTCCAGAAGATGTTCTGCTGGTCCTCCTCGCTGACATTGGCCTCTTTCAGCTGCTGGGCGATCCGCGGGACATAGGCGTTGTAGTCCTTCTCCAGCGCCATCATCGACCAGTCGGTGCCGAACATCAGATGGCGCGCACCGGGATCGTAGTCCTTCAGCCATTTGTCGAGCAGCGCGCGGATCTTTTCGTGCAGCCCGGGCGTGTTGTCGGTGACGAGTTCGCTGAGGTAGCTCAGGTCGGCAAACAGGTTCGGCCGGCGCCCGTGGTCGATCGTCCTGCCGATGATGTCCTCCCAGGTCGGCGGGCCGGAGAACTTGTCTTTCGCGCAGGACACCATGACCCCCGTCGGCGCGCCAGGGCGAATGACTTCATCGAAGGCGCCGAAATGCGCGAGGTTGATGCGCAAGTCATTGTAACGGTTGGTATCGAGCAGCTTCTTCCAGTAGGCGGGGCTCGCCATGTTGCCATAGCCGCAGCCGGCGCCGATGCTGTTTTCCGCATGCGCCATGATCGGCACGCTGTTGTCGCGGCACCAGTCGTAGAGCCGCTTCAGCGCCGCATCGATCGCCGGATCCGCATTGCCCCAGGCCTTGAAGCCCATCGGCGGGTAGATCTTCACGCCGATGAAGCCCTTTTCCATGATCGCATAGCGGACGTTTTCCAGCGACGAGCCGCGCTTCTGCGCCTCCCGGTGCGGATCGAAGCCGACGAAGCTGTGCATGTGGATGCCATGCCGCTTGATCACCAGTTGCTGGATCTCGTCCATCACGTCGATCTGGTCGCGCTGCGGCGACGCCCTGCCGCCGATCGATTTCTCGAAATCGAGGATGCTCGGCGTGATCATTGAAAATCGGCATTTCGACGCGAAGATCCGGGCATAGGTTTCCGCGAGGTTTTCCCGGTAGTCCTGCATGAGGCGAACGAAGGAAAGGTAGTTGCCGATCTGGTCGTGGGCCTTGGCGGCCGACGCGAGCGCATCGACATCCGTCTCCTCCACGCTGCCGGAGCGCCGCTGCAGGCCCTGCGGCAGGCCGGGGGCGCCGCCGATCTGTTCCAGCAGGCCCTGATAATCCGGCGTTTCGGCGCCGCTTCGTGCGGTCAACGACGCGCGCTGCTCGCCCGCTAGCGCCACCAGTTGCTTGACGGCGGTGCGCAACTGCTCGTCCTTCTGCCGCTCGAACTCGGCGTCGGACGGGCGCGGCATCCGCCTCTTGAGAATGGCGTCCTCGACCTTGGCCTTGGGCGCGACGTCGCCAAGGGCCGTCACGAGAAAGACCACCAGGGCGTTTTCCAGGCGCTTCGACTGTAGAGGATCGGCGGAGAGCCTCGCCTCCGGCAGCTTTTCCCGCAGCGCCACATAGCGCACCAGACCTTCCACCGGCACATCGGCCGCGTTGAAGAAATGGCAGTGAACGTCGACGATCGGATAGGGCAGCTCGCAGGCCGCAGCCGGTGGCCAGTCGTGTCGGCATCCCGAAAGCACATTCGCCATCACGCCTGCCGAGAACAGCCGCAAGACATTGCGGCGTGTCACGGCGGCGACCGGACCACCCCAGTCGACCCCCATCGTCCCCTCCTGTTGCGAGACCCCCTCGAACAATCGGGCAAACATTACTCCGTTCGCAAGCGGCGTGGAACAGATATTTACTTGCCGTTACTGGAACCCCGTAGGTCAACACGGGCGGACTTTAAGTGCGAAAGGAGGCATGTTACTCTAAAATCTTGGGGAGAATTTTGCGTGGTAGGTGGCGCCGGCAAGAATGAATTCCAACGTTACCTGTCGGGAGCCCTGGTTCGATGGTCTGCCCCGGCGGCGACGGATTCGGCTGGCCCGACGCGCGAGGACTTTCCCGGCACATTGCTGTTCGCCGACATTTCCGGCTTTACCCGGCTGACCGCTAAATGGTCCGAAAGCGACCGCGCCGCCGGCGCCGAACGGGTGAGCCGGCTGCTCAACGGCTACATGGGACCACTCGTCCGGCATATCGAGGAACATGGCGGCACGGTGCTGAGCTTTGCCGGCGACAGCCTGCTTGCCGGCTGGCAGGCTGCCTCCGACAGCGAGCTGGAGCAGGCCGCCTGGCGCAGCTGCTATTGCGCCGGCCGCATCCGTGAAGAGATCGGCGGCCCCGGCGGGCCGGAGGACGCGCTGCAACTACGCATCGCCGTCGGCGTCGGCACCATCACCCTGCTGCACCTCGTTCCCCGTGTCGATCAGCGCTGGCTGATCGTCGGCGGCGACTGTCTGGCGCAGGCGGACCATTGCGGCCTTTTGAGCGATGCCGGCGAAATTCTCGTCTCCGACGCCGTGTGGCGGCTGATCGGCAAGCGGGCAACAGGCGCGCCCGGCCGGGAAGGCACCGCCCGCCTCGAACGCATCGATCCCTATTCGACCGCGACCAGGCCACCCCGCGCCCTTTCGGGCGCCGCCAGCAAGCGGCTGGAAACCTATCTGCCGCTTTCGCTGCGCGGCCGGCTTCTGTCGCCGCTTTCGGAGTGGCTGGCGGACCTGAGAACCGTGACCGCCCTGTTCGTGCATATCGTCGGCCCGGACCTCGAGAAAGATCTCGACCGGCTGAACCAGCTCGTCGCGCGATCGATCGCCGTCGTCGGCCGCACCGGCGGAGAAATCCTCCATACGGCACTTCACGCAAACAGTCTCGAGATCTTCGCGGTCTTCGGCCTGCCCGGCCCCAAACATGCAGACAACGCACGTCGCGCGATCGTTGCCGCACTGCGTCTTTCAGGCGAGCTCGACGATCCCGATATCGGCCTTTCGGCCGGCATTTCCACCGGCGAGAGCTTCTGCGGCGCGCTTGGCGCCAGCCACCGCGCGGACTACACGGTGGTCGGCGCCGCCGTGAACATGGCCGCACGCCTGGCAAGCGTCGCCGCCGGGCGCATCCTCGTCGACCAGGCGACGGCCAAGGAGACGGCCAGCCAGATCGCTTTCTCCGGACCGTGGTCGCTGGCCATACCGGGTGTGCGCGGCGGCGTGTCCGCCTTCGCGCCGATCGCCGAGACGGTCGCGACGATCGACACCAAGTCGCCGGCACTCCTCAACCGCGCAGCCGAAATGACGGCCCTTTCGGCCTATCTCGACAGCGCGCCCAGGGGGTCCGGCATCATGATCGTCAAGGGCGATTCCGGCGTCGGGAAGTCGGCCCTGCTGCGCGCCTTCGTGGAGCGCTGTCGCGACCGCGGCAGCCGCGTGCTCGTCGGCAATGCCGACGACATCGAGAGCGACGTGCCCTATTTTGCCTGGCGCGGGGTCATCCGCGACCTGCTCGGCATCGGCGACCTGCGCGGCGCCGAGGCCACGGACCAGGTGGGGCTCTTCTTTGCCGAGAGACCGGAGCTTGCGTCCCTTGCGCCGCTGCTCAACGACGCCATCAACCTCACCTTGCCGGACACACCGGAGACGCGGGCCATGTCCGGTGACGGGCGCTCCCACCGGCTGCGCGAACTGCTGAGCGAACTCATGACCGACAGCCTCGCCGGAGGGCAGGGCTTCGTCGTACTTGAAGATGTGCACTGGCTCGACGAGGCGTCCGGTCAGTTGCTGGGGCGGCTGGTTTCAGGGGCGGCACCGGTACCGGTCGTCGTGTCGACCCGGACGACCCGCACGCAGGAAGACCTGACCCGGTGGACCGGCCTGCACCATAACGGCGCCCAGACGCTCGATCTTTTGCCGCTCGATTTCGAGGGCACGATCGCGCTCGTTCGCGCATCGATCGGCAGCAACTCGCCCGCCGACGGCTTCGGTGAGGCGGTCTATGCGCAATCGGCCGGAAACCCGCTGCTGATCTGCGAGATCTGCCGGATGATCGGCGAGCGCCGGCTGCCCAAGGCGGCCGAGCCTGCCGCAGCCGTCTCGCTGCTCTCCGAGCCCCGCTCGAACGATGCGACCCTGCTCAACACCGCCAAGGTGACCGTGATTGCCCGGACCGACCAGCTTCCGGCGGAGCTGCAAGTGCTGCTGAAGATCGCAAGCGCCATGGGCGCGACCTTCTCGCTTGCCGAGCTTGGCGCGCTGCCCCCGATCAGGAAGACGGCACTGGACATCGAGGCGAGCATCGAGCGGCTGCAGGCGGCGCACCTGATCAAGCCTGCCGACGACCGCCCGGGCCGGTTCATGTTCAGCCATGCCGTCATCCGCCAGGCGATCTACGAGAGCCTGTTGTCGGAACAGCGCCATGAAGCGCATCGCGCCATCGCCAAGGCGATGGAAGAAGGCGGGCAGCCGGACAATGCCGAAAACCTGCCGCGCGTGCTCAGCCACTGGGAGCGCGCCGGCGACGCCGCGCAGGCCTTCAACTATCTGGACCGCGTTGCCGAACTGCGGCTGCGCCAGTTCGACAACGCCGCCGTCGTCGACCTGATCGAACGCTTCTTCAAGACGGCGCGCGACCTTTCGATCACCATTCTACCGGCCAGACGGGCGGCCGCCTGTTTCCTGCTCGGCGAAGCCAGCCTCAATCTTGGCCGCGCCGAAGCGGCCCGCCATGCCTATGAGGAAGGCCTGCGGCTTTCCGGCCTGCCGCTGCCGCGCACCTCCGCCGGCCTCGCGCTGCATCTCGTGCTCGATCTCGCCGAACAGGTGTGGCGCCGCACCACCCATCGCGACGCGGACTGGATCCTGAAACGTGAAATCTCGCGATCGCCGTCCGATCCCTTCCTGCTGGCGGCGAAGGCGCATGAGGACCTGACACGGATCTACTACTTCACCAGCGAGAAGCTGCGGCTGATCCATGCGACGCTGCGAGCGACGAACCTTGCCGAGAGAAACAAATACGTCTCGCCGACGACCGCCGCCAATTACGCCAGCCTCGGCGCCATCTGCGGCGTGATCCCGCTGCACAGCCAGGCCGAACACTACAGCCGGCTGGCGGCGGCATTGTCCGAACGCGTCGACCAGTTGGGAACGCGCGTGCGCGTCGACCTGCTGTCGGGCATGTACCAGATCGGCATCGGTCATTGGCACGCGGGCAAGCGGGCCTTCGAGGCTGGCCTCAACAATGCGGCGACGGTCGGCGACCTGAGGCGCTGGTGCGAGGTGGCGGTCGGGCTGGAGACGATTTCCGGCCCATGGCTTTTGACCTCCGCCTTCGAGGGCATCGCGCCCTGGGAGATCCTCGTGCAACGGATCTGCGAGGAAGGACGCCGGCGCGGGGACATGCAGGTGCTCGGCTGCGGCCTGCTCGGCCGTCTCCGGGGCCATGCGGCGCTTGGCCGGTGGAACGCGATCGAGACCGACCTCGACGAACTCGAACAGATCCTTCGCGAAAAGGGCGACGGGCTGGAACTCGTCCATTCGATCGAAGGCGCATCGCTCCTGAGCGAGGCCGCGCGGCGACGGGGCAACACGACGGAGGCCGCAAGCTGGCTCGAGCGGGCGCTATCCTGGTGCGAGACGCTCAACCCGGCGATGAAGACGCGGACGCTGCCGGCGCTTGCCCGTCTCTTCGATGTCGCAAGCGACCCCGATGGCGGCGACCTGCTGGCAGCTCAGCTTGTCCTTAGAAAACTCGAGCGCTTCGCGCGGGTCTACCCGATCGGCCGTCCGGCGGCGGCGCTCGGCGAAGCGACCCTGCACCTGCGCCGCGGCCAGCAACGCCGCGCCGAGCGCGTCACCCAATATGCCTTCGCGGAAGCGATCCGCCTGGAGATGCCGGCCGTGGCGCTCGCCGCCCTGCAGCATGCCGCCGGCCCCCGGGATGCCGAATCGCGCCAGGCGTTCGAGACGATGTTTTCTCTGCGCCGGGCCACCTGGTGCGAGGTTCTTCCGCTTGGTCAAACCGACCAGGCGCCGGATGTCCAGTTTGCCAGATCCCAGGGAAGCCGCGCATGAACCGTACCAGTCCTCCCCGCATCCTGATCGTGCTTGCCCATTTCGATGAAACCCGGAACCCCAGGGGCCGCCCCGACTTCATTCCCCAGGGAACCGGTCACCTGTTCCTGGCGGGCGCCTTCGCCCGCGACCGCGTGGATCTTCGCGCCTATAGCGAGTTCCACGACGGACCACTCGTCGACGAGGCAGCCTTCGCCGAACTCGACATGCTGGTGCTGACCGGCGTGACCGCGGCCTTCGACCGGATGCAGCACCTGACGGCCTATGCCCGCACCAAGTCGCCCGGTTGCGTCGTCGTCGCTGGCGGGCCGGTCGTGCGCAATCTGCCGGTTTCGAGCGCCGAGACCTTCGATTACGCCTGCGACGGCGACGTCGAGGAGATGCAGGCGGTCATCCGGGAGGTGTTTGGCGAATGGGCCGTCTCCGAGACGATCCTGCCGCGCTTCGACCTTGCCAATTGGCGCGGTCCGGTCAGCTACGTCGAGACGAGCCGCTACTGCAATTTCAAGTGCAGCTTCTGTGCGTTGACCGCCGAAGGCCGGCGCTACCACAGCTACGACCCCGTCTATATCGAGGCGCAGCTGCGCAACGCCCCGCCGAAGAAATACGTGCTGTTCATCGACAACAACTTCTACGGCAACAGCAAGGACGTCTTCCATGCCAAGCTCGAGGTGATCCGCTCGCTGTGGCGACAGGGCCTGTTTCAGGGCTGGATCGCCCTTGTCACCGGCGACTTCTACCGCGATCCGCAAAATCTCGAAGCGGTGCGGGCGGCCGGCTGTCTCGGTCTGTTCAGCGGCGTCGAGACGCTGAGCGAAGCGCAGCTGAAGCGCTACCAGAAGAAGCAGAACCTGGTGGTGCCGCAGCTGGAGGCGATCAAGACCTGCCTCAATGCCGGCGTCGCCTTCCAGTATGGCCTGATGTTCGACCCGTCGTCGCAGACGATCGAGGCGATGCAGGAAGAACTCTCCTTCATCACCGGCGAAACCACGATGCCTTTGCCGGCGTTCCTGAGCCTAACGATCCCGCTGCTCGGCACGCCGCTCTTCGACGAATGCGTCGCCGACGAACGCTTCCTGCCCTCGGCCAAGCTGCGTGACATGGATGGGTTCACCCTGATGACCCGTCCGCTCGACGGTCTCGAGGAGGTGGCGCTCTTTGCCCGCAAGCTGTCGCGCCTCGATGGCAACCGAGCCAGGATCCTGCGCCATTGCCTGGGGTTCTACCGCAACTACCGCCATTCGCTTTCCGGGCGGCAGATGATCCATCTGCTTGCCAACAGCCTGCGCCTGGCGCTTCCTTCCGTCCTCCATCGCCACGGCCTGCCGACGCGCTCGGGCAGCGACGAAAATCTCACCTACGTGACGACGACGCAGCCGCTCGGCCCGCTCTACACGCCGGCCTTCCGGGTCGGAGAATGTTTCCGTTCGCATTTTGCGCCGACGATGATCACCGACGCGTCCGGCGCGCTCGACGAAACCATCGCCCGCAACCTCGAATTCCGCAACAGCCGCCGGCAACGGACGGGTACCGGCATCGAACATTCGTCCGGCTGAAGGCGCCACCACGCCTGCGTCAAAGTGCCCGGCCCGATGCAACCTCCAGTGCGTGAAATTGGGTTCGCTTGGTAAGATTGGATTCAAACTTTTTGAGTAAGCTTCCGTTAGCTATTTCACACCTGTCGGCCGGCGATCGCCGTCGACCTTGTTTTGCGTACGGGTGCCCATGCGTCTTTCAGCTGCAACCGCAATCCTTTTTGCCGGCCTCATTTCGGGCTGTTCCTCCAGTTCCAGCCTGGACACCATCGCGCCGCCCTCGCGCGAAACGACCAGTTCGGTCGCGATGTCGGCCGCACCGGTGCCCGCCGCCAATGTCGGTGCACGGGTCGGGCAGGTGACGCCACCGCAGAGCGTCCAATCGGCACCGCCGCAGGAAATGCTCGCCTGGGCCGGCCCCGTTCCGGAACCGGAAGCCTTCGCTCCCGCGGCAAACACGACGACGACGACAACGCTCGCCGCGCCTGTTCCGGACGCGCGTCCGGTCGCCTTCGTCGCCCCGGAAAATCCGGTGACCCAGGCGATGCCGCAGGGCCGCTCGCGGATCTACGGTCACCGTTTCCGCGACGCCAAGCCGATCAACTTCGGCCGCGCCAAAAATCCGCGCAAGATGGCGGTGCATGGCGTCGACGTCTCCCGCTGGCAGGCCGACATCGACTGGGCCAAGCTGCGCACGCAAGGCGCCAATTTCGCCTTCATCAAGGCGACCGATGGCGGTGACCATCTCGACCCGATGTTCAAGAAGAACTGGCGTGCCGCCAAGGCGGCCGGCATGCGCCGCGGCGCCTATCACTTCTTCTACTGGTGCCGCACCGCCGGCGAACAGGCCGACTGGTTCATCCGCAACGTTCCGCGTGAACCGGGCGCGCTGCCGCCTGTGATCGACGTCGAATATAACGGCGAATCCAGCTGCAAGCGTCGCCTGTCGCCCGAGCGCGTGCGCGAAAAGATGCAGGTGTTCATGGACAAGCTGGAGGCCCATTACGGCCAGCGTCCGATCATCTACACGGCGCCGGATTTCTATGCCGACAACCTGCAGGGCGCGTTCAAGAACTATCCGTTCTGGCTGCGTGCCGTCGCCCAGCACCCGTCGATCGTCTACCCGAACCGCAAATGGCTGTTCTGGCAGTATTCCGGCTCCGGCCTTTCGCAGGGCGTCGATGGCAAGATCGACCTCAACGTCTTCCACGGCAGCGAGGACCAGTGGCACGACTGGCTGGAGGCACGGGCGAACTGAGCCGGCGGGCACGCCTCTCGTTTCTCTGATCTGACCTTACGCCTTCTCAACCCGCGCGGGCCACCTTCGGCCCGCCGTGGTTGATACGGTCGAGGAACCGCCGATAGCCGGGATGGTCGCGCAACAGGCGCCGGCCGAGACCGGCAAGAAAATCGACGTCCTTCTCCTTGAGGCTCAGCCGATTGTGCAGCCCGAGGATCCGCTCCGCCAGCGCCGGATCGGAGACATCCGACAGCGCCAGCCGGACGATATCCACATCGAGATCGCCGCAGCCACGCTTGCCGCCGCCACTGCCGCACCGCCATCTCACGAATTTCTGCCGCCAGGCCGGCAGCTGATCGCGCAGCGCGTCGAAGCTCTGGAGATTGGGAATATTGATCATCGCGTCGATGGCGGCGACGATCGCATCGGGAGCCCTGGGGCTGTCGACGGTCTTCGAGAGGTCCCCGCCAATTCGCGTGGAAGCATCGACGACGATGACGACCAGATGCCTGAGCCGCAAGGCACGCTCCACCGGGACGGGGTCCGGGGCCGGCCGACCCATCAGGTGCAGCAGGCTTTGTGTACCGACGCCATCGACGAGACCGCCATCGTAGAGCTTCAGATAGTTGAGATCCTTTGCCGTTTCGTAGCGCCTGAGGGAACCGGCGTATTCGCGCGCAACCAGCGAGCCCGGCGCCCGGGGCCCTGTCTTCGATGTTTTCGCCTCCGGTAGCGCCTCGCAACCGCTTCGGAAATTCTGCAAGGTCAGCGGCGCGAAAACGACCGGAACAGCGGCCGAGGCCGCGACCGCATAGGCGAGCGGATAGTCGTCGTAGCTGCTGCAGATGGCGGTGAACGAGGCGCGGTCGAAGATGAACGGTGCACGGTTGTAGAGATCGGTCGCGTGGATCACTAAGCGCGGCTGACCAGGGCGACGCTCGAGGCTGCCGAGCGTCGCGCCCTCGAACAGGTTGGCATCGAGCCAGGCTGGGAACCCGGTGCGATCGTTCACGCCGCCACGATAACCGCGCAGAATATTGGGCGGTGAAAACGACGTCCTGAGGGAGGCCTCGACATCGCGCCCGAGAAACCGTTTGCGGAAGCCCTCAAGGCCCGCGCGGCCGTTCAAGGCAAAATAAGAGGCGAGCACAGCACCACCGGAGACGCCGGCAACAACCGCGACATCGTCGGCTAGCCGACGCCCTCGCCCACCCGGAGACGGCGCCTCGGCCAGCGCCGACAGGACGCCGTAGCCGAAGGCAGCAGAACGGGCGCCGCCGCCGGATAAGGCAAGGATGATGCCGGTATCGCTCACATCCGGCGTCGATTGCGCAAGCGGCACAGCGCCCGTCGTCAGTTCAAGTCGCCTGTTGGTGGGCGTCACGTCCGGGCCGGCGCAGCCGGCTGCAGCAAAGGCGAGCGCCAGGGTACCGTGGCGCAGGAACCGGGTGGCGCGCGCAAGCACAACCGGGCGGGCCACGCTGTCACCAGCCGGCCTTTGCCTGCCTTGCCTGATTGTAATCGACGTCCGTTTGCTCAGTGTCATGCGCCGTGATCCGGGTTGGCTCTGCCCGCGAGACCTGTCTTTCCAGGTGTCACTGGCGCGCAAGCCTAAGGATCAAGATTGAGCCTGCATGTCATGCAGGGCGCTCGCAACGAATGATTGTGCGGCGGGAAAAATCGGGATTACCTTGCGGCGGGATGACAGGTTCCCTCAATGAAGCGGCACTAAGGTCGCGCGCGTAGGCACATTGCACGGGGTAAAGCGCATTCATGCGGGTCTTGCTGGTCGAAGATGAGAAGGAACTGGCGGGGGCGCTTAAGGCCGCATTGAGCCATCACCGAATGATCGCCGATCATGCGCGCGATCTCACTGAGGCCGCCTTGATCCTGAACGATGCCGTCTATGACGTGGTCGTGCTCGATCGCAAGCTGCCCGATGGCGACGGGCTTTCGCTCATCCCCGTGATACGGGCGCGCGGCAACACCGTGCCGGTGCTGATGCTGACGGCGCTCGACGATCTCGCCGACCGCGTCGCCGGGCTCGATGGCGGTGCCGACGACTATATCGGCAAGCCCTTCGCCTTCGAGGAACTGCTGGCGCGGCTGCGGGCGCTGGCCCGTCGCCCGGTTCCGGTGCAATCCGATGTCGTCACCGTCGGGCGGCTCTCCTTCGATCTCGCCCATTGCGAGGCGAGCGTGGCTGGCACACCGCTGAAGATGCCGCGGCGCGAGCTTCTGGTGCTCGAAACACTCACCCGGCGCATGGGGCGCATGGTGCTGCGCGCCGCGCTGATGGAGGCGGTCTTCGGCCTCGACGACGAGATCCAGTCCAATGCGCTCGACACCCATATCTCGCGTGTGCGCCGCAAGCTGGCAGACGCGGACGCCGGCGTGACCATCAACGGCATCCGCGGCGTCGGCTATCTGCTACGGGAAGACCAATGAGCGTCCGCGCTTCCCATTCCTTCAAATGGCGGCTCGTCGGCTGGCTCGTGCTGTTCGAAACGGTCGCGATCCTCATCGTCATCGCCATTGCGGTCGGCCTGCTCTGGGTGACCGGCTATCTCATCGACGGCTACGAGAACGGTAATGTCGACGTCTTGAAGGATGCGATCACCCGCAAAGCCGATGGCGGGCTCGAACTTCATGAAACGCCCGAGCTGCAGCGACTGCGCCAGCAGGCTGGAACGATCTGGTTCATCGTCCGCGACAAGCAAGGGCACAGCCTCGCGGAGGGCACGGTGCCGGAAGAATTCGCCTTTGCCGTCGCCGGACTCGAGCGCATGAACGACGCCCGCTTCCGGCGCTCCCCCGACAAGAACGCGCGCCCGGAGGCGGTGGTCAAATGGCTCGAGGCGCCCGCCGGCATGGTCCAGATCTTCAGCGGCACGGAGGGACAATTGACCCTCGGCCGTCTGTTGCTCACAACCACCGGCGCCTTCCTCACCATCTTCGTGCCGATGTTGCTGCTGCTCGCCTTTGCGACCGTGGTGGTCACACCGATCGTCGTACGACGGATGCTTTCTGGCCTGTCGCACGCGGCCGCGCATGCCGCCCACATCGAATATGACCAGCGCGGCATCCAGATGCCGGTGACGGGCGTTCCCAACGAGTTCCTGCCACTGGTGACGGCGGTCAACGATGCGCTGACGCGGCTCGACGACGGCTATACGAGGCACAAGCGCTTCCTGGCGCAGGCCGCCCACGAACTGCGCACGCCGGTCGCGATCCTCGGTGCCCGCATCGCCTCGCTGCCGCCCGGACCTGACAAGACGCGGCTCAACGAGGACGTGACGCGCCTTTCCATTCTTGCAGGCCAGCTCCTCGACCTCGAACGGCTCGACGCCGAGAACGACGAGTTCAGGCCGGTCGATCTTGCGGCGTTGGCCGAGCGGGTGATCGTCGCGCTCGCACCGCTCGGCTTCGGCGCCGGATACGAGATGAGTTTCGAGGCGGATCGACGACCCGTGATGATTTCCGGCGACGAGGCGTCGCTGGAGCGGGCGCTCACCAATCTCGTGCAGAACGCCATCGATCACGGCGGTAGGCGTGGCACGATCACGGTGAAGGTGGATCGGATGGGCGCGATCGATGTCTGCGACGACGGCGACGGCATTCCGCGCAGCGAAACCGACCGGATCTTCGAGCCGTTCCAGCGCCTGCGCAAGGACGGCAAGGGCGCGGGGCTTGGCCTCAACCTCGTGCAGAAGATCGTGCACCTGCATGGCGGCTACGTCGATGTCGCCCGCTCGGCGTCCGGCGGCGCCTGCATGCGCATCGTGCTGCCGCTGGCGGCAGCCAAGACGGCCTGAAAAGAACAAGCCCCGGAACCTACGCTGCTTTCCCTTGAATCGGCTAGGACATGGGGAAGAGGGCATGAAGTTCCGGGGCTCGACGCGGCCTGACCGGGAGAAAAAATCAGGCTGCTTGGACCTTCTTCGACACCCGTGCCCATTCCGGGATCCAGTCGCGATGAGCGATGAGCAGGTCGTCGACGAGCGACCAGATCTGGTCGAGGTCGAGCTCGGCTGCCGTGTGCGGATCCATCATCGCCGCATGGTAGAGATGCTCTCGGTTTTCCGTCATCAGCGCCTCGACCGTCAGTTCCTGGACGTTGATGTTGGTGCGGATCAGCGCGGTAAGCTGCGGCGGCAGGTCGCCGATGAAGGTCGGCTGGATGCCGGACGCGTCGACGAGGCAGGGAACTTCCGCCGCGCAGTTCTTGGGCAGCGAGGTGATACAGCCGTTGTTCCTGAGGTTGCCGTAGATGACAGAGGGTTCGCCGGTCCAGACCGAGTTCATGATCGAGGAGGCGTATTCGTGGCTCTCGGCCACCTCGATCGTCTCGGCCTCCTTGAAGGCGGCCGCCTGCCCCTTCCAGCGCTCGATCTGCTCGACGCAGCGCTTCGGATACTCGTCGAGCGGAATGCCGAACTTCTCGATCAGGTCGGGCCGGCCGTCCTTGATGAAATAGGGCGTGTATTCGGCGAAATGCTCGGAGCTTTCGGTGACAAAATAACCGAGCCGCGTCAGCATCTCGTAACGCACCTTGTTGGGGCAGCGCGGGTTCCAATGGCTGGGCTTCGGGAAGCGGCCTTCGCGATAGCCGCGCACCAGATCCGGATAGAGATCGCGGAAGCTGCCGTCGGCCTGTTTGTGCTCGAACTTGAGGAAGAAGGCCATGTGGTTGATGCCGGCGGCGCGGTAGCGGATCTCCGACACCGGCATGTCGAGATCGCGCGAAAGCTCGTAGGCCGTGCCCTGGACCGAATGGCAAAGGCCGACCTGGCGGATCGTCGGGAACCTCTCCGATATCGCCCAGGTGTTGATCGCCATCGGGTTGACGTATTGCAAGAGGATCGCGTTCGGGCAGACCTGCAGCATGTCCTCGCAGATCTTCCAGAGATGCGGAACGGTGCGAAGGCCGCGCATGATGCCGCCGACGCCGAGCGTGTCGGCGATCGTCTGGCGCAGGCCGTATTTCTTCGGCACCTCGAAATCGGTGACCGTGCAGGGCTCAAAGCCGCCGATCTGGAAGGCGACGACGACGAAATCGGCCCCTTCGAGCGCTTGTCTCTGGTTCGAGTGGGTCTCGATCTTGGCCTTGACGCCGAGCGTGCGCACCAGCTTGCCGGCGACGATCTCGCTTTCGCCGAGGCGCTCAAGGTTGACGTCCATCAGCGCGATCGTTGCGGCCGACAGCGCCGGGCGCTGCAGCACGTCGCCGATGATGTTCTTCATGAAGACGGTGGAGCCGGCGCCGATGAAGGTGATCTTGGGTTGTCTGGTCATGGATTGCCTCTGCTTTCTAGCGGTCATGCTGCCACATCGAAGGCGGCTCTCACGAGCCTTTCGGTGTAGGCGGTCTTGGGATTGGAAAGAATTTCGCTCACCGGCCCCTCCTCGACTATTCTGCCGTGCTGCATCACCACCACCCGGTGGCAGAGCGCGCGCACGACCTTGAGGTCGTGGGAAATGAAGAGGTAGCTCAGGCCCCGCTCGTCCTGCAGCTTGCGCAGCAGTTCGATGATCTGGGCCTGGACAGAAAGGTCGAGCGCCGAGGTCGGCTCGTCGAGCAGGATGAATTCCGGCTCGAGAGCGATCGCCCGCGCGATGGCGATGCGCTGACGCTGGCCACCGGAGAACTCGTGCGGAAAGCGCGACAGGATATTGCCGGGCATGCCGGCGGCAACAAGCGCATCCACCACCCGGTCGACCCGCTCCTTGTGGTTTTCGCCGATGCCGTTGACGACCAGGCCCTCCTCGATGATCTGGCCGATCGACATGCGCGGGTTGAGCGAGGCGAAAGGATCCTGGAAGACGATCTGGATGCGCGAGCGCAAGGGCCGCATCTGGGTACGGTCCTTGTCGTGGATCGGGATGCCGTCGAAGAAGACTTCGCCGCCATCGGCGTTGAGAAGGCGGATCAGCGCCTGGCCGAATGTCGTTTTGCCGGAGCCGGATTCGCCGACGAGCCCGAGCGTCTCGTGCTTGCGCAGGTTGAGGCTGAGCCTGTCGACCGCCACCAACTCGGAAAACTGCGAGCGGAAAAGGCCGCCCTTCTTCAGCATGAAGGAGACCTTCACGTCCCGCCCCTCGAGCACGATCGGCGCATTGTCCGGCAACGGCTTGGCAGCACCCGACGGCTCCGACGAAAGCAGCCTTTTGGTATAGGAATGCAAGGGATTGGCGAAGAGATCAGCCGTGGTGTTGTGCTCCTTCACCTCGCCATATTGCATGACATAGACATAGTCCGAGAACTGCCGCACCACCGTCAGGTCGTGGGTGATCAGGATCACCGCCATGCCGAGTTCGCGCTGCAGGTCGCGGATGAGGTTGAGGATCTGCGCCTGGACGGTCACGTCGAGCGCCGTCGTCGGCTCGTCGGCGATCAGCACATCCGGATCGTTGGCGAGCGCCATGGCGATCATCACCCGCTGGCGCTGGCCGCCGGAGAGCTGGTGCGGATACTGGTTGATGCGAAGCTCCGGATCCGGGATCTTCACGTGGCGCAGCAGTTCGAGCGCGCGTTCGGTTGCCGCACGGCGGCTCATCCGGCGATGCGCCCGGATCGCCTCGATGATCTGCGTGCCGACCGTATAGACCGGGTTCAGCGAACTCATCGGCTCCTGGAAGATCATCGCCAGGCGGTTGCCGCGCAAGCTCCGCCGTTCTCGCGGCGAGAATTTCAGCACGTCCTTGCCGTCATATTCGATCCGCGATTGGGCGGCGATCGTCGCGCGCTTGGAGAGCAACCCCATGACGCTGCGCGCCGTGACCGACTTGCCCGAGCCGGACTCGCCGACGATGGCGATGGTCTCGCCGCGGTAAAGCTGGAAGGACACGTCCTTCACGGCGTCTACCGTGCCATGCTCGACCTTGAAACGAACCGCGACATTGCGGGCGTCGATGACCGGCCGGCCATCCCGTTCGGCAAGGTCCCTGCGCTCGGAAGGCGCGGCGGTGAGGACGTCGATTGTTTCTGTCATAATGCGTCCTCCTCAATAGGGATCGATGGCGTCGCGCAGGCCGTCGCCAAGGGCATTGAAGGCGAAGACAGTGACAAGCACGAAGGCGACGGGCGACAGGATCCACGGATAGGACCCGATGACGGAATAGGTGGAGGTGTCCTGCAGCATCAGCCCCCAGGAAATGAGCGGCGGCTTGACCGCAAAGCCCAGGAACCCAAGGAAGGATTCCAAGAGCACCACCTGCGGGATCGACAGCGTGACCGCGACGATCACGTGGCTCATCACGTTCGGCAGGATGTGCTGGAAGATGATGCGCCGGTCGCTGGCGCCAACGGCGATCGCCGCACGCACATAGTCGATACGCGCCAAGGCCAGCGTCTTGCCGCGCACCTCGCGCGACATCTGCGCCCAGCCGAGCGCCGACATGACGATGATGACAAAGGCGAGGAAGACGTTGGTCGGCGCTGTGACCGGGATCAGCGAGGTCAGCGCCAGGTAGAGCGGCAGTTGCGGGAAGGCGAGCACCAGCTCGACGAAGCGCTGGGTCCAGACATCGAAGCGGCCGCCGAAATAGCCGGACGCCATGCCGACGGTGGTGCCGACGACGGTGACGATCGAGACGACGATCAGCGCGATCATCAGCGAGATGCGCGAGCCGACGAGGATACGTGACAGCACGTCGCGACCGAACTTGTCGGTGCCAAGCAGATGCACCGGCGAACCATCGACCGCGCCGAAGAAATGCCGTTCGGCCGGGATCAGGCCGAAGAGGCGATAGGGCGCGCCCTTGACGAAGAAGCCGAGGATCTGCGGGTTGTCGTAGTCCGGGCCGATGATCGGCTGGAAGGTGATCGGGTCAAGCTCGGTGCCTTCGGTGAGCGGATAGCTGCGCGGCGAGAAGACGAAATTGCCGTCCCTGTCGGCAAAGCTGATCGCCTGCGGTGGCGCAAAGGCGACACCCGTCGCCTTCGGATCGACCGGCGACAGGAAGTCGGCGAAGACCGCCATGAAGATCAGCAGGCCGACGAGGACGAGGCCGAGCATGCCGGTCCAGGACCGCTTCAGCCGGCGCCAGACGAGCGCCTGGTAGCTTTCGTTGTGATGTTCCTGCCGGGGTTCGGCGGCGAGCGGAATTGTCGTTTGCATCTCGGCGGTCATGCGTGGGCTCCTCCGAGACGCACGCGCGGATCAAGCGCGGCCAGCAGCATGTCGGCGATGATGTTGCCGAGGATAAGGGTTGCCGACAGAACCAGCATGAAGGTGGCGGTGACATAGACGTCGCCCACCCACATGGAGCCGACGATGGCCGGGCCGACGGTCGGCAGCGCGAAGATGATCGCGGTCTCGATTTCGCCTGTCAGCATGTAGGGCAGTACGACGCCCTGGTACATGATCAGCGGATGCAGGGCGTTCGGAACGGCATGGCGCATGACGACGGCGCCTTCGCTCAGCCCCTTCGCCCGGGCGGTTTCGACATACTGGGCGTTGAGCGTGTCGAGCAGATTTCCGCGCATCACCCGCATATTGTAAGCGAGGCCGCCGAAGGTGGCGATCGCCACGACCGGCCAGACATGTTTGACGAGGTCGACGAACTTGTCCCAGGACCAGGGCGCACCACCGTAGCGGGCCGAGTGGAACGAGTTGATTTCGCTGACATTGAAATGGAAGACGAGGATATAGACGATGATCAGCGCCATCAGGAAGCGCGGCACCGTCATGCCGAGGAAGGCCACGGTCGAAAGCAGGCTGTCGATCCAGGAATATTGCCGTGTCGCGGCGATGATGCCGAAGGAGATGCCGATGATGGACGCGAGGATATGGCAGACGAGTGCCAAGGCCAGCGTGCGCGGCAAGCGTTCGCCGACGACATCGGCAACCGGCTTGTTGTAATAGAGGCTGTGGCCGAAATCGCCGCGCGTCAGGATGCCGGTCATCCAGTTGAGGTATTGCACCGGCAGCGGCCTATCGAGGCCATGCTCCTTGCGGTAGGCCTGCGCCTGGGCTTCGGCCTCCTCGTAGGACGCGCCACCCTGGTTGATCAGCTGCGACCGAATGTAATCGCTATAGTCTCCGGGCGGCGCCTGGATGATGGCGAAGGTCGCCACGCTCAAGACAAGCAGCACCGGAATGGCAGAGGCGAGGCGGACAAGCAGAAACCTGAACATGCCGTTTCCTTCTGTCGTTGGGGTGATCGAGCGCTCCTCCGGCCTGTAGCCGGAGGAGCGGTTGCATTAGTTGCTCAAGCCCTTGTCGCCGGGCTTGCCCGGAAGCTGTTCAGCAAAGAGCTCGAAATCACCCTGCTTGTCCGAGGGAACAAAGAGGCGCTCGCGCATGATCGTGTCTTCGGCCCAGTTGAACATGAAGATCGGCGCGCCCGTCGGCACGTTGGCGAAGCGCTTGTTGATGATCAGCGCGCCCGGATATTCGGTAAGGCCGACCGTATCGAGGTTCGTCGTCGCGACCTTCTGGTACTGCTTCATCAACTCCGCGCGCTCGGCATTGTCGTTGGTGGCGATGAACTTGTTGATGATGTCGACGAGTTCCTGTTCGAAGGGCATCAGGTCAAGCTGTCCGCCTTCCGGTGCACGGTGATGCCAGCTGGTGCGCGGACCGGCGGCCGCCAGCTGCGGCGTGTTTTGCACGACGGAGGCATATTCGGCCGCGTTGCGATGAACCATCCAGTCGAATTTTCCGGCGTAATTGGTCGCGTCCCGCTGCTTGCCGTCAAGCGAGTTCAGAACCACCCGGAGGCCGAGCTTTTCCATCTGGCCGATCAGGCCTTCGGCGAGGTTGCGGTCGGTCGCATAGCTGTTGTCGATCAGAAGCACGATCTCCACGTCCTTGCCGCCGGCTTTATCAGCCGGGAAGTTGACGAAGCCGTTGCCGTCGGTGTCCTTCAGGCCAGCTTTCTCAAGCAGAGCCTTCGCGCCATCGAGGTCGAAGGGATAGTAGACGGTCGACTCCCGGTCGTAGAAGCTGGTGCCGGAAGAAAGCCCGCCGGGATAGATCGCGGTGAAGGGGCCCTTCACCAGCGCCTCGCCGAGCTTCTTGCGATCGACCGCCATGGTCACCGCCTTGCGGAAATCCTCGTTGCGGTTGAGCTCACGCACGGCCTTGGCGCGTTCGTCCGGCTCACCCCAGCCGTTGGCCGAGAAGTTCATGTGCAGATTGTAGCCGATAAGGCGCGGGCCGAAGGCAAGCCGAGCGGGCGCCGTGTCCTGCGCTGCGCGCTTCAGCGATTCGACGAAGTTTTCCGGCTGCTCCAGGTTGGAGAGGTCGGCGGAGCCGGCGATTGCCTGCACGTCACGATCGGCCCAGGTCGAGAGCTTGTAGTGCAGCTCGTTGATATAGGGGAGCTGATTGCCCGCCTCGTCGACCTTCCAATAGTACGGATTGCGGCGCAGCACGATGATATCGTCGGGACGATAGGCGACCGGCACCCAGGCGCCCATGACCGGGATGTTCATGTATTCCGGCGGGAAGGCGTTCTTGTACTGGTCATAGGTGGTGCCGGCGTATTTCGGATGCTTGGCTTTCAAGATATGCGACGGGCCGGGGCAGAAGGTGCCATAGGCCATGGCATAGAGATGCTGGCGCGGGAACGCCTCCTTGAAGGTCCATTCGACCGTATACTGGTCGATCTTCTTCAGCGTCGTGCCAGCGCCGAAAGTCTCCGGCGTTGCGCCGTTCAACGGCGTCACGCTCGGGTCGAGCACGTTGTCTTCCCAGTAGAACATCACGTCGTCGGCGTCGAAGAGATCGCCATCCGACCACTTGGCACCCTCGACCAGATGCATCGTCAGCTTGTGGCCGTCAGAAGACCAGTCCCAGCTCCTGGCAAGGTTCGGCAGCGGCTCGACGTCCTTGGCCTCCACCTGGAAGAGCGGCGCCGTGCGCGTCAGGCATTCGGACATGCCGATATCGATGCCGCCCCAGCCCTGGCTCTGGCCGGCCGAGTAGTTCCAGCCTTCCGGCCGACCGCCGATCACGTGACGCAGCGTATCACCGTAGACGCCGACGCCGTCGGGCATGTTGCCGGTCTTGAAGACCATCGGTTCCTTCGGCAGGCGCTCGGCGACCGGTGGCAGCTTGCCGGTCTTGACGTATTTCTCGGTAACCCAGACCGGTTCCTTGTATTCCGGCAGCGCCTTGAATTCGGCGATCGAGTCGCGCGGCACATAGGTAATCTTGCCCTCGGCCGGAAATGCCGGCTGCTGCGGCACGACGGTGGGCTCGGAGGCGGCCGCCTCCAAGGCAAAGGTCGAGATGCCGACAAGCAGCAGGCTCGCCATTTTCGTCAGTCTGTGGCTGGTCATTGGCTCAGATTCTCCCTCTTTCGCCGCGCCGGAACGCGGCCTCCTCCTTGAAAAGTCTGCAGTTCAGGCAGCGCTGATCGCGTCTCCTCACGCAAGCGGCACTGCAATCATCAGCCGGCGGCGCGGACCTGGCGCTCGGCGCGCAACTCGTCGAGCGAGCGTACCTGACGCCGCGCGGCACCGTTCCACTCGCGGGTCTTGACGGTGGCGCGGCCAAGCCGCTCCTTCGCACCATCGATCGCGTGCGCGTATTGCGGCAGCCACTGGTTTTGCGCGACCACCATCTCGTCGACCATCTGCCAGACCTCGTCCGGCGTGCAGATCGCGCCGACCAGCGGATCGTGCAGCATCGCCAGCTTCAGAAGATCGAGATCGCCGGTCACGGCCGCATGGACCGACATGCGCTGGACGTTGATCGAGGAAAGGCAGGTGGCAGCACAGGCCTCAGGAAGGGTGATGCCCGAGACCATGTTGATGCCGAAACGATCGACGAAACCGGGGGATTCGATAATGGCGTCTGCGGGCAGGTTGGTGATCACGCCATTATTCTTGACGTTGAAGTGACCGCGATAGACCCGGCCTGTTTCCAGTGCCTCGAGAATATGGCTCGCATGCTCGTTCGAGCGCTTGGCGTGATTGAGCGGCTTTCCGGCCGCTTCCAGGAACTGCGGAAACTCGGTTTCGAACCAGTTGCGCGTCTCGGTCGAATGCCTGAGATAGCCGCCGGTCTCGCCGTGGATCCAGTCCGACATGTCGATCCAGCGGGTAATTTCCTCCGGGCGCTTGCGATACCAGGGAAGATATTCGGAGAGATGGCCGTTGCTCTCGGTCGAATAGACGCCGAAACGCTTCAAGACGTCGATCCGGAGCTTCTCCTGCTTGGAGAACACCGGGTGCGATTCGAAGGCCGCGACCAGTTCGTCCTTGCCGACCCTGCGGCCCTTGAGCCTGACGTCGACGAACCAGGTCTGGTGGTTGATGCCGGAGCAGATGTAATCAAGCTCGCCCTCGCCGGCGCCAAGGATTTCGGCGATCTGCTCGCCGCCGTGTTGAACACCGTGGCAGAGGCCGACCGTATCGACCTTGCCGTATTCGATCGCCGCCCAGGTGTTCATCGCCATCGGGTTGGCATAATTCAGGAACTTCGCGCCCGGCTCGGCAACGGCGCGGATATCCTTGCAGAAGTCGAGGATAACGGGGATGTTGCGCTGGCCGTAGAGGATGCCGCCGGCGCAGATCGTATCGCCGACGCACTGGTCGACCCCGTATTTGAGCGGAATGCGGATGTCGTCGGCATAGGCTTCGAGGCCGCCGACGCGCACGCAGCTGATGATGTAGCGGGCGCCTTCCAGCGCCTTCAACCGGTCGGTGGTTGCCGTCACCTTCGTCCGCATGCGGTTGACCTCGACGATCCGGTCGAGGATCGCCTTGATCATCTCCAGATTGCGGGCGCTGAGGTGGGTCAGCGCAACCTCGATGTCGCGCAATTCCGGCACGGCGAGAATGTCGGTGAACAGCTTCTTGGTGAAGCCGATGCTGCCCGCGCCGATGATGGCGATCTTGAACGTTGCCATGCCCTCACTCCTCATGAACTGCATGCATTTCTGACAAAGGGTAAAATCAATTCACGGTTTCTCACCGTCTCCGCGCGCAACTTCGATGCATCCCCTCATTTCTTATGGGCCGAAAGCACTGCCTGTTGCGCTGTTGGCGGTCATTATGTGTATAATTACCGACCCCGCCAGAGCGGTATTGTGCTTTCATGGGTAATTTTATGCTGCAAGATTTGATCGACAACGGCCCGATTATGCGCACGGTTTCGCTACCGCGGGGACGCCATAGCCTGCATGCGATGCCGACCAGCACCGGCTATGAAATCCGCAACAATGCGACCTATGACTGGGACGGCAGAAAGCGCGGAAACACGCCCTTCACCGTGCTGCAGCACACGATCGCGGGCGCCGGAAATCTGCGTTACGAAAACCGCAGCTATCGGATACGCGGGGGAGAGACGCTGCTGTTGCTCGTGCCGCACAATCATCGCTACTGGCTGGAAGACGGTGGACGCTGGGAGTTTTTCTGGATCTCGATGAACGGCGACGAGGCGCTGCGCATCCACCGCGCCCTGCTTGCCGTCACCGGCCCCGTATTGAAGCTGCAACCGGAAACGATCGAGCATCTGGCCGACTGCAGCCTTCGGCTGATCCGCGGCGGCGAGACGCCAGGCAAGGCCTCAGCGATCGCCTACGAGGCGGCGATGGCGCTTTACGACGACGTCTTCGGCTCGCATCCGGTGTTCAGTCATGAGCACAAGACGATGCACCGCGTCGTCGACCACATCATGAACAACCTGCAGAACCCGCTTCCGGTGGAGGAACTGGCGCGGGTTTCGGGTTTGAGCCGGGCGCATTTCTCCCGCGTCTTTGCCGCCAGCGAAGGCATGGCGCCGGCCGAATATGTGCTGCAGAAGCGCTTGCAGCGCGCGGTCAAACTGCTGACGAAAACGGCAAGCCTGCCGGTCAAGGAAGTGGCGATCCTTTCAGGCTTCGAGGATCCCAACTACTTCGCCAAGGTCTTCCGCCGCTCGTTCGGGCTGAGCCCGACCGAATTCAGAACCACAGGCATGTATGCCAGCGTGCCGGCCGGCTCCGTGGAGCAACCGGTCGACACGGGGGAGGAAGCAACAGTGCTATTGACGGGTTGAGGGCGACGGCGGTCAGCCGGCAAGTTGCTGGCGATAGGCAGACGCTCTCGGGAAAACCATGCCGAGGTCGGCATGCATGGCCCGCGCGATCACGCGGAAATCTCGCTCGCTGATGGCGAGATGGCCGACACGCAGCTTCTGGTCCCAGTTGCGGTTGCCTTCGGCAAATTCCAGACTGTCGAGCCAGGGGCGAACCGGGGCCTCCATGCTGTCGGCCCAGTCGACGTCGCCGCGATGCGGCGCGACACCGCCCATGGCAAAGAAGTAGGGCGGGCGCTCCTTGACGACGCCGATGGCGGCAAAACAGGCGAGCCCCGCCCGGCCGTTGAAGGCGGCGTTCGGCGCATAACCGATGAAGCCGTCGCCGGCCTTCATGCGCGTCATCGCCTGGACATTGCCGTAGCCGTAGCCAAAGCGAGAGAAGCCGTCTTCCGCAGCATGCTGCAGGTCATCGCCGGAAACCGCGCCGATCCAGAAATTGCGCTCGCCCGACCTGTTTGCTGCACCCATCTGAAACATATCCTGCGCCGACATCTGCAATCCCTCGATCTCTTATCCTGCGACCACTTTACGCGCGACCCCTGCCAGATTCTGTCAGCATCGTTTTGACGGCCCGGCATACTCGTCGAGCCGCGTCTCAGCCCTCTTCGGAGGGCGCTTCCCACTGGCCGAAAAGCGTCAAGCCCGCGGCTCCGGCAAGCGCCACCGACGCATGGTTGTCGAGCTGGCAGCGATATTGCGGCTGGTAGCCCCTTTCATGCGCAGCCCGGCTGATGGCGCGCACGACCTTACGGGCGTGGTCCCTCCCCCGGTCGGATGCAAGCGTCAGCACGCCGAGATCGGCGATCTGCCGCTCCTGCCAGGGGTACATGCTGGCGGCACAGACCAGCCGGTCGCCATCGAAGGCGCCGTAGACCAACCAGTGATCCAACTCCACATAGGCCGCATCGAGATCCTCTTCCGAGGCGGAGCCCTGGAACAGGGCGAAGGCCGCCGCATCCTCCGGCGTGAGCGCGCGCACATGGTCGCTCGACGTCTCCCGCAGCAGCACGGCCGTGTCGGCTTCGGTGAAATAGAAAAGGTTATCGGCACCGTTCAGAACGATGCCGGCATTGCGGAGCCGCTGGCGAAGGGTCGCCTCTGTAAGCATCTCTCCCGCCATCGGCGGTAGCGCGGCGGCGAGCGTCGGCGACAGAACGGCCCTTACGCCGTTTTCAGCGGTGTGCAGCACCATGGCCGGGCTGTCGTCGTCCAGGTCGGGATTGACCGTGACGGTGAACCGATCCGCGCTTGCGAGAACATCGCCCGCAAAGGATGCGCTCCAGAAATCGGCAATCTCAGGGGAAAACGATGGCATGGCACATTATCTCTTGAAGGAACACGCGCCTGCGGGAAGCGGCGAGAGATGGGATTAATGGAGTAATCGATTAATCAAATCGCAGTGCCAGCGATGTGTGCGACGACAATGGCGCAATGAAGGCGCCAAAAAGCAAAAGCGCCCGCAGGAGATGCAGGCGCTTGGCAATTCTTCAGTCTATGTAGGTCGCCTTAGCGGGCGAAGGCCGTGCGTGCAACGCGGTCGATGTCGGCGCGTTCGATGCCGAGGTCGCGAAGTTCGCGGTTCGACATGCGGCCCAGTTCGGTGACCGTCTGACGGTACTTGCGCCAGTTGTTGATGGAGCGTGCGATGTTCATTTGATCCCCCTTTCAATGGGCTTTCGAAGCCTGGCTGCCAGTCCGTGGCGCCTCGTTCACTTCGATGAACACCTTATAGCTCAGGCTTTCCGTAAGTTGCAGCGCTCAAAACTCAGCGCTCCCATGTGGGAAATGCATGGGTCGGAAGAAAGCACCGGGTCAGCCGCAAGTTCGGGCGGCCCGATTGCACAATGCTGTTTCCAAACAGCGCTTTTATGAAACGCGCGTTGCAACCGCGCAGGGCCTTCAACAAAGTGCCGCTGAAGGCAAACACACGTAATTGGATATACCCGCCACCATGCACCCATCATCACGGAAACGGTTGATCCCTGCGGCAGAGACAAGTATTTCTTTTGTCGACAAAGGAATCTGACATGACCGATATCGACACCGACAACAGCCCCATCCCCGAGCGCAAGCGCGGCTCCGGCGTAAAGATGGTCTATGACCTCTTGCGCGACGAGATCCTCGACCTGGTGCTGCCGCCAGGCAGCCCGATCGACGAAGTGCAGCTTGCCGAGCGGCTGAAGATGTCGCGAACGCCGATCCGCGAGGCGCTGGTGCGCCTTGCCGGCGAAGGGCTGATCGACACCCTGCCGAACCGCTCGACGATGGTCGCGAACATCGACTTCCTCAATCTCAATCCGTTCTTCGACGCGTTGGTGCTGATGTACCGCGTCACGACAAGGCTTGCGGCGCAGAACCATAGGCCGGAAGACCTGGCGATCATTCGCGGCTTCCACGAAGACTATGCGGCAGCCGTGCAGACGCGCGACGCGCTGACGATGATCGCCACCAACGCTGCCTTCCATGCGGCGATCGCGGAAAGCGGACGCAACCCCTACTTCACCAGCCTGTTTCGTCGACTGCTCGACGAAGGGCGGCGTATCCTGCGTCTCTATTACCAGTCCTATGACGAGCAGTTTCCCCAGCGTTTCGTCGACGAGCACGCGGCCATGATCGCGGCGATCGCCGCGCGCGACGTCGAGGCTGCCGATCGGCTCGGCAAGGCGCATGCGGAGCAGATCGTCGAGCAGGTGCAGAAGCTTTTTGCCCGCAATAGCAAGCTCGACATCGCCCTGTAGCGGCTTTTGTATTTTTCTTGTCGACAAATAAAATACAAACGGCTATTGTCTAGATCAAAGGCAGGGGCGTAGGTGCGCCGCTGCCCTGAAGACAAAGCCCGAGAGGAGTTTCAGATGAAGGCTCAGATTTTCACCGGCGTCATCCCGGCGCTGATGACCCCCTGCAAGGAAGACCGCACCCCCGATTTCGACGCGCTGGTGCGCAAGGGCAAGGAGCTGATCGCTCAGGGCATGTCCGCCGTGGTTTACTGCGGCTCGATGGGTGACTGGCCGCTCCTGACCGACGAACAGCGCATGGAAGGCGTCGAACGCCTGGTCAAGGCCGGCATCCCGGTCATCGTCGGCACCGGCGCCGTCAACACCGCTTCGGCCGTCGCGCATGCAGCGCACGCCGAGAAGGTCGGCGCCCAGGGCCTGATGGTCATCCCGCGCGTTCTGTCGCGTGGCTCGGTCGTCGCTGCCCAGAAGAACCACTTCAAGGCAATTCTCTCGGCTGCCCCGAGCCTGCCGGCTGTCATCTACAACAGCCCCTACTACGGCTTCGCCACCCGCGCCGACCTGTTCTTCGCGCTGCGCGCCGAACATCCGAACCTCGTCGGCTTCAAGGAATTCGGCGGCGCTGCCGACATGCGCTATGCGGCCGAAAACATCACCAGCCGTGACGATGGCGTCTCGCTGATGATTGGCGTCGACACGGCCGTGTTCCACGGCTTCGTCAACTGCGGTGCAACGGGTGCGATCACCGGCATCGGCTGCGTCCTGCCGAAGGAAGTCATCCACATGTGCAACCTGTCGCGCGCCGCCGCCGAAGGCGACGTCGACGCCCGTCTGCGCGCACTGGAACTGGAACAGGCGCTCGCCGTTCTCTCGTCCTTCGACGAAGGCCCGGACCTCGTTCTCTACTTCAAGCACATGATGGTGCTGAAGGGCGACAAGGAATACACGCTGCACTTCAACGAGAGCGACGTTCTCTCCGACAGCCAGCGCGGCTACGTCGAAGCCCAGTTCAAGCTGTTCAACAGCTGGTACGGCGAGTGGAGCAAGCTCCCGGGCGCCGTCCAGAAGTACAAGGCCTGATTATCAATATCGGCCCGTAAAACGAGAAAGGCCCTCCGGTTGGAGGGCCTTTTTTTGTGTCGACCCGTTCAAGACCGCAAGCCGCGTTTGCATCGCAAGCAGCAGCCAAGATTTCCCTCATTCCTGTGTCAGGACTCCAGCAGGGGAAGAGCCCTTAGACCTGACGGACGTAGGATTACTGGATCCCGGCACGAGCGCGAGGATGAAGAGGGTGAGTGGGGTGCGCCTCTCGTAGAAAAGGCCCTCCGGTTGAGAGGGCCTTCTTTTATCGACGGCGACGGCGATGGCGGCGCAGCGAAGAAACCGCGAAAAGGTTAGCCGTTGCTTACGCGACGGCATCCAATCCAAGGGTAAGCAAGCGGTCGAGTTGCTCCATTTCGGCGGTATTCAGCACGACGCCCTCGGCCTCCGACTTGGCGCGCGCGACGAAGCGGCGCTGCGACGGCAGGCGCGCGCCCTGGCCGACAATCGCTTCGAAGAGCACTTCCGCGCGGGCGAAAGGATCGCCCGGACGGCCGGCGGCAAACTTCTCCGGCGAGAAGGCGACGATCAGTTCGCCATGGAAGGGTGCCAGCGTCGTCGTGCCGAGATAGTCGAGCACTTCCGGGCTCGTCAGGTCGCCGATCATGATGCCGGCGAGAAGCTCGACCATCGTGCCGATAGCCGAACCCTTGTGGCCGCCGAAGGGCAGCATGGCGCCGGCAAGCGCCGCTTCCGGGTCGGTGGTCGGATTACCCTCGGCATCGATCGCCCAGCCCTCCGGCAAAGGCTTGCCGGCACGGCGGTGCAGCTCGATCTCGCCGCGGGCGGCAACCGAAGTCGCGAAGTCGAAGACGTAGGGCGGCTTGTTTTCGCGCGGCCAGCCGAAGGCAAAGGGGTTGGTGCCGAGCAACGGCTTGTTGCCGCCGGTCGGCGCAACCGTCGCATAGCTTGGGCACATGACGAGGCCGGCAAGTCCCTCGCCGGTCAGCCCTTCTACTTCCGGCCAGAGCGCCGAGAAATGGGTGCAATCATTGATGACGAGCGCGGCAATGCCGAGCGTACGGGCACGTTCGGCCAGCGCCGGCAGGCCGAGTTCGAAGGCCGGATTGGCGAAACCGCCCTTGGCGTTGACCTTGACGATGGCCGAGCCTTCCTGCGCATCGAGCTCCGGAACGGCATCTGGCTTCACCTTGCCCGCCTTGACGGTCCTGAGCGCCCCTTCGATGCGGTAGATGCCGTGCGACTTGCAGGCATCGCGCTCGCCGGCGACGATCACCCGGGCCAGTGCACCGGCCTGAATGGCGTTGAGCCCCGCCTTCAGGAAGATCGCCTCGACGCGCTCGAAAAGTGCTGCGATCGTCAGGGTATTGGTTTCGCTCATCTCTCTCCCTCTCAAATGCTGCGCCTGATCCGGAAGGGCCAGTCAGGCGATTGATGTTCTGCATACATATAGTATACAAAGATCCGACAAGTGCAATTCAGCCATGATCCCCTCTGCCAGAAAAGGCAATCCGGGATCGAACGAAAGGATCGGCAGATGGCCTTCACCCCCAAAGGAAAACACCTTGTCGCCGGCGAATGGCTCGACGGCGCGGGTACCTTCGCATCCGCACCCGCCCACGGGCCGGTCCATCAGTTCGCCACCGGCACGGTAGAGCTGGTCAACCGCGCCGCTGAAGCGGCCGAAGAAGCGTTCCTGAGCTACGGCTATTCGACCCGCGCCGAGCGCGCCGCGTTCCTGCGCGCGATTGCCGATGAGATCGAAGCACGCGCCGAAGCCATCACCGAGATCGGCACCCAGGAAACCGGCCTGCCGGAAGCGCGCCTGCAGGGCGAACGCGGCCGCACCACCGGCCAGCTCCGCCTTTTCGCCGATCACATCGAGAAGGGCGAATATCTCGACCGCCGTTTCGATGCGGCCCTGCCCGAGCGCCAGCCGGCGCCGCGCCCGGAAATCCGCCTCATCCAGCGCCCGATCGGCCCGGTCGCCGTCTTCGGCGCCTCGAACTTCCCGCTGGCCTTCTCGACCGCCGGCGGCGACACGGCTGCCGCCCTTGCCGCTGGCTGCCCCGTGGTCGTCAAGGGCCACTCGGCCCACCCGGGCACCGGTGAGATCGTCGCGCAGGCCGTCGAAGCCGCCATCCGCAAGACCGGCGTTCACCCGGGCGTCTTCTCGCTGATCCAGGGCGGCAACCGCCAGGTCGGCGAAGCGCTGGTGCAGCATCCGCTGATCAAGGCCGTCGGCTTCACCGGTTCGCTCGCCGGTGGCCGTGCGCTCTTCAATCTCTGCGCTGCGCGTCCGGAGCCGATCCCGTTCTTCGGCGAGCTCGGCTCGGTCAACCCGATGTTCCTGCTGCCGGAAGCCCTGAAGGCACGCGCCGAAGGTCTCGGCCAGGGCTGGGCCGGCTCGCTCACCATGGGCGCCGGCCAGTTCTGCACCAACCCCGGCATCGCCGTGGTTGTCGAAGGCGCCGATGCCGACCGCTTCACGTCGGCCGCCGTCGAGGCGCTCGGCAAGGTCGCGCCGCAAACGATGCTCACCGACGGCATCGCCAAGGCCTATCACGATGGCCAGGCGCGCTTTGAAAGCCGCAACACCGTGAAGCCGCTGCTGACGACCGAATCTTCCGGCCGCTCGGTCTCGCCGAACCTGTTCGAGACGACCGGCGACCAGTTCCTTGCCGACCACGCGCTCGGCGAAGAGGTCTTCGGCCCGCTCGGCCTCGTCGTCCGTGTCGGTTCGACCGAAGAGATGGAACAGCTTGCCCGCGGTTTCGAGGGGCAGCTGACCACCACCATCCACATGGATGCGGCCGACCTCGAGACCGCCCGTCGCCTGCGCCCGATCCTCGAGCGCAAGGCCGGCCGCGTGCTCGTCAACGGCTTCCCGACTGGCGTCGAGGTGGTGGATTCCATGGTGCATGGGGGACCATATCCGGCCTCGACCAACTTCGGCGCAACCAGCGTCGGCACGATGTCGATCCGCCGCTTCCTGCGTCCGGTCGCCTACCAGAACATGCCGGAAGGCCTGCTGCCCGAGGACTTCCAGGGCTAAGGCACCGGCAGACGCTGCGGGTGGCTTGCCGCCCGCAGCCGCAAGACACGACAGATCGCTTCGCAGGCATCCCATTTCGCGAAACAAATGGGATGCCTGCGCGCGTTCTGCGTTATGAACTTATACTTTTTGTATACTAATTGTATTTTTCTATTGATTTGTGCTCTCTAAAACGGAATAGTGCCTCAGCCGTCAAACGGCACTCATTTCAGGGAGAGAGAAAATGAAGACTTCGGTGCTCGCGCTCGGCCTCGTTGCGGCCGCTGCTCTGACCAGCCAGGCCCATGCCGACAAGCTGGATGACGTCATCGGCTCGGGTACGCTGCGTTGCGCAGTCGTGCTCGACTTCCCGCCGATGGGTTCTCGCGACGAGAACAACAACCCGATCGGTTTTGACGTCGACTACTGCAACGATCTCGCAAAGGCCCTCGGCGTCACCGCCGAAATCGTCGAGACCCCGTTCCCGGAGCGTATTCCTGCTCTGATGTCGGGCCGTGTCGACGTCGGCGTTGCCTCGACCTCGGACACGCTTGAGCGTGCCAAGACCGTCGGCATGACGATCCCTTACTTCGCCTTCGAAATGGCTGTCACCGCCAACGAGAAGTCGGGCGTCAAGTCCTTCGAAGACATGAAGGGCAAGACCGTCGGCGCGACCGCCGGCACGTTCGAAGCGATCGCGCTCGAAAAGCAGGTCAAGGAATGGGGTGCTGGCGAGTTCCGTCCGTACCAGACTCAGGCAGACGTCTTCCTCGCGCTCAGCCAGGGCCAGATCGACGCCACGGTTTCGACCTCGACGGTCGCCCAGGCCAACGTCAAGGGCGGCAAGTTTGCCGGCATCTCCGTCGTCGGCAAGGCTCCGTTCGACACCGACTACGTCGCGCTCTTCACCAACCGCGAAGAATACGGCTTCATCAACTTCCTCAATCTTTTCATCAACCAGCAGGTCCGCACCGGCCGTTATGCCGAACTCTATGAAAAGTGGGTCGGCGGCGAACTGCCCGACCTTACGGCAAAGGGCGTTTACCGCTAATATGCCGTCTATCTGGCGGCGCGAAGTCTAGCTTCGCGCCGCTATTCGTTTCCGAAGAGGCGAGACGAAACATGTTCAGTTACACCTTCCATTGGAACCAGGCGCTCAAAGCCCTGCCGCAGATGCTCGATGGAGCGCTGGTCACCTTGCAGGTGGCTCTGCTCTCGATGGTCATCGGCCTGGCGCTGGCGCTCGCGCTCACGGCCTGCCGCCTGTCCGGCAATCGCATCCTCGGTGGCTTTGCCACCGCCTGGGTCGAAATCGCCCGCAACACGCCGGCGCTGTTCCAGATCTATATGGCCCATTTCGGCCTCGGCAATTTCGGCATTCACCTCAGCCCCTATACGGCGTTGCTTGCGGGGATCGCCTTCAACAATGCCGGCTATCTCGCCGAGAACTTCCGCGGCGCGCTCAAGGCCATCCCGGATACACAGACCCGCGCCGGCCGTTCGCTCGGCATGACGCCGGTCCAGGCCTTCCGCTATATCGTGCTGCCGCAGATGTTCCGCATCGCCTTCCTGCCGGTCACCAACCAGATGGTCTGGGCGATCCTGATGACATCGCTCGGTGTCACCGTCGGCATGAACACCGACCTTGCAGGCATCACCCAGGAGCTGAACGCCCGCTCGTTCCGCACCTTCGAATTCTTCGCGATCGCCGCAGTGATCTACTACCTGATCGCCAAAGCCGTGACCCTTGGCGCGCGCCTGCTCGCCGCGCGCATGTTTCGTTACTAGGAGAGGTGAGAGATGTTCAACACCGCCCTCACCCTCGCTGATCTCGGCTTTCTGTTACAGGGCGCCCTGATGACGCTCGCGGTCACCGCCGTCTCCGTGACGGCCGGCACCGTGCTCGGCATCATCTTCGGCGTCGTGCGCAATCAGGTCGGCCCCTACTGGGCCATGCCGCTCACCTTCGTGCTCGATATCTTCCGTTCCGTGCCGCTCTTGATCCAGCTGGTGCTTGCCAACGCCTTCCAGGCGATCGCCAAGCTCGGCTGGGCGCCGTTCACGACCTCCTGCGTGGTGCTGTCGCTCTATACGGCCGCCTATTGCACCGAGATCGTTCGCGGCGGCATTTCTTCGGTTCCGCCGACGACGCGCCGTGCCGCCCGCTCGCTCGGCATGACCTGGTGGCAGGACATGCGCTACATCGTGGCGCCGCTTGCGACCCGCGTGTCGCTTCCGTCCTGGATCGGCCTGACGCTCGGCGTCATGAAGGACTCGGCACTCGTGCTCTGGCTCGGCCTGATCGAACTTTTGCGCGCCTCGCAGGTGCTCGTCACCCGCCTGCAGGAACCGCTGCTGATCCTTTTGATCTGCGGCGCCATCTACTTCCTCATCAGCTTCCCGATCGCCCGGCTCGGCGGTTACCTTGAAAAACGGTGGTCCAATGATTGAGATCCAGAACGTTCGCAAATCCTTCGGCTCGCTGGAGGTTCTCAAAGGCATCGACCTCACCGTCAACAAGGGCGAGGTGCTGACCATCATCGGCGGCTCCGGTTCCGGAAAATCGACGCTGCTCACCTGCATCAACGGTCTCGAACCGATCGATTCCGGCCGCATCCTGGTCGACGGCACCGAGGTCCACGCGAAATCAACGAACCTCAACAAGCTGCGCAGCAAGCTCGGCATCGTCTTCCAGCAATTCAATGCTTTCCCGCACCTGACCGTGCTTGAAAACGTCACGCTGGCGCCGCGCAAGGTGCTCGGCCTTTCCAAGGAGAAAGCCGAGGAGATCGCCGTCAAGCAGCTCACCCACGTCGGCCTCGGCGAGAAGCTCGGCGTCTACCCGACCCGCATGTCGGGCGGCCAGCAGCAGCGCATGGCGATCGCCCGCGCGCTTGCCATGTCACCGGAATACATGCTGTTCGACGAAGTCACCTCGGCGCTCGACCCGCAGCTCGTCGGCGAAGTGCTCGACACGCTGCGCATGCTGGCCTCCGAAGGCATGACGATGATCTGCGTCACCCACGAGATGAAGTTTGCCCGCGAAGTCTCCGACCGCGTCGCCTTCTTCCACAAGGGCGTGATGGCAGAAATCGCCGCACCGGAGGCGCTCTTCGGCGCGCCGAAGGATCCGGAACTCCAGAAGTTCCTGGCAGCGACGCACTGAGCCGATCATGAAGAATGCAGTTCAGCCTGACGTCATCGTCATCGGCGCCGGCGTTGTCGGCCTTTCTGCGGCCATTGCCGCCCAGGCACGGGGACTTTCCGTCACCGTGCTCGACCGGGAAGGTCCGGCAGCAGGTGCCTCGGCGGGCAATGCCGGGGCCTTCGCCTTCACCGACATCTTGCCGCTCGCTTCGCCCGGCATCCTCAAGAAGGCGCCGAAGTGGCTGCTCGACCCGCTCGGCCCTTTGAGCGTGCCGCCGGCCTATGCCGCGCAGATCGCGCCGTGGATGTTCCGCTTCTGGCGCGCCTGTTCGGCAAGCCGTGTCGCCCATTCGACGACCGCGCAGACGGCGATGATGGATCTCTCCAAGGCGGAACTCGAACCGTTCCTGGCCGAGACCGGCACGCTGCCGATGCTGCGCAAGGAAGGCAATCTGCAGGTCTATGAAAGCGACGCCGAGCTGAAGGCCTCGCTTCCCGGCTGGACCGCGCGCGCCGAACACGGCATCGAATTCCGGCACATGGGCGCGGCCGAGATGGCCGAGATCCAGCCCGGTCTCGCATCGCGCTTCACCCATGGCACCTTTACCCCCGGCTGGTATTCGATCGCCGATCCCAAGCTCTACACGCTGGCGCTGGCAGACCATTTCCGCGCCAAGGGCGGCGTGATCGAGCGCGCCGAGGTCACGGGGCTGAAGCCTGTCGAAGGCGGCGTCGAACTGACGGCCGACGGCAAGCCCCGGCGGACTGAACAGGTCGTCCTTTCGGCCGGCGCGTTCTCGCACCAGGTCGCCCGCACGCTTGGCGAGCGCATCCCGCTCGAAACCGAGCGCGGCTACAACACCACCCTGCCGCAGGATGCCTTTGACCTGCGCACCCAGGTCACCTTCGGCGGCCACGGCTTCGTCGTGACGCGGCTTTCGACCGGCATCCGCGTCGGCGGCGCCGTTGAACTCGGCGGGCTGAAGTTGCCGCCGAACTTCCGCCGCTCGGAGGCCATGCTGAAGAAGGCGCAGACCTTCCTGCCCGGCTTCAAGAGCGAGGGCGGCGTGCAATGGATGGGTTTCCGCCCGTCGCTGCCCGACAGCCTGCCGGCGATCGGCCGCGCCCGCGCCACGGGCCGCGTCGTCTACGCTTTCGGCCACGGCCATCTCGGTCTGACGCAATCGGCCGGCACCGCCCGGCTCGTTGCCGACCTGCTCACCGGCCGGCGGCCGGCGATCGACATCAGCTCCTTCTCGCCCCAACGTTTCTGACAGAGTTTAGACCATGGCCAACCACACCTTCTCCTGCATCGACGGCCACACCTGCGGCAATCCGGTCCGCCTCGTTTCCGGCGGCGGGCCGCGGCTCGAAGGCGCCAACATGCTGGAGAAGCGGGCGCATTTCCTGCGTGAGTTCGATTGGATCCGTACCGGCCTGATGTTCGAGCCGCGCGGCCACGACATGATGTCGGGCTCGATCCTCTATCCGCCGACCCGGCCGGACTGCGACGTGGCGGTGCTCTTCATCGAAACGTCGGGCTGTCTGCCGATGTGCGGCCATGGCACGATCGGCACCATTACCATGGCGATCGAAAACGGCCTGATCACCCCGCGCGAGCCCGGCAGACTTTCGATCGACGCGCCGGCCGGCAAGGTCGACATCACCTATCGCCAGGAAGGCCGCTTCGTCGAAGAAGTGCGCCTCACCAACGTACCGGGCTTCCTCTACGCCGAGGGGCTGACGGCTGAGGTCGAGGGTCTCGGCGAGATCGTCGTCGACGTCGCCTACGGCGGCAACTTCTACGCCATCGTCGAGCCGCAGAAAAATTTTTGCGACATGGCCGACCACACCGCCGGCGAACTTGTCGGCTGGAGCCCTAAGCTGCGCGCGGCGCTCAATGCCAAATACGAGTTCGTGCATCTGGAGCACCCGGAAATTCAGGGCCTCAGCCACATCCAGTGGACCGGAAAACCGACAAACGCCGAGGCGCATGCGCGCAACGCCGTCTTCTACGGCGAAAAGGCGATCGACCGGTCGCCCTGCGGCACCGGCACATCGGCGCGCATGGCCCAGCTTGCCGCCAAGGGCAAGCTCAAGGTCGGCGACGAGTTCGTGCACGAGTCGATCATCGGCTCGCTGTTCAAGGGCCGCGTCGAGGCGGCGACCGAGGTCGCCGACCGTGACGCCATCATTCCCTCGATCGCCGGCTGGGCCCGCATGACCGGCATCAACACGATCTTCATCGATGACCGCGACCCCTTTGCTCATGGATTTGTCGTAAAATGACCCAATCGATCTCCGCCCGCAGCATTCTTTCCGGCTCCGCCGATGGCCCCGTCATCGCCACTGAGGAGGCGCTGAGCTTCTGGGGCGGGGTCGATCCGGCAACGGGCCGGGTGATCGACGTGCACCACCCGCTGCACGGCCTCTGTCTCACCGGCGGCATCCTGATGATGCCGTCGAGCCGCGGTTCCTGCACCGGTTCGGGCGTGCTGCTCGACATGGCGCTGACCGGCCGTGCGCCTGCGGCCCTTGTCTTCTCGGAAGCCGAGGACGTGCTGACGCTCGGCGCGCTGATCGCGGCCGAAATGTTCGGAAAACCCCTGCCGGTGCTGCGGCTTTCGCGCGACGCGTTCAAGGCGCTGTCGCAGGCAAAGACCGCGCGTATCAGCGATACGGCGATCGAAGCCGATGGCTTGGCAATCCCGGTCGCTCCGCCGGCAACGACAGCGCTCGACCTCTCCGACGACGATCGCGCCATGCTCGACGGCCGTGACGGCATCGCGGTGCAACAGGCAATGCGCATCATCGCGGCGATGGCAGCGCAGCAGGGCGCGGAAAAACTGATCGACGTGGTCCAGGGCCATATCGACGGCTGCATCTATGCGAGCCCGGCCAACCTCACCTTCGCCGAGAAGATGGCGGACATGGGCGCCAAGGTTCGGGTGCCGACGACGATGAACGCGATCTCCGTCGACCGCGCCAACTGGCAGGCACAGGGCGTCCCGGAATCGTTCGGCGACCCGGCGGCCAGGCTGGCCGACGCCTATGTGCGCATGGGCTGCCGCCCGACTTTCACCTGCTCACCCTATCTGCTCGACAGCGCGCCGAAGTCCGGCGAAGCGATCGCCTGGGCAGAATCCAATGCGGTGATCTTCGCCAACACCGTGCTTGGCGCGCGTACGGCGAAGCACCCTGATTTTCTCGACCTCTGCATCGCGCTGACCGGTCGCGCACCGCTCTCGGGCGTCTATCTCGACGCGCCGCGCAAGGCGACGCGCGTCATCGACGTGGAGCTGCCTGACAATATCGACGATGCCTTCTGGCCGTTGATCGGCTACCTCGCCGGCAAGGCCGCGCCCGACCGCATTCCGCTGTTGCGCGGTCTTGCATCGGCACGCCCGTCGCGTGACGACCTCAAGGCGCTTTGCGCCGCCTTCGGCACGACGTCTGCATCCCCGATGCTGCATGTGGAGGGCGTGACCCCGGAAGCGGAAGGCGCCGCGGCCAAGGATGCCGACCGCACGACGATCAACCGCGCCGACATGGCCGCTGCCTGGTCGCTCCTGAACGACGGTCCGGAGGAGGTCGAACTCGTCGCCATCGGCAGCCCGCATGCGTCGATTGAGGAATGCCGCGCTCTGGCCACGGCCTTCGACGGCCGCAAGCGCGACAGCAACGTCGCCGTCATCGTCACCGCCGGACGAGACGCGATTGCCGCCGCGCGCGACGAAGGTCTGCTTGCCCGCCTTGAAGAAAGCGGCATCCAGGTGCTGCCGGATCTTTGCTGGTGCTCGATTTCGGAGCCGGTATTCCCGACGAAGACACGGGCACTGATGACCAATTCCGGCAAATACGCCCATTACGGTCCCGGTCTTTCCGGCCGCGCCGTGCGCTTCAGCAACCTTGCCGACTGCGTCGAGGCAGCGCTCACCGGCCGCGTTCCGGCGCGCCTGCCGGCCTGGCTCGCCTAACGCCTCTGCCCCTCGCTCAAGCGCCGCTGGACGGCGGCGCCGTCGAGCACGCTCATGCCGAAGCACGGGGCCGCCATCGCGCCGCCGGTGTCGAAGACAACTTATCCATGGTTGCAGCGCCGGGCGTCGGCCATGTCCGGGCCGCGACCATGGGCGACGCGGCCCTGGTCACCCATGTTCGCCGCCTTGGCGACCCCGGCGGCGGCTGACGCAACCGAACGTGGCGCCGACACAGAAAACGCCCGGTCACACGCGGCGCCAAGCGCGCTCGCGCCCGCCTTCAACGCCGCGTGACCGCCGCTTCGATCAGGTTTTCGTGATGCCGCAGTCACGATTTTTCATTCATTGAAACAACCCCTTCGAGAATCACGAGAAAGCGAGTACTCTGAAGGAACATTGCGCATGGGACGCCGTTTATTCGAATGAGCGAGCCGATAAGCAGCGATCCCCGTCTCAGCCAGCGGCCGCGGGAGAGCATGATGCAAAAGAGCGAATGCGACGTTTTTGATCTCTTCTCGGAGATCTATACAAGTGCAGCGCAAGAAGAAATCAGCCTTCAAGAATACCTTCTGGCATGTCGTGACGACAAAAGCATGTATGCCACCGCGCAAGAGCGGATGGTTACAGCCATAGGTAATCCAACCCTCATCGATACCAGCGCGGACGAACGCCTCGGCCGCATCTTCTCAAACCGGACCGTCAAGATCTATCCATCCTTCGCCGACTTCTACGGCATGGAGGATACGATCGAGCGCATCGTCGGCTACTTCCGCTATGCAGCGCAAGGACTGGAGGAGCGCAAGCAGATCCTCTACCTGCTCGGCCCGGTCGGCGGCGGCAAGTCTTCGCTCGCCGAGCGCCTGAAAAAGCTGATGGAACTTCAGCCGATCTACACGCTGGCGGTCGGCGGAAAGGTCAGCCCGGTTTTTGAATCACCGCTCGGCCTCTTCCATCCCGACCGCATGGCCGATCTGCTCGAAGACAAATACGGCATCGGCCGACGCCGGCTGACCGGTCTGATCTCCCCCTGGGCGACGAAGCGGCTCGACGAAGTCGATGGCGACATCTCCAAGTTCAGCGTCGTCAAGCTGATGCCATCGCGGCTGCGCCAGGTGGCGATCGCCAAGACCGAACCCGGCGACGAGAACAATCAGGACGTTTCCTCGCTGGTCGGCAAGGTCGACATCCGCCAGCTGGAAAACTACAGCCAGGCCGATCCCGACGCCTACTCCTACAGCGGCGGGCTCAACCGCACGACGCAAGGCCTGCTCGAATTCGTCGAAATGTTCAAGGCGCCGATCAAGGTGCTGCATCCGCTTTTGACCGCCACCCAGGAAGGCAACTACAACGGCACCGAAAGCTTCGGGGGCTTCCCCTATCAGGGCATCGTCGTTGCGCATTCCAACGAGTCCGAATGGCTGCAGTTCAAGAACAACAAGAACAATGAGGCCTTCCTCGACCGCATCCTCGTGGTCAAGGTGCCGTACTGCCTGCGCGTCACCGAAGAGCGGCAGATCTACGAGAAGCTTTTGCGCGAAAGCGAACTGACCAAGAGCCCCTGCGCACCGGAAGTGCTGGAAAGCCTCAGCCGCTTCACCGTCTCCACCCGCCTTGCGCGTCATGAGAACTCGCCGCTCTATACCAAGATGCGGGTCTATGACGGCGAGAACCTGAAGGACACCGATCCCAAGGCGAAGTCCGTTCAGGAATATCGCGATGCCGCCGGCGTCGACGAGGGCATGACCGGCATCAGCACCCGCTTTGCCTTCAAGGTTCTGTCGGAAACCTTCAACTACGACACCAAGGAGGTCGCGGCCGATCCCGTGCATCTCATGTACATTCTGGAACAGGCGATCCGCCGCGAACAGTTCCCGAAGGAGACGGAAGCGAGCTACCTCGACTTCATCAAATCCGAGCTGGCCTCGCGCTACGCCGAGTTCATCGGCCACGAAATCCAGAAGGCCTATCTCGAATCCTACAGCGAATACGGCCAGAACCTGTTCGACCGTTACATCGCCTATGCCGACGCCTGGCTCGAAGATCAGGACTTCAAGGATCCGGATACCGGACAGATCCTCAACCGGGAGATCCTCGACAGCGAGCTGTCGCAGATCGAAAAGCCGGCCGGCATCGCCAATCCCAAGGACTTCCGCAACGAGGTTGTCAAGTTCACCCTGCGCGCCCGCGCCAAGAACCATGGGCGCAACCCCTCCTGGACGAGCTATGAAAAGCTTCGCGATGTGATCGAGAAGCGCATGTTCGGCCAGGTCGAAGACCTGCTTCCGGTCATCAGCTTCGGCTCGAAGAAGGACAGCGCATCCGAAAAGCAACACGCCGAGTTCGTCCAACGCATGACGGAACGCGGCTACACGGAGCGTCAGGTCCGACGGCTGGTCGACTGGTACATGCGGGTCAACAAGGCGGGCTGACGATGCCGAAACAGGGGATTGGGCCGAAGCAGGGGATTGGTATATGCCGAATTTCATCGACCGGCGGCTCAATCCGAAGGATAAGAGCCTCGGCAATCGACAACGCTTTCTGAAGCGGGCCCGCGAAGAGCTCAAGCGGGTCATCAAGGATCAGGTCAAGTCGGACAGGATCATCGACGTCGATGCCGCCCATGGCGTGCCGATGCCGACCGATGGTGCCAGCGAGCCGACGTTCCAGCCGTCCCGCGGCTCCGGCGAGCGCAACTACGTTCTTCCCGGCAACAAGGAGTTTTCGGCAGGCGACCGCCTGCCGAAACCGGAAGCGGGCGGCGGTGGCGGCGGCAAGGGCAAGCCCGGCACCGGCGAAAGCGACGATGATTTCCAGTTCATCCTGTCGCGCGAGGAAGTGCTGGACCTCTTTTTCGAGGATCTGGAGCTCCCCGACATGGTCAAGCTCAGCCTCAAGGAAACCGTCACCTTCAAGCCCCGCCGCGCCGGCTTCGCCACGGCGGGAACGCCGACGAACATCAATGTCGGGCGCACGATGCGCAACAGTTTCGGCCGGCGCCTGGCGCTGCACCGGCCGAAGGAGAAGGAACTGACCGCGGTCACCGACGAGATCGCGCAACTGGAAGCGGAACCGGAGCCGACGGCGAAGAGCCGACAGAGGCTCAAGGAACTGCGCGGCGAGCTGGAAAGGATCGAGAAGAAACGGCGGCGTATCCCTTACGTCGATCCGGTCGACATCCGCTTCAACCGCTTCGAGCAGCAGCCGCTGCCGAACGCCAACGCCGTGATGTTCTGCCTGATGGACGTCTCGGCCTCCATGGGCGAGCGCGAGAAGGACCTCGCCAAGCGCTTCTTCGTGCTTCTGCACCTGTTTTTGAAGCGGCGGTACGAACGCATCGACATCGTCTTCATCCGCCACACGGACGAGGCGCGCGAGGTCGACGAGGAGACCTTCTTCTACAGCACCCAGAGCGGCGGCACGATCGTATCGACCGCGCTCGAAGAGATGATCAGGATCGTCGAGGATCGCTACCCCTCGCAGATCTGGAACATCTATGCCGCCCAAGCGTCCGACGGCGACAACATCATTGGCGACAGCGAACACTGTGCGGCCCTGCTCAGGGAAAAGCTGACGAAGCTCTGCCAGTACTATGCCTATGTCGAAATCATCGACGAGCGCGAGACGGAAATCTTCGGCTCTACGGACAACGGTACCGCGCTCTGGCGCGCCTATCGCACGGTGGACGGCGAGAAGTCGAATTTCCAGATGACCCGGATCGCCAAACCCGCCGACATCTACCCGGTCTTCCGCAGGCTTTTTGCCCGGCAGCCGGCCGTACGCACCCGGAAATGAGGGGGAGACCGGATGGCACGACGCACGACCTCAGGTCTCCTGTTCCAGGGGTCCGACTGGAATTTTGCGACGCTGTCGCGTGCCTATGACGCGATCGAGCAGGTCGCGATCGAGGAAATGGGCCTCAGCGTCTACCCGAACCAGCTGGAGATCATCACTTCCGAACAGATGCTCGACGCCTATTCCTCGGTCGGCATGCCGCTCATGTACCAGCACTGGTCCTTCGGCAAGCGCTTTGCCTATGAAGAGCATCACTACCGCAAGGGCCACCGCGGCCTTGCCTATGAGCTGGTGATCAATTCCAATCCCTGCATCACCTATCTCATGGAAGAAAACACCATGGCGATGCAGGCGCTGGTGACCGCGCATGCGGCCTTCGGCCATAACCACTTCTTCAAGAACAACTATCTCTTCCGCCAGTGGACCGATGCCGGCGCGATCCTGAGCTACATGGATTTCGCCAAGAAATACGTGACCAAATGCGAGGAGCGCCACGGCACCGCCGCCGTCGAAGCGATCCTCGATTCCGCCCACGCACTGATGGACCAGGGCGTCTTCCGCTACCGCCGCCCGCCGCGCCTCTCCTCGGAGAAGGTGCGCGAGAGGGCGCGTGAACGGCTGGAATATGAGGAGCAGACCTATAGCGACCTCTGGCGAACGCTGCCGCAGGTGGCCGAGAACCGCGATCCGGCCGAGGCCGAGCGCGACGCCTCCGAGCGCAAAAAGGTGCTCAACCTGCCGGAAGAGAACCTGCTCTATTTTCTCGAAAAACACAGCCTGATCCTGGAGCCCTGGCAGCGGGAACTGCTCAGGATCGTGCGCGTGATCGCGCAGTATTTTTCACCGCAGCGCCAGACCAAGGTCATGAACGAGGGCTGCGCCACTTTCGTGCACTACACCATCATCAACCGCCTCTACGACCAGGGCAGGATCGGCGAAGGCCATATGCTGGAGCTGTTGCAGAGCCATTCCAACGTCGTCTTCCAGCCGGATTTCGACGATCGGCGCTATCCGGGCATCAATCCTTACGCGCTCGGCTTTGCGATGATGCAGGACATCCAGCGGATTGCCACCGAGCCGACGGACGAAGACCGCGACTGGTTCCCCTCCTTTGCCGGCAACGGCGACTGGATGGAAACGCTGCGTGACGCCTGGGCGAACCATCGCGACGAGTCCTTCATCCTGCAGTATCTGAGCCCGGCGGTGATGCGCAAGTTCCGGCTGTTCCAGCTCTCCGACCGCTCGTCGGATCGTTTCGTCGAGGTTGCCTCGATCCACAACGAGCGCGGCTACTCCGCCGTTCGTTCGGCGCTCGCCAACAGCTACGACGTTGCCGCCAACCAGCCGGACATCCAGGTGATGGACGTCGATCTCCTCGGCGACCGGCAATTGCGGCTGCAGCACAACGTCAAGCACGGCATCCTGCTCGACGAAGGCAGCCGTGACGCGACGATGCGCCATATCCGCCATCTCTGGGGCTACGAGGTGAGCCTTGCCGGCGTCGACGCGCAAAGCGGACGGACGGTCTACGAGTGCTCGACGGCCAAATCGTCCGAGTGAGCGGAAAAGCCGTGCGCCGTTACCATCAGTAGAATTGGTGGTAGGCATTAGAATTATTAGGCCTACAAGACACAACTCCGCGCAGCGCATGGGTGGCACACCTTGCGGCGCCACGGCCCTGTGGCGGAGGATCAGCCTGCGATAACGTCCGGCGTGGCCGGCAAGGCCGCCGCCTCCTGCTCGGCGGCCGCCGCGAGCCAATCGTGGAAGGCGGTCATCGCCGGCGTGACGGGGCGCGATTTCAGCCGCGTCAGCCAGTAGCTTCCCATCGAGGTATGAACGTCGAAGGGTTGGCGCATCGTGCCGTTCGACAGCAGCCGCGAGAACATCAGCGGCGGCGCCAGTGCCACGCCGATCCCCTGGGCAGCTGCCTCCATCATCGCCAGCGAACTGTCGAAGACGATGCCCTTGAGCAGCGGCGCCGGATAGGCGATGCCGGCTGCATCGAACCAGGTCACCCACTCATCGGCCCGGTAGGACCGGAGCAGCGTCTCGTCGAGCAGATCGGCCGGCGTCTTCAGTCGCTCGGCGATCTCGGGGATGCAAAGCACGGACAAAGGCGCCTCGAAGAGCCGCGTTGCCTCGATATTGTGCCAGGAACCGCCGCCGAAGCGGATGGCGAAATCGAGGCCCTCGGCCGCCATGTCGACGCGGTTGTTGTTGGTGGAAAGACGGACGTCGACAAAGGGATATTTCGCCTGGAAATCGGCGAGCCGCGGCAGCAGCCAGCCGACCGCAAACGTGCCGACGGCGCCGATCATCAGCACTTCGCGGATATGCCCCGCCTCGAAGCGGTCGAGCATGTCCGCCATCCGGTCGAAGCTATCGCGCAGGACCGGCAGCAGCGCCTCGCCCTCGGCCGTGATCATCAGTCCGCGCGGCAGCCGCTTGAACAGGGTCACGTTCAGGCGGTTTTCGAGAAGCTTGACCTGATGGCTGACCGCAGCCTGCGTAACGCAGAGCTCGATCGCTGCGCGGGTAAAGCTCAGATGCCGCGCCGAGGCTTCGAAAGCGCGCAGCGCATTGAGCGGAAGATATGGCCTGACCATGAATGCCCTAACTCACCTAATGGGTCTCGCAAATAAACGTGGTTTGTTGCGCGAGCACAATCCCTTTACGGTGAACTTTATCGGCGGTGCGTGCCGTTGTCCGGCAGCCGCCAACTCAGGAAAGGCGCGGTCAATCGCACCGCTTTCGGAGACCCGATCCATGCGCCGTTTCATCTGGCCCTAGCGGCCGCTGGCACCGTCGCCGAACCCACGTCCGCGGACGTGGGTGTACACCAATACTCCGCTCCGCATGCGCCCACCCGCTGCACGAACGCCCGTGCCGGCGACGCTGCCTGCTGCCATGAAGGTCCGCTCTGCCCATTATGAAGTTCGTCGCAAATCTGCTCGGCACATGCCTCAATCTTACTGTCGTCGTCGCGCTGGCTTCCGCCGCGCTCGTCGCAGCCCTGACGCGGCACCTGCCCGATCACCGCACACTCGCCAACTGGGAGCCGGCGGTGACCAGCCGCCTCTATGCCGCCGACGGCACCATGGTCGCCGAACTCGCGCGGGAGCGCCGGCTGTTCCTGCCCATCGCCACCATCCCCGCCCGTGTGCGCCAGGCGTTCCTCTCCGCCGAGGACAAGAACTTCTACACCCATCCCGGCATCGACGTTGCGAGCATCGGCACGGCGCTGCTCGCCAATCTCGCCAACTACGGCTCCGGTCGGCGCATGATCGGCGGCTCGACGATCACGCAGCAGATCGCCAAGAATTTCCTGCTGACGTCGGACCGCACGGTGGAGCGCAAGCTGCGTGAGGCGATCCTTTCGCTTCGGATCGACCAGACCTATTCCAAGGACCGCATCCTCGAACTCTATCTCAACGACATCTATCTCGGGCGCGGTGCCTATGGCGTGGCGCAGGCGGCACTCACCTATTTCGACAAGCCGGTCAGCGAGCTCTCGGTCGCGGACGCCGCCTTCCTCGCAGCCCTGCCGAAGGCGCCCAACAATTACGACCCGGACCGACAGGCGGAACGGGCCACCGGCCGCCGCAACTGGGTGATCGACCAGATGCGGCAGAACGGCGTCATCGACGCCGCGGCCGCCGCCAAGGCATCCGCCACCCCCCTCGGCGTCAGGCAACGCCAGCAATCGCCCGCGGTCGCGAGTTCCGACTATTTCACCGAGGACGTCCGCCGCCAACTCAACGCCCGGTATGGCGAGGCCGCCCTTTATACGGCCGGCTTCTCGGTACGAACGACACTCGATCCGCGATTGCAGGCGGCGGCCATGGTGGCACTGCGCAAGGGCCTCGTCGCCTATGACCAGGCGAAGGGCTACCGCGGCCCCGTCACCCGGCTGCCCTCGAGCGGAAACTGGGCGGCGGCACTCGCCAAGCTGCAGCCGCTTGCCGACGTGCCGGAATGGCGTCTCGGCGTGGTGCTGGCGACCGACAAGGATGGAGCAGAGATCGGGCTAAGACCGCCGGCTGCGGCACGGAGCGGGGCACTTGGCACCGACGAGACGATCCGCCTTGACCGGTCGGGCATGGCCTGGGCGCTCTGCCGCGCGGCCAAGGCAAAGCGGGGCTGCGCCGCGGGACCGGACGGGGTTCTGGCGCCCGGCGACGTCGTCTATGTGGAAAAGGTGGGCGACGGCTACGTGCTTCGGCAGCCGCCGCTCGTGCAGGGCGCACTCGTCTCGATGGACCCGAACACCGGCCGGGTGCTGGCAGTTGCCGGTGGTTTTTCCTATGCCCAGTCGGAGTTCAACCGCGCAACCCAGGCCTATCGCCAGCCGGGCTCGTCGTTCAAGCCCTTCGTCTATGCCGCCGCCCTCGACAACGGCTATGCGCCGACGACGCTGGTGATGGATGCGCCGATCGCCCTTGCCGATGGCGCCGGGCGGATGTGGAAGCCGAAGAACTACGACGGGCGCTTCAGCGGCCCCTCGACGCTGCGCGTCGGGCTCGAAAACAGCCGCAACCTGATGACCGTGCGCCTTGCGCGCCATCTCGGCATGGATCTGGTCGCCGACTATGGCAAGCGTTTCGGCATCTATGACGAGCTGAAGCCTTACCTGCCGATGTCGCTCGGCGCCGGCGAGACGACGCTGCTCAGGCTGGTCTCGGCCTATGCGGTCATCGCCAATGGCGGCAAGGCCGTCACACCTTCGATGGTCGATCGCATCCAGGATCGTTACGGCCGCACGATCTTTCGCCACGACCAGCGCAAATGCGACGCTTGCTCCGCCTCCGACTGGACCGGCCAGGAAGAGCCCGTGCCCGTGGACGACCGCGACTACGTACTCGATCCGATGACCGCCTATCAGGTGACCTCGATGCTGCGCGGCGTTGTCGAGCGTGGCACCGCCCGAAACGTCGGCGGGCTCGGCGTGCCGATCGCCGGCAAGACCGGCACCACCAATGACGAGAAGGACGTCTGGTTTGTCGGCTACACGCCTAATGTCGTCACGGGTGTCTTCCTCGGCTACGACACGCCGAAGCCGATGGGCTATGGCGAAACCGGCGGTGGCCTTGCCGCACCCATCTTCATCGACTTCATGAAGGTGGCGCTTGCCGGGCGGCCGGCGGCCGATTTCCACGCGCCAACCGGCATGACGGTCGAGGCGATCGACCGGAGGAGTGGCCAGCCGGTGCCGGCGGGCACGCCGGGCGCCATTCTCGAATCCTTCAAGCCGGGCACCGCGCCCTGCGCCGGCGGCTGCCCGGTCATCGACGGCTTCGAGACGGCGAGCACATCGGCAACCGCCGATGCGGACCTTACGCCCGAACAGCGCGAAAAACTTCTCACCAACAGCAGCGGACTTTATTGAGATGGCACGCAAGGTTCAGCCCCGGCCGGATCCCCGCGGTCGCCTTCTCCTCGTCATCGGCGCCTTCGCGCTCGTCTTCGGCCTCATGCTCGCGCGGCTTGTCCAGCTGGGTGTCGCCGACTATGAGCGCACCGGCTACATACCGCCACCGCCATCGCTCGGCCGCCCCTCCATCCTTGACCGCAACGGCAATCTGCTGGCGATCGACGTTCCGAGTTCCGGGCTTTACGCCGAGCCTCGGCTGATCGTCGATGTCGACGAGGCGGTCGAGAAGCTGACCGAGATCTTTCCTGATCTCGACGGGCGCGACCTCTATCGACGCCTGAAGAGCGGTGCGGCCTTTGCCTGGATCAAGCGCCAGGTAACGCCCGCCGAAGAGCAGGCCGTCTGGAACGCCGGCCTTCCGGCGATCGGTTTCCAGCGCGAGAAGCAGCGCTTCTATCCCAACGGTACGCTTGCCGCCCATGTGCTCGGCACCGTCGATATCGACAATATCGGCATCGCCGGGATCGAGCGCTGGATCGAAGGCCAGGGGCTGGAGGTGCTGCGCCAGAGCGGCATGGATCTCTCCCATCGCAATCTCGAGCCGGTCAGCACGACGCTCGATATCCGCATCCAGCACGCGCTCGAGGTCGAGCTGCGCAAGGCGATCGCCAAGTTCAGCGCCAAGGCCGGCGCCGGCCTGGTGCTCGACGTCACCAACGGCGAGATCCTGGCGCTCGTTTCCTACCCGGATTTCGACCCGAACCTGCCTGTCGATGCGCTGAAGCCCGACCGCATCAACCGCATCGCCGCCGCCACCTTCGAAATGGGCTCGACCTTCAAGGCACTGACGACGGCCATGGCGCTCGATTCCGGCCAGTTCACGCTCCGCTCCGTCATCGACGCCAGCAAGCCGCTCGCCTTCGGCCGCTTCCGCATCAACGACTACCGCGGCCAGCATCGACCGCTGACGGTGCCGGAGGCCTTCATCTATTCCTCGAACATCTCGATGGCGAAGATGGCAATCGCGGTCGGCCCAGAAAACCTGCGGGCGTTCCTGACGCGCTTCGGGCAGATGTCGCGGCTGACGACGGAACTGCCGGAAAGCGCCCATCCGCAATTGCCGCGGCGCTGGGGCGAGATCGACACGGCCACCGCGTCCTACGGTCACGGCATCGCCGTGACGCCGCTGCAGGCGAGCGTCGCGGTGGCGGCACTCGTCAACGGCGGGCGTCTCATAAGGCCGACGCTGATCAAGGGCGCGGCGCTCGACGAGCGCATCATCGCGCGCGATCTGATCAAGCCGGAGACCGGCGAGGCGCTGCGCTATCTGCTGCGGCTCAACGCCAAGACCGGCTCGGCCAAGAAGGCGGAGGTCAAAGGCTACTTCATCGGCGGCAAGACCGGCACGGCCGAAAAGGTGGTTGGCGGGCGCTACTCGAAGGAATTGAACATCACCTCCTTCATGGGCGTCGTTCCCGTCGACAATCCGCGCTACCTGCTTCTCACCTTGCTCGACGAGCCCAAGGGTCTGAAAGAGACCTACGGCTTCCGCACCTCCGGCTGGAATGCAGCACCACTGGGCGGCGCGGTGTTCGAACGTATCCTGCCGATGCTCGCCCTGATGCCCGATTTCGAGATCGCCGATGTCAGTTTCCCAGAGATCAGCAGCCAGGGCGCCTTCGGCTCGCAGCTTTTTCCGTCGGCGACGAGCACCGGCGAGCGTAACAGCGGCGCGGTCGACGGAGCGCTTTGATCCCTGTGGCTGCGGTCGGCAATGACGCGCGAGCCGGCTACCGAACTGTCGGCTATGCCTCGAGGAAAGCGCGGGAGAAACCCGGTTCGGTCACTTCGATCGTTCCATCAGGAAGCTTCAGAAAGCGTTCGATGGCCGTGCCGTAGGTTCGCATCCAGCCGTCGAGCATCGCAGCCGCGCCGTCGAGGTCGCCGGCCTCCTGCCGCTGCAGGGCCTTGTGCATCACCTTGGCGACACTCAGCCGCAGTTGCAGCAGCATCAGGGCGGACGCTTCCGGATCGGGCGCGTCGAGCGTTCCGTCCGCATGCCCACGCCGCAGCATCTCGGCGACCAGCGGCAGGCTGACGGTCATCAGCGCCTCGTCGATACGGTGGTAAAGCGCGACGTTTTCGGGCTTGAAGAGGGCGTTGAAGCTGTTCTTCAGCTGCGGCGCCATGTCGAGCTTCAGCCGCCTCGAGCCGGCGAAAAGCGCATTCAACTGTCCGACCGCGTCGAGCGACGGATCCTCGAAAAGCGGCTGCAATTCCTTCAGGTTCCGCGCAGCCAGGCGGGTCGCGACCGCCTCCAGCAGCGCCTCCTTTGAGACGAAATAGTGGTAAAAGGCGCCCTTGGAGACGTTGGCTTCGCGGATGACGTCGTTGACCGTCGTGTTCTCGTAGCCGTGCAGGAAGAACAAACGCTCGGCGCAATCGATCAACTCGTTCGATCGGACTTCCGGCGATTTCTTCGTTCTGACCATGAGCGCTCCCAGAAGGGCGGCTTAGCACGGGTTTGCGGCGCGGTCCACGATGCTGCCGAAGGTCGAGGAAGTCGACGACCTTGAAACAAACCGACCGTCGGTCTATTTATACAGAACGGATAGGAAGCGTTCAAGGAGCGTCTCGTGCGGCTCACTCGTTATGCAATCGGAGCGGCCGTTGTCGTTGCCATCGGTGCGGCGGGCGCCTGGTATTTTCTTCGCCCGGTTCCCGTCTCCGTCATTTCGCCGAAACGCGGCGATGCGGCGGAGATCATCTATGCCGATGGCGTGGTCGAGCCGCGCACCTGGGCAAAAGTCACGCCGACAGTCGCCGAGCGCATTGTCGAGCAGTGCAATTGCGAGGGGCAGCGCGTCGCCAAGGGCGACGTGCTAGCCCGTCTCGACGACACCGAGGCGCGAGCGGCGCTCGGCGAACTGCAGGCGCGACTGACGCTGGCGCAGGAGGAATACCGCCGCAAGCTGGCGCTCGCCGAGCGCAGCACGATCAGCGAACAGGAGGTCGACCGGGCGCGCAGCGAACTCGGCCAGCTCGAAGCGCTCGTTGCCGGCCGCCAGGCGCGGCTCGCGACCTATGTGCTGCGCGCACCGAGCGCCGGACAGGTGCTTCGGCAGGACGGCGAGATCGGCGAGGTCGCAGATCTCGGCACCGTGCTCTTCTGGGTCGGGGAGCCGAAGCCGCTGATCGTGACCGCCGACGTCAACGAAGAGGATATCCCACGCGTCGAAGTCGGCCAGCAGGCGCTGCTCCGATCGGATGCCTTCCCCGATCGCAAGCTGGAAGCGACGGTCGACAGCATCACGCCCAAGGGTGATCCTGTAACGAAGACCTATCGCGTGCGCTTTCGGCTGCCCGACGACACGCCACTTCGGATCGGCATGTCGACCGACGTCAACATCATCGTGCGGGTCGCCAAGGGCGCCTTGATCATCCCGACCGTGGCGCTGGAGGGAACGAAGGCCGCCGTGATCGACGGCAATCGCGCCCGGATCCGTGAGCTGAAAACGGGCATCCGCGGCGCCGACGGCGTCGAGATCCTCTCCGACCTCGAAGACGACGCGCGCATCGTCTCGCCCTTCCCGACCGGCCTTGCCGACGGCACGCGGGTGAAGGCCACCCCTGCCCCAGAGAAATGAGCCCGTCATGCGCCTCATCCTCGACATCGCACTGACGCACATCTCCGGCCGGGGCCGGCAGACGATCGTTGCGATGCTGGGTGTGGCGGTCGGTGTCGGCTTCTCCATTGCCATGGCAGCGTTGATGCAGGGCGGCCAAGACGACTTCGTCCGCCAACTCGTCGACACCATGCCGCATGTGCAGGTGACCGACGAGCAGCGCACGGCGCGCCGCCAGCCGGCAGAAGACCTTTTCGATGCCGCCGCCATTTCCGGCTTGAGACCACGCGACGACCGCCGCGGCATCATCAACCCGACGGCAGCCCTCTCCTGGCTCGACGGCTGGGTTCCCGGCCGCTTTGCCGCCACCCTCAAGACGCAGGGCGTGCTTCGCTATTCCGGCCAGGAGGTGGGCGCCGTCGTCATCGGCATCGATCCGCAGGCGGAGCCGCGGGTCTCGCCGATCATCGGAGACTTCAAGGCGGGCAGTTTCGCAGCCCTTGCCGCCGGCGGCAACAATGTGGTGATCGGCGATACCATGGCCGCCCGGCTCGGCGCCAAGCTCGGCGACACGATCACCGCCGTCTCTTCGGAAGGGCTCAGCCGCCGCTTCAAGATCGTCGGTCTCTTCCACACCGGCACGACCGCCCGCGACGAGGGCGAGGCCTATGTGCTGCAGAAAAACGCGCAGATCCTCTCGGCCCGGCCGAACGCGATCAACGTGATCAATATCAAGCTCGACGATCCGAACGCCGCCCCGGCGGTCGCGCGGCGCATCGAGGCGGAGCTTGGCTACAAGGCCGTTGCCTGGCAGGAAGCCAACGAGTCCATCCTCGAGGCGCTCGTCGTGCGCAACGTCATCATGTACACGGTCGTCGCCGCGATCATGCTGGTCGCCGGCTTCGGCATCTTCAACATCATCTCGACGATCACGCACGAAAAAGCGCGCGACATCGCCATCATGAAGTCGCTCGGCTTCACCGAGGCCGACATGCGCATCCTCTTCGTACTGGAAGGCGTGGCCATCGCTATAGCCGGCACGCTTCTCGGCTGGGCGTTCGGTTTCGCAATGATCTACGCGCTCTCGCTCGTCCGTTTCGAACTCGCGGCCACTGGCCAGGAAATGACCCGGCTGCCGATTGCCTGGAGCATGCTGCACTATCTGATCGCCGCCACCTTCGCACTTGGATCGGCAGCGGTCGCCGGCTACCTGCCGGCCCGGCGCGCCGCCCGCGCCAATCCCGTCGACATCATCCGGGGCGCAACATGAGCACGCTGATCGAAACCAAGGATCTGACACGAATACTCAAGGAGACTGTGCCGGTCACGCTGGTGAAGGACATCACCTTGAGCATCGGCGAGCGGGAATTTGTCGCCGTCACCGGCCCATCCGGTTCCGGCAAATCGTCGCTTCTCTATTTGCTCGGCCTGCTAGACCGGCCGACCGGCGGCACACTTTCGATCCGCGGTCGCGATACGGCGCAGATGGACGAGGACGAACGGGCCTCCACGCGGCTCGCCAATATCGGCTTCGTCTTCCAGTTTCACTTCCTGCTGCCGGAATTTACCGCCCGCGAGAACGTCGAGATCCCGATGCGCAAGCTCGGTCGCCTTGGCCGGAGCGAGATGCGGGAGAAGGCAGGCGAGTTGCTTGCCGCACTCGGGCTCGCCGATCACCTGGACAAGCGGCCGGACCAGCTTTCGGGCGGCCAGCGCCAACGCGTCGCGGTCGCCCGTGCGCTCGCCAACGATCCGCCGCTGATCCTCGCCGACGAACCGACCGGCAGCCTCGACAGCAAGAGCTCCGAGCAGGTCTTCAGGATCCTGGAAACGCTGGTGCGCGACGAGGGCAAGACCGTGGTCGCGGTCACTCATGACCTGGACATGGCCGCGCGCATGGACCGGCGCCTTCACCTTATCGATGGGCGCCTGACCACGGAGGCCGACGATGCCGCACCCAAAGACGAAGGTGCGGCAGCGGAGGTCTGACGACGGAGCCTCAGCCGAAGACGAGATCGCTCTCCGAGAGCACCGAGAGCGAGACATCCTCGATCAGAATGCCTTCGGTCTCAGAGCCATTGAAGGAGACGAAGACGCCATCGGCCGTATCGCGCGCCGCGGCCAGGAAATCGGCATAGCTGTGAATACCCGTCGTGTCCTGGGCCTCGTCGGAAAAGGCGATGCGATCACCCTGCCGACCATCGAAATCGAGAATGCGGTCGAGGCCTGCCTCGCCGGAGGTTTCCGACGACCAGGAAAAGATGTCGGCGCCGCGACCGCCCGTCAGCACATCGCTGCCGTTGCCGCCGCTCAACAGATCGTTCTCGGAGCCGCCATCGAGGAAATCCGCCCCGTCGCCACCGAAAAGTTGGTCGTTTTCCGACGCCCCGCTCAGCCTGTCGTCGCCGCCGCGCCCGTCGAGGATATCGTTGCCGCTCGAAGAATAGAAGGTGTCGTTGTCGTCACCGCCGCGCAACACATCGTCGTAGCCCCCGCTCGAGACGTTGAAATATTCGATACCGGTGAAGGTCAGGCCGGTATGGGTTAGACCCCGTGCCGCGTCGAAGTCCATCGCCTCCGGCAGGCCGCCATAGTTGAGGTTCAGGAGATCCCGGCCCTCGCCGCCATCGACCTCGCCGAGGTAGCGGGCATTGATCGTGTCATTGCCCGCGCCGCCACGCAGGATCGACGCGACGCCGAGGCTGCCGCTGCCGGGGAAGGTGTCCTGCAGCCAGTCGTCTCCGGCCCCGCCATCGAGCACGTCGCTGCCGCCGGTATTGGCAAGCGTGTCCCTTCCGTCGCCGCCATAGGCCACGTCGTCGCCGGCGCCGGTGACGATCGTGTCGTTTCCGGCACCCCCGTGAATGTAATCGTTGCCGTCTTCACCATAAAGCGCATCCGCCCCGGCGCCGCCTTCGAGATGATCGTTTCCAGCGCCGGCTTCGACCACGAGATAGGTCAGATCGCCGGCGATGACCCGATCGCTGCCGCTGCCGAGCATGAGGCTCGCCTCCTCGATGCCGTTAATGACCGTGCCAGTCGAGGCGCGTCCGGCGGAAAAGTCGATCGTCAGGTCGCTCGTGCGCTGTGTTTCCTTGATCCATAGCCAGTCCTGGCCCGCCCCACCGTCGATTTCTGCCGAATAGAGCGTCGAGGTGATCTGGTCGCGGCCGTCACCGCCAAACAGACGATTGGCGCCGAGCCCGTCAATGATCGTATCGTCGCCGGCACCCGCATCGACGAAGTCGTTGCCGCCGCCGGTCTGGATGACATCGGAAAGGGTACTCCCGAGGATCCGGTCGTTGCCGCTTCCCGTCGTCACTTCGATCTTTTCGATGCCGTCATAGGTGACGAAGATGTGCCGCTCGCCCGCTGCCTGGTAACCGATGATGCCGTGGCCGTTTTCCAGGTTGAAGACGACCGGGGCTTTGGCGGCGACGAGATCGATGGCCAGCGTATCGGTGCCGCTGCCACCGGAAACGGTGCTGCCGGTACCGATGAGAACGAAGCGGTCGTTGCCCGCGCCGCCATCGAGACGGTCGTGACCGCCGCTGTTGGTGATGAGATCGTTTCCGCCACCGGCGTAGACGACATCGTTGCCGGCGCCGGTCGAGATGTTGTCGCCCGAGGCGGTACCGGCGATCCTGTCGTCGCCGCTGCCGGCAAGCACCCGCAGCCACTCGATATCGTGGAAGAAGACGTGGCCCCCGGCGACGTCGGGATCGCCGACATAACCGTGGCCGGCCGCGCCGTTGAACACCATCTTCTGCGAGGTCTGCGAGAAATCGACCACGAGACCGTCATAGCCGGCCCCTCCGGTGACCGCGCCACCCGTCCCGTTGAGCACGATCTGGTCGTCGTCGGCGCCGCCGTCGAGCCGATCGTAGCCACTCGAGCTGATGAGGGTATCGCGCCCGCCGCCGCCGCTGACGAAATCATCACCAGCGCCGCCATCGATCGTGTCGGCGCCGAACAGCCCCCAGATTCGGTCGCTTTCCCCGGTCCCCTTCAAAACGTCGTTCCCATAGGAACCTACGATCCTCGCCATGCGATCACTCCCCTTCAAACGATTTTCAAAAATACTTTGCTGTACGAATGTTAATTCGTCGCATTGGACTGTATGTGCATAAATACGTAAAGCAATGCCGAAATAAATACTTGAATTAACAGCAATATAATTCGAGATTTATATTAGATATTTCGCGCGTATATTTTCATCGCGGTCGCATTGCCGGACAACCGCCGTGGCCTTGCCGCGAGTCCCGGGCGCGAGCTTTCGGAAAATACAGGACTCAAGCCACGCACCGTGAGAGCCACTCGTTTGCGGACACGACGAATTTTGCCAGCGCTTAAGAGGAGTGATGGCGCAGCGCGCCCACTGGGAGGTGGCGGCCTGACGCGGTTGCGGCCTACGCTATTCCCGCATCGATGCGCTTGCCCAGCGCCTCGTCGCTTGCGCGGCGCCGTCGAAGCTGGCCTCGAAGGCCGCGGATGCGAGCACGGCGCGAATGTGGAGCGTTTCGCCGCCGACATTGGCAAAGCCGTGCCGACGTCGTTTCGGCACGATCAGCGATTGATGGGCGGTGAGAAGGACGCGTTCGTCGTCGATCCACATTTCCGCCTGCCCCGCGACCACCGTCAGTACCTCTTCGACAGGATGGCTATGGGTGGGCGCGCCGGCGCCGGGCGCGATCCATTGCTCGAACAGACACAGTCCGGAAGCACCGTTGAGCGCGGAGATGAGCATGCGGGTCTCGACGCCCGGGCGCCACGTCTCGATCGGCCAGTTCTCGTGCGCGATAGCTCCCATGACGTGCTTCCCCGTCGATGAAATCCAAGCTGCAGAGTATCAGTTCTTGCCAATCGACACGACCGATCGGTCATTCTCAGTCGCCCGTATGGCGAACAAGCTGCGCTTGATACCTCCCCTTGCCAACAGCTGGGCAGAAGGAAGGGGCGGCGCGAAACGCCACCCCTTCTTCAGAGACTACGGTGTAAAAGCCGCCTGCGATCAGTTGATGACCTGGACGACCGTTCTCGACTGCGGCTCGACGATCACGCGGTGCTCATTGACGACCGCATAGGCGTAGCGCGGATTGTCCGGTACGGGCGTCAGGACGACGGCCTGCGGGATGGGTTTACCGATCACCACCTGCTCCTGAACCACCACCGAAGGCGGTGCGGGCTGCTGTTCGACATAGGTGATGACTTCCGGCGGCGGCGGCGTCAGCGCTCCACCGAGCGCGCCACCGACCACGGCGCCTACGCCGGCACCGATCGGCCCACCGACAACGGCACCCGCCGTCGCGCCGCCAACGATACCTGCGGCCGTGCCAGCCTTCTGGTTGGCATCCTCAGCAAATGCGGATCCTGCCACCAAAGAAACAACAGCCGCGGCGATTACAAGCTTCTTCATGATCTCATCCTTTCGTTCGATCACGACATCAACGAAAGGAATAATAAATTGTTCCGAATTCGCGCCGATTTCGGCGAATCACGCTTGATGACTTTCGTTAACAATCAAACAATTATCGGCTTAAAAGTCAGGAAACCGCGCAACGTATCGGTAAATTCCGATTCTATACTATAAATAATGAGGATTCATTTCCAACCGGATAAAAATCCACTTCGGGCGCTCAAGGCAACACACTTGCCCCGCCAGGCTTTCTGCCCACGCCGCCCCATCAGTCCCGAGGCAACCGGCCAAGAAGCAGTTTGTTCCCTTCCCTGTTGCCGCAGCGTACGCATTTCAATGCCGGGCCGATGGAATTGAGAGAGACGCCCCATCCGCGCCTGTTTGCAATAAGGCGGCGATCGATCCGCCCCTGGTGCCGGCAGTTCCCGCATTTCGCTACGAGCACATACCATTCCGGCAAGAGTTCCAGGGTCGCCCCGTAGTCGGCGGCGTCTTCGCGCGGCATCAGGTCGATGCTTCGACGATGCCTCATGTTCATTCCTCTCGAAGCCTCGGCTCGCTTCGTAGGTCATCCAGCCACGGGGCCTGAAGCGGTCGGCGCTTTCGTCAGCGGGCGGAACCGTCGAGCCGAAGCGAAAGCTGGACACCGCCACGCTTCAGCCGCGGCAATGGCGGCGCCATGTCGATGCGGCCGAAGGTGCGCTTGCGCCATTCGGCCTCGCGTTCCCGCTTCTTGCGGGCGGCCGCAACGGCGGCCATGGCTCGTTCGATCACTTCTTCCGTGTGGGTCATGGTCTCCATCCGATTCATGGGAACCTCCGTTTTGTTCTTGTTATGTTCTTATTTTAGCGTTCCAATGTCAACTCCCCTTAGGGGGCCGGACGAATCGCTCTTGCCTCATCGACGCTTTCTGCGTCTCCCGGCGCCGGGCGCCGCGTCTGATCGGCCGAAACCAGGGCACCGATGGGCAAAAGAGCAGCTTTTTCCGCCGCCCGATTTTCCTTGTTTTCCAGCGTTCGGCGACCGGTCCTCAAGGCCGCCTCATTAACCTTCGCATTGCCGAATTAACCATTTGTTAACCATTTGATCGATACACCGAAGCAACGGAAAATTTACCAAGATGAACGATGTGTTAACCGAATCCCGGCCGATCCGCCTCAAGGGGCGATCCTTCCTTGCGCTAGCGCTGACCCCCGAGCTTCCGCTCGAGGATTGGCTCACCCGCCTCGACCATCTCGCCTCCCGCTCCGCCGGTTTCTTCCTGCGGCGCCCGGTGGTGCTCGACGTCGATGGCCTTGATATCGACCGGTCGCAACTGCGCGAACTCGTCGACCAGCTCGGCAAGCGCAATGTGCGTATCATGGGCATCGAAGGTGCGCGTCAGTCTCTGCTCGGCGCCGACCTTCCGCCCGCGATGACCGACGGTCGCCCAGCGGCGGACTACGAAGCCAAGATGGCGGAACAGGCCGAAAAGACCGAGGTGCCGGAAGCGGAAGCCGAAGCAGGCGCGGAGACGGTGATCACGGCAGAGCCGGTTGCCGCCAAGGCGACACCGTCGATCGTGGTCACCCAGCCGGTACGCTCCGGCCAGTCGCTGTTCTTCCCCGAAGGCGACGTGACGATTATCGGCTCGGTCGCCTCGGGCGCCGAAGTCGTCGCCGGCGGCTCGATCCACATCTACGGCGCGCTGCGCGGCCGGGCGATGGCCGGCACCACGGGCAATGCCTCGGCGCGGATCTTCTGCCGCAAGCTCGAAGCGGAACTGATTGCGATCGACGGCTTCTACAAGACGGCCGACGACATGGAGCAGAACCTGCGCGGCAAGGCCGTGCAGATCTGGCTCGACGGCGAAGAGCTGAAGGCGGGAACGCTCGGTTAGGCCGAGGCAAGGAAGGGTGTGGATGCTGGCCATCCGCATCTGGTGATTCAGGTCGATCCGGCCGGGGTCACGAGGACGTAGGCGAAGGCGAATTCACAGATACTTGGAGAGACGAATGGGCAAGGTAGTCGTAGTTACATCGGGCAAGGGCGGCGTCGGCAAGACGACGTCCAGCGCCGCACTGGGCGCCGCACTCGCTCAGAACGGCGAGAAAGTCGTCGTCGTGGACTTTGACGTCGGTCTGCGCAATCTCGACCTCGTCATGGGCGCGGAACGCCGCGTCGTCTATGATCTGGTCAACGTGATCCAGGGCGAGGCCAAGCTGTCGCAGGCGCTGATCCGCGACAAGCGCCTGGAAACGCTCTATTTGCTGCCGGCCTCCCAGACCCGCGACAAGGACAATCTGACGCCGGAAGGTGTCGAGAAGGTCATCGCCGCCCTTCAGAGCGCCTTCGACTGGGTCATCTGCGACAGCCCAGCCGGCATCGAGCGCGGCGCGACGCTGGCCATGCGTCATGCCGACATCGCGATCGTCGTCACCAACCCGGAAGTCTCGTCGGTGCGCGATTCCGATCGCATTATCGGCCTGCTCGATTCCAAGACCCTCAAGGCCGAAAACGGCGAGCGCATGGAAAAGCACCTGCTGCTCACCCGCTACGACCCGATCCGCGCCGAGCGCGGCGATATGCTGAAGGTCGACGACGTCTTGGAAATCCTGTCGATCCCGCTGATGGGCATCATCCCGGAAAGCGCCGACGTGCTGCGCGCCTCCAACGTCGGTTCGCCGGTGACGCTCGCCGACAACCGTTGCGCGCCGGCACTCGCCTACTTCGACGCGGCGCGCCGGCTTAAAGGCGAAGCCCTGCCGATCACCATCCCCGGCGAGAAGCGCAGCTTCCTCGGCAAGATTTTCGGAAGGAAAGCGGCATGAACCTTTTCCGTTTCTTCTCCCGCACCCAGTCAGCGCCGGCCGCCCGCGAACGGCTGCAGGTGCTGCTCGCCCATGAGCGCGCATCCGCCGGCGATAGCGATCTCGTCACCAAACTGCGCGACGAGATCCTCCAGGCGATCTCCAAGCACATGCAGATCGACGACGACAAGGTCCGCGTGACGATGGAGCGCGGCCCCCAGGTCTCGACGCTCGCCGTCGACATCGAAATCCCCTTCGATGCAAAGAAGGCGGCCTAAGGGCCGCCGACTGGTTTCGGAAGCAACGTCTTTCAGCGTCCTTCCTGTTTTCAGATACGGCAGTATCCAGCGGGTATTGCCGTATTTTTTGTTCGAGATCAGTATTCCGGCGCCACGCCGAAGACGAACTCCACCTTGTCGCCGGTCATGTTGAAATACTGGTGATCGAAACCCGCCGGAATGTAGAAGCCGTCGCGCGGGTTGAGCTCGAACCAGACCTGGCCTTCGGCATCCGGCACATGGATGTTCAGGGTACCCGACACCACGTAAAGGCATTCGTCACCCTTGTGGCGCTCCATGCCGGTGCGTTTGCCCGAAAGCAGCGTCGTCTTGCCGACGGTCAGCTGATCGGTCGCGCAGTAGAGGCCGGTATAGGCGCCCTGCGTTTGTCGATCGAGGCTCAGGAGCAGATCGGCATCGCGCATCGGATGGATTGTCCTGGCCTTGCGCTGCGCTTCCGCCTCCATCGGCCAGCGGCGGATGAATTCGCTTTGGCCATAACGCGATTGCTCGATCTCGATATAGGGCTTGGTTCGCGCATAGGGGCCTGACGTACCCTTGGCCGGCGGTGGCGCGAAGAACTCCAGCACGCGGACCTGCTCGTTGCCGAGGTTGAAGCCGTGGTGCCAGGTATCCTTGCGGAAGAACAGCGCCTCGCCTTCCTTGGCGATGCAGAACTCACCCGTCTCGGGATTGGCGAGACCGAGCGTGCCGGAGAGCACGTAGAGAACCTCGTCCGCCCCGAAAATCGTGCGGAAGGCCTCCGTATGCTTGAAGCAGCCGCCGGGCTGCATGCCGAAGACGATCTGGTGGATGCTTTCGGTCGAGGCATAGATCCAGTCGTCGACGAGACCGGCATTTTCCTCGCCCCAGAGATGGCGCGTGACACCGGCATAGGGGATGTGGCTGGGACGATCGAAGACGGGACGGGGAGACGGCTTGTAACCCATCGGAAAACTCCTTGATTTTGGCGCGAAGCGGCGCGCCGATGTGGGGATGTCTGCGCGCGAAGCGCGCTACTTCGGTGTTGCGTGCGTGCGCTCCAGCAGGCGGGCGGTGACGGCACGCTTCATCTCGGGGTCGAGGTGCATGACGTTGAAGACCTCCGCCAGCCACATGCCCTCGACCGCCAGTCGCGTGATCGTCGCTTCGACCGGATCGAGGCCGTCGTTTTCGACGGATGCCTGGCAACGGATATTCTGCTGGCGCACGATCTCAAGAAGGTCGGGAAAGTTCGACAAGGCGGCAGTGATGCTGGCACCCAGGCGATCGTACTGATCGCCGGTGCTGGTGGCCTCGCCAAGCGTGGCGCGCACATAGGCGCGGGTATAGCGGCCATGCGGGTCCTCGTCCTCGGTTTCGAGGCCGGAGAGACCGGTCTCGAAACGGTAGACGAAACGCTCGACCATTGCCCGCACCAGCGCGTCTTTGCTGGCGAAGTGGTAGAGGATGCCGCCCTTGCTGAGGCCGGTCTGCTCCGCCACTTCGTCGAAGGTGAGGGATGACACGCCCTTGCCGACGACGATCGCTTCGGCGGCGGTGAGGATGCGGTCACGTGCGGTTTCGCGTTTTGCCATGTCGATACAACTCTAGTGTGTGAAACGTGTCCTGCTATAGCCCCGAACTCTCGCGCAGGCGACCGACGATCTCGGCCATCAACGCCAGATCCTGACGCGAGTCCGACAACGTCGTCTTCGGCTTTGTGCCGTTGACGAGATGATCGTGGAAGGCCCGCAGCTCCAAGGCGAAGGGATCGGTGTAATCAGGGCCGAAAGTGCGCGTTTCGGTTTCGGTATCGGTGCTGTCGATCACCTCGAGCGAAGTCGGCAGGTTGCGGATATAGGGCGTGTCGTAGCTGACGCGCAGCTGACGGCGATCGGACAGCACCTCGATGCGGGCATCGAAACGAGCGACGTTGTCGATCATCGCCTCGTAGATCGCGGTGAAGTGACCGTAGTCGAACAGCGCGACAATGGACTCGCCGTTGCACTTGTGATGGGCGGCGATCACCCGCTTCGGCAGGCCGATCAGTTCGCGCATCGCCGAAAGGCTGTGTGACGAAAGTCCGGTCAGCACCTGATAGGCGCGCATCAGATCGGCCGGCGCATCATCGCCAACCACCTGCTTCAAAAGCGCCGTTGTCTGCGCCCGGGAATCCGCCAGGAACGCGGCGTCGAGATCATCAGGATAGAAGATGTTCCGCGTCTGGCGAATGAAGAACGGGCCTTCGCAGATGATGTCGCGGACGCGGACGTAACGCACGTCGCTCGTAGCCGGCATCATCGCCTTGGCGCGCAGGAAGCTTGGCGAATAGCGGCGCATATAGGCAACGAAGAGCAGCCGGTCGGTGGCATCCGCCAGCGGCGCGACCGCGTCGATTTCGCCGAGCGTCAGGCAGGCGGGCTTTTCCAGGAAGACGTGCTTCTTCGCCTTCAGCGCCATCTCCAGATAGAAGCTGTGCGTCTGGTCCGGCGTCAGGATGAAGACGGCATCGATGTCAGGTGCAGAGACGAGCGCTTCCGCCGTCTCATATTTCTTTGCGCCGGGATAACGGGCCGAGCAATAGGCCGTCAGGCTCGGCGAGACGTCATAGACGCCGGCGATTTCGAAGAGATGGCGATGATCGGCCAGGATCGGTAGATGCATGAGCTGGCTGACTTCGCCAAGCCCGATCAAACCAACACGAACGACACGCATGTGAGTACCCTTTCCGCCTCGAATGGAGGCCATTTCAACCCTTGACCGCACCGGCCGTCAGGCCGGAGACGATGTGTTTCTGGAATATCAGCGCGAGAATGATCAGCGGCACCGTGACAATGGTCGAGGCGGCCATGATCGCCCCATAGGGGAACTCGTAGCGGCTCGACCCGGAGATCAAAGCGATCGCCACCGGCACGGTGCGGTTCTCGTCGGTGAGAATGAAGGTCAGCGCGAACATGAACTCGTTCCACGAGGCGATGAAGGCGAGAAGCCCCGTCGAGATCAGCGCCGGCCCCATCATCGGCAGGAAGATGCAGCGCACGATGCGCAGCGGCGAGCAGCCGTCCATAATCGCCGCCTCTTCGATCTGCTTCGGCAGGTCACGCATGAAGGTGGTCAGCACCCAGATGTTGAAGGGCAGCGTGAAGATCATATAGGCGAAGATCAGCGAGCCGATCGTGTTGTAAAGCCCGAGCCAGCGGATCATCTCGAAGAGCCCAGAAAGCAGCGCGATTTGCGGGAACATCGAGACCGCGAGCACCAGCAGCATGATCGGCGAGCGGCCGCGGAAATCGATGCGGCCGAGCGCATAGGCCGCGCCGACCGCCAGAAGCAGCGACAGCGCCACGACCGAGAAGGCGACGATCAGCGAGTTCAGCAACGAGCGCAGGAAGACGCCGTCGGAGAGGATCGCCGCGTAATTGTTGAACTTCAGGTCGGGCAAGAAGGTGACGTCGAAGATCGCCTGGCCCGACTTCATCGACGAGGCGATCATCCAATAGAACGGAAACAGCGTATAGAGCGCGACGATGGCGAAGAGGGAGTAGATCGCGACCTTGTGCAGGCGTTTGCCGGTGTTGCTCCTGACCATGTCAAACTCCCATGAGGCGGCGATTGAGACGGAAGACGGTGACGTAGATGGCCGTCACCAGCGCGATCATCAGAAAGACGGCGGTGCTGGCGGCCGAGCCGACGCCCATGTCCTGGAAGTTGACCAGCACTTCGCGGGCATAGATCGAGACCGTCTTGGTGTCGTCGCTGTTGGAGGAGAGCACATAGCTCAGGTCGAACATGCGCAGCGCGTCGAGCAGGCGGAAGAGCACGGCGACGGCGATGCTCGGGGCAAGCAGCGGCAGCGTCAGCGAGGTAAATTGCTTCCATGCCGGCACGCCATCGATCGAGGCGGCCTCATAGATGCCGCGCGGCAGCATCGACAACCCCGCAAGGATCAAGAGCACCATGAAGGGCGTGGTGATCCAGACGTCTACCGCGATGATCACGGGCATCACCAGCGCCGAATTGGCAGTCCAGGCGACCCCACTCTCAATCACGCCGGCAAGCTTCAGCACGTGATTCACGATGCCGAACTGATCGTGCAGCATCCATTGCCACATGCGCGCACTGACGACGACCGGGATCGACCAGGGGATCAGGATGATCGCGCGCATCATGCCGCGCCCGGCGATATGAGAATTGAGAAGCAGCGCGATCGTGAGACCCAGAACGGTCTCGATCGACACGGAAATGACCGTGAAATAGAGCGTGTTGCGGACCGACTGCCACCAGAGCGGATCCTCGAACAGCGCATAGTAGTTGTCGAAACCGACATAGCTGTAAAAGTCCGGCTCGGTGAGCAGGGCGTCGGTAAAGGAAAAGAGGAAGGTGCGGCCGAGCGGCCAGAGCGCCACGCCGGTGAGGACAAGCAGGCTTGGCGCGAGAAACAGCCAAGCGGTACGAACGCGCGCCTGCCGCAGTCCTGTTGATCGTGAACCCGCCATCATGGCTTCACGCTCCCTTGGCCGTAAGCGCCATGTCGTCGGCACCGAAGATATGCGCCTTCGACGTCAGCCAGCCGACGGTGATGTCGGCATTCGGCTTGAGATCGGGTTTGCCCTGCGCCTTGACGACCAGCGACTGGCCGTTGCCAAGGCGCGCGTGAACGAGCGCCTCGCCGCCGAGCGGCTCGACAAGCTGCACGGTCGCGGGCAGGCGGACGTCGCCGCCGCCGAGGATCAGGTCTTCCGGCCGGATGCCGACGCTGACCTCGCCCTCGTAGCCGAAGTGCACAAGCCCATGGCGGGCGTCGAGCACCTCGAGGCGGCTTCCGCCCGCGTCATTGGCGAGCGTCCCGTTGAGAAAATTCATGCGCGGGGCGCCGATGAAGCTGGCGACGAACTTGTTGGCCGGGCGCTCGTAAAGCTCCATCGGCGTGCCGACCTGCGAGATACGACCGTCCTTCAGCACGACGATACGATCCGCCAGCGTCATCGCTTCGAGCTGGTCGTGGGTGACGTAGACGGTGGTGGCCTTCAGCTCGCGGTGGATGCGGGCGATCTCAACCCGCATCTCCATGCGCAGATCGGCATCGAGATTGGAAAGCGGCTCGTCGAAAAGGAACAGCTTCTGCGAGCGGACGAGCGCACGGCCGATGGCGACGCGCTGCTGCTGGCCGCCGGAAAGCTGGGCCGGACGGCGCGCGAGCAGATGTTCGATCTTGAGGAACCGGGCAACCTTCGCCACGCGCTCCTTGATTTCGCCGCCGGCAAGGCGCGCCGTTTCCAGCGCGAAGCCGAGATTGCGCTCGACACTCATATGCGGGTACAGCGCGTAGGACTGGAACACCATGGCGATGCCGCGGCGCGCCGGCGCCGTCTCGTTCATGCGCGCTCCGCCGATCTGCAACTCGCCGTCGGTAATTTCCTCGAGCCCGGCGATCATGCGCAGCAGCGTCGACTTCCCGCATCCGGAGGGACCGACGAAGACGACGAACTCGCCTTCTGCGACCGAAAGGTTGACCTTGTCGATCACGGTCAGCGCACCGAAACGCTTGACGACATTGGTAAGGGCAATTCCACTCATTGGCGCACCGTCTGGTTGGCAGTCCTGTTTGCAAGCGCGGCCACGCCGATGGCGCAGGCCGCATCACCGAGGAGGCTTGGAACGATCGGCATGTCGCGCGCGCCATCGGCCCAGATGAACGGCCGCGTCAGCGCGGCGAGCCGCGCATTGACCGACGGGTCGCCGCCGATGCCGCCGCCGAGGATGAGCACGGCCGGATCGAGCGTGTTGACAAGCTGGCCGAGATAGGAGGCGAGCGACAGAAGACCGTCGGCCACCATCTGTGCCGCCCGCGGGTCTTCCTCTTCGGCTTCAAAGAGTTGCAGCGCGCTTGCGTCCGGCCGGCCGATCAACTGGCCATAACGCTCGCCGAGCGCCTTGCCGCTTGCAAAAAGCTCGAGGTTGTGGCGAACCGCCTGGTCCTGCCCTTCGCCCGAGAAGGCAACGAGATCGCTGCCGGAAAAATGGATCGCAAAGCCACGGGCACCCGCATAGGGCGTGCCGCCGATCACCAGCGAGTGCGAAAGCCCGGTCGAGATGGTCACGTAGACGAAGGGATCGATACCGCGACCGGCACCAATCCAGCCCTCGGCGAAGGCGGCGGCACGCACGTCGCTGTCGATATGCAGCGGCCCGAAACCGCCGAGACGGCTGTGATAGTCGAGGCCGCGCCAGTCGAAGTTCCAGGCGGAAGCGGGTTCGCCGGCGCCGGTCACCAGTTCCGGCAGGCAGACGCCGAGACCTGTCGTATCGACACCAAGTGCTTCGCCTTCGTGGCGAATGGCCTCGGCAAGCGAGGCCACCAGCTCCAGCACGGCTGCACCGCCCTCCTGGCAGCGGGTCGGTTCGGTGCGCTCGACGATCACGGCGCCGTCGGCAAGACGCACAACGCAGGCCTTGGTCTTCGTTCCCCCGACATCGATGCCGATGGCATGCTGGCCCATCACCGCGCTCCCCATTCGCCGGCGGCGTCCGCATCGGCGTAGAGTTCAGCACCGCGGCATTCGACGGCGATGGTCGCCGGCCAGCTCGGGTCGTAAACGCGGGCGCTCGTCAGGCGATAGAAGGCGTGACGCTTGCCTTCGCCCCAGACGATCATCGCGACGGCCTTCGATCGCTCGGCGATCGAGCCGATGCCGATCGTCACGCCATGCGAGGGCACCTCGTCGATGCCTGAGAAATCCGGGAAGGTCGCGAGATTGTCGCGCCGCGTCTGCTCGGCAAGGGTGACGATGCGGGTCCGGCTGTCGCGGGCAGAGCCCGGCGGGTTGAAGGCGATGTGTCCATCGCCGGCACCGGAGGCAAGCAGGAAAAGATCGATACCGCCAGCAGCTGCGATGCGCTCATCGTAGCCGCCAGGTCCCGCAATATCCGGCATCCAAAAGTTTTGGGACGGAACGCGGAGGTGATCCGGCAGCGCCGCATTGATGCGGCCGACGATCTCACGTTCCCCGAAGCCGCGGCAGGAGTAATGCGCCTCAGCCGGCGGCGGGGCGAAACCGTCCCCTTCTGCGGGACGAAGATACTCGTCCATCATGACGATGATCAGCCGCGAGCAATCGACGGGGTCGCCAGCAAGACGGCGTCCGAGCGCCTCATAGACCGGCAACGGACTGCGGCCGCCCGGGCAGCCGAGAACGTAGTTGCGGCCTGCAGCACTCGCTTCCCGGATGCCGGCAATGATCCGGTCCGCAAGACGCTCGCCGATGGCGGCCGGCGTATCGTGGATCTCGACCTTCATGCGCCGGCCCCGTTCGCAAGAAGCTTCGAGACGAAGTCAAAATTGCGTCGGGCGATCGTTTCCGGCGTATCGGGATGGTTCAGCGCCAGATCCTGCTCGACCACCAGCGGGCCGTCGTAACCGGTCTCGCGCAGCGCCGACACGAAGGCGGCGATATCGACGACGCCCCGGTCGAGATCGGTCATGATACCCTCTTCAAAGGCACGATCCGAATGGATGCCTTCGGAAAGCACGCGCTCGCGGAAGGCGCCGTCGACATTCTTCAGATGCACCGAGTTGATGCGGTTGCGGTGGCGCCGATAAAAGGCGATCGGGTCGGCCTTCCAATAGGCGTGGTGCCCGGTATCGAGGCAAAGCCCGACAAGATCGGGATCGGTGTCGGCCAGCAGCCGCTCGATCTGATCTTCACGCTCGACACAGGTGCCGACATGCGGGTGGAAGCTGAACTGCAGGCCGTGGCTGCGGGCGATCTCGGCCGCGCGGTTCGTCTGGTCGATCATCGCGCGCCAGCCGGCCTCATCGACGACACCCATGCGATCCTTCGGGTAGAACTCCGACTCGTCCATGAGAATGAAATGCGTGCCGCCGATTTCGGCAAGCAGCTTGCAGATCGCCTGCGTCTTTTCCTCAAGCACCGGCCAGGTGGACGCATCGGCGAGCGTATGCACATGGGCCGCCGCGACGACCTTTAGGTCGCGGCTTGCCAGCTCGGACGAAAGCACCTTGGCGTCCGTGGAGAAGTAGCCATAGGGGCCGAGCTCGGTGTGCCGGTAGCCGGCCGCACGGATGCGGTCGAGATAGTCGGTCCAGCCGAGATCATTCCCCTGGGGCCAATAGATGCCCCAGCAGCACGGTGCGATCGCAATATTCACGTTGGTTTCCTCAGATGCTGTGGTGGCGGGGTCCGTCACACCGAACCCCGTATCGTCGAGGCGGCTACCAGCCCCGCGCCTTCAACCGCTCCAGATCACTGCTGACCTTGGCGAGCGCATCCGCAGCACTTTCCTTGCCGCTCAGCACATTGTGCACGCCGTTGAAGATCCGCTGCGAAACGCGGTTATAGGAAGCGCCGGTCACCTGCGATGGCCGCGAGGCGCTTTCGGCATAGGCCTTTTCGGCAAAGGCCAGCGACGGATTGGCGGCGAGGATGTCCTTGTCCGCGTAAAGCGCCTTCAAGGTCGGGCTATAGGCCTGCAGCGCACGGCGCTTCTGTTCTTTTGCACCTGTCAGATAGCGCACAAGGCTCACGGCCGCATCGACATCGTCAGCGTATTTCGAAACGCCGAGCAGGCCTGCACCGTAGCAACCGCTCGATTTCTGGCCCTCGGCGCCGACCGGCAGCGCCATGACGCCGATCTTGCCGCGCAGCGAAGAGTCCTCAGCCTGGGTCGTGCCCCAGACATAGCTCCAGTTGCGATGGAAGACGGAATTGCCGGCCTCAAAGACGCCGCGCGAGCCTTCCTCGTCATAGTTCAGCACGCCCTCGGGGCTGATGTTGCCGATCCAGGAACGAGCGAGATCGAGCGCCTTGACGGCCTCGGGATTGTTCGCGGTGATTGTACCATCGGGAGAGATGAAATTGCCGCCACCGAAGGACGAGACCCATTCGAGCGCATCGCAGGTCAGCCCCTCATAGGCGCGGCCCTGCCAGACATAGCCCCACATGTCGGGGCTGCCGCCGGCGCGTTCCTTGTCCTGGATGAACTTCGCCGTTTCGGTCAGCTCCTGCCAGGTCTTCGGCTCGCCCTTGCCGTATTTCTCCAGCAGATCCTTGCGATAGAACATCAGGCCGGCATCGACGAACCAGGGCATGGCCAGAAGCTTGCCGCCGATGGTGGCATCGGCGAGCGAGGATTCGAAATGGGCGGCGATTTCGTCGGCCGGAACCTTTTCGCGTAGGTCGACCAGATGCGGCGCCAGCGTTCCGACCCAGATGTTGTCGAGCGTCAGGACGTCGACGTCACCGGACTTGCCGGCGAGCAGCTGCTGGTAGAGCGGCAGCGCCTCGCCCCAGTTGGCGGGCATCTTGTTGATCTTGACGGTGTTGCCGGTTTCCTTGGCCCAGGCCTCGGAGGCCGACTGGCAAAGCTCGAGTTCGGCGCCGGCCGAGCTGCAGAAAATCGAGACTTCGGCCGCAGCCGCCGGCATGGCGGCAAAAGCGACGCCGGCCATGGCGGCGGCCTTGAAGCACTTCATCCAACGCATTCTCGTCTCCTCCCCAGAAAACGTGTTGTTGCGATCAGCGATGTTTGAGTTACTATACCGTCCGGACGGTACAGTAAAGTGAAAAATCATGAAGGTGAGCGACAGGTGGGGAAATAGCCCGCATGCGGCTGCTTTCGAGGGGATGCGACTGCGCAGGCGCGTTGAGGAGGATTGTGAATGGAGAGCACCAAGATGCCGACAGGCCATGGACATGCGGAGGCCGAAACGAACGCGGCGCAAAGGCGCCCCGGCGACATGAGGGAATTGAAGGGGATGTTTGCGTCCCGAGCGCTCAGACTTCCGCGCCAGCTCGAACAGATCGCTCTGTTCGCGCTGGCGAAGCCCGACCTCGTCGCCTTCGGCAGCGCCCGCTCGATCGCCCTTGCCTGCGCCGTCTCGCCGACGACGGTCGCCCGTTTTGCGACCGTCCTTGGTTTCGATGACTTCCGCGATCTGAAGGCGTTCTTTCAACAGCACCTGCGAAATGCGCGGATGGTCTCGGCCTCAGCGTAGGACACTCACGCGGCCTGCTGCGGCAGCGGCCCGACATAGAGCGAACGCGGCCGGATGAGGCGGCCTTCCAGCGCCTGCTCGCGGGCATGGGCGATCCAGCCGACGGTGCGGCCGATCGCGAACACGCCGGTGAAGGCGTCGCGCGGGAAGTGAAGCGCATCGAGCAGCAGCGCCGTATAGAACTCGACGTTGACGTCGAGCGGGCGATCGGGCTTGCGCGCCTTCAGGATGGCGAGCGCCGATTGTTCGACTGCTTCTGCCAGTTGAATGCGATCGCGGTTCGCCGGATGCGTGGCGATCAGTCGTTTCAGCGCGCCCTTCAGCGCATCGGCGCGGGGATCGCGGACGCGGTAGACACGATGGCCGAAGCCCATCAGCCGTTCGCCGTGGTCGAGCGCGTCAGAAAGCCAGGCCTGCGCATTCTCAGGCGTTCCGATCGCGTCCAGCATGTCGAGCACCGGCCCGGGCGCACCGCCGTGGAGCGGCCCCTTGAGGGCGCCGATGGCGGCAAGCACCGACGAGGTGAGACCGGCCTTGGTGGAGGCGACCACGCGCGAGGCGAAGGTCGAGGCGTTGAGGCCGTGGTCCGAGATCGTCACCAGATAGGCATCGAGCGCCGCCACGTCTTGGCCGCTTGGCACCTTGGCGCCGAGCATGGCGAGGATGTCGGCGGCGTGCGACAGCGCCGGGGTCGGCGCGACCGGGGCCTCACCCCTCTTCATGCGCAGCGCCGCCGGCAGGAAGACGGCCGGCGCGGCGAGCAGACGTAAGGCCGAATCGAGATCCTCCCCATCCGGGAGCCGGGCGATGAGTGCGCGCATGATGTCGACCGGCGGCAGTTCCAGCAGCGCGTCGTCGATGGCGCCGACATGGGCGAACACGTCGGCCCGCTTTTCACCCAGGCGCTTCGCGAGTTCGGTCCGGTCCGGCATCGGCCCCAGCAACCCCTCGAACAACAGCGCCACGACATCCTCGTAGCTCGCCTGGCCGGCCAGGTGATCGAGCGAGACGCCGCGGATGATCAATTGACCCGCCTCGCCGTCAACATGGGAGAGCTGCGTTTCGGCGGCGACGACGTCTTCAAGTCCGTTCTTCATCATCAAGTTTCTCCTTTACGAGGAGAATGATCCGACCTAGACCTATTGACGTCAATCTTGATGCAATTGATCAACATGAACACACTCTGGATCACCGCCGAAGAGGCACTCCTAAGGCTCGGCAGCAAGCGGCAGACGCTCTATGCCAATGTCAGCCGCGGCCGCATTCGGGCCAAGCCCGATCCTGCCGATCCGCGCCGCAGCCTCTACCAGGCCGACGATGTGCACCGGCTGGCCGAGCGCCACGCCGGCAGAAGACAGGCATCGGTCGTGGCGGCCGAGACGATCCGCTGGGGCGAACCGGTGTTGCCGACGACGATCTCCAGCATTGCCGGCGGACAGCTCTCCTATCGCGGCCACAACGCGATCGAACTTGCCGCCACGGCAACCCTGGAGGAGATTGCCGCGCTGCTCTGGCAGACACCGGCGGCGGTTGACATTCCAGCAAACGATCCCGACAGCGGCCAATCGCGGCTTGCAACGACCTTTACCCTTCTTGCCGGGCGCATCGAAGCCGACCTGCCGGCGCTCGGACGCAGGCACGCCATCCTGAAGGCCGAGGCCACCGAGGTGCTCGCGACCGTTGCCGCCGGCCTCGCGCCATTGCGGGAAAACGGGCTGCTGCACGACCGCCTGGCGCAGGGCTGGGGGCGGCCGGAAGCGGCGGAACCGATCCGCCGATGCCTGGTTCTGACGGCGGAACACGAACTCAACGTCTCCGCCTTTGCGGCACGGGTCACCGCATCGTCCGGTGCAGCACTTTCTGCCGCCACGCTTTCGGGTCTTGCCACCCTCACCGGCCCCAGGCACGGCGGCGCCTGGCTGAGTGTCACGCGACTTGCCGAACAGGCGGCCGTGGGCGGGGTGCGCGAGGCGATCCGTACCATGCTGTCTTCGGATGGCGTGGTCCGGGCTTTCGGCCACAGGCTCTATCCCGACGGCGACCCGCGCGCGAAGGCGATCATGTCGAGCTTCGACGTGCCGCCGCTCTATGCCGCGCTGGCCGAAGCCGGCGAGGAACTGCTCGGAGAACCGGCCAATCTCGATTTCTCGCTGGCCGCACTCGCGGCCGCCTATGCGCTGCCCGACGACGCGCCGATGGTGATATTCGCCCTCGCGCGCACCGTCGGCTGGCTCGCACACGCGATGGAACAGGTCGTCAGCGGCGATCTGATCCGGCCGCGCGCCCATTATGCGGGATCGTAGTTCCGTCTCCGTGCTCGCGCCCCAAAGGCTCGACTGACTAGAAAAGGCGCAGCCTGACTGCCGCAAAAGAGCCACAATACACGATCCGGAAAAGAATAACCGCCATGTGAGAGCAAATCTGCCTTCATTAAATAATGTTAATGAAGCGGCTTCCCGGAGATGTTTACCGAAATATTACGCGTTATTAACATGACGGCGACGCATGGAAGTAATACCTTCATTTCGAGGCTGAATATTGCCGGCGACCGCTTCGGCCGTGACGCGACAATAGGAGACAGTCTCGAATGGAAGCGCGCAGCGCTTCCTTCAATTCAGGAGATGCAGTCATGCGCTCGCCCTTCAAGACCACCACCATCGCAACCGTCGCCCTCGTCCTTTTGAGCGGCGCCGCCTTTGCCGCCGATCATCACGATTTCGGCCGCGACAACGAAAAGGGTGCCTATACCGGCGATTACTACCAGGGTATTTTCGCCCAGGACGACATGTCCACCCCGGCCATGCCGGTCTACCGGACACCGACCCACATGGCATCGACGCGGCTCGATCATGTCCTGCATGAACTCCGGGTCGACAATCACCGCATCAACGTCGATCGCGAACAAGGCAAGCTGACGGCAGCAAACTACAGCAAGCTTGAACGCGAGGACGGCGCCGTGCGCGCCGAAGCGATCAACACCGCCGCCGCCCATCACGGCATGCTGCCGGACAAGTCCTATGCCCGGCTTCAGGGTGACGTTCATCACCTCAACCGTGACATCGCCCGCATGGCTTGACCGAGACGTTGAGGCTCACCCGGTCTTCGGGTGAGCCGTAGCCGATGGCGCCGGGCCCTTCCCAGGGTCCGGTCCTTCGGCACCAAGACGCCCTTAATCCGAAGCCGGCCGACGCCGCGCCGCAGACCCGACCTGCCTCGGGCTGCGCCCGACCACGTTCGTCCGGCAAACAGGCAGCGAAAGGAACAGGATCATGTCAAACATTCTCACGAGGTATAGAGCTGCCGCCCTCCTCGGCGCAGCCGTCATCATTGCGCCCCTGTCCGTGGCAGCCTTCTCAGGCCATGACGTGGCCGCCGCCGCGGCCGCACCGGCCGTTGCAGTCCCGGCCGCATCTGGCGGGTCCTTCGCGCCGATCGTATCGGCCGACAGGCCCGCAGTCGTCACGGTCACGACCGTAATCAAGGCCGACAACACCGGTGCGAGCGAACCTTCGCAACAGGGCGGAAACTCGCCCTTCGACGAACAGTTCCGCCAATTCTTCCACGACCAGGGCATCCCGATGCCGGACCAGGCGCCCGAGCAGCGCCAGCCGCAACGGGCCGAAGCGCTCGGCTCCGGTTTCATCGTGACCGCGGACGGTTACGTCGTCACCAACAACCATGTCATCGACAAGGCGTCGAGCATCATGGTGACGCTCGACGACGGCACGCAGATACCTGCCAAGCTTGTCGGCGCCGACCCGAAAAACGATTTGGCGGTCCTGAAAATCGCAGCGCCGAAGCCGCTTGCAACGGTTGCTTGGGGCGATTCCGACACCTTGCGGGTCGGCGACCAGGTGCTGGCGATCGGCAACCCGTTCGGCATCGGCACGACGGTGACGTCGGGGATCGTCTCGGCACGCGGCCGCGACCTGCACAGCGGCCCCTATGACGACTTCATCCAGATCGACGCCCCGATCAACCACGGCAATTCCGGCGGACCGCTGGTCGACGCAAAGGGCCAGGTGGTCGGCATCAACACGGCGATCTATTCGCCGAACGGCGGTAGCGTCGGCGTCGGCTTCGCCATCCCGTCGGACCAGGCGCAGAAGGTCGTCGCTGAGCTGATGAAGGATGGTTCGATCCAGCACGGCTTTATCGGCGTGCAGATACAGCCGGTCACGGCTGATATCGCCGACGCCATCGGCCTTGCCCAGCCCGAGGGCGCGCTCGTTGCCGGCGTCAACGGCGGAACGCCTGCCGCCAAGGCCGGCATCAAGGCCGGCGACGTCATCACCGCGCTCGGCGGCAACCCGGTGAAGTCGCCGCGTGACCTCTCACGCATGGTCGCCGACCTGTCGCCCGGCACCTCGAAGAACGTAAGCGTATGGCGGACCGGCAAGACGAAGGACGTTCCGATCACGATCGGCGACAATGCCGCAGATCAGCAGTAACGGTCGCAAGCGCGTCACCGTACAACTTGCATCCCTCAAGCCCGGCCGCATCGCGGCCGGGCATCGCCATGGCCGCAGTCAGGCGGCAAGCGAACCGGCCCGGTTCTGCTCGCGCCAGGCGACGGGGCTCAAGGTGGTGACGCGGCGGAATTCGCGGTTGAAATTCGATTTCGTCTGAAAGCCGGATTCAAGCATGGCCGCAGTCACCGACATATCGGTCTCGCGCAACAGCCGGCAGGCCTCCGCAATTCTGATCTCGTTGATGTATTGCGAGACGTTCTTGCCCGCCAGCCGGTTGACGGCAGCCGATATCTGCCGGGCGGGCAGGCCCGCGCGGCGCGCCAATCGTGACAGGGTGAGGTTTTCGTCGCGGGCCAGTTTCTGGCCGACGAGCAAGCGCTCGATCCTATTGAGGATTTCGCGATCCTGCGGCGTTGCAACCGGATCCTCTTCGGCGACCGCGCCGGCGGCCGGAAGCGCGCGCGCACGGTCCGCGACCACTGCTGTCAGCCCGATGAAGAGCAGGCCCAGCAAGTTCGCGTTGCTGACGATAAGGCCGATATTCGCGCCCTTCGTCCATTCGAAATCCAGAAGGATCGCCAGATCGAAGAGCGCCGAAAGGCAGAGCGAGAACGCGGCAATGAGCAGGGCACGGTGCGCCGCGGTGGCGCCTTCGAAACGCGCTTCGTCCAGCGCATCCGTACCGACGCGCGCCAGGTTCAGGAGCGCCAGCGCATATCCGACATATTCGACGATCAAGGCGAAATCGATGTAGCGCGGTGCAAACAGCACGAGCACGAGCATGCCGATCGTCGGCGCCGCGTGGACCCACCCCGCCGCAGCAACGCTGCGCTCGTCTTTGCGGATCAGGCTGTGGAAACTCGCAAGCACCAGCGGCGGCACACCGCTCGCGAGCACCGGCAGCGCGAATTTCAACGCCGCGACGTCATAGCCCCAACGCAGCCCGACGATCACAGACTGGAGCGCGCACAGCGTCAACAGGGCATAGAACGGCCGGTTCCGCCGCGCCGGCTCGTCGCCATGCAGCACGAAGGCAAGCAGGACGAGAAGCAGCAAGGCGACGACGAACGGGAGCGGCAGGAAGATCAAGACATGTCCTTCAAAGGAAAGGCTGGCAGACAAAAGGCCGGCAAGCATTCGATGGGCAGATCATTGCCCAGATCGCGATTCGGGACGACCTCAATCACGATCGAGGACGCGGACAAGCGGGGCGTTTGTGACGATCGGCCGTCTTTTCCAACACAGCGAGATACCCATGCCCCTCCTCCAGTTCATTCCCGCCGCCGCCTTCCTTCTGAGCCTGGCTGCCTCGGCGCAGGCCGATGACGTCGGCGTCCGCGAGATCGACGTTGCCGCACCCAAGCGGGAACGCCAACTTGCCGTCACCGTCTGGTATCCCGCCGGAGCCGGGGGTGAGCCCGTGCTTATCGGCGACAACCGCATCTTCGAGGGATCGCCCGCATCGAAGAACGCCCCCTTGCGCCAAGGCCGATATCCGCTGGTGGTTCTGTCCCATGGGTCGGGCGGCCGCGTCGAAGCCATGAGCTGGCTTGCAGCCGACCTGGCGAAAGCGGGTTTCATCGTCGCGGGCCCCAACCATCCCGGCACCACCAGCGGCGACTCGATGCCCTCCAACACGCCGAAGCTTTGGGAACGGACGGCTGACCTTTCGGCATTGATCGACACGTTCACCCGGGATCCGCAATGGAGCGCTGCAATCGACCCGGAGCGGATCGCCGTCCTCGGTTTTTCTCTCGGCGGCTCGACCGCCATGGAGATTTCGGGGGCAAGGGCCAGTCTCGATGCCTATGCCCGCTACTGCGACAGCTACAAAAAGTGGGACTGCGCGTGGTTTGTCGGCGGCAGGGGCTATGTCGATGATGCGCCGGTCGATGTCGATAAGCTCGATCTGCGCACCGTCGACAAGGCGCGTTTCGAACAGTCGAACCGGGACCCCCGGGTCAAATCCGCGGTACTCGTCGACCCAGGTCTTGCCCAGGCCTATGTGGAAGACAGCCTCAAGGCGATCGCGATCCCGATGCATTTCATCAATCTCGGCAGCAAGGAGACGATCCCGCTTGCGGTCGCCTCCGAGCCGCTGGCGGCGGTGACGCCGAAGGGCTCCTATGCCGCGGTCGCCGGAGCGGACCACTTCAGCTTCCTGCCGATATGCAAGGACGGCGCCGCCGAACTGCTCAAGACCTTCGGCGAGGTCGATCCAATCTGCCAACCGACCGAACGCCCCCGTGCCGACATCCACGCAGAAATCGTCGAACTTGCCCGCGAGGCCTTGCAACAGAGCCTTGGCGAATAGCGGTCGGTAAAATCGCAAGGCAGGCGGCGATGCGCACCGCGGATCGCCGCCTGGCCAGGACGAGGTCGCAGACTACAAAGGCTTACAAAAGCACCGATCGGCGGACACACCGCCAATACACGCCTCCGCTGAAATGCACGTGCTTCCAACAACGCACATGCAACCATCCATGACGGAGGATCCCATGAAAACGACCCGCATCATCACCGCAGCCCTGCTGATCGCCGGCAGCATGACGACGCTTCGCATCGCGGAGGCCCAGCAGATGCAAGGCATCCAGCGCACGGACCTGATCAAGAACGAGATCAGCGTGCCCGGACACGAGGCCGTGCAGGTTCGTGTCGACATCGAACCGGGCACGGCCTCGATCAAGCATTCCCATCCGGGCGAAGAAATCGCCTATGTGCTTGAAGGCTCGCTCGAATACCACCTTGAGGGCCGGGATCCGGTGACGCTTCAGGCCGGTCAGGCGCTGTTCATTCCGGCCGGCGTTGCCCATGTGGCGAAGAACGTCGGCACTGCCACGGCATCGGAACTCGCGACCTACATCGTCACAAAGGACGCGCCGCTTCTCGTTCCCGTCAAGTAAGCGCTGATTTGATTGGCGTGGCGCCGTTCGAGCCGCGATCAAGCGCGAAGGAATGCCAGAAGCGCCGCGTTGAACGCTTTGGCCGACTCGATGTTAACGATGTGCCGGCCCGGCAGCGACAGGTGGCGGCCTCGTTGCACCCGGGCGGCGATGTATTCGAGATCCGCCGGCGGGCATACCGGATCACTATCGCCGGAGACGGCGAGCACGGGATTGGCGATCGCTGCGATCTCCTCCCGCAGGTCCGCGCCCGCGAGCGCGGTGCAGCCACCGATATAGCCGTCGGTCGAGGTGGCGGTGAAGGCGCCGAGAATGCGATCGACGGCTTCCGGGTGGCTCGCCGCAAATTGCGGACTGAACCAGCGTTCGGCCGTGGCTGCGGCGAGCCCTGCGAGACCGTCCGCCCGGACGCTGTCGACGCGCGCGGCCCAACTCTCGGGCGTCCCGATGCGGGCCGCGCTCGCGCAGAGAACCATCCTGTCGAAACGCTCGCCGGCATGGATACCGAGCCATTGCCCGGTCAGGCCGCCGATCGACAGGCCGCAGAAATGTGCCCGCTCAATTTCCAGCCCATCCAACAGGGCGATCACGTCCTGGCCAAGGTCGGACAGTGCATAGGGCGGCGGCGGCGCCGATGAGCGGCCATGGCCACGGCGATCATAGCGAAGCACGCGGAAATGCGGCGACAGATCAGTGATCTGCGCGTCCCACATGGAGAGGTCGGTGCCGAGCGAATTGCAGAAGAGCAGCCAGGGCGCGTTGCCGCTCTGGTCGCCGTCGATGCGGTAGTGAAGCCGGTGGCTGGGCAGGTCGAGATAGGCCATGAAAGAGGAGCTCCGATAGGGAAAGCCGCCAGCGAGGGCGGCTCCAATGTTGCTGGCGCGAGAGCCGCGCTAGGTGGTGGGCGCGCTGCAATAGGTAGATATCGACGGCGCGCGCTCAAGGGGTGGCAACCGGGCCTTTCACGGCCCAATTGCTTCGCCTTAATCTATGCGGCCGCCAGACGTGCGATCTCGACGCGGCGGGCATTGCTAACCGCGAAGACCAACATGGCGACGGCCGAGATCGCCGCCGGGATGGCGAAGATCGCGAAGTTCTGCTGCAGCGGAAGCTCCTGCGCCAGAAGCACGCCGCCGAGCGTCGGGCCGACGATGGCGCCGATACGACCGACGCCGGAGGCCCAGCCGAGCCCGGTCGAGCGCACCGAGAGATTGTAGAGCTGCGCCACGCTGGCATAGAGCAGGATCTGCGTGCCAATCGTGGTGGCACCGGCAACGAAGACCAGCAGGAACAGGACACCTGCCGGCGGGTTGAAGCCGATCAGCGCGATCGAGAATGCGGCTGCGACGAAGAAGCCGACCACCACCTTGGGAAGTCCGAAGCGGTCACCGAGCCAGCCGCCGGCAATGGCGCCGACCATGCCGCCGAAATTGAGCGAGAACAGGCTGAGCAGGCTCGCCTTCTCGGCATAACCGGCCTCCTGCAGCACTTTCGGCAGCCAGGACGACAAGAGATAGACGAGCAGCAGGCAGCAGAAGAAGGCGACCCAGAGCATGACGGTGCGTAGCGTGCGTTGGTGGCGGAAAAGTTCCAGTACCGATGCGGAGGCGCCCTTCGCTTCCGTGAAGACCAGCCTGTCTATGGCATCAAGACGTGCGCTTGGGTCGATCTTCGCGTAAATCCTCTTCGCCTCGTCCTGCTTCCCCTGACGGATGAGGAAGCCGAGCGATTCCGGCAGCTTCCAGAGAATGACGGGTAACAGCAGCAGCGGCACGGCGGCGATGAAGAACATCGGCTTCCAGCCATAGGACGGAATGAGGCCGATGCCGAGACCGGCAGCGACCATGCCGCCGACCGAATAGCCGGAGAACATCAGCGCCACCAGCGTACCGCGCAGCCGCTTCGGCGCATATTCGTTCATCAGCGCCACGGCATTCGGCATCAACCCGCCGCAGCCGAGACCGGCGAAGAACCGGAAGATCTTGAACTGCTCCGGCGAATTGGCAAAGCCGGTCAGAAGCGTCGAAAGCGTAAACAGCAGAAAGCTGATGGCGATGCCTTTCTTGCGGCCGATCCGGTCGGCGAGCGGGCCGAAGATCAGCGCCCCGAACATCATGCCGAACAGCGCCCAGGCCTGCAGCGCGCCAGCCTGCGGCTTGCTCAGGCCCCATTCCTTGATCAGCGTCGGCAGCACGGTTCCGGCGACGAAGACGTCGTAGCCGTCAACGATCAAAAGTAGGGCGGTCAGCGCCACCACCATCCACTGGAAGCGCCCGAGCGGGCTCCCGTCAATCGCCTCATTCACATCGATAGAGCGCATCATCTCCTCCCCAGGTGTTAGCGCGTTTAAATGATGGTCCGTCAGCCGAGATCGCCGCCGGCGACCGGCAGCACGCTGCCGGTGATGTAGGAGGCCTCGTCCGAGGCCAGGAACAGAATGGGTGCCGCCTGCTCATCGATGCTGCCGTAGCGCTTCATGAAGCTCGACTGTTTCACCTGGTGAACGACATCGCCCATCCAGGCCTTTTCGGCTTCGCTATCGCCGTCGGCATTGCGCGGAATGCGGCGCGGCGGCGCTTCCGTTCCGCCGGGCGCCGTGGCGACGACGCGGATGTTGCAATCGGCAAGCTCCATCGCCAGCGACTGGGTGATGGCGTTGACGCCGCCCTTTGCCGCCGAATAGGGCACGCGGTGAATGCCGCGCGTGGCGTTCGAGGAGACATTGACGATGGTGCCGCCGCCGCGGGCAAAGAGATGCGGCAGCACCGCATGGCAGCAAAAAAGCGTTGGCATCAGCGAGCGGCGGATCTCCGCATCGATCTGCGCCGGTTCAAACTCCGAGAAGGGACGCATGCGGATCGCGCCGCCGACATTGTTGATCAGGATGTCGATGCCGCCGAATTTTTCCGCCGCAAAGCGCATCGCGGCAGCCGCCCCTTCGTGGGATTCGAGATCGGCAACGAAAGGCGCCGCCCGCTCGCTGCCCGCCTCCGCCGCCACCTCGGCGACGAAATCGGCGCGATCGACGAACACCACCGTGCCGCCTTCATGCGCAGCGCGCAGCGCCACCGCCCGACCGATGCCTTGCGCAGCGCCGGTGACGACCAGCACCTTTCCGGCAAAGCGGCCTTCGAATCGCGGCGTGCTCATGCCGCCACCTTCGCCACCGCATTCGGCGTGAACTTCTCGTAGTGAAAGCTGCTGGGCCTCACGCCGGTGTCGTCGAAATGCTTGCGCACGGCGTCCACCATTGGCGGTGGACCGCAGAGATAGACATCGACGTCGCCGCCGTTGAGCACGTCCTCCGGCATATGCTGGGTGACCCAGCCCTTGCGCGGATGACTGGACGCCGCGTCGGCGACGACCGTGTCGAAGGTGAAGTTGGCAAGCCGCTTGGCATAGGCCTCGATTTCATCGACAAGTACCAGATCGAGATCGCGGGTGACGCCGTAAATCAGATGCACCTTCTGCTGCGGATTGGTGCGCGCCAGCACCTCAAGCATCGACAGGAACGGCGCTAGACCGGTGCCACCGGCGAGGAAGAGCAAGGGGCGCTGGACCTCGCGCAGATAGAAGCTGCCGAGCGGTCCGGTCAGTTCCAGCTTCGTGCCCGCCTCGGCACGTTCCAGCCACGTGCTCATCACGCCGCCCGGGATCTTCTTGAGCAGGAAGCCGAGGCGCGTCTCGCCCGGAGCCGAGGAGAAGGAATAGGAACGGCTCTGACCGCTGCCGGGCACGTCGATATTGACGTATTGGCCCGGTAGGAAGGCCGGCGCGCCCTCGATATCCAGTTCAAGCACGATCGCCGCATCGTTGTGCGGGGCGACGCGCGCTACGGTGGCGGAGAACTTCTGCTGCCCGGTCTTGCAGGCAGCTGCTGTCGTCGGCACCGCGATGACGCAGTCGCTCGACGGCTTCATCTGGCAGGTCAGCACCAGCCCGCTTGCCGCCTCGTCCGCCGTCAACGCGTCGTCGATGAAATCGTCGCCGAGGTCGTAGGCGCCGCTTTCGGCGCGACACTTGCAGGTGCCGCAAACCCCGTCGGAACAGTCCATCGGCAGGTTGATCTTGTTGCGAAAGGCGGCATCGAGCACCTTCTCGTCGTCCCGGCACTCGACGAACCGGGTGACGCCGTCCTCGAAATTCAAAGCGATCCTGTAGCTGGCCATGGTTGTTCCTCCCAGTCCTGTCAGGCGGCGGTCATCAGATGTGGTAGACGTCGATGACCTGGCGGATGTAGTCGTTCTTCAGCACGATCTTCTTTTGCGCGATCACGAGCCCGTCGCCGCTCTTGCGCAGCGTGACGAACATGGTGCCGAAGAAATGGTCGGTGACCTTGTAGCGGTGGTTGAGCGTGTGAAAGTTGTAGCGGAAGTCCGCCTCCTCACCGCGATTGGCCACAAGCTCGACATTGTTGACGTTGTGGCTGGTGCGCGGCTCCGGCGTCGACGCACCGGAGCGTTCGGTCTTGATGCGGAAGACGCGATCCTCCAGGCCGTCTCGGCTCGGATAGTAGATCAGCGAGATCTCAGATTGCGGGTCCTCGGTGAGTTGATCGTCGTCGTCCCAGGCCGGCATCCAGTAGCTGACATCGGGCGCATAGCAGGTCAGCCATTCGTCCCACTGCCGGTCGTCGAGCAGGCGCGCTTCGCGGTAGAGGAAGGCGCAGGCGGTGTCATAGGAGATCGTCATGCGACCGCTCCTTGTCTCTCGGAGGCAAGCGCTTCGCGCATCACCTTCGCCCAATATTCGTGCTGGCGGACGAAGAGGCCCTCGTCTTCGCTGCGCTCGCCGGAGAGCAAGGGTTCGATGCCCATGCGCTTGGCATTTTCATCCGGACCGTCGATCCAGAGCGGCGCGCCGCGCGAAAGGTCGTTCCAGAGCGCGGTGATGCCGGCATAGCCCTGCTGGCAGGCGCGGAACTCCTCGAGATCGTCGGCCGTGCCCATGCCCGACACGTTGAAGAAGTCCTCGTACTGACGGATGCGCAGGGTGCGGTCTGCGGCACTTTCGCCCTTCGGCGCGAAGCAGAAGATGCTGATCTCGGTCTTGTCGACGCTGATCGGGCGCGTCACGCGGATCTGCGTGCTGAACTGGTCCATCAGGAAGACGTTCGGGTAGAGGCAGAGATTGCGGGTCTGGTTGACGATGAAGTCCGCCTGCACCTCGCCGACGCGCGCCTTGATCTCGTCGCGGTAGTTGAAGACCGGGCGAACCTCGGGGTTCATCGTCGTGGTCCAGAGCAGGATGTGGCCATTGTCGAAGCCGTAGACGCCGGCGACGGACCGGCTCCAGCTCGAGGCATCGACCGCCTTGGTGCCTTCCTCGTGGCGCCGGCCCATGGTCGCCGAATAGTTCCAGTGAACGGAGCTGACGTGGTAGCCGTCGCAGCCGTTCTCCATCTGCAGCTTCCAGTTCCCGTCGTAGATGTAGGAGGAGTTGCCGCGTAGCACTTCGAGGCCATCGGGCGCCTGGTCGACGATCTGGTCGATGATGACTTTCGTTTCGCCGAGATAGTCTTCGAGCGACGAGACATCCGGGTTCAGGCTGCCGAACAGGAAGCCGCGATAGCTCTCGAAACGGGCGACGCGCTTCAGGTCGTGCGAACCGTCCTTGGCGAATTGCGGCGGATATTGCGTGGTTTTTTCGTCCTTCACCTTCAGAAGCTTGCCGGTGTTGGAGAAGGTCCAGCCATGGAAGGGACAGGTGAAGCTGCCCTTGTTGCCGTGCTTGCGCCGGCAGAGCATGGCGCCGCGGTGGGCGCAGGCATTAATGACCGCATGCAGTTCGCCCGTCTTGTCGCGGGTGACGACAACCGGCTGCCGGCCGATCGTGGTGGTGTAATAGTCGTTGTTCTCGGGGATCTGGCTCTCATGGGCGAGATAGACCCAGTTGCTTTCGAAGATGTGCTTCATCTCAAGTTCGAAGAGGTCTTCGTTGGTGAAGATGTCGCGGCGGCAACGGAAGGTGCCGGCCTCATGATCGTCCTCGACCGCTGTCGCGAGCAGGTCGTCGAGGGCTTGGGCTTTGTCGATAACGGCGGACATGGTTCTTCTCCCGCAAACGGCTGATCCGTGCTCGGCTCTAGCGATTGCAACAATGTCTGATGTCAGGGGGCGGCGGCTCAGTCGGCCGCCGCAGATGCAAATCAGGCGGCGGCGCGCTTGCGCTGCTCGTTGATCTGGTTGTCGACGCCATTGACCAGCGAGGTCAGATGGATGTCGAATTCGATCTCGGCGAAGGGACCGGCAAGACCATTGGCCTTGATGCTCGCCTCGTCGGTACGCTCGGTGACATCGGGCACCAGCCCGTCCCGGGTCGCATAGGCGAAGTCGTCATTGACCAACGGGTCGCCGGCGATGTTGATCTGGGTCGTCAGCTTGCGGTGGCCGTCGGCGCTGATGAAGAAATGGATATGGGCCGGGCGCTGGCCATGGCGGCCGAGGGCGGAAAGCAACTGCTCGGTCGGGCTGCCCGGCGGCACGCCGTAGCCGTGCGGCACGATGCTCTGGAACTTGTAACAGCCCTTGGCGTCGGTGACGATCGTGCGGCGCATGTTGAACGGCGCCTGCACGCCGGTCGGATCGAAATGCGAGTAGAAGCCGCGGGTATCGCAGTGCCAGACTTCGACGGTCGCACCCTTCAGCGGCTGGCCATCGGCGTCATAGACGGTGCCGTGCATGATCAGCGGCTGGCCATTGGTGTCGCGGCCGTCGTCGAGGCGAGCGAAGCCTTCCGAAGCCGGCGCGCCGGCAACATAGAGCGGGCCTTCGATGGTGCGCGGCGTCTGGTTCTGGATGCCGAGTGCCTCGTCGATCGCGTCGAGACGCTCGTCGAGGAAGTGATCGAGGCCGAGGCCGGGCGAGATCAGGCCGGCCTGGCCGGCAGCGCCGATCTCGTTCAGCCAGGCGATCCCGGTCCAGTATTCGTCAGGCGTGATGTCGAGATCGTCGATCGCCTTGAACAGGTCCGACATCACCCGGTGCACGATCTCTTTGACGCGCGAGTTGCCGCCGTCCTTGTCGAGACCGCTCAGCACCTTCAGGAAGGCTTGCGTCTCCGGCTTGTCGAAAATCTTCACGGTCATATCAATTCCTCCACTTGGATCTATGTTGAAGCTCATGCCGCGCACCAACCTCCCGGCTGCGGCCTTCACGAATTCTAGCTGTCGTTTTCGCGGATCGAGGACGGGTGCCGCAGCAGCGGCGTCACCTCGATCTCCATGAATTTGAACAGCGGCAGGCCGCTGAGGATCTCGTGCAGCTCGGCATTGTCCTTGACGTCGAAGACGCTGTAGTTCGCGTACTGACCGGCGATCCGCCAGATGTGGCGCCACTTGCCGCTTTGCTGCAGCGTTTCAGAATAGGCCTTTTCCCGCGCGATGATCTCCGCGGCCTCTCCGGCCGGGAAGTCATGAGGAATGCGAACGTCCATCCGTACGTGAAACAACATCGTCCGCTCCTCACTTGGCAACGCTGATCGTCTTGCGCAGCCCGTCGCGCGCAAAGAATTTCAGCCGGTCTTCGTCGAGTTCGATCCCGAGGCCCGGCCCGTCCGGCACCGTCAGCTCGAAATCGCTGTAGTCGAGCGGCGTCACCAGGATTTCCTCGGTCAGAAGCAGCGGACCGAAAAGCTCCGTGCCCCATTGCAGGTTGGCGAAGGTGGAAAACACATGGGCCGAGGCCACCGTGCCGACGCCGCCTTCAAGCAACGTGCCGCCGTAAAGTTCGATACCGGCCGCGTCTGCGATCGCCGCCACGCGCTGGGCATTGAACAGCCCGCCGCTTTGCTCGATCTTGACCGCAAAGACGTCGGCGCCCCTGGTCTTGGCAATCTCGAAGGCGCTTTCCGGACCCGTAAGCGACTCGTCGGCCATCAGCGCCACCGGGAAGCGACGAACCAGGCGACCAAGCGCCGCGGTCGAAGCAACCGGCTGTTCGACCAGTTCGCAACCGGCATCGGCAAGTGCGGCCATGCCATAGGCAGCTTCAAATTCGCTCCAGGCCATGTTGACGTCGACGCGCACCGCGCCGCGGTCGCCGAGCGCCCGTTTGATCGCCGCCACATGGCCGATGTCGTCCTTCAGCGGCTTCGCGCCGATCTTCAGCTTGAAGATCTTGTGGCGGCGAAGGTCGAGCATCTTTTCGGCCTCGGCGATGTCCTTGGCGGTATCGCCGGAAGCCAGTGTCCAGGCGACCGGCAGCCGCTGGCGCAGCGCCCCGCCGAGCAGTTCGCCGACCGACAGGCCCAAACGCTTGCCATGGGCATCGAGCAAAGCCGTTTCCACCGCACTCTTGGCGAAGCGGTTTTCCTTTACCGCCTTGCCGATGCGCACCATCAGCGCCCGAACGCGGGTCGCGTCCTCACCGGTCATGACCGGCGCGAAATAGGTATCGATCGCAAGCTTCATGCTTTCCGGGCTCTCGCCGCCATAGGCGAGACCGCCGATCGTCGTACCCTCGCCAATGCCGACCGTTCCGTCGCTGCAATGGACCTTCACCAGCATCAGGGTCTGGCCGGTCATGGTCGCGACCGAGAGCTTGTGCGGCCGGATCGTCGGAAGGTCGATCAGCATGGTCTCGACCCGTTCGACCACGGGGGAAGGCGCTGCTGCTGGAGCAAGGGGTGCAAGGATCTTGTTCATGGGCTGACTGTGCGCCGCACCCCTGTCGACGTCCAACACCAAATAGGTTCACTATGATACCTTTATGGTATAGTGCGATCGCAATTATGTGGATTCATGCGGTTACCGCAGCGCAACATACCGTGACGATAGGAAAATGAGGGCTTGAACATGGATCTGCGCCAGCTTCGATACTTCGTCGCCGTCGCGCGCGAGCGCAATTTCACCCGCGCCGCCGAGCAGTTGCACATCGCCCAGCCTCCGCTCAGCCGGCAGATCCAGCTTCTGGAGGAGGAACTGGGCGTGCCGCTGATTATCCGCAAAAGCCGCCCCGTGCGGCTGACGGAGGCGGGCCGGCTGTTCTACGAGCAGTCGCTGCAGGTTCTGGGGCGTGTCGAGCAGATGGTGGAGGCGACGCGCCGCATCGGCCTCAACCAGAACCGCGTGCTCTCGATCGGCTTCGTCGCCTCGACGCTTTACGGCGGATTGCCGACACTCGTGCGCAAGCTCAGGCAGAATGCGCCCGAACTCGATATCCGGCTGCTCGAGATGGTGTCGGTGCAACAGATCGCAGCGCTGAAGGAAGGCCGGATCGATGTCGGCTTCGGCCGGCTTCACCATAACGACCCCAATGTCGCCGGCATCCTCATGCGCGAAGAGCGGCTTGCTTTGGCAATACCGCAGGGCACGCCGCTTGCGGAGGACGCGTCTCCTCTGCCCTTGAATGCGCTTTCCGGCCAGAAGCTGATCGTCTACCCGAAGGAGCCGCGCCCGAGTTACGCCGATCACGTGTTGAGCCTGCTTCACGCCCATGATGTGCGCCCGGCCGAGGTGCATGAGGTGCGCGAGATCCAGAGCGCGCTTGGCCTTGTCGCCTCGGACGCCGGACTTTGCATCGTTCCCTCCTCGGCGCGGCAGGTACGCTCGGACCTGCACTACCGCATGATCGAGGGCGAAAGGGCGACGTCGCCGGTCATCCTCAACCACAGGGTCGGCGACAATTCCCGTTACATCGAACTGATCAAGGCGCTGATTGTGGAGATGTATGCGGAAAACCCGCCCTGGCTCGGCCTTGAGCACAATCTGCCGTTCCGGCCGTCCTTCGTTACATGACGGGCTCAGGCGTTCTCAGGTTATCCGCGTCACTCACCGGTGAAGGAGCGGCCTCGGTCCAGATTTCTCGGACCATCTCGCGTAGCAAGAGCGCCTCAGCCCAGCGGTCGGTCGTGTCGTTGCCGTCGCTGTCGGTGATGGCATAGGGCCTTGGGCCGAGCTCGCAGGTCATGACCAGTTCGGCATCTTCAGCCGCGCGAGAGCGCCAGCTGCGAAAGCCATAGGCCCACCAGTCGCCGAAGAGATCGACCCAGGGACGATGCTGGGGAAAGGACAACTCGATCTGGATCTGCTGGCACGAACCGATACGGCCGTGGAAGGCCCGGGCGTTGTCGAGGATGCGGCGGATCTGGACCTGGCTTTCCGCTTCGACCGGAAAGGCGAACTCCCGGCCGACCAGGTAATGCGAGAGATCGGCAAGCAGCGGCAGGTCGGGGCGCCGATCGAGCAGATCGAGCGTGAACAGCAGGTCGCTGGTGATCCGGTGGCGGTGGGTTTCGACATAGACGGGAATAGCTGTCTCCTCGGCAAGCCGCATCCAGCCGTCAAGCAACGGCAGGCAGTCCTCCACCCGGCGCGGCCGGACGTCCGCCTGCAGGTCGATGTGGCTGACCGGGAATTCGCTCGCCAGTTCCAACGTCATGCGCAGGTCCTCGACGCATTTCGGAAAACAGACGCCTTCGATCTTCAAGCCGGAGCCACGGATCGCCTGGTTCAGGCGCTCGACATCGCGGCGGCTGGTATAGTGCGCACTGATGCCGTCGAAGCCGGCCTCGAGGATCATCGCGATGTTGCCCTCAAGGCTGCGCTCGCAGCCGTCCGGGTGCCGGCGCTCCATTGCCCAGAGCGACTGAAAGACAAGCAGCTTCTGCATCAGGCGGCTCGGGCGCTTTTCAGCAGCGCCTTGAGGTTCACGCGGGGATCGGCGAGCGCCGCCGGATCCGGGTTGATGCCCGCGGCAATCAGCATTTCCGCCAGCTTGATATCCTTGGCAACAGTATTGCCGAGACCGAGGCCTGCGGCCGCGACGAGCCGTCCGTCATCCAGGTAGAACTCCAGCTCGCCACGGTCGAGCTGGCGCGTGATGCTCTGGTGATCGGGCTGCGGCAGGCCGGCGACCTGCAGGCCGAGATCGTACTGGTCGGTCCAGAACCAGGAGGTGACAGCGAAGGCCTCCTTGCCGCCGGCCAAGTTGCGGGCAGCGATTTCGGCCTGGTCGCGCGCATTGCGCCAGCTTTCAAACCGCATGTGCCCGCCGCCCGGCTGGGCCACGGCCGCACAATCACCGGCAGCGAAGATGTTGGGGTCGCTGGTGCAAAGAAAAGCATCCGTCAAGATGCCGTTTCCGACAGCAAGGCCTGCCGCCTCGGCCAGGGCGACATCCGGAGACACGCCGATCGCGCCGACAACGATGTCCGCCGGCACTACGGTGCCGTCGGCAAGAACAACGGTCGCTTCGGCGATCTGGGCGATGCCCTGCCCCAGATGGAAGAGGACGCCTTCATCCAAATGCCTGTCATGAAGCCTCGACGCAAAACGCGGCGGCACCGCACGTCCGAGTGGCTTGGGCGCCATTTCGACGACGCTGACAGCGACACCTTTGACGCGCAGCACCGCCGCCAGTTCCATGCCGATCAACCCGCCGCCGATGATCGCAACGTTTCTGCCCGCTTCGGCGCGGGAAAAGATCGCGGCCGCATCGGCATAAGTGCGGAAATCGAACGCCCGCTCGGCCCCCGGACATGCCAGTCGCCTCGGACGAGCACCCGTGGCCAGCAGCAGCCTGTCATAGGCGAGCGCTCCCCCGTCGTTCAACTCGACGCACCGGGCACCCGGATCGATCCCTCGTGCCGAGACGCCCTGGAGATAGTCGATGCCGGCAGCCGCAAGCGCCTCGGCATCGCAGATCGGCTTCATCTTCGCCGCGCCATCGAGCGGCTTCGACAACGGCGGCCGCTCGTAAGGCAGATGCGGTTCGGATCCGACGAGCGCGACGCTGCCGGCAAAGCCCGCCTCGCGCAGCGCAAAGGCCGCCCTGGTCCCGGCTTCCCCGGCACCGATGATGACGATGCGGTCCATGGCTTGCTCCATAAATCATCAGGTTGATGGGGCGTGCGGGCAGACAGCCGCACGACCGTGGCGAAGAAGGGCGGCCGGCGCAGGCAGGAGAATGCGCCGGCCTCCAGCGCCGCGCGTCCGATCAGACGCAAAGGTCGCTGTAGAACTCTCAATTCCCGCATGTTTTGCCCTTCAATCGGCTACGGTTGAAGGAACCATGCAGGCGGAGGATCAGTTGCGCGCCGCGTAGTCCGCCATGTTCTTCGGCGTCACGAGTTCGAACGGAACCCAGACATTCTTGTCGACGGCCTCGCCGCGCACCAGCGAGACAGCGGCATCGACTGCGCTTGCCGACTGCCCCTTGGCGTTCTGGAACACGGTCGCGTCGAGGTCGCCGGCGGCCATGGCGGCGAGCCCGTCCTGCGTCGCATCGATGCCGACGACGATGACGTCGTCCATCGACACCCCTGCGGATTTCAGCGCCTGGATGGCGCCGATCGCCATCTCGTCGTTGTTGGCGAAAACGACGTCGATCGGCTGGCCGGCCGTGATCCAGTTGGTCGTCAGGTCCATCGCATTGGTGCGCGTCCAGGCGGCCGACTGCTCGTCGGCGATGGTCACACCCTTGCAGTCGCCGGCGGCCAGCGTTTCCTTGAAGGCCGAGGTGCGGTCACGCGAGGCCTGATGGGCGAGATCACCCATCAGGATATAGACCTGCGCATTGTCAGCCTTGCCCTTCTCCTTCAGCGACGAACAGGCAGCTTCCGCGCCCAGCCGTCCGGAGTCCGTTTCCTTCGAGCCGACATAAGCCTGTTTCGCCGGCAGCTTGCCGAGGTTCTCCGGCTCGAGGTTGAGGTAGACGAGCGGAATGCCGGCCTTCTCGGCCGCCTCGCTGATGCCGGCTGCGGCCGAGGTATCGGTCAGCGTCATGATGATCGCATCGACGCCCGCGGCGATGAAATTGTTGACCTGGTTGAGCTGCTTGGAGATGTCGGTCTGCGCGTCCTCGATCTGGACGCTGGTGCCATTCACCTCCGAGACCCGGGCATTGATGCCTTCGCGCAGCAGGGTCTGGAAGTTGTTGTCGAAGCTCTGCATCGACACACCGATGGTTTCCGCCGAGGCAGCACTTCCCATCAAGGCAGCAAGGGCTGCCGCCAGGTACAAGGATTTCATGATTTCCTCCCGATGGGTGCCGGATCACCCGCGTGCATTCCGGTGGCCCGGAGGGCCGGTTGAAACCTGGCTCTCGCTAAAGAGCCACGCGAACCTCACCGTCGACGATCTCGGCCGGGTAGGTCTTCAGGTTTGCGCAGGCCGGAAGCCTGATCGCTTCACCCGTGCGGTAGTCGAAGGCGCCGGAATGCTTGGGACATTCCACCTCGTAGTCCATGACCAGCCCATCGGCGAGATGGATGGCCTCGTGGGTGCAGAGGCCGGCGGTGCAATAGACGCTGTCGTCCGGGCCGCGATAGATCGCGTAAGTGCGGCCGGCGTGGTCGAAGCGGATCGCCCCTTCCTGTTCGATGTCGTCAAGCCTGCAGGCGGGTACCCAGGTGATCACGTTGCTCATTCTGCTGCCTCCCCTACTGTGTTGCGCGCCTTGCGGGCCGCGAGTTTTTCCTTGCGCTTGCGGTAGCGCTCCTGCATCCGCGCTTCGCCCTCCTTGGAGCCGTCGTGCCAGGTGCCGAACCAGCGATCGAGCGGGATCAGGGCGTCGCCGTAATTCACCTCGAAATACTTGTGGTGCAGGTAATGCGCATAGGCGTGGCTATCGACGAGGGTCTCCTCGCCGACCTCGACCTTGTCGAAGCCGACGTGGCCGGGAATGGCGCCGAAGCCCGCATAGTGCAGCTGGTAGAGCATCAGGATCGGGTTCGACGGCAGGATCAGGTGATAGAAGGCGGTGCCGAAATAGAGCAGGTGCTCGACCGGATGCATCGACAACGACGACCAGGGCGAGGGGTTCACCGAATTGTGGTGGACCGAATGCACCCACTTGTAGAGCAGCGGCGTATGGATGAGCCGGTGGATACAGAAGAAGTGGAACTCGTGGATGATGGGAACGACCAGCGCCACAAGCGCGAGCGTCCAGGGATTGTCCGCAAAGGTGAGCCACGGCGCATAGCCGTTGGCATAGGCGAAGAGCATGCCGACCTCGACGGCGGTCCAGATGGTCACGCCCGACAGGAAGGTGCGCAGGATGTTGTCGAGGTTCTGGCTTTCGAACCAGAAGGCCTTGCTCTTCTGCTCGGCCGGGAACTTGCCATTGTACTTGAAGCGGTTTTCCTGCCGCTTCAGCACATAGAGTTGCATCTCGAAGGCGCCGTAAAACAGGAAGACGCAAGCCGCGTTGACGACATAGAGCCAGGCGATCCAGCCGAAGCTCAAGCTCTGCATCGTCTCGACCGGCGGGATCACCCAGGCCCAATAGGCGACCGCCGAGGCGGCAAAGATCGCGTTCCACGGAAAGAAGTAATGCGGCAGCCACTTCACAAGCGCCGTCAGCCTGGGCGGAAAGGCAAAGAGCGGCGCCGTCTCTATCGGCTCGTTCGGCGCCCAGTCGCCGCGCTTGTTGCGCGTTCCATATTTCAGATCGTCCATGACGCTCTCCTCCCGGCGGAACGCCCGCGCTCCGCAAATCTCATAACGAAGGAGAGCGCCGAGGGGCGCATTTTCCGGTTCGGTCCCTAAAGGGAACTGCCGGCCTCCGTCTTGATGAAAATCTAGCAGGAGGCGTTCCGAACGCCGAAGGCTTCCTTGATCAAATCAGATCAAAGGCTTTCGGCGGTGATGGTGACGAAGCGAATGGGCGCCTTGTCCGGCTCCATCTCCGAAAGACCGATGCGGCGCAGCACAAGGTCGAGCGCGCGGCGGGCCTGCGCCTCGGGCGCCTGATCGAGCACCACGTCCATGATCCCTTCCGCGAGCGCCTTGCGGGTATAGTCGGTCAATTCATGGCCGACGAAAAAGATCTCCCTGCCGCGCGGATGCCGGGAAAGCACGTCGATCAGGGCCGCATTGGCGCCGCCGGCATTGTAGATGCCGGCCATATCCGGATACATCGCAAGCGCCTGCCTCAGCGCTTCTGCGCCGTAGTGCGCCTCGTCGCGGGTAAATCCCAGCCATTCGAACCGGCGCTCGCCCGGGTGCTTTTCGAAATAATCCGAGAACCCGCTGAGCCGGTCGCGATGCACCTGGTAGATCGGATGGCAGAGGGCAACGACAGGGCCTGCCTGTGGCGCCATGCGGGCGATGAAGAGCGCCGCAGTGCGTCCCGCCGCGTGGTTGTCGATGCCGACGAATTCGCCCAACCTCTCGGCTGCCCGCGTCACCACATGGACGACCGGCACACCACGCGCGACCACGGCCTCGACGGCGGCACTGATCAAGGGATGATTGGGCACGGCAAGGATCAGGCCGGCGCGCGGCGCGTCGGTCGACAGGATGCGCCGGGCGATCTCCTCTGGCTTCATTTCCTCGGTGAAGCTGCGATGCACGACGACGAGCGGATCGAGCGTCTCGGCGATCCGCTGGAACGCCTGCGACAGGCGGCGATAGAAGGTCGTCTCCGGCCGCACCATCAGCACGTCGATGCGCAGCAAACCGCGATGGGCATCGGGCAGCGTGCGCGGATAGTTCAGCGCGCGGGCCGCCACCACGACCTTCTCGACCAGCTCCGGGCGAACGCCGCCGCGGCCGTTGAGCACACGCTCGACGGTGGCGGTCCCGACGCCCGCGAGCTCGGCGATGTCGCGATAGTTCGGTTTGCTCACAAAGGTTCCTCTGCCGGCGGACGACTTTCGTATGTAACGCCTTAGCATAGGGCGAGGCTTGCTCGACAGAGTACCGTTCGGCCTCCAGGCAGCCCTCGCCGTCGCTCGATTGCCGCCTATATCAAGCCGGTATTCGGAACCGCACGAGGCATTCATGAGCTATGAATTGTACTATTGGGACGGCATCCAGGGCCGTGGCGAGTTCGTGCGGCTGGCGCTCGAAGACGCGAACGCTGCCTATATCGACGTCACACGCGTGCCGGGCCGCGGCACCGGCGAAATGCTGGCACTGATGGATAGCACTACTGAAGCGCATATCCCTTTCGCCCCGCCATTCCTCAAGGACGGCGACCGGATCGTTTCGCATGTGGCCAACATCCTCTTTTACCTCGGCTCCAGATTGGGATTGGCGCCTGACGACGAGGCGCTGCGCTGGTACGCCAACGGCCTGCAGCTGACCATCACCGATTTCATCGCCGAGGTGCACGACACCCACCATCCGATCGCCACCTCGAAATACTACGAGGAACAGAAGGCGGAGGCGAAGGACCGGGCCTTCGAATTCGTCGTGAACCGCATGCCAAAGTTCCTCGGCTACTTCGAGCGGGTGCTGAAGCAGAACCCCGAAGGCAGCGGCCACGCGGTCGGCAACCGCGTCACCTATGTCGATCTCTCGCTGTTCCAGGTGATCGAAGGACTGCGTTATGCGTTCCCGAAAGCCATGCTTCATTATGGGCCGCAGTATCCCGCGCTTCTGAAGCTGCACGCATCGGTGAAGGCACGGCCGAACGTTGCCGCCTACCTCGCGTCACCGCGACGGCTGGCCTTCAACGAAAACGGCATCTTCCGCCGCTATCCGGAACTGGATATCGAGCCCTGAGATGCGCCGCCAACACTCACGCGGCGGCAACCCTTTGCTCCTGCAGGAACGCCGATACGCGCCTCAGGCCTTCGCGCAGGACGGCTTCGTTGTTGGCATAGCCGATCCTGAGATAGCCCTCCATATCCATGGCGCTGCCCGGCGTGAACATCACGCCGGTTCGCTGAAGCAGTTGCAGGCAGAAGTCCTCTGATGTCATCGGCAGGTCGTATTTCAGAAGCGCGGTCGTGCCCGACTGCGGCCTGATCCAGGAGATCAGCGGCTCAGCATCCACCCAGTCCGAGAGAATGGCGAGGTTGGTGCGGGTGATCGCCTGGCTGCGGGCAAGGATCTTGTCCTTGTTTTCAAGCGCGATGGCCGCGAAATGGTCGTCGAGCATGCCGACGCTGATGGTGTTGTAATCCCGATGGACGGAAACGGCCTGGATCAGTTCCGGCGGCGCGACGATCCAGCCGAGCCTGAGGCCGGCGAGCGAAAAGGTCTTCGACATGCTGCCGGTGCTGATGCCCTTTTCGTAGAGGTCGGCGATCGACGCGGTCATGCCATCGCCCTGTTGATCCGTGCCGCGATAGACCTCGTCGCAGAGGATCCAGGCGCCGCAACCGCGCGCGATCTCGACGATCCTTTCGAGATAGGCGCGGTCCATCAGCGCGCCGGTCGGGTTGTTGGGATTGTTGATGGCGATCAGCTTGGTCCCGGGGATCGCCAGGCGCTGCAATTCCTCAAGGTCGGGCAGAAATCCGGTCTCTTCCGTGAGGCGCAGGATCTGCGTATCGGCGCCATAGCTCTCCGGGATCGAATAGTGCTGCTGGTAGGTCGGCAGCACCGAAATCACCCGGTCGCCCGGTTCGACCAGCGTCTCGTGCACCAGCGCATTTGCGCCGATCGCGCCATGGGTGGTGACGACATTGTCGATCGCCTGTTTTGCATAAAGGCCCGCGATCAGCCCGCGCAGCCGCTCGGATCCCTCGATCGCGCCATAGGTCAGTTTCAGCGGCAGCAGTTCGGCAAGGATCGTATCCGTCTTGCCCGCCATCTCCAGCAGCTCTGCGACGGTCAGCGACTCGACGCAGGTTTCGGCGAGGTTCCATTCGCAATGGTTCTCGTAGCGGTTCATCCAGATCTCGACGCCGAAGTCGCGGATTTTCATGCGGAGTTCCTTTCGAATGTTGAAAGCATGGCCCCGACCATGCCGGTGCGACGGTCGAGACGGCCACGGCGCTCTCGTTGAGAATTACCGTCTGCTGTGACATGAACCGACGAGCTGACACGCCTCCGCACAGACACTCCGTTGATATCGGAGCCCCCTGGAAAAGCTGTGGCAATTGGTGTTCGGTCGCTGTAGAAAGAAGTTATGAGCAATATATTGCACAGTCAAGATCGGTCCGACGTTTTGTCCCACGTCGCCGAAAACCTGAAACGGATCCGCCAGGCGGCTGGCCTCAGCCAGGCCGCACTGGCCGAGGCGTCCGGCATCAGCCGGCGGATGATCGTCGCGGTCGAGAGCGGAGACGCCAACATCAGCCTCTCCAGCCTCGACAAGCTGGCAGCCGCCATGAAGGTCGGCTTCATCGATCTCGTCCGGGATCCGTCACGCCAATCCGGCGGCAGCATCGATGCGGTGACCTGGCGCGGTCGGCAAAAGGAAAGCGAGGCGCGGTTGCTTGCGTCCACCCCGGCGGCCAACGAAGCGCAGATGTGGCTCTGGTCGCTGGCGCCCGGCGAACGCTACGACGCCGAGCCCGACCCGCAGGGATGGCATGAGATGCTGTTCGTGACGGAGGGCAACCTGACGCTGGAACTCTCGGGCGAGCGCAAGCGCTACGCAAGCGGCACCTATACCGTCTACAGCTCGGCTCAGGCCTATGCCTACATCAATGACGGCGACGACGTGGTGACCTTCGTGCGCAACGTCATCTCGTAGACCGGGCTGACGCAGCCCCTGCTACTCGACGTAGTTCCAGGGGACGAAGCGATAGAGCGTTTCGTCGCGCGCCACATGGCCGACACCAGGGAACGGCAGATGCGCACCGGCAACGAGGTATCGCCCATCGGCCGCATCCTCCAGCGCCACGGCACGCGTCGCCGCCGCCGCGGTGCCATCGACGTCGAAGCTGACGAAGACGTCGGGCGTGTCGAACTGGATGTAATCCCCGTGAATGACGTCCCCCCAGAACACAAGGCGCTGGCCGTCATCCGCTGTCAGCACGATCGCGGAATGCCCGGGCGTGTGCCCGGCGCGCAGGGTCGATCCGAGGTTCGGCAAGACGTCGCCATTGTCGGCAAAACGCTTCACCTTTCCGGCGGCGATGTAGGGAGCAAGGGCGTCGTGTGCCCGCTGGAAATCGGTCTTCTGCGCCTCGGTCAGCGCCGTTACGCCCTCGCGCTCGATCCAGTAGCGGTATTCGCGGTCGGCGAGATGGATCTCCGCGTTCGGAAATTGCGGCTTGCCGTCGGCAGTGAGGCCGCCGGAATGGTCGGCGTGCACATGGGTCAGGATCACGGCGTCGACCTGGTCGGCGCGGTAGCCGGAGGCGGTGAGATGCCGCACGAGCTTGCCGGCGGCAGCACCGAGCAGGGCGCCCGATCCGGCATCGATCAGCACCAACCGTTCGCCGTCGTTGACGAGGTAGGCGTTGATCGACAGATGCGGCTCCTTGCCGAGGAAATTCGCCTCCAGCCTGCGCTGCAGCTCGCCTTCCGATTCGTTCTGATAGATCTTCGTCATCGGTAACGCCACGGTGCCGTCCGACAAGGCGGTGACCTCGAACTTTCCGAATCGGAAGCGATAATAACCGGCATTGGCGACGGTCGAGAACGGCGCGGCGGAAAAGGCGAAGCGCGGTGCGAGCGGCAACAGGGCGGTGGCGGCAAGAAGGCCCAAAGCTTGTCTGCGGGTGGTCATGATCGGCTCCTTCGATTGGATGCCGAGACGCTATCAATTCAACCGCCGGTCGATTATCCTGCGATCGTGGAAGTGATTGTTCCGGAAACGCATGAAATCCCCCCAATTCGCCGATCTCAACAGCCTCAGGATTTTCCTCGAGGTCGCCCGCTCCGAGAGCTTTTCCTCAGCAGCGCTTCGCCTGCACCTGCCGCCGAGCACGGTCAGCCGCCGCCTGGGCGAGCTTGAGGCCGCGCTTGGCGTCGCCCTGCTGCTGCGCTCCACCCGCCGGGTCTCGCTGACCGAGGCAGGCAAACATCTGCTGGAGTCGGTCGGCGGCGCCGTCGAACTCATCGACCGCGGCATCGCCGGCTTCCAACCCGCCGACGGCACGGCGCGCGGACGGCTGCGGATTGCGACATCCGTCGCCTTTGCCCGCACCTTCCTGCCACCGATCCTGAAGCGCTATGCGGCGCTCTGCCCCGAAGTCCAGGTCGACGTGCAGACCACCCACCAGAATGTCGATCTGATCGGCGAAGGCGTCGACGTGGCCCTAAGGATGGGGCAGCCGGTCGACAGCGAGATGATCTACCGGAAGATCGGAACGATCGCGCCGCGCCTCTATGCCGCTCCGGCCTATTGCGCCGGATTGGCGCTCTCGTCTCCGGAAGACCTGATGCATGTGGCGCTGATCGCCTACCGGACGCGCATGCGGCGGGATCTTGCCCATTGGGTACTCTCCGACGGCATCAGGCAGTTCACGCTCGAGCGCCCGCCGTCGATCGTCGTCGACGATCCGGCGATCAGCGAGCGGCTGATCGCCGAGGGCCTCGGCATCGGCATGCTCAGCGAAGCGCTTGCCGCCGACGGCGTCTCCACCGGACGGCTCGTTGCGGTTCTTCCGGCGTGGTCCGGGCCGTCCACCCACATTTACTATCTCTTCCACCAGCAACTCGGCGACCTGCCGAAAGTTGCGGAATTCTTGAAGGCCGTGCGCGAAACGTTTCGGCTTCGCGACGCGTGACCCTGCGGCCAAGGTGTCGCCGTTCGCGTGAATGCAGAAGTTCAGTTGAAGCCGAAGCTCTAGGGCTGGCTCTCTTCGATCGAATCCACCCGGTCCGGATAGAAGGCCAACCTCCCCTTGATGGCGGCCACTGCCGGGTGCGGGTCTTCATAGGTCCAGACCGCATTGCGCGACCGCTCGCCGCCCGAAGGGATGCTGAAATAGGAGGCGTCACCCTTATAGGGGCAATGGGACGAATGATCCGTGCGCTCAAGCAGGGACATGTCGGTATCCTCCCGCGGGATGTACTGCACCGCGGGATAGGATGCCTCGCGCAGGGTCAGCGCATTGCGGGTGTCGGCGATGACGCGCCCGCCGAGTGTGACGACGACGCGGGCCGGGTTTCTTTCGGTGGTGATCGGATGATCGGGACCGGGGATCTTGATCGATTTGTCCGACATGGGCGACCACCTCCAGAGCGTTACAGATACTAGGTGGTACCCTCGCCGGCCGATTCCAACCGGTCACGCCAAAAACCCTTAGCTGTTTGCCGCCGAAGAATTGACGGCTGTTGAGGGTTCTGCCGCTGCGGCCACCGGATGGCTCTCGTCGAGCAGCCTGCGCACTTCCATCACGCCCTTGGCCGTATCCGACCAGCTGTGTCTCCAGACGAGAAGCGCGACCGAGCCGACGATGGCGATAACAAAGGCGATCGGCCCCAGGAACCAGAGCGCCGCCGCCACGGTGAAATAGTAGGAGCGCACCCCCTGGCTGAAGGAGCGAAGGGCCGGATTGATCATCAGCGACAGGGCGTGGGCCCATGCGGCAATGTCGCGGGCCTCTTCACGCGACGGGCTCGCGCCGATCGCCGCGAGGCAATAATTGATCTGCCGGACCGCCCAGATGAATTCGGACAACCCGCGCAGCAAGGTCGCCATGACGAGCAGCACCTTGCATTGAAACAGCCACAGCGGCTCGATCGGCGCGAACATCGCGATGATGCCCGACTGAAGACCGATCGTCGGCTGGATGAAGAGCGCGCTGCTCATGGCGACGATGACGATGAGATTGGCCGAGCCGAAGAACGAGGCCGAGTTGATCGTGTGACCGAGGATGGCGGCGTCACCGATGAAGTTGCTGTCCCGCGTCAGCACCTCGCGCATCCAGGCCTGCCGGACACGCACCATGTCCAGCATCAGGCTGTCGGTCCGGCGCGGCCAGCCAAGCGCCATCATCGGCTCCAGTCCCACCCAGGTCACGAGGAACAGGATAATCGCAATCCAATCAAGCATCTGCACGGCCGGCCTCCCACCATAGCTGTTTCTAATAGAAGCCGCGACGAGCGGCGCGTCAACGCAGTGGCGCAAGTCCGGATTGCCGAAGCCGGCGGCGTCGCTAGCGCTTGCCGATAATCCCTGGGACTTAGATGCCATCACCGGATTGACACCGCCTGTATCCTGGATACAATTTGCCTCGATCTTGGGAGGGATCGATGAACCAATCCTTTGAATGGCGAAGCCAGTCACGGCTGCTCGACGAAGTGGCGCAGGCCCTTCGCGAACGCATCTATGCCGGCGTCTACGCCCCCGGTGCGACGCTCCGGCAGGAGAAGATCGCCGCCGAATTCGGCATCAGCCGCACGCCGTTGCGCGAGGCCCTGCGGGTGCTCGAGCGCGACGGGCTGGTAGTCAACAAGCCGGGCAGCGGCGTGCGGGTCGCAACCGCCGACCTGCCGAAGCTGCTCGACGCCTATGCGGTGCGTGAGGCGATGGATGGGGTGGCTGCCCGCAACGCCGCCGAGCGGGCAACGACTGCCGAGATCAAGGACCTGGCCAAGCAGGTCGAACGCCAGCGCAAGATCGTCGAGAACTGGGATCCCGGCGCCTACACCCAATCCAACGTCGTCTTTCACGAGGCGATCGTTGCGGCCTCGCGCAATGCGTCGCTGGCCGCGCTCGGGCCGCTGCTGCGCATGACCTCGCAGGTCTTTGCGCCGGCGTTTTCGCTGTCCAGCGAACGGGCGAGCACGGCCGTCGCCGAACATGGGCTGATCGTCGAGGCGATCGCCGCACGCAACCTTGATGAATCCGAGAAGCTGGCCCGCGCCCACATCAACGCGACGGCCATGAGACTGAAGGCGCTGCTTGAAGAGCGCGGGACTGACAAAGAGGCATGACTGTGAAGACCTACGGCAATTTCATCGCGAACACATGGCAGGACGCAACGGGCGGCGAGTTCATCGCCGTCAGGGACCCCTCCAATGGCCAGGAATTCGCGCGCATCGCCCGGGGCAACCGGGACGATATCGACCTCGCCGTGTGTGCGGCACGCGCAGCGCTCTCCGGTGACTGGGGGCGTTTGACGCCGACCGAGCGCGGCCGGGTTCTCACCCGGATTTCGGCGGGCGTGCTGCGCAACATCGATCTCCTGACGGAGCTTGAGGCGCGCGATGTCGGCAAGCCGCTGACCCAGGCGCGCGCCGACGTCGTTGCACTTGCCCGCTATCTCGAGTTTTATGGCGGTGCCGCCGACAAGGTGCATGGCGACACCATCCCCTATCAGAACGGCTTCACCGTGCTGACCGTCTACGAGCCACATGGCGTCACGGGCCACATCATCCCCTGGAACTATCCGATGCAGATCCTCGGCCGCAGCCTGGGTGCCGCCCTTGCGATGGGTAATGCCGCCGTGGTGAAGCCGGCGGAAGAAGCCTGCCTGACAATCCTGGAATTTGCCCGCATCGCCGAGGAAGAGGGCCTGCCTTCAGGCGCACTCAACATCGTTACCGGCTTCGGCTCGGAAGCGGGTGCGGCTCTTTCCGAACATCCTGACGTCAACCATATCTCGTTCACCGGTTCGGTCCGCACCGGTGAAATGGTGCAGGCGGCAGCGGCAAAGAATGCCGTGCCGGTGACGCTGGAGCTCGGCGGCAAGTCAGCGCAGATCGTCTTTGCCGATGCGGATCTCGACCGCGCGGTCCCCTTCCTCGTCAATGCCGGCATCCAGAATGCCGGCCAGACCTGCTCGGCCTCGTCGCGCATCCTGGTCGAACGCGCCGTCTACGAAGACGTGGTGGCGCGCATGAGTGAGCGATACCGCGCCCTGAAGGTCGGCCCAGCCGGCAGCGATCTCTCGGTCGGCCCAGTTGTCTCGCAGCGGCAGAAGGCGATCGTCGAGGGCTTCCTTCTCGACGCCGCCAAGGATGGCCTGAAAGTCGCGGCGCAGGGCGAGATCGTCGCCGACGCGCCCTCGGAAGGCGCCTATGTCGCCCCCACCCTTTTGCGCGACGTGCCGCATGAACACCGCACGGTGCAGGAAGAAATCTTCGGCCCGGTCCAGGTAATCATGCCGTTCGACGGCGAAGAGGAGGCGATCCGGCTTGCCAACGGCACCGACTATGGCCTCGTCTGCGGCGTCTGGACCAATGACGGCGGCCGGCAGCTGCGGATGGCGCGCGCCGTCCACGCCGGCCAGGTCTTCATCAACAATTACGGCGCCGGCGGCGGCGTCGAGCTGCCGTTCGGCGGCGTCAAGAAATCCGGCCATGGCCGCGAGAAGGGTTTCGAGGCCCTCTACGGCTTTGCCAGCATGAAAACCATCTCTGTCTACCACGGCTAGAGCGGGATGAGGAAAAGTGTGTGCGGTTTTCCGCCCGCATCCCGCTCTAACCCATGATCCAGGTCTCCTCGGGAGGAACTACACGTGTCACTAGAAGGTAAAGTCGCTCTCATCACCGGCGCAGGCTCCGGCTTCGGCGAGGGCATCGCGAAGCGGTTCATCGAAGGCGGCGCCAAGGTCATCGTCGTCGACCGCGATGCCGCTGGCGCCGAGCGCGTCGCGAGCGAACTCGGCAAGAACGCGTTTCCCGTGGTTGCCGATATCGCCAAGGAAGCCGAAGTTAACGCGGCCGTTGCCGCAGGCCTCAAACAATTCGGCCGCGTCGATATCCTGATCAACAATGCCGGCATTGGCCACAAGCCACAAAACGCCGAACTGGTCGAACCGGACGAGTTCGACCGCATCCTCGGCGTCAATGTGCGCGGCGTCTATCTGATGACGCGGGCGCTGCTGCCGCACATGAAGGACAACAAGTCCGGCGTCATCGTCAACATCGCTTCGACGGGCGCCAACCGGCCGCGGCCGAACCTTGCCTGGTACAACGCGACCAAGGGCTGGGTCGTTTCCGCCACCAAGGCGCTGGCGATCGAACTCGCGCCGTTCAACATCCGCGTCGTCGCGCTCAATCCGGTTGCCGGCGAAACGCCGCTGCTGACCACCTTCATGGGCGAGGATAGCGAGGAAATCCGCAAGAAGTTCCGCGACTCCATTCCGCTCGGGCGCCTGCTGAAGCCCGAGGATCTCGCCGAGGCCGCCTTCTTCGTCGCCTCGCCGCAGGCGTCGATGATCACCGGCGTGGCGCTCGACGTCGACGGCGGGCGCTCGATCTGATTACTTCGATCCGATTTCTGGGACCATAAACAACGAAACCGCAAAGCGGGGGAACCATGATGAACTTGACGAAACTGGCGCTTGCCTCGTGCTTCATCGCCGCGTCGCTGACGCCGGCAATGGCCAAGGATACGATCACCGTCGGCCAGGTGCTCGAGCCGCCGGGCCTCGACCCGACCGCCGGTGCCGCAGCACCGATCCGCTACATCACCTACGGCAACGTCTTTGAAGGTCTCGTCCGCGTGGTCGAAGACGGCACGGTGAAGCCGCTGCTCGCCGAAAGCTGGACGGTCTCCGACGACCAGAAGACCTACAGCTTCAAGCTTCGCCAGGGCGTCAAGTTCCACGATGGCACCGCCTTCGATTGCTCGGTGGTCAAATTCTCCTATGAGCGCGCCGTCTCGGCCGATTCCACCAATGCCCAGAAGGGCCTGTTCGAGCCGATCGAAAAGACCGAATGCCCGGATCCGGCGACCGCCGTCGTGACGCTGAAGCGTCCGGCCTCCAACTTTCTGTTCAACATGGCCTGGGGCGATGCGGTGATGATCGCGCCGTCGTCGGCCGCAGACAACAAGGCCAAGCCCGTCGGAACCGGCCCGTTCAAGTTCAAGGAATGGGCAAAGGGCGACAAGGTCGTGCTGGAAAAGAACGCCGACTATTGGGGCGAACCCGCCAAGCTCAGCGAAGTGACCTTCAAGTTCATCAGCGACCCGTCGGCTGCGGCCGCCGCCGTTCTCGCCGGCAATGTCGATGCCTTCCCGATGTTCCAGGCGGCGGAACTGGTGAGCCAGTTCCAGAGCGATCCGAACCTGCAGGTCGAGGTTGGCAGCACCTCGGGCAAGGTGGTGCTTGCGCTCAACAATGCGAAGAAGCCCTTCGACGACGTGCGCGTCCGCCAGGCGCTCGCCCACGCAATCGACCGCAAGGCGCTGGTCGAAGGCACCTACTCCGGCTTCGGCACGACCATCGGCTCGCATTATTCGCCGGTCGAGCCCGGGTATGTCGATCTCAACGAAACCTACCCTTACGACCCCGGCAAGGCGCAGCAACTGCTGCAGGAAGCAGGCGTTCAGAACCTCGAAATCACCATCATGCTACCGCCGCCGGCCTATGCGCGTCGTGGCGGCGAGATCATCGCGGCGATGCTCGCCGAAGTCGGCGTCAAGGTGAACCTCGTGCCGATCGAGTTCGCGCAGTGGCTGGATCAGGTGTTCAAGAACTCCAACTTCGACGCGACGATCATCGCCCATGCGGAAGCTCGCGACCTCGATATCTATGCCCGCGACAAGTACTACTTCAACTACCAGAACCCTGAGTACAAGGCGCTCTACAAGTCCTACACGCTGGCTTCGACCGAAGCCGAGCAGATGGACCTGATCGGCCAGCTCCAGCGCAAGCTCGCAGCCGACGAGCCGAACGTCTTCCTCTATGCACTGCCGAAGATCGGCGTCTGGAACAAGAAGGTGAAGGGTCTCTGGAAGAACATGCCGGTGCCGGCCGACGACCAGACCCAGACCTATTGGGAAAACTGATCGACGTTCATTGAGCGGGATGCGGGCGGAAACCGCATGCACTTTTCCTCATCCCGCTCCAGCATCCGCCCTCTCGATTGGGGCGGGCGCAGGTCTGTCGTTGGCCATCGCACCCGGCGCCGGTCAACGCTCGCTCTTTCCGGGAGGTTGATGTGATTTCCTTCATTGGCGGTCGTCTCGTGTCGCTCTTGCTGACGACACTGGTCGCCTCAGTCATCGTCTTTCTGCTGATGCAGGTGCTGCCCGGCGACCCGGCCGTGCTGATGCTCGGCATGAATGCCGACGCTGATGCGATCGCGGCGCTGCACCGGCAGCTCGGCCTCGATCAACCGATCTGGATCCGCTACCTCCACTGGATCGGCGGCTTCGTCGTCGGCGATTTCGGCATGAGCCTGACTTACTCGGTGCCGATCCGCGAACTGCTCGGGCCGCGCATCCTGGTGACGCTGCCGCTGGCGCTGCTCTCCATGGCGATCTCCGTCGTCGTCGCCATCGCCATCGGCGTCTATGCCGCCGCCAACCGCGGCAAGGCCGGCGACACCGTCGTCATGGGCATCGCCCAGGTCGGCGTCGCCATTCCCAATTTCTGGCTGGCGCTGCTCTTCATTCTGCTCTTCGCCCTGAAGCTCGCCTGGTTCCCGGCCTCCGGCTTTGCCGGCTGGGAAGGCGGTATCTGGAACGGCCTCCATTCGCTGATCCTACCGGCGCTCGCGCTCGGCCTGCCGCTTGCCGCCATTCTCGGCCGCGTCACCCGCTCGGCCGTCATCGAAACGCTCGGCGAAGATTTCATTCGCACCGCCCGCGCCAAGGGACTCAGCCGCTCCGGCGCGCTCTGGAAACATGCGGTGCCGAATGCGCTGATCCCGGTTGTCACTATCATCGGTCTGCAGTTCTCCTTCCTGCTTGCCGGCACGATCATCATCGAGAACGTCTTCAACCTGCCAGGCATCGGCCGCCTCGTCTTCCAGGCGATCGCCCAGCGCGACCTGGTGACGGTGCAGACGCTGGTGACGCTGCTTGCGGCCTCGGTCATCACCATCAATTTCCTCGTCGATCTGGTCTACGGCTATCTGGATCCGCGCCTGTCGAGGGGAGGCCACTGATGTCCGCTCAAGCAGCCGCCGCGCAACCCAGCCTCTTCTCCAAGCTCATCGGCAGCCGAAACCTGACGATCGGCGCCACCGTCACCGTCATCCTCGTGGCGATGGCGCTCGTCTCCTATGTCTGGACACCCTATTCGCCGACGGCGATGAACTTCCGCGACAAGCTGCAGGGGCCGAGCCTTGCCCATTGGTTCGGCACCGACAATTTCGGCCGCGACATCCTCTCGATGATCATGGTCGGCGCCCGCAACTCGATCAGCGTCTCGATCGTCGCGGTGCTGGTCGGCGCCGGCATCGGCGTGCCACTCGGCGCCTGGGCGGCCGCCCGCGGTGGCTGGGTCGACGGTCTCGTGATGCGCATGAGCGACCTAGCCTTCGCCTTTCCGGCGCTTTTGACCGCCGTCATCATCACCGCGATCTTCGGCCCCGGTGCGACCAATGCGATGATCGCAATCGGCATCTTCAACATCCCGGTCTTTGCCCGCGTCACCCGCGGCGCCTCGATGGGTCTGTGGAAACGCGAATATGTGCAAGCCGCGCGCTGCGCCGGGCGCGGCGACGTGGCGATCACGTTTCTGCACATCCTGCCCAACATCAACCACGTGCTGCTCGTCCAGGTGACGATCCAGTTTGCCCTCGCGATCGTCGCCGAAGCCGGCCTTTCCTATGTCGGCCTCGGCACCCAGCCGCCGATGCCGAGTTGGGGCAAGATGCTGAACGACGCCCAGACCTTCATCTACCAGGCGCCGTGGCTCGCGATCTTCCCGGGCCTTGCTATCACCTTCGCCGTGCTCGGCCTCAACCTGCTCGGCGACGGCCTGCGCGACATTCTCGACCCGCGCGTGAGGCGGCAAAGATGACGAAACCCTTGCTTCAGATGGCCGGCATGTCGGTCGAACTCGCAGCCGGCAAGAACACCGTCGATATCGTCTGCGACATCGACCTCGAGCTCAATCGCGGCGAACGGCTTGGGATCGTCGGCGAATCCGGCAGCGGCAAGTCGATGACCGCCCTTGCCGTCATGGGCCTGCTGCCGCAGCGCATGCGGGTGCGCGGCAAACTTGCCTTCGATGGCAGCGATCTCGCCGGTTTGAGCGAAGCCGACTATTGCCGCTACCGCGGCCGGCGCATGGCGATGATCTTCCAGGAGCCGATGACGGCGCTCAATCCGGTCAAGTCGATCGGCGCACAGATCGCCGAGGGCCGGCGGCTGCACCTCGGCGAAACGAAAGCCGACGCCGAGAAGAAGGCGCGCGCGCTGCTCGACCGCGTCGGCCTACCGGCGCCGCGGTTCGATCTGGACCTCTACCCACACCAGCTTTCCGGCGGTCAACGCCAGCGCGTGATGATCGCCATGGCGATCGCCTGCGAGCCGGACCTGCTGATCGCCGACGAGCCGACGACCGCACTCGACGTGACCGTACAGGCGCAGATCCTCGACCTGCTCGACGAGTTGATCGAAGACACCGGCACGGCGCTGATGCTGATCACCCACGATCTCGGCGTCGTCTCCGAAATGACCGACCGCATCGCCGTCATGTATGCCGGCCGGATCATCGAAACCGGGCGCACGGACGATGTCTTTGCCCGCATGGCGCATCCCTATGCACGCGGCCTTTTCGCCGCCTCGCCACATGGCGCAGCACTCGCCCCGCGACATCCAAGTGAAGGGCGGCCAAGGCTGAACGCCATTCCCGGCATCGTGCCTGACCCGTTTGGCCGGCCGCCGCATTGCTCCTTTGCCGACCGCTGTTCCTATGCCCAGCCGGACTGTCGTCAGGCGATCCCGGCGCTGGACCTGATCAACACCGATGAAAATGTCGAGCATCGCGCCGCCTGCTTTCATCCGCGCGAAAGGATGGTGGCATCGTGAGCGAGGTGATCCTCAAGACCACCGATCTGGTGCGCGAATACGACCTGCCGCGCCCGTCGATCTTCTCGAAGCAGAACCGCCTGCGCGTGCTGCACGGCGTCAGCGTCGAACTGGCCGCCGGCCAGAGCCTCGGCATCGTCGGGGAAAGCGGCTCTGGCAAATCGACGCTTGCCCGCGCCGTGATGGGGCTGGAACGACCTCAGTCCGGCCAGGTCTCGATTGCCGGCAAGGATATCTATGCGCTCGATCGCGCCGGTTTGCGCGAGGCGCGCAAAGGCTTTCAGGCCATTTTCCAGGATCCCTACGGCTCGCTCGATCCGCGCCACACCGTCAGGACGATCATCTCCGAGCCGATCGTTTCGCTGGAGCGCGGATCGGGTGCCGCCGAGCGCAGCCGGCGCATCGCCGAGGTGCTGGAGGCCGTCGGCCTACCCTTGGCATCGGCCGACAAGTATCCGCACGAGTTCTCCGGTGGCCAGCGCCAGCGCATCGCCATCGCCCGCGCGCTGATCACCAGACCGGCGCTGATCGTCGCCGACGAGCCGGTGTCGGCCCTCGATGTCTCGATCCAAGCGCAGGTTTTGAACCTGATGATGGACCTGCAGGAAAAGCTCGGCCTTTCCTACCTCTTCATCAGCCACGATCTTGGTGTCGTGCGCGCCATCACCGATAGGGTCGCGGTCATGCATCTCGGCCGCATCGTAGAGGAAGGGCCGACTTCAGAGGTGTTCGACAACCCGCGCCATCCTTACACTCGGGCGCTGGTCGCGGCCGTGCCCAAGCCGTTTTCCGGGCGCCGCAAGCGCGTGCGCTCCGATGGGCCACCGCAAACACCCGTCCATACCGCAACGACCGCAGCCGGCTGCGCCTATGCCGCCGTCTGTCCCGTAAGACAGGAGATCTGTCTGACCCGAACGCCTGAGGCCAAGCCGGTAACGCCGGCCTGGTCCGCCCGCTGCCATTTTGCCTAGGAAGTGCCCCATGTCCGAACTCGCCGATCTCTCTGCCGTCGATCTTGTCGACGCCTACCGCTCGAAGAAGCTTTCCCCCGTCGAGGTCACGGAAGCCGTCATTGCCCGCATCGACGCTTCCGAGCCGAAGCTGAATGCGCTCTGGGCCTATGACCCGACTGAGGCGCGCAGGGCCGCCAGGGCTTCGGAGGAACGCTGGGCAAAGGGCGAGCCTCTGGGGGCGATCGACGGCGTGCCGGTGACGATCAAGGAAAACATCGCAACCAAGGGCACGGCCGTGCCGCTCGGTTGCGCCGCGGTGTCATTGACGCCGGCCACGGCCGACGCGCCGCCGGCAGCCCGCACCCGCGAGGCGGGCGGCATTCTGCTCGCCAAGACCACCATGCCGGACTACGGCATGCTCTCCTCCGGCCTTTCCAGCTTCCACAAGCTTGCCCGCAACCCGTGGGACCTCTCTGCCAATCCGGGCGGATCGAGCGCCGGCGCGGGCGCGGCCGCCGCCGCCGGCTACGGGCCTTTGCACATTGGCACGGATATCGGCGGCTCGGTCCGTCTGCCGGCCGGCTGGTGCGGCGTCGTTGGCCTGAAGCCATCGGCCGGCCGCGTGCCGATCAACCCGCCTTTCATCGGCCGCGTCGCGGGCCCGATGACCCGCACGGTCGCCGACACGGCGCTTTACATGTCGGTGCTGTCGCAGCCGGACGCCCGGGACACGATGTCCCTGCCCTATGCCGATATTCCCTGGCTCGATCTCGATCGTGATCTGAAAGGTCTGAAGATCGGCCTCTGGCTCGACGCCGGCTTCGGCCAGTCGGTCACGGAGGAAACGGAGCAGGCAGTCAAGAAGGCGGCCCAGCTCTTTGCCGACGCCGGCGCGATTATCGAACCGATCGGCCCGTTCCTGACACGCGAGATGATCGACGGTCTCGACCGCTTCTGGCGGGCGCGCGGCTGGGAAGACGTTTCGCGCCTTTCGCCGGAAAAGCAGGCGCAGATCCTGCCCTACATCTTCGACTGGATCAAAACGGCCGAGGACTTTAACGGCCGTGAGGTCTATACCGGCTTCGCCCAGATCGAGGCGATGCGCAACGCGCTGCATGCAGCACTTTCCGGCTATGACTTCATCCTCTCGCCGACCGCGCCGACGGCCTCCTATCCGGCCGAATGGGCCTCGCCGCTCAACGACCCGCAGAAGCCGTTCGAGCACATCGCCTTCACCGTCGCCGTCAATATGGGCGGCCAGCCGGCAATCTCGCTCAACTGCGACTATACCGCAGGCGGCCTGCCGATCGGCCTGCAGATCATCGGCCAGCAGTTCGACGATATCGGCGTGCTCCGCCTCGCACGTGCCTTCGAGACCATGCGCCCCGAGCAGCGCCCCTGGCCGAAGGTCGCATGATGAGCGACACGATGCGCTACACCATCGAGAGCGGCGATCTCGAAAACATCGTCTCCCGCCTGCTCGATATCGTTCGCCGGCTCGGCGTCAACGTTTCGAAACTCGCGATCGAGGTGGACGGCGGCAAGGCCAGCCTCGAGATCGCCGTGTCTTCGGCCTCGCAGGCTGTCGCCAACACGCTGCGTGAGCGCATCGGGCAGATCGAAGGCGCGAAGGCAGCCTAGCCCGCATCATCATCAACGCGGCCCTGCCGCTTTACACAGACTGAAAACCACAGGAGTGCCGACAATGGCCCGCAAACTTTTCATCCTCCCCGGCGACGGCATCGGCCCGGAAGCCATGGCGGAAGTCCGCAAAATCATCGCCTACATGAATGCCGAGCTTTCTGCCGGCTTCGTGACGGACGAGGGCCTGGTCGGCGGTTCGGCCTATGACGCCCACGGCCAGGCGATCTCGGAAGAGGACATGGCAAAGGCGCTCGCCGCCGATGCGGTGCTGTTCGGCGCCGTCGGCGGTCCGAAGTGGGATGCGGTGCCCTACGAGGTTCGCCCGGAAGCGGGCCTGCTGCGCCTGCGCAAGGACCTCGAACTCTTCGCCAACCTGCGCCCGGCGATCTGCTATCCGGCGCTGGCTGCCGCCTCGTCGCTGAAGCCGGAACTGGTCGAAGGCCTCGACATCCTGATCGTGCGCGAACTCACCGGTGGCGTCTATTTCGGCGAACCGAAGGAGATCGTCGATCTCGGCAACGGCCAGAAGCGCGGCATCGACACCCAGGTCTACGACACCTACGAGATCGAGCGCATCGCCGGCGTCGCCTTCGAACTCGCCCGCACGCGGCAAAACCGCGTCTGCTCGATGGAAAAGCGCAACGTCATGAAGTCGGGCGTCTTGTGGAACCAGGTGGTGACCGAGACGCACAAGGCGAAGTACTCCGACGTCCAGCTCGAGCACATGCTGGCCGACGCCGGCGGCATGCAGCTGGTGCGCCAGCCCAAGCAGTTCGACGTCATCGTCACCGACAACCTGTTCGGCGACATGCTGTCGGACGTGGCCGCCATGCTCACCGGTTCGCTCGGCATGCTGCCGTCGGCCTCGCTCGGCGCACCGGACGGCGTCACCGGCAAGCGCAAGGCGCTCTATGAGCCGGTGCATGGCTCGGCCCCCGACATTGCCGGCCAGGGCATTGCCAACCCGATCGCGATGATCGCCTCGTTTGCCATGTGCCTGCGCTACTCCTTCAACCTGGTGAAGGAAGCCGACAATCTGGAGAAGGCGATCGCCACCGTGCTCGACCAGGGCATCCGCACCGGCGACATCATGGCCGAAGGGGCGAAGAAAGTCGGCACCACGGAGATGGGCGACGCGATCCTTGCCGAGTTCAAGGCACTCTCGGCGTAAGCCAAAGCCGACACCTGAAGCTATCGTCCTCGGGCCTGCCGAAAGCCACGACAAACGAACACCTCCGGAGCGCATCCGGAGGTGTTTTGCGTTTCATGGCTTTGGCGGAAGACGAGGTCTCAGATCGTGATGCCGCCGTCGATGTTGATGGCCTGGCCAGTGATGAAGGCCGCCTCGTCCGAGGCGAGGAAGGCGCAGATGGCGGCGACTTCCTCGACGGTACCGAAACGGCCGGCTGGTTGCCGGCTGATGAAGGACCGGTAGGCTTCGTCCCGGCTTCCGAGCTTTTCACCGAGTTCGCCGATGCGCTCCTCCAGGGAAGGCGAAGCCACCGTTCCGGGGCAGACCGAATTGCAGCGGATGCCCTGAGAGACGTAGTCGGCCGCCACTGCCTTGGTCAGACCGATAACACCACCCTTGGCAGCACCATAGGCGGCACGCCGCGGGAACCCCTTGATAGACGAGGCGACCGAACCGATGGTGACGATGCTGCCGCCATTGGCCTTCATCTTCGGGATCGCGCCGGCAATGACGTTGTAAGCGCTGTCGAGCGTGATGTTCACCGAGCGGCGCCAATCGGCGGGCGAGCATTCCTCGATCGTGCCCTGATGCACGTAGCCGACCGCATGCACGAGGATATCGACCCGATCGAAGCCTTCGAAATAGGCGCTGACGGCCCCATGATCCGTCGCATCGAGCCGCGTCGTCGCAGCACCATCGAGGGTGGCGAGCAGCTCGACATTGATGTCGCTGGCGTGGACCTCGGCACCGTCGGCCATCAACCGTTCGGCGACGGCGCGGCCGATGCCCTGGCCGGCGGCCGTGACCACGGCAACGCGCCCGGCCAATCGTCCCGACTTTTCCTTCATGGTGAGATCCTTCCGCATGTCTAGAGGGATTGAACGACCTGCCGCTGGCGGCCGAGGCCATCGATACCAAGTTCCACCACATCTTCCGGCTTGAGGTAGCGCGGCGGCTTCTTGCCCATGCCGACGCCCGGCGGCGTGCCGGTGCAGATGAGATCGCCGGGCTCCAGCACGCAGAACTCGCTCATGTAGGAGACGATGGTCGCGACATCGAAAATCATGCGGGCGGTCGTGCCCGCCTGCATGCGCTCGCCGTTGACGTCGAGCCACATGGACAGCGTCTGCGGATCCGGCACTTCGTCGCGGGTCACAAGCCACGGACCTGTCGGGCAGAAGTTCGGGAAGCTCTTGCCCTTCACCCATTGCCCGCCGCGCTCCATCTGCCAGGCGCGTTCGGAGACATCGTTGACGACCGTGTAACCGAAGACATGCCCCATGGCCTCGGCACGCGGCACGTTCAGGGCGCGTTTGCCGATGACGATGCCGAGCTCAACCTCCCAGTCGAGCTTCGACATTTTTTCGGAGTAAAAAAGCGGCGCGTTCGGGCCGCAATAGGTGCCGGCCGCCTTGTTGAAGAGGATCGGTTCGGACGGCACCGGCAGCCCCGCTTCTTCCGCGTGGTCGGAGTAGTTGAGGCCGACGCACCAGATCGTGCCGGGCCTTGCGACCGGCGGCAGGATGTCCGCGTCGACCACCGGCACGATCGGCAGAGCCGCCAGATCGCCGCCGGAGAGTAGTGCCAAGACACCAGGCAAAGTCTCCGCGGTGAAATCCTGAACGAGTGAAGACACGTTTCGCGCCTTGCCCTCGCCGTCGAGGATGCAGGGCACGGCGGAGCCGCCGACGATGAGACGCAGCAATTTCATTCTCTTGGCCTTTCAGTTGTATAGGTCCGGGCGAACGCCGTTCAGCCGATCGGAGCGGCTTCGACGGACAGCCGATAGCGGGTGGTGAATGTCTGGCCGGGCTCGAAGGCAATTGCCGTTGCAACGCCCGATGCCGCGATGGGATTGTCGGCTGTCGAGACCGCCGGTCCGAGATCGAAGGCGGATGCGATCGGCTCGACCCCGAGCGCCACGTGTCGCCCGTTCCAGGGATAGGCCTTGCGGCCGCGGTTGCTGAACCAGAGCAGCAGGCTCGGAAAATGTTCCTTCTGCCAGGCGAGCCGCGCACGAAACCCCTCGTCGCGATAGTGGAGCGCCAAGCTGCCATCGATACCGGAGAGCTGCAGCAGGTCCTCGGTGTCTTCGATGAGCGGCACCTGCGATGCGTCGATGCTCGCATCGCCACGTGTATCGACCTTGCCGAGCGACGACCACTGCCGGTTGGGCGAAAACAGAGCCGCACCCGGCTCGACATCGCCCGGAAAACTCCAGACTTGGTCATAAGCACCCGGTTCGATGGCTACCGAACCGGGGCGGCTCGAGAGCCGGAACGTCGGATGCAGACCAATCGGCAGGCGGCACGGACGCCGCGCCTCGATTTCCAAGGTGAGGTCGACAGCCGCCGCATTGGGATCCGGCACGATCCGCCGCCGCAGCAGTCGGATCGGATGGTTCTCCGGATAATGGCATTCCATGGTGATCTGACGGTCGTCGCAAGCGCCCCAGTCCCAATGGACGTTGGAGCTATGGCCATGCGGCACGTCGGCGCCAGCGAAGCTCTCGCCGGTCGCCGACCATCCCTCGGGCAGCGTGCGGTCCGCGTCGCTGCCGAAAGGCGCGCACGGCCACTCGCCGCGCAGCTCCCTCAGAATTTCCGGAAGCGTCTCCCGCGTGGGGTCGTTGCCCCAGGGCGCCACATGCAAGGGGCTGACCTGGCGACCGTCCGGCAGCAGGAACAGCACCGGGCCGAGCATGCCGCCCGCCGACTGCACCGAGAGGCAACCATGCGCCCAGGCAAGCGCGCGCCGTGTTGTCTCTGCGCTCACCGTGTTGCCGCCCCATACCGATTTTCCGGCATGCCCGGGACCTCGACGCGCATGGCATAGAGGCTGCCGGCAAGGCGCTCGGCTGGCCCTCCCCCGGCCGTGGTGATGTAGAGCGTCTTCAAGTCTGCACCGCCGAAGGTGCAGGTGGTGATGTTGGTGACCGGCATGTCGATCGCCTCGGCAAGGCTCCCATCGGGCGCGATGCGGGCGATGCAGCTTCCGCCATAGCGGCAGTTCCAGAGAAAGCCTTCGCTGTCTATCGCCGAACCGTCGGGCGCGCCGCGATCGAAGCCGGTGAAGAAGGGTCGTTCGCCGGATATCGAGCCATCCGCAGCATGATAATCGAAGGCATAGACTTCGTTTGCCAGCGTATCGCCGAAATAGAAGGTGGTTCGATCCGGGCTCCAGCAGAGCGTGTTGGAAATGCCGAGCCCGTGCCGCCATTCGGTGACGGACCCGTCGACTGCGATCCGGTAGAGGATGCCCTCGCCCGGGGCAACGTCGCCAAGCTGGCCATCGGGAAGAACGTTGTTCTTCATCGAGCCGACCCAGAAATTTCCGAGGGGATCGGCGCGGCCGTCATTGAGCCGCACCCGCGGCGCACCGGGCAGAACGAAGCTGTGATCCTGCCGCCGATCGGTTTCGGGCCACCACCAGATGAGCTTCGAACCGAGCGCGACCAGCAGCCGTCCGTCTTCACGGGTCAGCGAGATCGCCACCACCGGCTCGTCGAACAGCCACGTCCGGACCGCTCGTGTTGCCTCGTCATAGCGATGGATCAGAAACCGGTTGATGTCGGTCCAGTAGAGCGCCGCCTCGTCCGCCGACCAGACGGCACCCTCTCCGCAGCGGTCGCCGACAGGCGCGACGCAGACAAGCTCACGGGCCATCGCCACCTCCTATTCCGCTGCGATGCTTGTCGGGATCGACCACGAGGGCCCGAGCGCCTCGGCATTCTGCACCAGCGCCTTCATGTAGCCGAGCGCGAACGCCTTGCCGGCGTGCCAGGAGGCGCTGCAGGTCATGGCCGGCGTATGGTCGGGGATCATTACGCCCTGATAGTTCTCGTCGCGCAGGATGCGGATGATCTCGGCCATGTCGATATCGCCCTCATCGACGAAGGTCTCGACATAACGCGGCATCTTTCCGCGCACGTTGCGGAAGTGGATGTAGCCGATGCGGCCGGAGCGGGCGAAGCGGCGGACGTGCTCATAGATGTCGCCGCCCGGCATTTCCTGCAGCGAGCCGAGGCAGAGTTCGAGCCCGTTCGAGGGCGAGTCGACGATCGACATCAGCCGATCGTATTTCTCCGGCCGGTTGACGAGCCGTGCCGTGCCACGCAGTTCCTCGGCTGGCGGGTCGTCAGGATGGGCGCCGAGCACGACACCCGCCTCTTGGGCGACCGGCACGACCTCCTTCAGGAAGTGGCCGAGGCGCTCCCAGAGTTCGGCCGAGCTGACGGAAACGGAGGCAGCGCCGGCGACGCCGCGACGATAGCGCATATTCCAGATCATGCCGTCGGGGATCGGCGCATCCGGGCTTGGCGCAATGCTGTTTTCGACGCCGAAGCCGACAGATTCCGCACCGCCGCGGGCATAGGGTCCGCGGGTCCAGCCATAGACACCGGCGAGCGAGAAATTGTAGCCGATGCAGGGAATCCCGGCGCGGCCGGCGTCGCGAATGAGCTGCTTCAGCCCCTCGATCTGCGAAGCCCTCTCAGGCCCGTCGAGCAGCACGTCATGCCAGAAACGCGGCGAGAAATTCTCGATCGCCGCTATCTCCAGGCCACCGGCGCGCACATCCTTCACCAGCGCCGACAGCTCTTCGTAGGTCCAGAGCCGATCGCCGGAACAATCGCCCCAGCCGCCCTGATCGCCACTGTCGATCTTCGGATCCTTGCCGGCGAAATAGTTGGTCAGATGCGCGACGACATGGGTCGCCCCCGCCTGCACGGCAAACTGAAAGTTATCCGGGGTGAGTTGCTCCCGGTAGAGCCCAAGGCCGATTTTCATCTTGTCTTTTCCTATCCGATTATTTGACGCCGATGCCGGCCGTAAGGCCGCCGTCGATGCGGAAGTCCGAGCCGGTGACGAAGGCGGCGCGATCCGAGGCGAGATAGGCGACGAGTTCGGCCACCTCCTCCGGCTCGCCGATGCGGCCGATCGGGTGCGCTGCGCCGAAGCGAGCAAAGGCTTCCGCCTCGCTGACGCCCTCGCCGCCATAGGTGCGGGCAGCGAGCGCCAACAGCGGCGTGCGCACCGAGCCGGGGCTCACAGAATTGACCCGGACCTTCGCCGCCGCATGGTCGAGCGCCATGGCGCGGGTCAGTGCATGGATTGCGCCCTTGGAGGCGACATAGGCAGCGACGTTCTGCTGGCAGGCATGGCCCTGCACCGAGGAGATGTTGATAATCGCGCCGCCGCCGCGCTTCATCATTTCCGGAATGCCGAAGCGGCCGGTCAGGTAGATCGAACCGACATTGACCGAGAGGCAGCGCGCAAAGGTTTCGGCGCTGGTATCGACCACCGTGCCATAGGGATGGACGGCAGCGGCATTGACGATGATGTCGAGACCGCCATGGCGCAGCACCGCCTCGCGCACGGCCGCTTCCACTTCCACCTCAACTGAAACGTCCGTCAGCCGGGTCGACATCGGCAGGTCGCGTTCTTTGGCGATGCGATCGAAGATCTCGTTGGTGGCGACGTCGTTACCGCAGGCAAGCACGGTCGCGCCCGACGAGGCGAGCCGGATCGCCGAGGCAAGCCCGATGCCGGACGTGCCGGTGACCAGTGCCACTTTTCCCTTGAATTCAGTCATGATTGTCTCCGCGATGGATCGCGATGATCCGAGCCGGCGTCGGCGCGAGATCATAAGCGTGATCGTTACTCATAGAGGGAGCGGGATGCGGACACCCCGCACCGGTCTCAGCGCACCCGTTCCAGCACCTGGTTGAGAAGCACGGCGCCGAGGATGATCCCGCCGCGCACGACGTATTGCCAGTATTCGCTGACATTCATCAGCGTCATGCCGTTGGAGATGCAGCCAAGGAACAGCACACCGATCAGGGTGCCCCAGATGCGGCCCTTGCCGCCGAAGAGCGAGGTGCCGCCGATGATCACGGCCGCAATCACGTCGAGCTCCATGCCGGTCGCCGTCGTCCCGGTGCCGGCCCCGATCTGCGAGGCAATCAGCGTGCCGGAGACGGCGGTGAGCGCGCCCGTCAGGCCCAGCGTCAGCGCCTTCACCTTCCAGATGTCGATGCCGGAAAGGCGGGCCGCTTCCATGTTGCCGCCGACCGCGTAAACCTCGCGGCCGAAGCTCGTGTACTTCATCAGGAAGTGCATGGCCGCAAAGGTCAGCGCGAAGATGTAGACCGGGAACGGGATGCCGAAGAGATAACCGCCGCCGAGGAAATCGAAGCCGAGCGGGAAAGACGACATCGGGAAGCCGCCGGTGATCAGATTGGCGACACCGCGAAGTGCTGCGAAAAGCGCCAGCGTGGTGATGAAGGTCGGCACGTTGAACCACTGCCGGAAACGACCGGTGAGATAGCCGAGCGAGAAGCCGAGCAGCAACGCCGCGGCAAAACCCACCGTGACCGCGCCCCAGTCGCCGAAGACATCGGTGAAGCGATCTGCAAACCAGGCGACGATGCAGCCGGCAAGGGCAGCACCCGCGCCGACCGAGAGATCGATCTCGCCACTGATGATGACCGCCGTCATGCCGAAGGCGATGATGCCGAGCATCGAGACCGTGCGCAGCACGTTCAAGACGTTGCTGGTGGAGGCAAAGCCCGGTGCGACGAAGATCAGGAAGATCACCAAAGCGGCGAGAATGATCTCCATCGGATAGGTTTTCAGGAACTTGAGCGGCGTGTTCTGCCCGCCGCCTTCGGTGGTCTGGCTTACGAGTGTCATTGTTTGGCCCCTTCCATGCACAGGCCGTAAAGTTCGGTCAGGTCGATTTTCGTCGGATCCACTTCGGCGACGACGGCGCCGTGGTGCATGACGAGGATGCGGTCGGCGACCTCAAGCACCTCCTCAAGCTCCGTCGAAACGAAGATGCTGGCGAGGCCGTCGGCGGCCTTTTGCCAGATGATGTCGAAGATCTGGCGCTTGGCCTGGACGTCGACGCCGCGGCTCGGCTCATCGAAGAACATCACCGACGGCTGCCGGTTTAGCCACTTGCCGATCACCACCTTCTGCTGGTTGCCACCTGACAGAGACGACACCGGCAGTTCCGGATCGCCGCACTTGATGTGCAGATCGGCGATCTGGCGGCGTACATGCGGCTGCTCGCGCCGGCGCGAGATGAAGCCCTTGTTGGAGATAGGGCCGAGGCTCGCCATGCAGAGATTGTCGGCGGTCGAAAGCGACTGCACGAGGCCAACTTCCTTGCGGTTTTCCGGCGTGTAGCCGAGCCCCGCCTTGCGCATGTCGCGGGGGCTCGCGCCGGTCATGTCGCGACCATCGAATGTGACCGTACCGCCATCGATCCGATCGGCGCCGAAGATCGCGCGCATCAGTTCCGTGCGCCCGGCGCCGAGCAGGCCGGCAATGCCGAGGATTTCGCCGGGATAGAGATCGAAGGAGACATTCTGAAAGTGCCCGGAGCGGCTGAGATCGCGCACTTCGAGCACCGGCCGGGTGCGATCGAGCGTGCGCCGGGGCGGCCGCGTTGCGCGGGCGGCATCGCCGAACATCATGCCGACGATCGCCGACGGTGTCGTCGCCTTCATCTCGACCGCGCCGATATAGTGGCCGTCGCGGATCACCGTGCAGGTGTCGGCGATCTCGAAAAGTTCGCTCATCCGGTGAGTGATGTAGATCATCGTCACGCCGCGGGCGCGCAGGCGCTCTATCAGCGCGAAGAGCTGCTTGACCTCGCGCGACGCCAGTGCCGAGGTCGGTTCGTCGAGCAGCAGGATCGACGGGTTGAAGGACATCGCCTTGACGATCTCCACCACCTGCTGCTGACCGACGCTCAGCGCCGAAACCGGCTGGCGAGAATCGATTGCGAGCCCCATGTCGGCAAGCAATTCGCCGGCGCGTTTGTGCAGGCCCGTCCAGTCGACGACGCTGAAGCCGGCGCGACGCCGATGCGGCAGCCTGCCGAGAAAGATGTTCTCGCCGACGGAAAGCTCCGGCACCAGCGAAAGCTCCTGGTGCACGGTGACGATGCCGGCGGCAAAGGCGTCGTGCGGCGAGGTGAAATGGCGATCCTCGCCATTGACGCTGATCGTGCCCGATGTCGGCTCGGTGACGCCGGCAAGCAGCTTGACGAGCGTCGATTTGCCCGAGCCGTTCTTACCCATCAGGGCATGAACCTGGCCGGGAGCGAAGCTGTGAGTGAATTCAGAGAGGGCGACAGTCGGGCCGTAACGCTTGGTCACGGCCCGAAAGTCCAGCCGTCCCTGCACCCCTTGCAACGCGGCTGAACTCGGTTGCGGATAGCTCATGCGGATTTCCTGCTGTGCAAGACGAGGGAGTGGCGGGCGCGATGTCCCGCCGCTCGGCTGACGTCAAAACCCAATCACTTCAGAGCCTTCAGGCCTTCCTTGTAGGCGGCGACGGCCTGCGTATCGGCGCGCGTCAGCGGCAGCACCGGCACGTTGACCTTGGTCTCGATCTTCTTGCCGTCGAGCAGGCTCTGCGCCGCTTCGATCGCCTGCTTGCCGACTTCGAGCGGCTGCTGCGCCGTCGTTGCCTGCAGCACGTTGTCGGAATTGAGCAGCATGTTGGCGAGCTGCTCGGAGCCGTCGGTCCCGAAGACGAAGACCTTGCCTTCGAGGCCGGCCTTCTTGACGGCCTGAACGGCGCCGATCGTGCCGCCCTCGTTGGCGGCGTAGATCACCTGGATATCGGGATTGGCCGTCAGCATGTCGCTTGCGACCGCCAGCGCCTTTTCGGCAAGCCAGGCGTCCTGCTGGGCGACGATATCGACCTGATCGTTGACGACGCTCAGGAAGCCGTCGACGCGGGCGTTCGACTGTTCGGGCAGCAGTGCCTTGAAGGCGAGCGTGCCGATCTTGACCTTGCCGCCGTTGCCGAGCGTCTTCAGGAAATCGGTTGCGGCCTTGCCGGTGCCGATGCCGATATCGCGGTCCGAACTCGTCACCGTCGCTTGGGCGACGTCGCCATTGGCCGAGGTGCCGTAGGTGACGACCGTGATACCGGCGTCACGCGCCTTCTTCAGCGCCGGCACCGAGGCATCGGCCGAAAGCGGCGCCACGACGATCGAATTCACGCCGCGAGCGATGTAGGTGTCGATCAGCTGCGCTTCCTTTTCCAGCTTGCTGTCGCTGTTGCCGGCGAGAAGCTCGTCGCCGGCGGCTTCCGCAGCCTTCTCCATGCCGATCTGGATGCCGCGGAAATACTGGTCCTGCTGGAAGACGATGCCGGCGATCGCCTTGCCGCCCGCAAAGGCCGCGCCCGGCGCGAAGCTGACGGTGGCAAGCAGCGCTGCAAGCGCCAGACGTTTCATGTTGCTCATATTGGTTCTCCTCCCAAGTGCCCTGTTCGTGCCGCCGGATCAACGGGCGAAAATCCGGCAAATGGCGGCCCGCACCGCATGAAGCGCGGCCGGGGCCAAATCTACAAAATTGCCTATCGTGGCTGCGTGCTGCCCGGCACGGCATCGACGAAGCGGATGCCGAACTCCAGATGACGGCTCATCAGATAGACATAGGCGATGCGGTCGCGGGCCTTCAGCGCCCGAATGATCTCCGCATGCGCCTCGAAGGTCGCCGCATGCACCGGACGCTCGGCCTTGCCGAGACGCATGACCTCCTCGATCACCGAGCGCAGCATGTGGTAGGCGGCAAGCGTCGTGCGGTTACCCGAGAGCTCGACGATCGCCGAGTGGAACTCGTAGTCGCACTGTGCGGCCGCTTCGACGCTCTCGGCCTCCAGAATGCGGGCATTGATCGCATCAAGCCGGTCGAAATCGGCGTCGCTCGCCGTCAGGATGATGTGTTCGCCGACACCGGTCTCGATGATGCGGCGGAAGCCCTGCAGATCATGAAACGAGTCCGGCGAGATACCGTTGTGAAAGGCAAAGAGGCGGCGGATCGCCTCGCCATGACCACCACTGATGACGGCACCGACCTTCGGGCGGGTCTCGACCATGCCATAGGCGCGCAGAACCTGCAGCGCCTCGCGCACGGTGTTGCGGCCCGCCTGGAACTGCTCGCCAAGATCGCGCTCGGTCGGCAACGCGTCGCCGACACCAAGGCCACGCTCGGAGATCATGTCGCGGATCTGCTCGACAAGGCGATCGACGGCCGAGGTCTTCCCCGGTTCGACGGCCTCCACGCCCGACAGTGCATCTTCCCGTACCGAACTGCTCACCGGCTCTCCTCCCTGCGATGTTTTATTTGTTGGTCCAGATCGCAGTTTCCGTCAAGAGAAAATTTGACACCTTCATCTGAATCAATGATTTTCGCGTAAATTCGCCGATTCCAGGCTTGAATTGTTGGGCCAATGGGACATTATTGCCGAGCGTGGTCCAACAATAACCACGGAAGCGGGTAGGAGTTCTGCATGAGAATGATGGAAGAGTGCTTTCGCTGGTATGGGCCAAACGATCCGGTGCCGCTCAGCCACATCCGGCAGGCGGGCGCCACGGGGATCGTCTCGGCGCTGCACCACATCTACGACGGCTCGCCCTGGTCCGATGAGGCGATCCTGAAGCAGAAGGCGCTGATCGAAGCGGCCGGCATGCGCTGGAGCGTCGTCGAGAGCATTCCGGTGCACAACTCGATCAAGCTCGCGACATCGGACAGTGCCCGCTACATCGGCTGGTACAAGGACACGCTTCGCGCCCTGGCGCGAGCGGGCATCGACATCGTCTGCTACAATTTCATGCCGGTGGTCGACTGGACGCGCACGGAGCTGGTGCAGCCCTTGCCGAACGGCGGCTACGCACTGCGCTTCGACGCCGTCGATTTCGCCGCCTACGATCTCTTCGTGCTGAAGCGTCCGCACGTCGAGGACAGCTATTCCGAGCGGCAGATCTTCGTCACCCGCCAGCGCTTCGATGAGATGGACCAGGCGAAGATCGACCGGATCGAACGCAATCTGATCGCCGGCCTTCCGGCAACCGAGCGCCAGTTCAACCGGGCAAGCTTCCTCGCAGCCCTCTCGGAATATGACGGCGTCACCGCCGACATGCTGCACGACAACCTGGCGCGCTTCCTCAAGGAGATCGTGCCGGTCGCCGAAGAAGTCGGTATCCGGCTCTGCATTCATCCCGACGATCCCGCCTTTTCCCTCTACGGCCTGCCGCGCATCGTTTCCACACCGGCCGACGTCAGGCGCATTCTCTCAGCCGTCGACAGTCCGGCCAACGGCATCACCTTCTGCACCGGCTCTTACGGCACGCGCGCCGATAACGACCTGCCGGCCATGGTGCGCGAATTCGGTCCGCGCATCCATTTCGCCCATCTGCGCAACGTCCAGCGCGAGGAGGACGGCTCGTTCTACGAGGCCGACCATCTTGGCGGATCGAGCGACATGCCCGCGGTGATCCTCGCGCTGATGGAGGAGCAGGAGCGCCGCGTCCGCGAGGGGCGCACCGACTGGCAGATCCCGCTCCGGCCCGACCACGGGCATCTGCTCGCCGACGACATCGGCAAGGAGCGCATCAACCCCGGCTATTCGCTGATCGGGCGCTTGAAGGGTCTCGCAGAAATCAGAGGCGTCATGCAGGGCATCGCGACCGCCATGGCGCATAAGGCGTGAGGGAAGACATGAAACATTTTGGAGACGATACAGAACTCTTTGCCGCCATGCGCAGCCGGCTGTTCACGGCAGTGGTTGGCGACATTCTCGACACGATGGGCTTGCAGCATCAGTTCCTGCCGCCACAGATCAAGGCGCTGCGCGACGACATGGTTGCTGTCGGCCGCGCGATGCCGGTGCTTGAAGCGGATTTCTTCGCGACGGCGGAGGCCGGCGGCCATTCGGAATTCAGCGCCAAGCCCTTTGGCCTGATGTTCCATGCGCTCGACAGCCTGAAGGAAAACGAGATCTATGTCTGCTCCGGCTCGTCGCCGCGATACGCCGTCTGGGGCGAACTGATGTCGACGCGGGCCATGAAACTGAAAGCGGCCGGCGCAATCTGCGACGGCTATTGCCGCGACAGCGCCGGCATTCTCGCGCTCGATTTCCCCACCTTCTGCTACGGCTCCTATGCCCAGGACCAGGGGCCGCGCGGCAAGGTCGTCGACTACCATATCCCGATCGAGATCGGCGGCATCCGCATTCGGCCGGGCGACATCCTTTTCGGCGACCGCGACGGCGTGCTCGTCATCCCGAAAGAGGCGGAACGCGAGGCGATCGCCTTGGCGCTGGAGAAGGCCGAGACGGAAAACAAGGTGCGGCTCGCGATCGAGGCCGGTATGAGCACCGTCGAGGCTTTCGAACGCTTCGGCGTCATGTAACGGCAGGCAGGGGCGCCGCGACCTGGCGCCTCACCGTCCCCAGCGCATCTGTTCCGTTCCGCCTACCCGCCAAACGCCATGACGCAGCGTTTCAGGGCATCGAGCATCGCGCGCGAACCACCGAGGTCCGTCTTTTCATCGGCAAGCTCGATTTGGCGGCCCGCCCTCAGCTGGTCGAGAACCCGCGTTTCACTGCCGATGGCGTAGGCGATTTCCTGCTTCGAATAAGCTTTGGTCGAAACGTTGCCGACCGTCTGTCCATCAACCCTGTATTCGGCAGAGCCGCTATAGGCCGGATCATGGCTTGATGCGGGATCAAAATAGCCAAAGGACAAGCTGCCGCCCGGATACATGCGGAACATGGCCATCCTCTCGCCGCGCTGTGGACGCATGGCGCGGCAATTGACCAGAGCGCCGGTTTCACCGACGATCGCAACGACGTTCCAGCCGGAAATGTCGCGCGCCTTGCGGAACGCTCCTGCCACAACGTCGTCGATCTCCCCGGTCGGCGCATTCGGCATCGGCCAGACGGAGGCGGCGACCTGTTGTTCCGGCTTCGGCACCTCCGCTCGGTTGAGGGTATTCTGGTACTTCCAGGTCAGCCCCAGTTCTGCCGCGCTCACCACCTCTAAACGGTATATTTTTAGTTCCTCGGCTGGGATCACCCGTGCCCGCACCAGCGCCCTGACGCCGAAACACGTGCCTTCGCAGGCCTCGATCGTCAGGTAGTCCAGCGCCTGGTTCGTCGGCTCCAGCAGTTCGACCAGAATCTCTCCCTCGCTGTGCATTTTCCGATAGGTGAAGATCAGTTGGTCGAAATTTTCGAGGAAATCGACATAGGGGGCTGGGTCGAACGGTATGTTGGACGCGGTTCGGTAGAAGCGCCTGCCGAAATAGTCGATCGATATCCTGTTCTTGCTGAATCCGTTTCCGTCGATATCGCGCAGGGAATCGAAAAAGACGGTGCCTTTGCAGGGTGCGTCCGCGTAATCGAGATAAAGATCGAGGAGGATGAGTTCGCCATCCGCGATCTCTGCCGCCGCCTGGCCATCGACATCTTTAAAGCTCCCCGTCCCACATGGGTCGTCATCCGGCGTGCCGAAGATGAAATGGCGGAAGGTCTCGTTCTGACGGCGGAAACTGAAGTCCTTATCCATGAAGGTAATCTTCTGCCGTGCCAGACTGGCAAACAGTCCGTCCGGATATCGCGAAAGATATTTCTGATAGGCCTCCTGGCTATCGGCAAGTGCTGCGAACTCGAAGAATGCGACCTCGTCGCCACCTGCTTCCGTGGACTTTCCCTCGACGAACATGAAGTCGCCGTAGATTGCGCTGTTTTCCCAAGGCTCCTGCTTTCCCCCGGTGCGTTCCTGTACGGTGGCGCGCACGCGCTTGAACACGCCTTCGATCGAAAGGCCGGGGATTGTTACGGATTCGGCAAGTGCCGTTGCATAGGGACTGGCTCCGGTATCGCCGTCGGTTGCCACATTTCCCGGTGAGGTCGAATAGGCAACGATCCGGCCGAGCCGCTCCGGCGATGAGGCGAGGCCACGCTGCAGGCCGCGCGTCTGCTCGAACGGATTGTTGCGACAGGAGTCGAGCACGACGATCTGCAGGCTGCTCTTCACTGCGTCGAGCCGGCGAGTGAGGTCGCCAAGCGAAAGCGCGACGGCCCGCAACTCCTCTTCCGATCCGAGCTTGGCATCGACGGGTAACAGGTAGTTCTCGCCGGCGAGCTGGACGCCATGGCCGGCGAAATAGACCATCACGATCGGGCTTTCGGCGACCGCAAGCTGCGCCACGAACGCATCGATCGCCGCCAGCGTCTCGGCAGCCTTGGCATTGGCGACCTTGGTAATGGTAAAACCGCTCTTTTGCAGCGCGGCGCCGATGATCTCGATGTCGTTCTCGGGATTGCGCAGCGGTGTCGCCACCTCATAGCGGCTGTTGCCGATCAGCAGCGCGTGGCGCACCGACGCTAAAGCCTCGAAAGGCAAGGCCAGCAGCAGGCAAAACAGGACCTGGCGCAACACTCTCTCGCTCATCTGTCCCTCCTGGCTTTGTCCGCGTCGCTGCGTTCCGCATCAGATCCGGGAGCGAGAAAGATCGTTCGATTTGCGGTGGCGCGTGTTTGGACGGCGCTGCATGAGGCTGTGGCCGGCGCTCAACGGAGCAATCTCGGTCGACGTCCGCTGGCAATCGGCGCGGTGTCCCGTCGCCGACTATCTCAGTGAGGCGAGCGCCGCGTCAATTCACCAAACTAGGCTACCCCGTGGGCTTCGACTGGCGGTGAAACTCACTTCAACCGGCTAAGATCGACAGGGCGACTGTTGATGATCGCCTCCATCGAGAAGAACCCGGTGACTGTAGCGAGGTCGAAATTGGTGATGAGCTTCTGGTAGAAGGTGTCATAGCCGCGCATGCCCCGGGTCACCACCTTGATCAGATAATCCCAATCGCCGCCGATCCGATAGAAGTCGATCACCTCCGGCAGCCGCTCGACATGCTGGCGGAAACCGTCGCTCCATTCCTTGGAGTGATGGCGGGTGCGGATCATCACGAACACGGTCAGATCCAGCCCCAAAGCGTCGAGATCGATGTCCGCGTGCGAGCCCCGGATCACGCCGATCGCCTGCAGGCGCTGCAGGCGGCGCCAGCAGGCGTTTTGCGACAGGCCGACCTTCTCGGCCAGATCCCGCTGCGACAGCGACGAATCTTTTTGCAATGCGGTAAGAATGTTCAGATCGAAAGCATCGATTTTGAACGAAGATTCGATCATTTGACACAATTCCTCGATGAAACCGCAGAAGATAGGTGAAGTTTCCGACCCTGGACGGGATTACAATTGCTGTCAATATCCGCTCCGAGGAGTAAGCGCGATGATCGTGCCCGCCGTCCATCAACCCTGCGAGGCGCTTTCGCCGCTCGCCCGGTTCCGCCAATCCCTCAACCGGCCGGGTCTTATCGCCGATCTTCGCGACGATCTGGTCGGAGCGAAGGCGCGGATCGCCGGCCCCTACGGCACGAAGGCACTGGTTTATGCCGACTATGTCGCCTCCGGGCGCGCGTTGCGCGTGATCGAGGATTTCGTGCTCGAGGAGGTCCTGCCCTACTACGCCAACAGCCACACGGAAGCCTCCTATTGCGGGGGCTTCATGACCCGGATGCGCCGGGAAGCACGGGCGCTGATCGGTGAGTTCTGTGGCGCCACGGCCGACCACGCCGTGATCTTCACCGGCTCCGGTGCGACCTCCGGCATCAACCGTCTGGTTAAGCTCGTCGGCGTTACCGACGCGGTTGCCGCCGGCAAAACCGTCCGCGTCATCATCGGCCCCTACGAGCACCACTCCAACATCCTGCCCTGGCGCGAAAGCGGCGCTGAGATCGTCGAGATCGCCGAGTGCCCGGCGGGCGGACCCGACCTCACGGAGCTTCGCGAAGCGCTGAATGCCGGTTCGCCCGAGCTGACGGTCTGTACGCTTTCGGCCGGCTCGAACATCACCGGCATCACCAGCGACGTGGCCGCGATAACCCGCATGGTCAAGGCCGCGGGTGCGAAGATGATCTGGGACTATGCCGGCGCCGGCCCCTATATTCCGATTGCCATGTCCCTTGCATCCGGTGCCGAAATCGACGCCATCGTCGTCTCACCGCACAAGTTCATCGGTGGGCCGGGGGCTTCCGGCATCCTCATCGTTCGCCGCGACAGCGTCACCACCGACAAGCCGACCTGGCCGGGCGGCGGCACGGTGAAGTTCGTTTCGCCTGATACGCACGACTACAGCGCGAACATCGAAGCCCGCGAAGAGGCCGGAACGCCGAATGTCGTCGGCGACATCCGGGCTGCGCTCGCCTTCATCATCAAGCACGCCATCGGCCTCGAGAACATGGAGCGGCGCAACCGCGAGCTGGCGGAGCAGGCGTTTGCCGCTTGGAGGGCCATTCCGCAACTGGAGCTGCTCGGTCTGCAGGAACCGGACCGTCTGCCGATCTTTTCGTTCCGCATCAAGAACGGCAAGGGCGGCTACGTCCACCAGCAGCTCGTCACCCGCATGCTGAGCGACCGCTTCGGCATCCAGGCACGCGGCGGCTGCGCCTGCGCCGGACCCTACGTGCACCGGCTGCTGTCGATCGATGCCGAGCACTCCGAACAGATCCGCCAGGCGATCCTTGCCGGCGAGGAGATCGAGAAGCCGGGCTTCACCCGACTAAACTTCAGCGTGCTGCTTTCGGAAGACAAGGTGAGGTACATTCTCGATTGCGTCATGCAGCTGGCCGCCGACGCGCCGAGCTTCGAAGCCGATTACGATTTTGATCCCGCCCGCGCGATCTTCTTCCCCTGCGCCGCGGCTGAAGAGGCCCTCGCCTATGCATAAGCCCGATGTGACCGGCTTTTACGATCCCCGCACGGGCAGCATCCAATATGTCGTCGCCGACCCGGCAACGGGCAAATGCGCGATCATCGATCCAGTGCTGGACTTCGATGAGAAGTCCGGCTCGACCGCCACGCGCAACGCCGACGCGATCCTCGACCATATCGCCGCCAGGAACCTCTCCGTCGAATGGATCCTCGACACCCACCCGCATGCCGACCATTTCTCGGCCGCGCGCTACCTCAAGGCGAAGACCGGCGCGCCAACGGCGATCGGCGAACATGTGAAGGGCGTGCAGCAGATCTGGAAGGCGATCTACAACTGGCCGGACTTCGCTTGCGACGGTTCGCAATGGGACCGGCTGTTTGCCGACGGCGAGACGTTCCAGATCGGGGAGCTCAAGGCCCACGTGATGCATTCGCCGGGACATACGCTCGCCTCGATCTCTTACGTGATTGGCGATGCCGCCTTCATCCACGACACGTTGTTCATGCCCGACAGCGGCTCGGCCCGCGCCGATTTTCCGGGCGGAAGCGCTGCCGATCTCTGGCGCTCGATCCAGGCCATTCTGGCGCTGCCCGATGAAACCCGGCTCTTCACCGGTCACGACTATTGCCCCGGCGGCCGTGAGGCGCGCTGGGAAAGCACGGTCGCCGAGCAGAAAGCCACGAACCCGCATGTGGCCGGCAAGACCGAGGGCGATTTCGTCGGCCTGCGCGAGGCACGCGACCGCACCCTGCCGATGCCGAAGCTCATCCTGCACGCGCTGCAGGTGAACGTTCGGGGCGGCGAGCTACCGGCGCCGGAAGACAACGGCCGGCGCTATCTGAAGATCCCGCTCGACGCGCTCCCCGGCTCGGTCTGGGGGTAGCGGCATCGTGGTGGATCCCTTCCAGCAGATGTTGCTTGCGATCGGCTCCGGTTCTCTCACCGGTTTCACGCTCGGCCTGATCGGCGGCGGCGGCTCGATCCTGGCGACACCGCTCCTGATCTATATCGTCGGCATCCGCGACGTGCACACGGCGCTCGGAACCGGCGCGCTTGCGGTATCCGCCAACGCCTATCTCAACCTCATCAGCCATGCGCTTCGCGGCCATCTTTGGTGGCGCTGCGCGCTGATCTTCACGGTCGCCGGTTCGCTCGGGGCGTTTTTCGGCTCCAGCCTCGGCAAGCTGATCGACGGCCAGCGATTGCTGTTCCTCTTCGGCCTGGTGATGATGTTCGTCAGCTTCGCCATGCGGAAGGTCAAATGCGACACGGCGGCAACACCGCAGTCGCTTTCGCTCGGGACGCACGGCAAGACCGGCCTGACCGCACTTCTGACCGGAACCTGTTCCGGCTTTTTCGGCATCGGCGGCGGCTTCCTCATCGTTCCCGGGCTGCTGCTTGCGACCGGTATGCCGCTGATCAATGCGGTTGGTACCTCGCTGCTCGCCGTCGGCACCTTCGGCCTGACGACCGCGATCAACTATGCCGCATCGGGGCTCGTCGACTGGCAGATTACCGGCTACTTCATCGCCGGCGGCATCCTCGGCGGCGTGATTGGCACCGTCGTCTCCACAAGGCTAGCGACCCAGCGCGATACGCTGACCAAGATTTTCCGCGCGATCATCTTTTCCGTCAGCCTCTATGTCCTTTGGCGCAGCTACGGCGCAGTGTGACCTCCGCCGCCGGCCCTTAGCCGGCGGCGCTTGACCGCAAAGCCGGTTCCGATGCTATCACTGAACATCGCCGGGATCGGCGCTGCGCGTTCTGCCCCTCACTTCGGCCAGGACGCCGCTACGATCCAACGGGCAAGCAGCGAGGGGCCGACCATGTTCGATCTGATTATCCGCAACGCCAACCTTCCGGACGGACGGCAAGGTTTCGATGTCGGCCTCAAGGGCGGCAAGATCGTCGCGATCGAAAAGGCTCTTGCCGCGACAGGAGGCGAAGAGATCGACGCCACCGGCCGCCTTCTCAGCCCGCCTTTCTGCGACCCACATTTCCACATGGACGCGACGCTGTCGCTCGGGCTGCCGCGCATGAACGTCTCCGGCACGCTACTGGAGGGCATCGCGCTCTGGGGCGAGCTGCGCCCGATGTTGACCAAGGAGGCGCTGGTCGAGCGGGCGCTCCGCTACTGCGACCTCGCCGTCAGCCAGGGCCTGCTTGCCATACGCAGCCACGTCGACACGTCCGACCCGCGGCTGGTGACGGCCGAGGCGCTGCTGGAGGTGAAGGAGAAGGTCGCGCCCTATATCGACCTGCAGCTCGTCGCCTTCCCGCAGGACGGCTATTTTCGCGCGCCTGAAGGAGTGGCGTCACTGAACCGCGCGCTCGACATGGGTGTCGGCATCGTCGGCGGCATCCCGCATTTCGAGCGCACGATGGAAGACGGCGCTCGTTCGGTGGAAGCGCTTTGCCGGATCGCCGCGGACCGCGGTCTGCCGGTTGACATGCATTGCGACGAGACCGACGATCCGATGTCCCGCCACATCGAGACGCTGGCGGCTGAGACGATCCGCTTCGGGCTTCAGGGCCGCGTCGCCGGCTCGCACCTGACCTCGATGCATTCCATGGACAACTACTACGTCTCCAAGCTGATCCCGTTGATGGCCGAAGCCCAGATCAACGTGATCCCCAACCCGCTGATCAACATCATGCTGCAGGGGCGCCACGACACCTATCCAAAACGCCGCGGCATGACGCGGGTTCGCGAGTTGATGGCGGCCGGCCTCAACGTCTCCTTCGGGCACGACTGCGTGATGGATCCCTGGTACTCGATGGGGTCGGGCGACATGCTGGAAGTCGCCCACATGGCGATCCACGTCACGCAGATGGGCGGCATCGAGGACAAACGGAAGATCTTCGATGCGATCACCGTGAGCTCGGCAAGGACCATGGGTCTCGAAGGCTATGGGCTGGATGTCGGCTGTAAGGCCGACCTGGTCCTGTTGCAGGCGGCCGATGTCAGCGAGGCCCTGCGGCTGAAGCCGAACCGGCTCTGCGTCATCAAGGCCGGCAAGGTCATCGCCAGAACGGCGCCGCGCATCGGCGAACTCTTCCTCGACGGTCGGCCGGCGTCGATCGACATCGGGCTCGATTACATCCCGCAGACGCCAGCGTCCTGAGCGGAGGCTGTAGCGTCAATCCTCGAAGTCGCCGAAGACATTCTGTAGCCGGGTCAGCTGGGCGACGCGCTCGCCGACCTCGTCGCCGAGGACGACGATGATGTTGCTCAAGAGCAGGTCCATGACTGCAACCGTCGTTGCCGCCCCATCCCAGAGCGGGCCGTGCGAACCGGGCACGACGAGACAGATGTCGGAGACCTCGGGCGCCCAGGGGCAGAACTCGTCGGTGAAGAGGATGACCTTGACGCCGGCGCGCCGGGCTTCCTCGGCAAGCGGCCGTGCCTTCGCGGCAAACCGGCGCACGTCGTGCAGGAACAGCACACGCCCCTCGACGGAACCGTCGAGCAGTTCGGCATAGGTGCCGTTGAGTCCATCGACGAACTGTACCCGCGGCCGGGTATAGGAAAGCTGGCTGGCGAAATATTGCGCGATCCCGCGCACGTTCTGATAGGCCGCGACATAGACCTCGCTGGCAGCGATCAGCGCATCGATCGCCTGCTGCCATTCCGGCGCGGTCGTCAACTCATAGATCATGCCGAGATTGTCGATCTGCTGCTGGATCAGGCCGGCAAGCAGCTTGCCTTCGCGGTTGTCGTCGCGCAGCCGGCCGACCGATCCCTTCACCTGCCAGGCCGGATTGTTGGAGCCGTCGCGCCGAAGCTCCAGCTTCAGCTCGTCGAGACCGTCGAAGCCCATGCGCCGAAGATAGCGCCCGACCGTCATCGGTGAGACCTCAAGACGGGTCGCGATCGAGCGCGCCGTCTCGAAGGGAATGTCGGCGAGATTTCGCTCGATGTAATTGGCGATGAGCTTGTCCGATTTCGAGCGTCTGAGCTCGTCGCTGCGCACCAGCTTCAGGATTCGCTGTGCCACGTCCCCTCCCCTTGCATGATCGAAGCGGGACACCGGCAAGATTGCGCCGCCTATCCCGCTCCGTCGCATCGCCTGTTTATTGCGCCGTCTTCACCTTCGTCCAGACCCGATCGAGCTGGCGCACGCCGGGGCCGAGATCTTCGAAGATCTGCAGCTTCTGCATGGTTTCCGGCGGCGGGTTGATTTCCTTGCTATTCTTGATCTGCTCGGGGGTCAATTGCCGCGCCGGGACGTTGGCCGTGCCGTTCGTCTGCTGTTCGATGTTGAGTGCGGCCACTTCGGGACGCGTGTAGAACTGCATGAACTTGATGGCGTTCTCCTTGTTCGGCGCGGTCTTTAGGACGCAGATATCCTCCTGATACATCGTCGCGCCTTCCTCCGGGATCACGTAGCCGAGATCCTTCGGATTGCCGAAGACGTCGACCATCGAGCCGACGAAGAAGTGGCCGGCCGCCACGTCGCCGGCCGCCACCATCGGACGGGTGTCATAGGTGAAGGCGGCGACATCGGGTTTCATGGCGATGATCGTGTCGGCTGCCTGCTGCAGTTCCGCCGGATCGGTGGAGTTGACCTTGTGGCCGTTGAGGATGAGGCCGACCGACAGCACCTCGCGCATATCGTCGAGCAGCGTGAACTTCAGGCCCTTCGCCTTCACCGTCTCGATCAGGTCGCGCCAGCCGGTCACGTCCTTGCCGAGCAATGTTCGGTTGTAGAGAATGCCGACCGTCCCGAACGCATAGGGCAGGCAATATTCGCCCTTCGGGTCGCTCTTGGCGCGAAGGAACGTCGGGTCGATGTTCTTGAAGCCCTCGTAAGTGTTGATGTCGGTCTTTTCCAGCAGGTCGAGCTTGGCCATGATGTCCTGCATGTGCACCGACGGAAAGACGATGTCATAGCCCGTGGCGCCGCCCTGGATCTTCGCCAGCATCTCCTCGTTGGAGGAATAGGTCGAGAGATTGACCTTGATCTGGGTCTCCTCCTCGAACTTCTTCAGCACGGCCGGATTGATGTATTCGCCCCAGTTGTAGATGTTGAGCTCGGCTGCTTGCGTCGTCCCGAACAGGGCGGTCAGCGCCGCCAGGGAAAGTGCCACAGTGCGTGCACGGGTCGCGAAAGCTCTCCTGCCTCCGCGGGTCGTCCCGTTTGTCATCGTCATTGAAATTCTCCTCTGATGGTTCTGGCCGGACGGCCTGGCACGGCCTTTGCCGGCCGCTTCCGGATCACGGCTTCTCGTGGCCGTTGACTCCGATAGGCAAATGGTATCCATATATCGAAAACGCACAAGCGTTATTTGCATAACATTTTGGGGAACAGAAGTATGCAGAATTCCATCGTCCGGCTGGTGGAGGCGAGCAAGGCCTTTGCCACTCCGGAAGGCGGCACCGTGACCGCTCTCGACCGTATAGATCTCGATGTCCGCCGCAACGAGTTCCTGACCTTGCTCGGCCCATCCGGTTGCGGCAAGACCACGCTGCTGCAGGCGATCAGCGGCTTCGTCGAACTCGACGGCGGTTCCATCCTGATCGACGGCGAAGACATGACGGAGCGGCCGCCCTACCGTCGCCCGGTCAACACCGTCTTCCAGAACTACGCGCTGTTTCCGCATATGACGGTCGGCGAGAACGTCGCCTATTCGCTGGAGGTCGCGGGCGTTGCCAAGCCGCAGCGCCGGGAAAAGGTCGCCTCCGCCCTGAAGATGGTCGGGCTCGAAGGCATGGAAGCACGCAAGCCGCGCCAGCTCTCCGGCGGGCAGCAACAGCGCGTGGCGCTCGCCCGCGCGATCATCGCCCGGCCAAAGCTGCTTCTGCTCGACGAACCGCTGTCGGCGCTCGACAAGAACCTGCGCCAGGCCATGCAGATCGAGCTCAAGACATTGCAGAACGAGCTCGGCATCTCCTTCATCTTCGTCACCCACGACCAGCAGGAAGCGTTGACGATGTCGGACCGCGTCGCGGTGCTGTCAGGCGGGCGCATCCAGCAACTCGACACGCCGCGCGCCATCTACGACCATCCGGTCAACACCTTCGTTGCCACCTTCATCGGTGCCAGCAATCTGTTCGAAGGCAGGCTCGACGGCGACCGGCTGATGACGGCGGACGGCATGGCGATCCGCCACCGGCCCTGCGAGCGGAAAATCTCGACAGAGGCGACGGCGCTGATCCGGCCGGAACAGTTCTTCCTTGCCGAGGACAACGCCCCCTTCCCGACGATCGACGTCGATCTCGACCAGATCGTCTTCGTCGGCTCCACCTTCGAGCTGTTCGGCCGCACCGCCGAGGGCCGCAAGGTCGTTGCCGAGATCCCGGCCAGCCGCCGCAATCTCGTCGGCACGGTCGAGCAGACCCGCAAGGCGCGGCTTGCCTACGACCCCGCCGCCGTGCACCTGATCGGCGCAAACACGGGGGCTGCGTAAGATGACGATCGCCAGCCGCCGCCGCTTCCAGCTTGCACTCCTGCTCGGGCCTGTCTCGGCCTTTCTCACCGTTTTCTTCCTCGGGCCGCTTGCGATCATGATCGTGACCAGTTTCCTCGCGCCCGGCCTTTATGGCGGGGTGGAATGGACCTTCTACCCGCATAACTTCGGCCGCATTCTCGGCTTCGCCGATCCGATGTTCGAGGAGTTCGATCCGATCTACATCGCGATCTTCCTGCGCTCGATCGAGATCGCCGCCCTCACGGTGCTCGCAACGCTCCTCGTCTGCTATCCCGCCGCCTTCTGCATCGCTCGGCTCTCCGAGCGCTGGAAGAACTTCTGCCTGTTCCTGATCACGCTGCCCTTCTTCACCAGCCTGATCGTGCGCCTCTTCGTCTGGGTGCTGATCCTGCGTCAGACCGGCCTCGTCAACGAAGTGCTTCTATCCACGGGCGTGATCGAACGGCCGCTCGACCTGATCTACACCCAGGGCGCGATCATCCTCGGCATGACCTATGTGTTCATCCCGTTCATGTTCATGCCCGTCTATGCCAGCGTCGAGAAACTCGACTGGACGCTGGTGCGCGCCTCCCTCGATCTCGGCGCCGGTCCGGTGCGCACCTTCTGGCGCGTCATCCTGCCCTTGACCGCACCCGGCATTGCCGGCGGCGCCGTCATCGTCTTCATCCCGGCGCTCGGTAACTTCGTCGTGCCGGCCGTTCTCGGGGGCGCCAAGGTGATGATGTTCGGCAACCTGATCGAGCAGCAGTTTCTCGCCGCCCGCAACTGGCCCTTCGGTGCGGCGCTGGCGATGATGGTGATGAGCGTCATGCTGATCATGATGATCGCCCATGTGATCATCTCCGGACGGCGCAATGCCGCCGCCGCGGCACTGGCACGGTGAGCGCCCCATGAAGATCGCTCGAACCTTTTTCACCGGCGGCCTGCTTGCCTACACCGGCCTGTTCTTCGCCTTCATCTACATCCCGCTCGTGGTCATCGCCGTCTATTCGTTCAATGCCAATCCGGTGAACATGATGACCTGGACCGGGTTCACCACCGAATGGTACGCCCAGGTTCTCGGCTTCAAGACCAAGGTCTCCGAAAGCGCGCTCTACATCGAATCGACCGGGCAGTTGCTCCAGGCGGTGTGGAACAGCCTCGTCATCGCCGCCTCGACCACAGCCATTGCGACCGTCTTCGGCACGGCGATCGCGATTGCCCTCTATCGCTTCGAATTCGTCGGCCAGCGCTTCTATCGGGTGGTGATGTTCATGCCGATGCTGATGCCGGATATCGTGCTCGGCATCGCGCTCCTGATCTTCTTCGTCAATTCCGGCATCAATCTCGGCCTGACAACGATCATCATCGGACAGTGCACCTTCCTGATCTCCTACGTCTTCATCGTCGTCTCGGCCCGCCTTGCCGGCATGGACCGGACGCTGGAACACGCGTCGGCCGACCTCGGCGCCAACGAATGGATGACCTTTCGCCGGGTGGTGCTGCCGCAGCTTTTCCCGGCGATCGTCGGCGGAGCGCTGCTCGCCTTCATCATCTCGATGGACGATCTCGTCATCACCTATTTCATCGCCGGCGTCGACGTCACGACGCTGCCGATGTTCATCTTCTCCATGCTTCGGCGCGGCATCAAACCGGAGATCAACGCCATCGCCGTGATGATGCTGACCTTCTCCTTCGTCGTCGCCTCGCTCGGCCTTTACCTTCGCTCCCGGCAGAAATGATCATGAACGACAAAACCTCTACGCCCCCCAGCGCCCGCGCCCGCGATATCGGCCTGCCCTTTTCCGGCCGCACCGGCCGCTTCAACGCCATCACCGATGTCGAAGGCATTGCCGTCGGTTTCCGCACCATCGAGGAACAGGCCCCGCGGCCCGGCCGAAAGCGTCCGGTGCGCACCGGCGTCACCGCCATCCTGCCGCATGCCGCTTCGGAAACGCCGGTGCCGGTCTATGCCGGCGTGCATCGTTTCAACGGCAACGGCGAGATGACCGGCACCCACTGGATCGAGGACGGCGGCTTCTTCCTCGGGCCGGTCATGATCACCAACACCCACGCCGTCGGCATGACGCACCACGCCACCATCCAATGGATGCTGGAGCGCTATCGGTCGACCTATGACAGCGACGATTTCCTCTGGCTGATGCCGGTTGTCGCCGAAACCTATGATGGCGTGCTGAACGACATCAACGGCCAGCCGATCACGGAAGCCGATGTGCGTGCAGCGCTCGATAGCGCGACGTCCGGCCCAGTGCAGGAGGGCAATTGCGGCGGCGGCACCGGCATGATCGCCTATGGCTTCAAGGGCGGCACCGGCACCGCGTCGCGGGTCGTCGAGTTCGGTGGCCGCGACTACACGATCGGCACGCTGGTCCAAGCCAATCACGGCCAGCGCGACTGGCTGACGATCCGCGGCGTTCCGGTCGGCGAGCACATGCGCGACGGCACGCCGCAAAGCCAGATGCAGGAGCGCGGCTCGATTATCGTGGTGATCGCCACCGACCTGCCGATGGCGCCGCATCAGTTGAAGCGTCTGGCGCGCCGCGCGGCGATCGGCATCGGCCGCAACGGCACACCCGGCGGCAACAATTCCGGCGACATCTTTCTCGCCTTCTCCACCGCCAACACCCAGCCGATGGCGCACAAGGCGCCGCCGCGCCTGTCGCTCGAAATCGTCAACGACGAGTTGCTCGATCCTGTCTATCTTGCGACCGTCGACAGCGTCGAAGAGGCGGTGGTGAACGCGATGATCGCAGCTGAGGATTCCGGCGGCACGGCCCATGATCGCTTCAAGATCCAGGCGATCCGGCACGAACCGCTGATGGAACTGATGCGGGCTTATGGTCGATAGCCGGCTGCCTTAGACGCGACTGCTGGAGCCGGACTTAGCCGGCTCCAGACGAGCCCACGCGCGCCCGGCGCCAGTCGCTCGGCGCCTCGCCGACACGCAGGCGGAAGAAGCGCGAGAAATAGGCGGCATCGGCAAAGCCGATCTCATAGGCGATGTCCTCAAGCGGCCGCACCGTGAAAAGCAGCAGGCGCTTGGCTTCGAGCAACCGGCGCTCGTTGATCAGTTCCTTGACCTGCATGCCGAAGGCGTCCCTGCTCGCCTTGGCAAGCAGGTGCGGGGTGGTGGCGAGCGCATCGGTGTAATGCCCGACGCTCCAGTTCTCGCGGAAATGCAGGTCGATGAGCCGGCGTAGTTCCGTTGCCAACATCGCCTGCGTCGGCTGGGCGGTGTCAGGCGTGGCCGCCGCCAGACGGGCGATCTGGGTCAGCACCGCAGTAACCAGAGACGCCAGCATCCGCTGGGTGCCGGGAGCACCCCCGGCATATTCGTCGGCGACGATATCGAGCAGTTCGGCTAGGCGGCGCCAATGCCGGTCTTCACCGTCGCCACGGATCATCGTCGGCCTATCGAGCGCCAGCGTCGTGTTCTCGCGGATCGAGAGCAGCGCGCCGTCGGCGACCGAAACGACAACCGCATCGCTCGTCTCCGGGTCGACCGAAAACCCGTGCACGATGCCGCTCGGCACGAAGCTGACCGCGGGCGCGGAAAAGTCCAATGGCTTGTCATCGATGAAGTAGGTTCCCCCGCCGCTCAGCCAGTAGGTGATCTGCCCCATCTGGTCGTGCTTGTGCGCCTTCACCTGGCCCTGATGAAGGTTCTGCCGCGCCATCACCGTCTCGACGTGGAAGAACCCGGGCTCGAGCGTCTGCTCCGGTTCGCCGTAGACGAAGAAACTTGGAATGCTGCTGCTCATGCTCCACCCGAAAAAGTCCAAGTCATTTTGCCATTCTGTCCATGGCGGCTGACGATTTCAACGCCTAGCCTTGACGAAACTCAAGGGAGGAGAACATGAGAGCAGAGGATTTCCGCGCTGACCGGACGCGGCCCTTTACCGGCGCCGAATATCTGGAGAGCCTGCGCGACGGCCGCGAGGTCTATATCAACGGCGACCGCGTGCACGACGTCACCAGTCATCCTGCCATGCGCAACTCCGCCCGGTCGCTTGCACGCCTCTACGACGCGCTGCACGATCCGGCGAAGAAAGATATTCTGACGTCACCGACCGACACCGGTTCCGGTGGCTACACCCACAAATATTTCCGCGTCGCCCGCTCCTCCACCGACCTGGCCGCACAGCAGGGCGCGATCGCCGAATGGGCGCGCATGTCCTATGGCTGGATGGGCCGCACCGCCGACTACAAGGCGGCGCTCATGAACACGCTCGGCGCCAATGCCAATTGGTACGGCCCGTTCAAGGACAATGCGCTGGCATGGCATAAACGCGCCCAGGAAGCGGCACTGTTCATGAACCATGCGATCGTCAATCCGCCGATCGATCGCCACAAGCCGGCGGATGCTGTCAAGGACGTGTTCGTTCACATCACCAAGGAAACCGATGCCGGCATCTACGTCTCCGGTGCCAAGGTGGTCGCGACGTCCTCGGCGTTGACGCACTATAACTTCCTGGCGCAAAGCTCGGCGACAGTGACGGAGGATCCCTCGCTCTCGGTCATGTTCATCGTTCCGATGAACGCGCCAGGTATCAAGATGTTCTGCCGCGTCTCCTACGAGCAGACGGCCAACACGGTCGGCCATCCCTTCGACTACCCACTCTCCTCGCGCTTCGACGAGAATGACGCGATCCTGGTGCTCGACAATGTCTTCGTGCCCTGGGAGGACGTGCTGGTCCTGCGGGATGCCGCCAAGATCCTCTCCTTCCACCCGGCCTCCGGCTTCATGCACGGCTACTGCTTCCAGGGCTGCACCCGCTTTGCGGTGAAGCTCGATTTCCTCGCCGGCCTGCTCGCCAAGGCGCTACGCGCCACCGGCGGCGATGCGTTCCGTGGCAACCAGGCAGCACTCGGCGAGGTCATCGCGCTCCGTCATATGTTCTGGAGCTTCTCCAACGCGATGGCGCACAACCCCATCCCTTGGGCCGACGGCGCGGTGCTCCCCAATCTGGAAGCCGCCCTTTCCTACCGCACCTTCATGTCGGAGGCCTATCCGCGCGTGATCGAGACGATCCGCAGGGTGATCGCGTCTGGCCTCATCTACCTGCCCTCCTCGGCGCGTGATTTTGGCAATCCCGAGATCGATCGTTATCTGGCGCAATATGTGCGCGGCTCCAACGACATGGGCCATATCGAGCGCATCAAGATCATGAAGCTGCTCTGGGATGCGACCGGCACCGAGTTCGGCGGGCGCCACGCGCTTTACGAACTCAATTATGCCGGCGCTCCCGAAGAGGTGCGGTTGCAGGTGCTGAAGGGTGCCGAGCGCGGCGGGCGGCTGAAGGAAATGGAAGCCCTCGTCGACCAGTGCATGGCCGACTATGACGAGAACGGCTGGACCGGCAACACCTGGCTACCGCCGCTCGACGACAACGCCTCCCTTCGCAGCGCAGCCGAGTGAGGCCGGCCATGGAACCGCTCGTTTCAAAGACCGAGTTTCGCAACGCCATGGCGCGGGTCTGCGCGCCGGTCAACGTCATCACCACAAACGGACCCGCCGGACGCGGCGGGTTCACCGCCACAGCCATGTGCTCGGTGACCGACGAGCCGCCCACGCTGCTCGTCTGCATGAACCGGAATTCCACCCAATGCGGCTTGTTCATCGACAACCGCCGCTTCTGCGTCAATGTGCTGAGCCACGATCACCGGGATCTCGCTGGCCATTTCGCCGGTGCGACGCAGGATATGGCCGCCCGCTATGCGGCGGCCGACTGGGTGGAGATGCAGTCCGGCAGTCTTGCGGTCAAGGACGCGATCGTCTCGCTCGACTGCGAACTGGCGGAGGCGCGGCTCCTCGGCACCCACCATATCCTCATCGGCCGGGTCGTCGGCATCCGCTCGCGCAGCGACGGCAATGCGCTGCTCTACTTCGACCGCAACTACGTGCACGTGCCGACCCAGCTCGGAAGTTTCGGCGGCTAGGCGCGGACGCGGCACCGCCGTTCCGGCGCCAACAGGGCATCTTTCGCCACAGAGCCGACGCAATCCACATCCAGTTGCTCTTCAGCGCCTTTTGTTTTTTCCCCGAAACGCGTCTATTGCCAGGCGCGGAATGAGAAAGGAAAACGGAATGGTGATTGCTGGGCCAGCCGGACGTCCGACGATGGACGCGAAAGGCAGGGAATTCGATCGCTTGGCCGCCCTTGGACATCTCGATATCCTCGACACGCCAAGGGATGAAGGCCTTGAACGGGTCGTGCGGCTGATCAAACAGGTCTTCTCCATCGAAATCGGCATCGTCTCCTTGGTCGACGCGCATCGCCAATGGTACAAGGCATGCTCCGGCCTTTCGGCCGACGAGGTCCCGCGCAAAGACACCTTCTGCCGATATGTCGTTGCGTCCGAGGAGCCTCTCATCGTCCATGATGCGACGAAGGATGCACGCTTTTCGCAGCACCCGGCCGTGGCCGGCCCCGAACATATCCGGTTCTACGCAGGCGTCCCGCTGAAGACGCGGGACGGACATACGGTGGGGACCGTGTGTGCGATCGACCGCGCGCCACGACAGTTCACTGAGACGAATCTTGCGATCCTGACGGAACTGGCGGGCGTGGCGATGGACCGGATCGATCTGCTCCGCTCGGCCGCGACGGACGGGCTGACCGGGACGTTGACGCGGCGCGCCTTTCGCGAGGAAGCGGACAAGCTGATCTCGCTCGCCGTGCGGCACCAGCATGATCTGTCGTGTATCGTCCTCGATGTGGACCATTTCAAGCGGGTGAACGACACCCACGGGCATGCGGCGGGAGACGAGGTCTTGAAGGCCGTCGCCTCCATCTGCCAGTCCAATCTGCGGGCAAGCGACCTCTTTGGGCGGCTCGGCGGCGAGGAATTCGCGATCATGCTGCCGCATGTCGACGCGACTGGCGCGCTGGCCGCGGCGGAAAAGCTGCGGGCAGCGATCGCCGCCCAGACAATCCACGGCGACTTCGGCCAACTGGCGGTAACCGCGAGCTTCGGCACGGCCGCCCTTTCGGCCAACAGCAGGGATAGCGCCACCCTGCTCGCCCAGGCGGATGCGGCGATGTATCTCGCCAAGGCCGGAGGGCGAAACCGCTGCGTCGAATGGAGCAGTCTCGAAGCCGGCTATCCGCTCGGTCCGCGCCAGCGCGTGCTGAAGGCAGGGACCATTCTCTTCGACGACAGGCATTCGCGGATCGACTGCACCATCCGGTCGCTGGGCGCCGATGGTGCGGCGGTTACGGTTTCGAATTCCGCCGGCATACCGCCCGAACTCGTCCTGGTCGTTGCCGGTGATGGTTTCGAAACCAAGTGCCAGGTGGTGGCGCGGGACCGGCAGAACCTCGAACTCGCTTTCGGATAGGCCTGTTCGCCCGTGTGCATCCATCACGACACAGGATGAAGGGGCGCCGGCTAGGCGCCCCTTCTCGCATTATTGCGGGATGCTATTCCGCGGCCGCTTCCAGGCCCTTCGGCGATGATGCGGGCTTGCCCTGGAACTTTTTGAACAGGAAGAAGTAGAGCTTGATGTACTGACCGACGAGAATGGCGTTCAGGATCGTACCTTCGCGGATGAACTTGACCTCGGCGAGGAAGAGCAAGCCGATACAGGCGGAGAGCACCAGCAGCGTGCAGTCGAAGCCGGTCTTGATGTTGCCCCACTTCCACCCGGTGCGCTTGAAGATCGTGTTGACGAACATGTCGATCGGCATCAGCACAAGGTTGGCGCGGATCATCAGGAACAGGCCGAAGGCGAGCGCCGCATCGGCGAAGACCAGCAAAGCCACCCGGACTGGATAGGCTTCGAGCTTGATGAACTCGGTGATGCCCAGGTTGAAATCCAAGAAGACCGCCAGCACGAAGGCCGGGATCAGCGACGCGAAGTTCTTGAGCTTGAAGTCCTTGGGCAAGACCAGATAGGTCAGGAACAGCATGATCAGTTCGAGCATGAAGTTGTAGGTGCCCTGGCTGAAGGGCGGATAGACCAGCGTCATGGTCCGCGTCAGGCTGCTCTGGGGTGAAATGCCGATGCCGGCCCGGATCGCCAGGCTGACGCCAAAGGTCAGCACGTAGATGCCGACGACATACATGATCCAGCGCCGCGTCAGGCTACCGGTATCGACGATTTCGGCTTCCGCCGCATTGTGTGCCATTGTTTCCTCCCTCGAAACGATGCGGGTTTGTTGCCCCGCCTGCCCATCGCCCCCTCAGCGATGCGCTTTTTGATCCCTCGGCGTGCCACCTGTTGTCGCGACAGCACGCCACTTTCCTGGCGGACGGACGCCGAAACGTCCGTCTGCTTTTCCTGAACGGCTCTAGGCCATGAAGCGGAACCGGTGCAACGAGATGAACAGGCTGAGCAGCTTGTTGACCACCGGTTCGCCTTCGTTGCGGTTGCCGAGAGCTTCGAGCGCTGCGTCGATCGCCGCGGCGCTGGCCGTCAGTTCCTCGACGCTCATGTTTGCCATGACGCCATAAATCTCGAGCGGCATGACGGCCTTCTCCACCTTCTCCTCGGTTACGATGCAGGCGCCGGCATGGGTATCGACCCGCTTGAGGCAATGGCACATTTCGGCGCTGTCCTGACCGACGACGACGAAATAGGGCTTCGGCGCCGGCCAGAAGGTCGCAACCGCGCCGCGATCGACATGCACGCCCTTGAACAGCCCGTTCACCACATGGCGCTTGCCGTCGGCATAACGCTGGACGACCGACAGCCGGCTCAACTTCTTGCCCTCGTGCTCGGCAACGACCTTGCCATCCTTCAGCGGAACCCAGATTTCCTGGTAGAATTTGGCGTGGCCACGGCCGTAGACGTCGAACAGATAAACCTTGGCCTGCGTGCCGTCTTCCGACACCTCCAGGGGCACGATGTCCAGCTGCTCCGGCGAGAGATCGGCGAGACCGGTAACACCGTCCTTGCACATGCCGGAATAGTCGATCTCGGCATTCTTCAGAAGCTTGCGGTCCCTTGCGACCAGTTCGCCGTCCTTGAAGACGTAGAGCGGGTTGATCTTCGACAGGCTGTCGGTCAAGACGATATCGGCGAAGCGGCCGGGCGTCAGCGAACCGATCCTGTCTTCCATGTGGAACGATCGGGCAGTGTTGTAGGTCGCCATCTTGATCGCGTGGATCGGGTTGATGCCCATCTCTGCACAAAGCGAGATGATCCAATCCATGTGGCCCATCGTCAGCAGTCGCTCGATCGAGATGTTGTCGGTGCATAGCATGAAGTTGTCGGTCGGCCATTTGCGGTCGACGATGGCGCGCAAGAGCACCTTGATCACCTCGCTGCTGCCGACCCCGAACTTGATATGCGTCGGGAAGCCGTAGCGGATGCTCTTCTCGATGTCCTTCTCGTTCCATACGTCGTGATTGTTGGAAACACCGATCGCCGGCAGGTAGTTGAGGACCATGTCGGAGAGCGCGGTGACGCCCCAGTGGCCGTTCATGAAGCCGCCCTTGGCGCGAACCCAGGCCGCCTTGCGGAAATCGTCGTCATTGCCGGAACTGTAGGTGAAATGCTCGAATTCCCCGAGGCCGATCACCGGATCCATCTTGAGCACTGCTTCCGTCACGGATGCCGCCGTCTTTTTGCCCGGCGCGAAAGCATAGAGCCGGTAGGGCAGTTGATCGTAGTCCTTGAAGAGCTTCTCGGCGGCTTCGATGCCTTCCTTGCCGGCGGCGCTCAAGAGATCCAGGCATTCGGCATAGATCGTCGTCGTGCCGCAGGGCACCATCGCTTCGGCGAGTGCCGTCGGATGCGCGAGCTGGGATTCGAAATGGATATGCGCGTCGATCAGGCCGGGGATCGCATAAAGACCTTTGCCGTCGAAAACCGTCTTAACCTTCAAGACGGTCTCATCCGGATTGAGCGCGACGATGCGCTTGTCATAGACGAGAATGGATCCCTGGTAGACGGTCTCGCCATGGACATCGAGGATGTTCAGGTTCTTCAGGAGAAGATCCGCTTCCCTCTCGCCGTTCAGGATATCGAAGATGGCGCGCACCTTTTCGTAATGCGCGGCTTCAGTCTGGTTCACGAATAATCCTCCACTTTCATAGTCGTCGGCGCCTGCCGATAACCCGCAATTCTCAGCGGGTGCGGTGCCGGCAGCGCGCCCCTCGCCAACCATAAGAAGTTATTGCACCGCTTCCGAAAAGCAGTATTTTCTGCTCATACCGTTCGCTTTTCGAGAACACTCGTGAGGGAGAGCCATGCTGCATTCACGCGTACTGCGCTACATCGACGAGGTGGCGCGCTCAGGCTCGATCCGCGGGGCGAGCGAGCGGCTGAACGTCGCTGCCTCGGCCATCAACAAGCATGTGCTGCAGCTTGAGGAAGACATCGGCGAACCGCTGTTCGAGCGGCTGCCGCGGGGCCTGCGGCTGACGCCGGCCGGCGAAATCCTTGTTGCGCATGTGCGCCGGACGATGAAGGAATACAGCCAGGTCGAGGCCGAGATCCGCGACATCAAGGCGCTGCAGAGCGGCGAGGTGATCATCGCCACGATGAACGGCCTTGCCGGCGGCATCGTGCCGAAGGTGGCCGCGATCTTCGGCGCACGCCACCCGCGTCTCAAGATCACGATCCGGGTGATGTTTGCCCGTGATATCGCCCAGGCGGTGGCCGATGGCGAGGCCGATCTCGGTTTCGCCTTCAATCTCCCGTCCACGCCGCAGCTCGAGACACTCTGGAAGATGGACACCCGCCTCGGCGCGGTAGTGGCGCCGGAACATCCACTCGTCGGCATGGAGACGCTGCCGCTTGCCTATTGCCAACCCTATCCGCTGATCTTTGCGGACAAGTCGATGCAGATCCACGGCATCGTCGCCGACGCCTTCGCCGAGGCTGGGCTAGCGGTCGAGCCGAGCTATCTCACCAACTCCATCGAGGCGATGAAGTTTCTCGCCGCGGCCGGTGACGGCATCGCCTTCCTCAGCAAATTCGACATTACCGAGGAACAGCGAAACGGCGTGCTGACCTACCTGCAGATCCGCGACCGGACCTTCGCCAAGAACGTGCTTTCGCTGGTGCAGCGGGAAAGACGCGGCCACGGCCTCGCCGCCGCGATGTTTGCCGAGGAGATCATCCGGGCTTTGCGGGCGACGGTGGAATAGCCGGCTACCCAGCCCAACGCCGACGCGGTCTCTCGTCCCGGGTCAGAGCTGAATCCAGGCCGTTTTCAGATCGGTGTATTTGTCGAGCGCGTGTAGCGACTTGTCGTGACCGTTGCCGGACTGTCTGACACCGCCGAGCGGCACCGTATTGTCGGCGCCGCCATAGGTGTTGACGTGCACCACACCGGCACGGATGCCGCGTACCATGCGGTGCGCGCGCGACAGGTTTGCCGTCCAGACGGCCGACGCCAGACCGTAGTCGGTCGCGTTGGCGATCCGGAGCGCGTCCGTCTCGTCGTCGAAGGGAATGACCGCGAGCACGGGGCCGAAGACCTCTTCCTTCGCCAACTGCATATCGGGCCCGACGTCGAAAACGGTCGGCTGCATATAATAGCCGCCGGTCTCCTCGAGGATGCGCTTGCCGCCAGTGCGCAGGCGCGCGCCCTCCCCTTCGGCCTCGCGGACGAATTCGAGGTTCTTCTGAAGTTGCACATCGCTGGAGATGGCGCCGGCCTCGGTCGAAAGATGCAGCGGATCGCCGACCTTCAGGCCGGCCGCGATCGCCGCCACCTTCTCCGCGAAGGCTTCGTGGATGGAGCGCTCGACCAGAAGCCTGGAGCCGGCGACGCAGACCTGGCCGGAATTGCGGAAGATGCCATAGGCGGAAATGCGCGCGGCCTGATCGAGGTCCGGCGCGTCGGCGAAAACGACGTTCGGCGATTTGCCGCCGAGTTCGAGATAGACGCGCTTCAGGTTCGAGCGCGCCGAGTATTCGAGCAGCCGGCGGCCGACACCGCCGGAACCGGTGAAGGCGAGAACATCGATATCGCCATGCAGCCCGATGGCTTCACCCGTCGTCGCGCCGCGGCCGGTGACGACATTCAACACGCCCTCGGGCAGACCAGCCTCGGCGCAAATCTCGGCAAGTCTCAGCAGGCTGAGCGATGCGCCCTCGGCAGGCTTCAGCACGACGGAATTGCCGGCGGCAAGCGCCGGCGCGATCTTCCAGGCGCCGATCATCAGCGGGAAATTCCAGGGCACGATCGCCGCGACGACGCCGATCGGTTCGCGATGTATGAGACCAAGGATGGTATCCGCTGTCGGTGCAATCTCGCCATAGACCTTGTCGAGCGCCTCGGCGTAGTAGCGGAAGGTGCCGGTGGCGCTGCCGGGTTCGGCCTTCAGCGCCATCGAAATCTCAGTGCCATTGTCGCGCACGCCGAGGACAGCGAGCTCCAGCGCCTGCGCCTCGATGATCTCGGCAATGCGGGTCAGAACCTTCTTGCGCTGGGCCGGCGCCGCCTTCGACCAGCTTCCTCTTTCGAAAGCGGTGCGCGCAGCGCGGACCGCCGCGTCAACGTCAGCCGCAGACGCGGCGGCTATGGTCGTCAAATGACTGCCATCGATCGGCGAGACGACATCCATGGTGTCGCCCGACAGGCTCTCCTGCCAACGGCCGCCGATGAAGAGCTTCTGGGCTGCGACCGGCAGCTTGCGCAATTGATCGATCTTGTCCTGCATGGTGTCCTGTCCCGTTCTATTAAGGGAACGGCGAGCAATCCCGCCGTTCCCTGCGCATTGATGAGCCGGATATCAGATCTCCTGGCCGGCGCCGAGGCGAGCGAATTCGAGCGGGTTGCCCGATTTCAGCGAAGCCGCCAGCGCAAGACCAATGACACCGAAGATGACGACCAGCCCCGGCAGGAACACGGCGAGCATGCCGGTTGCGCCGGCGAGATCGCCGAAATTGACGGCGATCGCGATAATGACGGCAACGAGGATCAGGCCGGTGACGACGGGAATGACCTTGGTCACCAGCGGGTTCGTTTCAAGACCGGGATTGCGGTTGAAGAAGGCGACAATGGCAAAGGCGGTGAATGCCATCAGCGTCATGACCGCAAGCGTGCCGACATTGGTCAGCCACGAAAACAGCGCCAGCACCGGATCCTGACCGGTTGCCGCAAAGAGCGCGACGACGAGGACGGCAATGACCGTCTGGATCAGCGAGCCGACATGCGGGCTGTGATAGGCCGGATGGGTGACGCCGAGGGAGACGGGCAGAAGCCGCTCGCGGCCGGCGACATAGAGATAGCGGGCCACTCCGTTGTGGAACGCCAGCACGCCGGCAAAGAGGCTGGTGACGAAGAGCACGTTCATCAGCGGCGGCAGCCAGCCACCGGCATAACGCTCGGCAAGGCCGAAGAGGAAGGTGGTCGGATCGGCAAGGCCCTGCAGTTCCGGCACCAGCTTTTCGGCACCGGCCGCGTTCACCATCAGCCAGGAGGTGAACATGTAGAAGACGCCGATGATCAGCACGGAGATATAGGTCGCGCGCGGTACGGTCTTTTCCGGATCGCGGGCCTCTTCGCTATAGATCGTCGTCGCCTCGAAGCCGATGAAGGCGGCGAAGCAGAAGAGAATGCCGATCGACGGCGAACCGGAGAGGATCGCCGAGGGCGTGAACGAGACCGTGCCCAAACCGCCGTCGCCGCCCTTGGCGAGGATCGCGACATCGATGACGAGCACGACGAGATATTCAAGAATGACGAGGACGGTCAGCACCTTGGCCGAAAGGTCGACGCGGCGATAGCCGAGAATGCCGACGGCTGCGATGCCGACGAAAGTCCATACCCACCAAGGGAAATCGATCCCCAGGCCGGCGAAGAGCCCGGCCGTTGCCGCGCCGAAGAGGCCGAAGACCCCGATCTGCATGGCGTTATAGGCGAGGATCGCGATCATCGCGGCGGCACCGCCCATCAGCCCGCCGAGGCCCTGGGCCGTATAAGCATAAAAGGCGCCGGCGTTGCGGATGTGCCGGGCCATCGCGACATAGCCGACCGAAAACAGAAGCAGGATCAGTGTGACGATCAGAAAGGTGCCGGGAATGCCCGCACCGTTTCCGAGCATCATCGACAATGGAACGCCGCCGGCAACCGCAGTCAGCGGTGCGGCGGCGGAAACGACGAGAAAGGTGACGGCGCCGACGCCGAGGGCGTTCTTGCGCAATTGGTTCGCCCCGGTCACGGGCGTGGGTGAATTGGTCATGGTCTTGGCTCCCCTTGCTGGCGCGAACGCCTTTTCGCCTCCGGTCCTTCTCTCCGGCGGCTGCTCCCTGAAGCGGACTTGAGGCGCGGGGCTTGCTTTTTGTCTTTGCCGCGCAAGTCTTTCGGTTCACTATTTGAACCTCAGCTTCAAATATAGACTTGCAAATTACATCTGGCCCTGTCAAGTTATTTCGCATGTTAAGTATCTCGACCCAAAACGACCGGGAGAGCGGGTCTACCGCTTCTTAGGAGGGAACAGGCGAGAGGACTGACAGGGCGCTCGACAACGGAGGAATGGATGAGCACCATCGGTAAGGCCCTGACTTTGCTCGACGCGATCTCGCGCCTGGAGAAGGAAGCGGGCTTGAGCGACATCGCCCGCCACTGCGGGCTCGACAAGGCGACGGCCAGACGCTTCCTCGTGGAACTGGAAAAACACGGCTTCGTCGAGCAGGACATGGAAACGCGGCGCTATCGCCTCGGCGGCGCGCCGGTGCGGCTTGCTCGCATCCGCGAGGCGCGTTTTCCGTACTTAAGCGTCGCGACGCCGTTTGCGCGGGAACTCGCAGGCCTTATGGGCGAGACCGTTCACCTCTCCGAATACGCAGCCGGCCGCCTCTCGACCATCCATGTGGAGGACTCGCAGCGCGCCCATCGGGTCATCGTCGATGTCGGCAGCATCCTGCCCTTCCATGCGACGGCATCCGGTCTCGGCTTTCTCGCCTTCTGCCCGCAGAAGGACATCGACGCGGCCCTGTCGGCGCCGCTCCAAGCCTTTACCGACCACACGCTGATCGACCCGGCGGCGCTGCGCCAGACACTCGGCGAGACGCTCCGGCGCGGCTACTCGATCTGCCATCACGGGCTCGAAACCGGCGTCGTCAGTGTCGCCGCCCCGATCCGTGCGCCCGGCAGCACGCCGGTTGGCGCCATCGCGATTGCCGCCCCCGCGACACGGGCCGACAAGGAGACGGTGGAACAGATGGGCCGTGCCGCAATGGCAACGGCCAGGCGCATTTCCGAAAGACTTTTCGGGTTGGAGCAGGTTGCTGCCGATCCGCTGGCAAGGAGGGCCGGCTGATGAATGCAATAAACCGTCTCCCCAATATCCTGGTCGTGGGTACGGGAGACACCAAATGCGACGAACTCCAGTTCATGGCGTCCGTCATCCGCGAAGCCGGCGGATTGCCTGTGATGATGGATGTCAGCATTCTCGGCGATCCGCCCTACCAGCCGGAATATTCGCGCCACGACATCGCCGAAGCGGCCGGTGTCACAATCGCCGCGATCGCATCCAGCGGCGACGAACACAGCGCCATGGCGCTGATGGCGGAAGGTGCTAGCGCCCTCACCCGCTCGCTCTATCAGGCCGGCCAGGCCGATGGTGTCATCATTCTTGGCGGTTCCATGGGTACCGATCTCGCGCTCGATGTTGCCGCTGCCCTGCCGCTCGGCGTGCCGAAATTCATCGTCTCGACGATTGCCTATTCGCACTTGCTTCCGCCGGAGCGCATCGCCCCCGACCTGATGATGATCCTCTGGGCCGGCGGTCTCTACGGTCTCAACGGCATCTGCCGTTCCGTTCTTTCACAGGCCTGCGGCGCGGTCGTCGGTGCGGCCCGTTTCGGCACGAAGCCGGACGGATCGCGGCCGCTGATCGGCATGACCTCGCTCGGGTCGAGCTGCCTCAAATACATGAAATACCTGAAGCCCGAGCTCGAACGTCGCGGCTATGACGTCGCGGTCTTCCACTCGACCGGCATGGGCGGGCGCGCCTTCGAGGCGATCGCCGCTGAGAAGGGCTTCACCGCCGTCTTCGACTTCTGCATCCAGGAGGTCAGCAACCATCACCACGGCACGGTCGTCACCTCAGGACCGGACCGGCTGGAGAATGCCGGACGCGCCGGCATCCCGCAGATCATCGCACCCGGCGCCGTCGACATGGTCGACCTGCCGGCCTGGCAGCCCGTTCCGGACGCTTTCGCCGACCGTCCCTATCACGCCCACAACCGGCTGCTCGGCTCCGTGACCACCTCGGCCGAAGGGCGGCGCGAGATCGCCCGCGTCATCGGCGGCAAACTTGCCGACACCGAGGCGGAGGTCGCCTTCATCCTGCCGCTGAAGGGCATTCAGGAGTGGGATCAACCGGACGAGCCGCTCTACGAACCGGATGCGCTCGGCGCCTTCATCGACGAGATGCGCCGTTCCATCCCGTCAGGCATCGCGCTGCACGAGGTCGACAGCCATATCAACGCGCCTGAGTTTTCGAATGTAGCGCTCGCCATTTTTGACGACTGGGTGGCGCGCGGCATCGTGCCCGAGGGCCGGCCATGACGAACGGCATGACCGATAAGGCATTGATCCTCGATTTCGGCGGCGTTGTCACCCGAACGCTGTTCGAGACACACGATGTCACCGAACGCGCCCTCGGGCTTCAGCCCGGCACGCTCACCTGGCGCGGACCCTTCGATCCGGCGACCGATCCGCTCTGGGCCGCCATGCAGCGGCGCGAGATCAGCGAACGGGACTATTGGACGACCCGCACCCGCGAGGTCGGCCAGTTGCTCGGCGAAGACTGGAGCGACATGAAGACCTTCGTGCAGCGGGCGCGTGGGGCGGAGCCGGAACTGGTGCTTCGCCCCGAGGCGCGCGACGCGATCCTTGCCGCCCACAGGGCCGGTGTCCGCCTTGCCATCCTCTCCAACGAACTCGATCTCTTCTATGGCGTCGCCTTCCGCGAGCGCTTTCCGCTGATAGAGCTCTTCGAGACGATCGTCGACGCCACCTACACCAACATCCTGAAGCCCGACCCGCGCGCCTACGAGCTGGTGCTGAGCCAGCTCAATTTGCCGCGCGAGGCCTGTGTCTTCGTGGATGACCAGGTGAAGAACATCGAGGGTGCGCAGGCCGTCGGCCTGTCTCACGTCCATTTCGACGTCACCCGCCCCGCGGAAAGCTATGCCAAAGCACTTCGGATGCTTGGCCTTGAACTGACAGGAGCATGACCATGCGCGAAACCAACTTCCTCATTGAGAACAATGCCCGCCATCTCTGGCACCCGATGGCGCATCCGGCCGAGATGCAGGCAACACCGCCGCGCATCATCAATGCCGGCGAAGGTGTCGAGATCGTCGACATCCACGGCAAGAAGGTGCTCGATGCCGTCGGCGGCCTCTGGAACGTCAATCTCGGCTATTCCTGCGAGCCGGTGAAGGAGGCGATCCGCCGCCAGCTCGACGAGCTGCCCTTTTATTCGACCTTCCGCGGCACGACCAATTCGCCGCTGATCGAGCTTTCCTACGAGCTCGCCGAATGGTTCCGCGAGGATGGCCTCACCCGGTCCTTCTTCACCTCGGGCGGCTCGGATTCGGTCGAGACCTGCCTGCGCCTTGCCCGCCAGTATCACAAGCTCAACGGCCAGCCAGAGCGCACCAAGTTCGTTGCGCTGAAGAAGGGCTATCACGGCACCCATTTCGGCGGAGCCTCAGTCAACGGCAACGCCAATTTCCGCCGCAACTACGAGCCACTGCTTCCGGGCGTCTTCCATCTGCCGGCGCCCTATACCTATCGCAACCCGTTCGACACGACCGATGGCGCCGTCGTCGCAAAGGCAATCGCCCGGCTCTTCGAAGACGAGATCGCCTTCCAAGGCGCCGATACGATCGCTGCACTGATCATGGAACCGGTGCTCGGCGCCGGCGGCGTGATCGTGCCGCACGAGACCTTCATGCCGCTGATGCGCGAGATCTGCGACCGACACGGCATCCTGCTCATCGCCGACGAGGTGATCACCGCCTTCGGCCGCACCGGCGCCTGGACCGGCTCGCGTCTTTGGGGCGTGAAGCCGGACTTCATGTCGACCGCCAAGGCGATCACCAACGGCTACTATCCCTTCGGCGCAGTCATGATCGCCGACAAGGTCGCGCAAGTGTTCGAGAGCAACAAGACGGCCGCCGGATCGATCGGCCACGGCTACACCTATTCCGGCCACCCGGTGGGTGCCGCGGCAGCGCTAGCAACGCTGAAGGAGACGCGCAAGCAGAACGTGGCGGCGAATGCCGGTGCCCGCGGCGAGGAGCTGATGGCCGGTCTCGAAGCACTCAAGGATCGGCATGCGCTGATCGGCGACGTGCGCGGCAAAGGCCTGATGTGCGCGCTCGAACTGGTCTCGGACCGCGACAAGAAGAGCGGTGCGGCGAAGGATGTGGTGCAGAAGGTCCAGGACGTGACCTATGACGCCGGCGTCATGGTGCGCACGTCAGGCGCCAACGTCATCCTGTCGCCGCCGCTGATCATCACCGCCAGTGATGTCACCCGTATTCTCTCGGCACTGGACGCCGGCCTGACCGCCGCAAGGGGATAACGCGATGGCCGACAACGCGGATCTGATCGCGCGCCGCGAGCGGCTGCTCGGGCGCAACATGTCGCTGTTCTACGAGGAGCCGGTGCATCTTGTGCGTGGCGAAGGCGTCTGGCTCTATGACGCCGACGGCCGCCGTTACCTCGACTGCTACAACAACGTGCCGCATGTCGGCCATTGCCATCCGCGGGTGACCGAGGCGATCGCCCGGCAGGCGTCGATCCTCAACACCCACACCCGCTACCTGCACGAAGGCATCCTCGACTATGTCGAGCGCCTGACCGCCACCTTCGACAAGAGCCTCGACACGGCGATCCTGACCTGCACCGGCAGCGAGGCGAACGACGTGGCGCTGCGCATGGCTCAAGCCGTGACCGGCAAGACCGGAGTCATCGCCACCGACCATACCTATCATGGCAACACCGCGGCCGTGTCGCAGCTTTCGACCCGCATGCCGCCGGTCGGCGGTTTCGGCGGCCATGTCCGCCACGTGCCGGCACCGGACAGCTACCGGCCGCTTGGCGGTGATTCGGGCGCCGCCTTTGCCGCGGCCTTCACCGCCAAGGTGGAAGAGGCGATCGCCTCGCTTGAGGAAAGCCCGCACGGCTTCTCGGCACTGATCATCGATCCCTTCTTTGCCAATGAGGGCTTTCCAGATCTACCCTCCGGCTTTCTCGACGGCACCATCGCCGCCGTCAGAAAGGCCGGCGGCCTTGTGATTGCCGACGAGGTTCAGCCTGGTTTCGGCCGCACCGGCGGGCACATGTGGGGACACCAGAAGGCAGGCATCGTGCCTGATATCGTCACGCTCGGAAAGCCGATGGGCAACGGTCATCCGATCGGTGGCGTGGTCGCGGGTGCCGACACGCTCAACGCCTTCCGCAAGGCGTTTCGCTACTTCAACACCTTCGGCGGCAACCCGGTCTCCTGTGCGGCGGCCATGGCGGTGCTCGACGTGATCGAAGACGAGAAGCTCATCGAGAACGCCGCTACGGTGGGTCTTTACGCCAAGGCGGGTCTAACGCGACTTGCGGACAAACACGGGGTGATCGGCGACATCAGGGGCAGCGGCCTGTTCTTCGGCGCCGAACTCGTCACCGACCGCGGGGCCAAAACGCCGGCCAGCGATCTCGCGACCAAGGTGATCAACGGCATGCGCGACCGCGGCATCCTGATGGGTAAGCTCGGCATCCACCAATGCACGACGAAGATCCGGCCACCGATGCCCTTCACGCGCGACAACGCCGACTTCATGCTGTCGACGCTCGACGACGTGTTTTCGGGTCTGTGAGCCGACGATGGCCGCCGACCTGCCTCCGCACTTTCGCGCCGCGCTCGACAGGCGCGCCTGCCAGGCGCTTACGCACTGGGGCGTCGCCGACCAACGGCCGGAACTTCTGAAATACCGCGAAAACGCGGTGTTTCGCGTTCGACTCGACGATGGTCGCCCGGCAGCGCTACGGCTGCACCGTGCCGGCTATCACGGCGAGGATGCGCTCCGCTCGGAACTGCAATGGATGGCAGCGCTCGGCGATGGCGGTCTTGCTGTGCCGCAGCCGATCACGGCAGTGGACGGGCGGTTGCTTGTCGCTCTACCGGAAGACGGAGCGTTTGCCGCGCAGTACGCCGATGTCATCGGCTGGATGGTCGGCGAACCATTGGGCGAAAGCGGCAAAGCGCTGGCCCTTCCGCCGGAAAGGCTCGGCACTATCTTTGCCGCACTCGGCGCATCGATGGCCCGAATGCACGACATTGCCGACCGCTGGGCACCGCCTGCGGAGTTCTGGCGTCCAGCCTGGGACGCGGACGGGCTGCTTGGCGAGCGACCACTTTGGGGAAGGTTCTGGGACTGCGACAGCCTGTCTTCGGCGCAGGCGGCCGGGCTTTCGGCCTTGCGCCATGATCTCCGCCGGCACGTGGCAATGCTGCCGACGCCGGCTCAGGACTTTGGGCTGATCCATGCGGATCTTGTTCGGGAAAACGTTCTGGTCGCCGAGAACGCCGTGACCTTCATCGATTTCGATGATGCCGGCCATGGTTTTCGCCTGTTCGACATCGCCACCGCTCTGTTGAAGAACCGCCGCGAGCTGGCGTACGAGGCGATCCAATCCGCGCTGATCTCAGGCTATCGCAGCCGCCGTGCCCTGCCGGACGAAGCGCTCTCCCACCTGCCGCTATTTCTCGTGCTTCGCAGCCTCACCTATATCGGCTGGTTTGCCGCACGACCGGAATTGCCGGGCGCCCGCGAGCGCGTCCGCCGCTACGCCGACGAGACGCTGACGCTTGCCGAAGAACTGGCTCTCCGATGATCCGGGCGCTGTCGAAGCCCTCAGTCGTTGAGGGTGGCAAGCTCGTCGAGCATGTCGAGCAGAACTTCGACACGTTCGTGGCCATAGCGCGCTTCGAGCTGCTCGTAGATCGCGCGGCTTTCCGGGCTGACATCGGCGATCACCCGCATGCCCTCGGGCGCGATCTCGATAAGCACGCGGCGTCCGTCATCGGCGTCCTTGTGCTTGGTGATCAGGCCACGCTCCTCGAGCGAGCGGATGATGCGCGTCAGGCTGGGCGCCAGGATGAAAGCCTTGTCGGCCATTTCGGAGGCATCGACCCGGCCGGCCTCGGCGAGGATGCGGATCACCCGCCACTGCTGCTCGGTGATATCGTGACGGGCGAGCATCGGGCGGAAATGCGCCATGACCGCTTCGCGCGCTCGCAGCAGCGCGATCGGCAGCGATCGGCGCGTATTGTGCGGCAAAAGGGCGTCGGGACCGAGATCGGTCTTGGTTTTCTCACGGCTCATAAGCGCTCTATCGGACATTTTCCGTCATTCCGCAATTGTCAGCCACAAGTGCTGAAAGAGAGTTACTTGACACAGTCGCCAATTTCATTAACGTGTTAATTAAATCATGGCGCATCGGGAGGAAAGATGCCGCACCTGACAATCGAATATTCCGGCAATCTCGACGCCAAGGTCGACTTTGCCCGGCTTTGCCGGACCGTTCACAAGACGATCCTCGGCACCGGCCTTTTCGAGCTCGGCGCCGTCAGGGTGCGCACGATCCGGAGCCTCGACTACGCGATCGCCGACCTCCTGCCCGAGAACGGCTTCATCGACATGTCCTTCCGCATCGGCCGCGGGCGCACGGAGGCCGAGAAGAAGGCGACAGGCGAGGCGATCTTCAAGGCCGTCAGCGACGAGCTTTCCGGTCTCTTCGCTACGCCGCATTTCGCTCTCAGCCTCGAAATCCGTGAGATCGACCCGGATCTGAGCTGGAAGAAAAACGCCATTCACCCCAGGCTGCGCGCCTCCAAAGGCTGAGCGCGACCGTTCCTTCAAAAAGACAGCAGTGCGCGGCGAAAGTCTGCGCCAGCATCGGAGAACACCATGTCCAAGCTCGACGAAAATCTCGCCAAGGCGGAACGCTACCTTGCCCGCTTCAAACGCGAAGGCGTGCTCAACCACATCAACGGCGAGGCGGTGCCAGCGCTTGACGGCGAGACCTTCGAGACCATTTCGCCTGTCGATTTGAAGCCGCTGGCAAAGATCGCGCGTGGCAAGGCAGCCGATATCGACCGCGCCGCCAAGGCTGCGAAAGCGGCCTTCGCCGAATGGGCCGCGATGCCCGGCGAGACACGCAAGAAACTTCTGCACAAAATCGCCGACGCGATCGTCGCCCGTGCCGAGGAGATCGCTTTCGTCGAGTGCATGGATACCGGACAGTCGCTGAAGTTCATGGCCAAGGCGGCGCTGCGCGGTGCCGAAAACTTCCGCTTCTTTGCCGACCGGGCGCCGGAGGCACGCGACGGTAAGGTGCTGCGCGGCGGAAACCAGATCAACATGACGACGCGCGTGCCGATCGGCCCGGTCGGCATCATCACCCCGTGGAACACGCCCTTCATGTTGTCGACCTGGAAGATCGCCCCGGCGCTCGCCGCCGGCTGCACGGTCGTGCACAAGCCGGCGGAATTCTCGCCGCTGACGGCGCGGCTGCTGGTGGAGATCGCCGAGGACGCGGGCCTACCGAAGGGTGTGTGGAACCTCGTCAACGGTTTTGGCGAAGACGCCGGTCGCGCGCTCACCGAACACCCGGATATCAAGGCGATCGGCTTCGTCGGCGAAAGCCGCACCGGCTCGATGATCATGCGGCAGGGTGCCGAGACGCTGAAGCGCGTGCATTTCGAGCTCGGCGGCAAGAATCCGGTCATCGTCTTTGCCGATGCCGATCTGGAGCGCGCCGCCGACGCAGCCGTCTTCATGATCTATTCGCTGAACGGCGAACGCTGCACCTCGTCTTCGCGGCTCCTCGTCGAAGACAGCATCTACGATCGCTTCACGACGCTGGTCGCCGAAAAGGCGAAACGCATCAAGGTCGGTCATCCGCTCGACCCAGAAACCGTCGTCGGCCCGCTCATCCATCCGGTGCACGAGAAGAAGGTGCTCGACTATATCCGCATCGGCCGCGAGGAGGGCGCGATCGTTGCTGCGGGCGGCGAGAAGTTCGCCGGTCCGGGCGGCGGCTGCTACGTCACCCCGACGCTCTTTACCGACGCCAACAACGACATGCGCATCGCCCAGGAAGAGATCTTCGGGCCAGTGTTGACCGCGATCCCCTTCAAGGACGAGGCAGAGGCACTATCGCTCGCCAACGACACGCAATATGGCCTGACCGGCTATCTCTGGACCTCGGACGTCACCCGCGCCTTTCGCTTCACCGATCACCTCGAAGCCGGGATGATCTGGGTGAACTCGGAGAACGTTCGCCACCTGCCGACACCCTTCGGCGGCGTCAAGAGTTCGGGTATTGGTCGCGACGGCGGAGACTGGTCGTTCGACTTTTACATGGAAACCAAGAACATCGCCTTTGCCAGCTCGGCGCATGCGATCGCCAAGCTGGGCGGCTGAGCGCGCGCTGGCTACACATCTGGAGGAGACATCAATGCCGTTGCCGAAACCGAACCTTCACCCGCCCTTCAACATCGTGCGGCTGAGCCATGTGGAGCTCACCGTCACCGATCTCGCCAAGTCTCGCGCCTTCTATGTCGACGTGCTCGGCCTGCAGGTCACCGACGAGACGGCGGACACCATTTATCTGCGGGCTATGGAGGAGCGCGGCCACCACTGCATCATCCTCAAGAAGGCGGCATCGGCAGAAGCACGCGACCTCGGCTTCAAGGTCTTTGGCGACGAGGACCTCGAAAAGGCCGTGCATTTCTTTAAAGCCAAGGACCTGCCGGTCGAGTGGATCGAGCGTCCCTACCAGTCGCGCACCTTCCGCACCCGTGATCCCCAAGGCATCCCGCTCGAATTCTATTCTAAGATGGACCGCCTGCCGCCGATCCACCAGAAATACGCGCTCTATCGCGGCGTGAAGCCGCTGCGCATCGACCACTTCAACTGCTTCTCGCCCAATGTCGACGAAGCGGTCGCCTTCTACAACGAGATCGGTTTCCGCGTGACCGAGTACACCGCCGACGAGGAGACGGGACGCCTCTGGGCGGCCTGGACCCACCGCAAGGGCGGCGTGCACGACATCGCCTTTACCAACGGTCGCGGGCCGCGCCTTCACCACACCGCCTTCTGGGTGCCGACGCCGCTCAATATCATCGACTTGCTTGACCTCATGTCGACCTCCGGCTGGCTTGCCAACATCGAGCGCGGCCCCGGCCGGCACGGCATCTCCAACGCCTTCTTCCTCTATGTGCGCGATCCGGACGGTCATCGCATCGAGATCTATTGCTCGGATTACCAGACCGTCGACCCGGATCTCGAGCCAATCAAGTGGGATCTGAAGGACCCTCAGCGCCAGACGCTCTGGGGCGCGCCGGCGCCAAAATCCTGGTTCGAGGAAGGCAGTGCCTTCGCCGGCGCCGAGATCCGCGACTCGATCCTGAAAGCCCAGCCGATCGTCGCGCCTTGACGGTTTGGAGATAAGGGTCGGGTAGAGCCAGAGAGCAGACGGGAGGACGCACATGGATCAGAAAAGTTTCAGCGAGTGGTCGGGAAAGGCCGCGCAATGGGGCGCCGATTATCGGGCGTCGCTGCGCGACCGGCCGGTGCGTGCCCAAACGGCACCGGGCGCCATCGCCGCCCAGATACCGGCGCAGCCGCCGCGCACCGGCGAGGACATGCAGGCGATCTTCGAGGATTTCGAAAAGATCATCCTGCCGGGCATGACCCATTGGCAGCATCCGCGTTTCTTCGCGTATTTCCCGGCGAACGCGGCACCGGTCTCGGTCGTTGCGGAATATCTGGTCACCGCCATGGCGGCGCAATGCATGCTCTGGCAGACCTCGCCGGCTGCGACCGAGCTCGAAACCAAGGTCATCGACTGGCTGCGCCAGGCGATCGGCCTGCCGGAGGGCTTTTCCGGCGTGATCCAGGATTCGGCCTCCTCGGCAACGCTGTCCGCCGTGCTGGTCATGCGCGAAAGGGCGCTCGACTGGCAGGGCAACAGGAAGGGGCTCGCGGGCCAGCCGCAGCTCAGGATCTATTCGTCCGATCAGGTTCACACCTCGATCGACCGGGCGATCTGGGTTTCGGGCATCGGTGAGGAAAACCTCGTGCGTATCCCGGCGAAGGGACCGCGCCGCGCGATGGATACGGAGGCACTCGAAGCGGCGATCCTGAGGGACAAGGCCGCCGGCTTCGTGCCGGCGGGCGTGATCGCCTGCACCGGCGGCACCAGCACCGGCGCCTGCGACGACATTGCCGAAGTGATAAGGGTCGCGCATGCCCATGGGCTCTATGTCCATGTCGATGCCGCCTGGGCCGGGGCCGCGATGATCTGCGAGGAATTCCGCACGCTCTGGTCCGGCGTTGAAGCGGCGGACTCCGTCGTCTTCAATCCGCACAAATGGCTCGGCGCCCAGTTCGACTGCTCGGCGCATTTCATCCGCAGCCCGGACGATCTGGTCAAGACGCTGGCGATCCAGCCCGAGTATCTGAAGACGCACGGCCGCGACGGCATCGTCAACTATTCCGAATGGACGATCCCGCTCGGCCGGCGCTTCCGCGCACTGAAACTCTGGTTCCTGTTGCGCTTCCATGGCCTCGATGGCCTGCAGGCGATGATCCGCAACCATGTACGCTGGTCGGAGCGGCTGGCGGCGCGGCTTGGCGCGCACGAGGATTTCGAGATCGTCACGGAACCCATGCTGTCGCTGTTCTCGTTTCGCCATCGGAGCGAAGGGGATGCGGACGCCCACACCATCGCTCTCGTCAATGCGATCAATGATGACGGTCGCATCTACCTGACCCAGACCCGCGTCGATGGGCGCGTCGCGATCCGTTTCCAGGCCGGCCAGTTCGACATGACGGAAGAGGATGCTGAGACGGCGTTCGACGTGATCGTCGAAGTCGCCGCTGCGCTCGACGCCCAACACGCAAAAACCAAGGCTTCCCGATGACCCCTCCCCGTTTCGTTAGCTTTTCGGTCGGAGACAGGCGCGGCTACGGCCTCGTTTCCGGCGACGGCCTGATCGACCTCTCAAGGCGATACGGATCGACCTTTCCGACGCTGCGCGAATTGATCGAAGCCGGCGCCCTTACCCGGCTTGCCGACGAGGCGGCGGGCCTTGCACCCGACCTCTCGCTCGGTGACATCCGCTACGAAATCCCGGTGCCGGCACCGGAAAAGATCATCTGCGTCGGCGTCAACTTTCCCGACCGCAACGAGGAATACAAGGATGGCCAGGCGGCGCCCTCCAATCCATCGCTGTTCATCCGCTTTCCGCGCTCCTTCACCGGTCACAACCAGCCGCTGATCCGTCCGCCGGAGAGCCCGCAGCTCGACTATGAGGGCGAGATCGTCATCGTCATCGGCAAGGGCGGCCGCCGCATATCCGAGGCGAGCGCGCTCGACCATATCGCGGCACTGTCGCTTTGCAACGAAGGCACGATCCGCGACTGGGTTCGCCATGCCAAGTTCAATGTCACCCAGGGCAAGAATTTCGACCGCACGGGATCGATCGGCCCCTGGCTGGTGCCCTTCACCGACGAGGCACAGCTTGCCGATATCAAGTTCGAAACGCGGGTGAACGGCGAGGTCCGCCAACAGGATCGCACCAGCCGGATGATCTTCTCCTTCCGCAAGATCATCAGCTACGTCTCGACGTTTACGACGCTGGTTCCCGGCGACGTTATCGTCACCGGCACACCTACCGGCGCTGGCGCCCGCTTCGATCCGCCGATCTGGCTGAAGCCCGGCGACATCGTCGAGGTCGAGGCCGAAGGTATCGGCACGCTCATCAACCCCATTGCCGACGAGGCCTGATCGATGCTCGACAAATCCCAGATCGAGGCCGCAGCTGGCGCCCTCGACGCCGCCGAACGCGAGCGCATCCAGACCGGTCTGCTGTCGCTGAAACACCCCGAGATGACCATGGACGACGCCTATGCGGTGCAGGCCGCCTGGGTGAAGCAGAAGATCGCCGCCGGACGCCGGGTGATCGGCTGGAAGATCGGTCTCACCTCCAAGGCGATGCAATATGCGCTGAACATCGACATTCCCGATTCCGGCGTGCTCTTCGACGACATGCTGTTCGAGGATGGCGCGCGCATTCCGGGCGATCGCTTCATCCAGCCGCGCATCGAAGCCGAGATCGCCTTCGTGATGAAGGCGTCGCTTGTCGGCCCCAACGTCACCGTCTTCGACGTCTTGAACGCCACCGACTATGTGACGCCGGCACTCGAAATCCTCGACACACGCATCCTGCGCGTCGATCCCGAAACGAAGAAGGCGCGCACCATCGTCGATACCATTTCGGACAACGCCGCCAATGCCGGCATTGTTCTCGGTGGCCGGCAGATGCGGCCCGATGCGATCGACATGCGCTGGATGGGCGCGATCGTCTCGCGCAATGCCGAGGTGGAGGAGACCGGGCTTGGCGCCGGCGTGCTCAACCACCCAGCCCGTGGCATCGCCTGGCTCGCCAATCGCCTGTCGCTTTACGGCGACCGCATCGACGCCGGCCAGATCGTGCTTGCCGGTTCCTTCATCCGCCCGGTCGAGGCTCGTCACGGCGACACCATCGTCGCCGACTTCGGACCTTCCGGGACCGTCAGCTGCTTCTTCGAATAGGACCGACCATGCCCGCTCCGCGCAACCCGTTCAAACAGGCCCTGGCCGAGAAGCGCCCGCAGATCGGGCTATGGCTGGCGCTTGCCAATCCCTATACGGCCGAGATCTGCGGCGGCGCCGGCTTCGACTGGCTGCTGCTCGACGCCGAGCATGCCCCGAACGACGTACCGCTACTGGCGGCGCAGTTCCAGGCGCTAGCCGCGTCGTCGAGCCACGCCATCGTCCGCCCGCCGATCGGCGAGACCTGGATGATCAAGCAGATCCTCGATATCGGCGCGCAGACGCTGCTGGTGCCGATGGTTGAAAGCGCCGAACAGGCCCGCGCCCTGGTGCGCGCCGTGCGCTACCCGCCCCATGGCGTGCGCGGCGTCGGTGCCGCGCTTGCGCGGGCATCGGCCTTCAATCGCATTCCTGACTATCTGCAGACCGCCAATGACGAAGTCTGCCTGCTGGTGCAGATCGAAAGCCGCGCCGGCCTTGCCGCGCTCGACGAGATCACGACCACCGAAGGCGTCGACGGCGTGTTCATCGGCCCTGCCGACCTGGCAGCCGATATGGGCTTTCTCGGCAGACCCGGTGCGCCCGAAGTGCAAGAAGCGGTCGAAGCGGCGCTGCTCGCCATCCAGTCGCATGGAAAAGCCGCAGGCATTCTAACCTCGGACCAGGCACTCGCCCGCCGCTACCTCGAACTCGGAGCGACCTTCGTGGCGGTCGGCAACGATGTCGGCCTACTGGTCGGCGCAACGTCGAAGCTGGCCTCGGAGTTCAAAGCCAACCAAGCAGAGGCTGCGCGGAAAAGCGACGCCTACTGAGCGGGGCGCTATACGGCGCCGTTTCGTGTCTCGATGGCTCAACGGTCGACTTAATCAGATTTAATCGGTATGATTATGCTTGATTAAGGAGACGCATATGGAAACGAAAGTGCTCACCGCGCATGTGCCGTTGCCGCTTGCGGAGAAGGTAGACCAACTGGCAGCTCGCCTAGAGAGGCCGCGCGGCTGGATCATCAAGCAGGCACTTGCGGCCTGGGTAGATCAAGAAGAAGAACGGCGCCGTTTGACACTTGAGGCCCTCGCCGAGGTGGATGCTGGAGACGTCATCGATCACCAGTCAGTTCAAGCCTGGGCTGATAGCCTCGACAGCGACACCCCGCTTTCCGTTCCGCAATGATGGAGCTGAAATGGACGAAAAAGGCGCTGTCCGATCTCACGCGCCTTTTCGAGTTTCTGGTACCCGTCAACAGAAGGGCCGCGGCGCGCACAGTCCAATCCCTGGTTACCACGCCGAACCATCTGATCGAGCAGCCTCGTCTCGGCGAGCGTCTGGAAGAATATGCGCCCCGCGAAGTTCGTCGCCTGCTCGTTGGTCATTACGAGATGCGCTATGAAATTGACGGGACAACGATCTACATTCTGCGCATCTGGCACACACGCGAAAACCGTTGAGTCGTGCCGCCAACGGGCCATCCGGACAGTTCCGGCCGCGACTTAGCGAATCTGATTGTGGTTTGCGGAATCGTGACGCGGGAGTATAGCGGTTGCACGCTCACCAGCATTGGATCCCGCTCATGACCGATACCGTTCTCGACCGCTTCCTCCGTTATGTCGTCATCGACACCCAGTCCGACGCCCGGTCGAAGACGCAGCCTTCGACGGAAAAGCAGAAGAACCTCGGCCGTGTGCTCGTCGAGGAATTGCTGGCAATCGGCCTTGCCGACGCCCATCTCGACGAAAACGGTTATGTCTACGCCACCATTCCTTCGAACGTGGACAAGCCGGTGCCGGTCATCTGCTGGTGCTCGCACATGGACACGGCGCCCGATTTCACCGGCACCAACGTCAAGCCGCAGATCGTCCGCAACTATCAGGGCGGCGATATCAGGCTCAAGGGCGATCCGCAGCAGGTGATCCGCGTCGCCGACCACCCGGTTCTCAACGACCAGATCGGCAACGATATCGTCACGACGGACGGCACGACGCTGCTCGGCGCCGACGACAAGGCCGGCCTTGCCGAGATCGTCACCGCCGCGCAAGTGCTCGTCGACAATCCCGACATCAAGCACGGCACGATCAAGCTGCTCTTCACCACGGACGAAGAAATCGGCCGCGGTGTCGACAAGGTCGACCTGAAGAAGCTCGGTGCCGAATTTTGCTATACGGTCGATGGCGAAACAGCCGGACATATCGAGGACGAGACCTTCTCCGCCGATGGCGTCGAGATCGTCATTCATGGCGTCGCCATCCATCCGGGCTTTGCCAAGGACAAGATGGAGAACGCGATCAAAATTGCCGGCGACATCATTAGCCGACTACCGCGCGACGTGTCTCCGGAGGGCACCGAGTGCCGCGACGGCTTCGTGCACCCGACCGGCGTCAGCGGCTCAATGGACAAGGCGCAGCTCGGCCTCATCGTGCGCGACTTCGACGAGGCGGGCCTGGCCACGAAAGAAGCCATGCTCGAAGGCATCGTCAAGGATGTGATGAAGGCCTATCCCGGCTCCTCCTACAGCTTCGAGGTCAAAGAGCAGTATCGCAACATGAAGGCGATCCTCGACCGCCATCCCGAGATCGTCGAGAATGCGATCGAGGCGATCCGCCGCGCCGGAATGCAGCCGGTGCGCGGCAGTATCCGCGGCGGCACCGACGGTTCGCGTCTGTCCTTCATGGGCCTGCCTTCGGCCAACCTCTTTGCCGGCGGCCACGCCTTCCACTCGCCGCTCGAATGGGTCAGCCACCAGGACATGGAGCGCAGCGTCAAAACGCTGGTCGAACTGGCCAAGATCTGGGCGGAGCGCGCCTGAGGCAGTTCCAGAAAGTGGGCGGCTCAGCTACATCCGGCAGCCGCCCCTCTCTCCAAGGGAGACGACCGATCGAGACCGGGCGAACGAGATCAAGGCGATGAGTACGGCGCGAGGCTCGAAACGCGGTCCGGCAAAGCCAGCTTCGCTTGCGACCAACCCGCCGACCTTCGAGCACATCGTCACCGGCGTCAACGAGACGTTCCTCTGGCGTCTCGACAACTATCCGTGGGAGCGCAACGTCTGGAACTTTCATCCGGAGATCGAGATCCATCTCATCCGCAACGCCTCGGGCCTCGCGTTCGTCGGCGATCATATCGGGCAATTCGGTCCCGGTTATCTGACGGTCATCGGCAGCAACCTGCCGCACGACTGGGTGACCGTCACCGAACCCGATGAGATCATCGAAGGTCGCGATATCGTCATCCAGTTCCATCCGGACCGGATGCGCGAAATCACCGACGCCCTGCCCGAGTTTTCCGAACTCGAAGCCTTTTTCGCCCGCGCCGAACTTGGCCTGGTGTTTCATGGCGACGCCCGCGCCAGGGGCGCCGATCTGGTCGAGCGCATGGGCGGCCTGAAAGGGCTCTCGCGCTTCTCGCTCTTCATCCAGCTCCTGGACCTGCTCGTGAACACCGACGAGTACGAGCTGCTGTCCTCGCCGGAGTTCGCGCCGGAACTCGACCAGCAGTCGCTCGACGTGCTGCGCGGCGCGCTTGCCTACATCTACGAAAACATCGCCACTGACATCCACCTTGTCGACCTTGCAGAGCGTGCGGGCATGAGCGAGACGGCGTTTTCCCGCTTCTTCAAGAAGAACACCGGCAACACCTTCACCGACCACGTCAACAAGCTCAGGATCTGGCAGGCGTGCAAGCTCTTGGCAGAGACCGACATGCCGGTCACCGACATCTGCTTCGAGGTCGGTTATCTCAACATCTCCAATTTCAATCGAACGTTCCTGCGCCAGCACAAGATGACGCCGTCGGCCTATCGGCGCCTGACGGGACAGCGCCGAACCTCCCGCTCCTAGATACGGCTTTTCAGACTACAACGATGAATCCTTGCATTTGCTGCGCTGCAAATAGGCCGACACAGGCACAATGACGCATCAAAGTATAGAATCGCCGCATCGCGCGCGCTAGTTCGCCAAGCCACAAGGCCTATCATCGACCCCAGCGAAACGGTTCGCTATGAGGAAAGCGCACTGGATCTGAGGAGTATCCGGCGCGCATCGCAGACCTGGGGAGGTCTTTTCACAATGACAAAAGCCAAGACGCTCGTTTCGAGCATCGCCTTCGCATGCCTTTTTTCCACCGGCCTGACGACGGTCGCCGTCGCTGCCGAATGCTCCGGCACGATCAAGGTGCTGGCCCAGCCGCGCGACGGCCTGACGCTGCTTGAGGACTACAAGTCCGAATTCGAGAAGGTTTCCGGCGGAGCATCCTTCGAAATCGATTATCTCAACGAAAACGACCGGCGCGCCAAGACCAAGGCGGACGCCTCAACGATCGGCAAGTACAACGTCTACTACATCGACGAGGCCAACGTCGCACTCTTTGCGTCTGCCGGCTGGGTCGCACCGCTGATGGACTACTATCCCAAGGACTACGACTACGCCGATTTCGACCCCGGCCGGCAGAAGGTCGCGACCTATGACGGCAAGGTCTGGTTTGCGCCGATCACCGGCGGCGGCGACCTGATGGTCTACCGCAAGGACCTGCTGGAAGCGGCGGGCATCGCACCGCCAAAGACGCTCGACGAATACATCGCGGCCGTGAAGGCGCTCAACAAGCCCGACCAGGGCATCTACGGCACGGCGCTGCGCGGCCAGCGCGGCTCGGGCGCCAACGTCTGGCGCTGGATGCCCTTCTTCAAGGGGTTCGGCGGCAACTGGTTCGACGGCAAGACACCGGTCTTTGACGGCGAACAGGCGGTCAAGGCGACCGAAACCTATCTCGAACTGTTCAAATATTCCGCGCCGGGCAGCCAGACCGGTGGCTGGGACGAGGCGGTCGGCGCCTTCACCTCCGGCCAGGTGGCGATGCTGATCGAATCCACCCCGCTCGTCGGCATGGCGATCGACCCGAAGTCGTCAAAGGTCGCCGGCAAGGTCGGCTACCTGCCGCCGCCGGCACCGCTGACCGGCGGTGGCTATGGTCATGGCCTGGCGATCGGCATGAAAGCCAACAAGGACGAAGCCTCGAAGGCTTGCGCCGGTCTCTTCGTGGCCTGGGCAACCTCGAAGGAAAACGAGGCACGGCGGCTTGAGGCCAATCAGTTCAGCGAACTCAACCGCACCAGCATCATGACCAGCCCGAAATTCGCCGAACTCTACGGCCCCGATCTCGGCCAGGCGCTGGCCGATACCGGCAAGGTCACCGCCGTCAACTTCTGGCAGAGCCCTCAATGGCCCGATCTCGGCGACCGCTGGGGAATCATACTCGAAGAGCTGATCACCGGCACGCGCAGCGACATCAAGGAAGGCCTCGACGAACTCGACGGCTTTGCCAAGGACCTGGTGGCGCGCAGCCAGTAACGCCGTTCCTCCCGAGGGTCCATCGGCAAGGCTGAACCGCCGCGCCGGTGGACCGCCGCACCATCGGCGCGACAAGCCGCAGGACGCATGACATGAAACAGAAAAACAGCCTGCCGGCGGTGTTCCTTACCCCGGCCATGGGGATCCTCGCAGTTCTGGCCCTGGTGCCGACGGCCTATGCGATCTACATCTCCTTCCAGAATCGGGAGCTGAGCCGCCCCGACGGCAGTCTCATTGGTTTTGCCAACTACCTCGACCTGTTCTCGGACCGGCGTTTCATCAACGCGATCGGCGTTTCCTTGACCTGGGAAGCGGTCACCGTCGGCATGACGCTTCTGATCGCCGTCGGCCTCGGCATTCTGCTCTTCGAATGCGTGTCGCCGCGCACCCGCAACCTCCTGGCGCTCCTGTTTTTGGTGCCGGTGATCCTGCCGCGGGTTTCGGCCGCCTTCGTCTGGAAGTTCGCCTTCCATCCGCTCTATGGCATCGCAACCTACCCTTACAAGGCGATCACCGGCCAGCCGCTCGACCTGCTTTCCAATCCTGCAACGGCCCTTGCGACCGTTGCTCTGGTGGACGTCTGGCAATGGGGCCTGTTCTTCGCCGTCATCGTACTGAAGCTCCTGGAAACGCTGCCGCCGCAGCCCTTCGAGGCAGCAAAGCTGGACCATGCCCGCACGTGGGAAATCTATGCCTTCATCGCGCTGCCGATGCTGAAGGCGCCGCTGATCTCGCTCGCCTTCGTCAAGATGATCGAGTCGCTGCGTGCCTTCGACCTCATCTACGTCATGACCCGCGGCGGCCCCGGCATCGCGACCGAAACGCTCGACATGTATGCGTTTTCGCAAGGCTTCATCGAGTCCGGCCGGATTTCCTACGCCTCCAGCATGGCCGTTCTGATGATGATCGCCACCTCGATCGCCTTCACCTTCATCTGGAAGAGGGTTCAGTGATGACCGCCCACACCCTTGGCCGCCTCATTGGCCGGCTGATCCTTGGCCTTGCCGCGTTCTCCGCCGTCTTCCCGATGTTCTGGACAGCTCTCAATGCCTTCAAGAACCGGGTCGACATCGTTACGCCGACGCCGCTCTTCATCTTCGAGCCGACCCTCGACAACTTTGCCTATGTGCTCGGTCGCGAAAGCGTCTTTGCCGGTCTCGTCAATTCGCTGCTGATTTCAGGTGCCGCGGTGCTGATCGGCGCAGTTCTCGGCCTGCCCGCTGCCTATGCCATTGCGCGCTATCCCAACCGCTGGTCCCGCGACATTCAGTTCTTCGTGCTGTCGCTGCGGTTCCTGCCGCCGGTAGCGATCGCCATCCCGCTGATGGTGATCTGGCTCGATTTCGGGCTTTACGACACCCGCCTGTCGATGATCGTCACCTATTCGCTGCTGACGCTGGCAACCATCATCTGGCTGAGCGTCCCGGCCTTTGCCCGGGTACCGAAGGAAGTCGAGGAAGCGGCTCGTGTCGATGGCTACGGCCCCTATGCGATCTTCTTTCTGATCGCACTGCCGATCGCGCTTCGCTCCCTAATCGGCGCCGTCGCCTTTGCCTTCGTGCTCGTGTGGAACGAATTCCTGATCGCGCTGATGCTGACGACATCGGATGCAAAGACACTGCCGATCGTCGCCTCGGAGCTGACCCAGCTCGGCCGCGACGTGCCCTGGGGCATTCTCAACGCCTCCGTCGTGCTGCTCTCCATTCCGCCACTGCTCTTCATCGGGGTCCTGAGCGGCATGCTCAACAGTGCCTTCAAGCGCAAGACGCAATGAACCCCAAGACCGCGAAACCAAGACACTGAAAACAAGGAAATCCTTCATGCAAGCGTTGGTCCTCGAGCAAAAAGGCAAGCTCGCGCTCAGGGAAATCGATCTCCCGCTGGAACTTGGCCCTGATGACGTCAAGATCGCCATTCACACGGTCGGCGTCTGCGGCAGCGACGTTCACTACTACACCCATGGCGCAATCGGCCCCTATGTGGTGCGCAAGCCGATGGTGCTCGGGCATGAGGCCGCCGGCACCGTCGTCGCCACCGGAAGCAACGTTGAGACGCTTGCAGTCGGCGACCGCGTCTGCATGGAACCGGGCGTCCCGGATCTCTCGTCCCGCGCCTCCAAGCTCGGCATCTACAATGTCGATCCCAAGGTGCGTTTCTGGGCAACGCCGCCCGTACACGGCGTGCTCGCGCCTTTCGCCATCCACCCGGCCGCCTTCACCTACAAGCTTCCGGACAACGTCTCCTTTGCCGAGGGCGCCATGGTGGAACCCTTCGCGATCGGCATGCAGGCAGCCGCGCGCGCCCGCATTGCGCCGGGCGATGTCGCCGCCGTCATCGGTTGTGGCCCGATCGGCATCATGGCGGCGCTCGCAGCCCTTGCCGGTGGCTGCAGCCGCGTCTTCATTTCCGATTTCAGCGCCGAGAAGCTGGCGATCGCCGCGCAATATCCAGGCATCACCCCGGTCAACATCGCCGAACGCTCCTTTGCCGAAGTGATTGCCACTGAAACCGGCGGCTGGGGCGCCGATGTCGTCTTCGAGGCGAGTGGCAGCGCCAAGGCTTTTGCGGGCATCTTCGATCTGGTTCGCCCCGGTGGGGCCATCGTGCTGGTCGGGCTGCCGGTCGAGGCCGTTCAGTTCGACGTGCCGGGCGCGATCTCGAAGGAGGTCCGCATCGAGACGGTGTTCCGCTACGCCAACATCTTCGACCGCGCCCTGCAACTGATCGCCTCGGGCAAGGTCGATCTCAAGCCACTAATCACCGAGACTTTCCGGTTCGAGGACAGCATCAAGGCGTTTGAGCGGGCGGCTTCCGCTCGACCGACCGACATCAAATTGCAGATCCTCATCGACAGCGGAAAGGATTGAGCCATGGCGAACATCGTCTGCTCCAACGTCGACAAGCAATACGGTGCCGTCGACGTCATCAAGGGTTCCAATCTCGATGTCGATGATCACGAGTTCATCGTGTTTCTCGGACCCTCCGGCTGCGGCAAGTCCACGCTTTTGCGCATGATCGCCGGCCTCGAGGACATTTCCGGCGGCACCGTGTCGATCGGCGGACGCACGGTCAACGACCTGCCGCCGCGCGACCGCGGCGTCGCCATGGTGTTCCAGAACTATGCGCTCTATCCGCACATGACGATCTACGACAACATCGCCTTCGGGCTGAAGCGCATGAAGGTGCCGAAGGTGGAGATCGACAGCCGCATTCGCGCGGTGGCAGCAACGCTCGGGCTTGATCCCTATCTGGCGCGCAAGCCGACCGAACTGTCGGGCGGGCAGCAGCAGCGCGTCGCCATCGCCCGCGCGATGATCAAGACGCCACGCGTCTTCCTTTTCGACGAACCACTTTCCAATCTCGATGCCAAGCTTCGCAACCACATGCGTGTCGAGATCGCCCGGCTGCACCAGAAGCTGAAGACCACGACGATCTATGTGACGCACGATCAACTGGAGGCGATGACGCTTGCCGACCGGATCGTGCTGATGAAAGGTGGCGCGATCGAGCAGGTAGGGACACCTGCCGAAATCTACGAGCGGCCACGCACCCTCTTCGTCGCCGGTTTCATCGGCACGCCCAACATGAACTTCATCGATGTTACAGCCGAGAAGACTGAAGGCGGATGGCTGCTGCGCAGCGCCGGCGGCAACTTCCCGGTTTCGGGCGACGAATTCGCGCTTCGCCATCTGCAGAAGCTGGTGCTTGGCATTCGCCCTGCCGACCTGCAACCGGCAATGACGGGGCCAGGCCTTCTCTTCGGCACCGCCGATCTCGTCGAATTTCACGGCAATGACGCGCTGGTGACGTTCCTCTTCGCCGACAAGGAGATCGGTGCGCTGGTCAAGGCCAGCGCCTGCCCGAAGCCCGGAGAGGCCGTCTCGTTCGTGTTCGAACCGAATAGGCTGCATCTCTTCGATCGGGAAAGCGGATTGTCCCTGCGAAAGCCGTGAGACCGGCGCCTTCACTTGTCACAAGAGATCAGCCCGGCCAAAGCCGGGCTGTCTTGCATTTCCGGGGCCGACGCAGGTTCGCCGCTATCAGGAAGCGGTGGCGAAGGATGCCGCCTGCAACGGCCCGGCGGTCATCATCGTAAAATCGAAGGGCGCGCGAACGTCGGCATCCAGCACGTATTGGCGATGCACACGCAGGAAGTCGCGCTTGATCCGGCCATAGCGCTCCGGCGACAGCATGTGCTTCAGCCGGATGAAGACGATGGGCGGCTGCGGAGCATCGTCGTGTCCGGCAAGCGCCACCACCTGGCACCTGTAGAAATTGATCGCGTCCGTCAGGCACTGGACGTCGAACCAGAAGATATCCTTCACCCGGGCGATGGCGCCGACACGCGCGCGCAGCACTTCGGCCGAGCGCAGCAGAGCGCATTGCAGGATCGCGCCGCCGAGCGTGACGAAGACGACCCGTTTTCCGGCAAAGAGGTCCGGCTCCCGCTCCACCAGCGTGCCGATCACTTGGGTGGCGATGCTGGAGCCCATGCTGTGGGAGCTGATGACATACTCGTCGGCCGGCTCGCTGAGCGCCGCTCTGACGGATGCCAGATTGTCTTCAACCCATTGCTTGAAATAGGGTTTTTCCAGACGAGCGACAGCAACCGCCAGCTCCCAGTCGGAAAAGAGATGCAGGGTGTGCCACCGCTCCGACCAGGGGAGAAACAGCTTGAAAAAGGCGAGGTAGGCGACGATCGCGCTTAGAACCAGAAGCGACGATTCAAGCGCAAGCCAATAGGGCGCGGTGCCGATCAACACGCTTCCCGCCACGCCGATTGCCACCAGCAGGAACGGAAAGAGAAAGAACAGGCCGAACCGCCAGGCATGCCGGAAGTAGCCGAACGCGCCGCCTTCCCAGACGACGCGCAGGGCGCTCAGGTAGCCCGCGCCCATTCTATGCAATGTGCCGCGGCCGTTCAGGCGTCTGACGATTTCGTCGTGATCGAAGATGTAGACGCGGCTGGCCGTCTGCCAGTCCGCACCCTGGCTGTCCACGTCGAAATAGCGGCCAGGTCCCTCGCTCTGCACCTGCCCGACCTGCACATCGAAATCCTGGAGTCTCGCGGTCTTGACCGCCGATCGCTTGTAGCGGGCCTGATGCTTGCCGGCATCCAGCGGCTCGAAGCCGGGAAAATGCAGCACGATGCGTTTCTTGACGTGCCCGGTCGATTTGTCGTGTGACAATGGTTGATCTTTCAATAGGCGCAAAACGCCCGCCCCCGGGCCTCCTAAGAGACGCAGGAGCGGGCGCTCGATGAGCGCCGGGTGGTCCCAGCCTGCCGGAGACGTCAACGATCTCGGTGTCGAGAATATGGCCAAATGAAACGATGCAACGGTGTGCATGACAATTTCGATCGCGGGTCCCGCCTGACGACCTGGCTCACGCCCCAGACCGCCGCACGGTAGGAAACGTCCGGCCGCGACCGCCACGCGACGCCGCAAGGAGCCCGACTTTGGTCCTAAGGGAATCCGACGATTGTCCAGCCGTCGCCGGGGAAAGGTCTGGGAAAGCGTAAACGGCGCGGACGCGCGTTGACTGGCCATGCCGGCCGTGAGCAAAGTCGAGAATGCCGGTATCCGCCGGAATTTGCCCAACTATGCGTCGTGCCTAGTGCCAGAGGACTGAAATGCCCAATTGCCGGATTTTTCTTGCTGCATTCGTCTGGCCCGCGGTCCTGTTGGTGACGACCCTTCCCTACAAGCTCGATATGACCCGCGCGGGGCTCTCGATCACCGAGACGGCCGCCCTTGCCAAGAACGGCAATAATGGTGGCGGGAATGGTGGCAACGGTGGCGGCAATGGCGGTGGGAACGGGAACGGCGGCGGCAATAACGGCAATGGCGGTGGCAACGGCAATGGAAACGGGAATTCCAACGAAAACCGTTCCGGTGGGAACTCCAAAGCCTCCCGCGCCGGTGAAGACGCCGACGACGAGGGCGACGGCGAAGCCGGTATCCGCCACAAGGGCGGCATAACCGAGCAGGTCAGGAAGGGGCGCTACATCATGAAGGATGCCCGCGGACGGACGATCATCAACCGGCGCGCGACATCAGCCGACAAGCAGCGCATGCAGACCTTCGCGCACTAGCATGTCTGTGATCCGCGCCGGTGCGGCGGCGGTTTCCGTCGGTCCCGGTAGCTAAAGCTCGCGCGCGTCGCGCAGAACCATCGCCGCTTCGGTGCGGTTGGCGACCCCCAGCTTCGTCATGATCTGCGTCATGTGATGCTTCACGGTCTTTTCCTGCAGGTCCAGCTCGATGGCGACATGCTTGTTGCTCATGCCGGCCGCCACCAGGTGCAGGACCTCTTTTTCGCGCGGCGTCAGGCCTGCAACCAGGCCGGATTTTCCAGGCTGAGCCGGCGCTTTCGTCGACAAAAGCTTGGCCGACAGGGTCGGCGCCACATAGCGCTCGCCCGAGGCGACCGTGCGGATGACCTCGGCGAGTGCCGATGCGCCGACGCCCTTCAGCACATAGCCGGTCGCGCCGCGATCGAGCGCCGTGGTCACGTCGTCTCCGTCCTCGGAAACTGTGAGCATGATGATCTTCTGCGCCGGAGCGACCTCCAGGATCGCCGGTATGGCGTCCAGCCCGCCACCGGGCATCGAGATATCCATGAGCATCACGTCCGGTCCAAAGCTTTGCGCAATTTCGGTCGCGTCGTCCTTCGAACTGCCCTCGGCGACGATCTCAAACCCCTCGATCTCCGACAGGCTCCGGGTCACGCCTTCACGAAACAGAGGGTGGTCGTCGACCACGGCAACGCGTATCCTTGACGTCATGATTGTCAGATCTCCTTGACGCTGGTCGTCATGCGAACGGTGGTGCCGGTCGGCTCGACGATGAGCTCGAACGTTCCGCCGAGACTTTCGATCCGCTCGCGCAGACCGGCAAGACCAAGACTTGTGGGCGGAACTTTGTCGGGGTCAAATCCAGGCCCGCCATCGGCGACCTCGATGGTGACACGGTCGCCGACCGTCCGTTGCGACACCTGCTGCGTCACGCCGCCGGCGTGCCGATAGCCGTTGTTGAGGGTTTCCTGCACGAAACGGTAGATGCAGATCTTTGCCGCCTGCGACAGACGGTCCGGCGGATCGGCAAGGATGAGTTCGACCGCCGACCCGGTGCGTTGCTGATGGGCCTTCACGCATCGCTGCAGAATCTCTGCCAGCCCGGCCGTCTCGATCTGCGGTAGAACCAGGCCGCCGCAGATCGTGCGGATTTCCTGCATCGCCTCGTCGAGGCTCGCCTTGATCGCGCCGATTTCGCGCGCACGGGTGGCCGCCGGCGTCGCGTCGCGCTTCAGGGTCTCGCTGCCCAGTCTCAGCGAAGCATAGGCGACGAGCTGGGCGGGGCCATCGTGCAGATCCGCGCCGATGCGCCTCAGGTAGCTTTCGTTCAAGGCAGTGGCGCGCTGCGACGCGCGCTGCAGCCGGCCGCGCAACGTTTCGTTCTGTGCCAGCGATGCCGAAAGCTCGTCAACGCGCTGGGCGAGCGCATGCCGCTGGCTCTCGATCGTCTTGCTGCCGCGAAGCACGATCGCCGATAGCACGACGAAGAAGGCAAGGGTGAAGGCTGCGACCGCCAACCATGTGTGAGCGCGGGCCTGATTCAGGCTCTGCTCGAAATCATTGGCGACTTCGTGAAATTCCGAGACGGCGACCACCTGGCCGGACCAGGGCTGCAGCACGGGATTGTAGATGGCCAGCGCCGGCACCGCCGCCGTCTCGTCCGTCATCCCATCCCCCGCCTGGTCAAAGCGGGCAACCATCTTTCCCGAAAATGCCGTCTGAAGTTCCTCGCTTGGCTCCACCTTGGTGCCGACGCCCGCCTGGTCGCTCGAATAGAGAAGCGTGCCATCCGCACGCCACAGACGGAACGAGAGGAGGCGTTCACCGAGCGCGCCCTGGCCAAGCGTCTCGTCCAGCGCACGGGCGACCGTTTCGTCGAGCACCTCGTTCGTCTGCATGTCGGGCAGCAATGGCGCGATCACGCTGTCGACGTAAAGCGCCGTCGTTGCAGCGGAATTCCGGGTGACAGCGTCTTCGATCCTATTCGAAACGAAGGCGCCGACCAGAACCATCGCGCAAGCGGCGACCGCGCCGCCGATCAGCAGAAACTGCGTGGCTAGAGATTGAGAATTCCAGCGGGTGATAAGGTGTTGGACGTGCACCAGGTCTCTCGGATCGGGCCGCCGGCTCGCGCGGCGCGCCGATTGTAGCAAGGCCGCGCCAACCTAACCACTCTCACGGCAGGGTCAATGACAACGCCGGCTCCCCTCGCTGCCTTCGGACCTTTGATGCCGCGGAATAGGACCTAAGTCCTAGGCACGGAGGCAATGGTCTGGGGCCGATGGCAGCTTCTCCAGGGCGCGGATATCGTCGCTTGCAGGGTTGTTCGCTGAGTCCGAAAAAGGGACGGAGAACAACGGATTGGAAACATGGAGATTATCATGCCTGCGAAACTGATCGTCCGCAGCATCGTGGCGCTGACGCTGGCCGTCGCCCCGATGGCTGCCGCTCCCCTGGCCCTGATCGATTCAGCCTACGCCAAAGGCGGCAATGGCGGCGGTGGAGGTAACGGTGGCGGCAATGGTGGTGGCGGCGGTAGCAGTGGCGGCGGTAGCAGTGGTAGCAGTTCCAGTCACGGCAAATCCGACAATTCACGCGCAAGCAAGGGAACGAAAAGCGAGCGGTCGACTGAAAAGTCGCACCACAAATCCGAGACGTCCGGCAGCAAATCCAAGGCGGCCAAGACGGACAAATCGGCAAAGGCTGAAAAAGCCGCCAAGTCGGTCGAAATCGTATCGGACCCGGTGGTCGAACCGGTGACGCCGGGAGCGACGCCCGGCTTCCGTTCGCTCAACCGCAACTACCATGCCTATCTCAATTCGAATGACCCGAAGATGGCTGCCATTTCCGCCTATGCGGTCGCCTATGCGCATTTCGAGGCCGAAAACGGCATCGACGCCATCCCCACGGATCCGGCGCTGAGCGATGAAGCCCTGCGCGAGGCTTTGGCAAGCTTCACCCGAGACGGCGCAGTAAGCGACGATATGGTCGACGAAGCCAAGGGGATTCTTGGTGTTGGCCCCGCCAACGGCAAGATTGACGAAATCCGCGAAACCCTGCCGCCGCCAACCGTGGTTGTCGTCGAGCCGGAGCCGGAAATTGCCCAATAGCCAGGAGTGAACCGCCGGCCCATCCCTGGTGAGCCGGCGGTTGCAGCCGGACCCGCGTCCAAGCCAATGGAGTTTAAATGCTTGATCGTGTTGTGGAAATTTTCGACCACGCAGCAAAAGAAGGCCGCGTCGGGTTTTCCCTTCAACACGTCAATGCCGTCGCCGACGTCGGTACCGTGCTCTATTCGGAGTGTCTGGGAAGGATCATCCGCCCGGACGGCGAGGTCATGACCGCCAGCGAGTTCGTACGCTATCTGGAGGCGGCCGGGCGCATCGCCGCGCTGGACAGGCACATGCTTACGCTTGCCTTCGATTGGCTGGCGCATCATCCGACCGGCGACCTCGGCTGCAACATCTCGGTCGAGAGCATCTGTGACGAGCGCAACCGGACGCTGCTCCTGGATCTGCTGTCGACCCATCGGTGGCTGGCGCCACGCCTCGTGCTCGAACTCGCCGAAAGCCTGCCGATCTCGGCGCTCCCGACAGCCGCACGCTTCATTCGGAGCGTGCGTGACCTTGGATATCGGGTCGCCGTCGATGACTTCGGAACGGGTTTTTCGACGCCGGAAGCACTTTTGTCCCTGCCGGTCGATATCGTGAAGATCGACGGTTTCTTCCTGCGGCTTGGACGCCCGGACGCTGAGCGGTTCCTCCTGCACATGGTAGGCCTGGCTTCCTGCGTCGCCCCCGTCGTCGTGCTCGAAGGCGTTGAAACCTACGCGCAATTCGAGGCCGCTCAAGGCGCCGGCGCAACGCATGTGCAGGGGTTCCTGCTCTCCGAGCCGACGCTTAGCCCGTTGTTTGGCGGTGAGATACACCCAGCGCATAGCGCGATGCTTTGCTAGCGTCCCGCCAAATCAAGCACGTGCGCAGCCCACCTCCCCTTATGTTTTCCTGATCTTTCCGCCCCGCCTTCCCAAGCGAAAATCCTACGCCGATCCGCGCGATAGAAGCCGTTGAAGGCAATGAGCCGATAGGTCGTTTTGCCCCAGGCAAGCTGCCATGCTGGTGCCGCTTTTGAATGGCTTGAGACGTGCCGCGCCGCAACACATCGGCGCCAAAGCATTTCACCTTTCCTGCGATTGGCCGGATTTTCCGTTGGCGGCATGCCGCGGCCCGGCTCCGGACGCGAGCAGAACAACGCAGACGCTTGCCGGCACCGGCCTTGCCGGATCCGAAAGCGTCTCAGACGAGCAAGATTATGAAATTCACAAACGGGTTCAAACTCTCCCGCAGAGCCAGCCGACGCCTCCCAACGGAATATTTCATGCTGGCGGATGTCACTTTCGAAGGCGCCGTCATCGGCTCTCTGGGCGGTTGCCCGATCCAGGAAGCGGTGCGCGACGGAGATGGCCTGCTCTACCGCTTCGTCGGCGTCGCGCCGCGCCTGGCGGGCGGCGGCTTTGACGTGCTGGCCCTTCGCGCAGGCGAATGGATCGTCAAGCCGGGCCTGGTTTACGCGGCGGATCCCAAGGCCACGCAAGCCCGTGACGCAGACCGCGCTGCCTAAGCAGCAAGCAGCCCTTTATCGGTCGAAGCGATATCCGTTGCGCGGTCGCCGGCTTCGTCGGGGCGGCTTTCGCGAGCTTCGCCGCGGCCCTGCAATGCCCCTGTAATCTTGGCGCTTTAGCTCCCGGTCAGTCGTCGCATCGATCCGGACCGCAGCCGGTCCGGACAGGCGGCACGTCAACGACAACTGCTGGCTTCGCGCGTCCCGTGGACGACTGGCGCTGCAGGAAAACCGGGATCCGCCATGCTCTCCACAAAGGGGTTTCGCACCCTCGCCTGTTTCGCCGCCGCCACCGTTCTGTTGGCCGGCTGCGCATCCGATACGATGAAAACCTATATCGGCCAACCGGTCGAATCCGTCATCATCGACTATGGCCCACCCACCAACATTCTCGAACTTGGCTGGAACGAGCGCGCCTATCAATGGCGCAAGATCTCGACAAATGTCGTCTCCGGCTCGTCGAGCGGCGAAATCAGGGACACCCGGCGCGGAATGCGCTACGAGGAGTATTCGACACCGGGTTATGTCGAGGAGCAGGAGTGCTTCTATAGCTTCTACGCCCGGATGCAGCAGGGCCGCTGGTACATCACCAACTTCCGCCAGCCGAAGCTGGAATGCGAATGACGCCTCAGGCAGGCGACGTGACGGATCGGCGACCCGCATAGGTGCGGGCACAGGGGGGAAACTCGCATGCGCATCTTGCTGCTGGAAGACGAGCCGGAGATGGCCTCGGCCCTCAAGGCGGCGCTCGCGCGACGCCAGGTGATCGTCGATCATGTCTCGACACTCGCCGACGCCGAGGCCGTTGCCGAGCTCTGGCCCTATGACGTGGTCGTGCTTGACCGCCGGGTGCCCGATGGCGAGGGGCTGGATCTCATCCCGAAGCTCAGAAGCCTCGGCGTCGAGGCGCCGATCCTGATGCTGACCGCGCTTGGATCGATCAACGACCGGGTCAGCGGTCTCGATGCCGGTGCCGACGATTACCTTTCCAAGCCCTTTGCCGTCGAGGAACTGATGGCGCGGCTGCGCGCGCTTGCCCGCCGGCCGGTCACGCTCAAATCGGAGCAAACGAAAGTCGGGCGGCTCATCTACGACTTCCGCCACCGGGAGGCTGCCGTGGACGACAAGCCGCTCGACCTCCTGCGCCGGGAACGGCTTGCGCTCGAAGCGCTGATGCGGCGGCCCGGCCGAACCGTGCTCAGGGCGACGCTTGAGGAATCGGTCTACGCCATGGAAGACGAGATCGAATCCAACGCGCTCGACTCCCATCTTTCGCGCCTGCGCCGCAAGCTCGACGATGTCGGCGCCGGCGTCGAAATCCGGGCGATCCGCAACCTCGGCTATCTCCTGCGCGCGACGACATGATCAAGGTTCGTCCGCGCTCGCTGCAATGGGTCCTCGTCCGTCGGCTTATCCTCCTCCAGGCAGCCACGTTGGTGGTCTTCATCGGGCTCCTCTTCCTGGGCGTGTTCATCGCCCAGCCACGCCTCCTCGTCGACAACGAAGCCGCTGTGGATGTGCTCGACCGCGCTGTCGGGCGCGACGCGAACGGCCTGCTGACCGTGCACGAGACGGAGGACCTGCGGGAGCTTCGCCAGTCCTATCCCAATCTCTGGTACATCGTCCGCGACGCCGCCGGCCAGGTCGTGCGCTACGGAAACGTCCCTGCCCCTTATGAAGGAGCCGGTGACGACCTGCTGCAACGGGTGGAGGGAGCGAAACTGCTTTTCGAAGAGGGCGGCACGCTGCCGGACGCGGTCCTCCACAATGTGGAGACCGAGGCCGGCCGGGTCCAGATCCTCACCGCGACCGTTTCTTCCCGCCGCGACAACGAACCGTTGGACGTGCAGATCAGCATCAATGTCGACATGGCGCGCGACCTCGACGGCAAGACGGCCTGGATGGCGGTCATGCCGACACTTGTCCTCGTCGTGCTTTGCTTCCTTTTGCCGATCATCCTCGTCATGGGTGTCTCCACCCTGCTGACGACACCGGCTGTCGTGCGCCGCTCGCTCGCAAGCCTCGTTTCGACCGCCGACCAGGCGGGGCGCATCGACATCGACAACCGCGCTGTGCAGCTCGAAACCGAGGAAGTGCCGACCGAAATCGCCCCTCTGGTGCGGGCTTTCAACCGGGCCCTGGCGCGGCTTGGAGAAGGATACGACCAGCGCAACCGTTTCCTGACCGACGCGGCCCACGAGTTGCGCACCCCGATCGCGATCCTGCGGACCCGCGCCGAGCTTCTGCAGGAAGACCCCGAAACCACCCGCCTGAGGCGCGACATCGAACGCCTGTCGCATCTCGCCCAGCAACTTCTCGATCGGCAGGTGCTCGAACATGCCGGCGGCCCGCTCGAGGTGGTCGACCTCGTCGCTCTCGGGAGGGTCATGGCTGCCGACTTCGCGCCGCTTGCGTTCGAAGCCGGCTACGAGCTGGCATTCGAAGGCGAAGCGCCGGCCGCCCTGGTCCGCGCCCGCCCGCGGCAGATCGAGCAGGCCGTGGCCAATCTCCTGCGCAACGCCATCGAACATGGCGGCGGTGCCGGCACGATCACCGTGCTGGTCGATGCCGCAGGGGGGCTCGAAATCCACGACGAAGGCCCCGGCATTCCCATGGAGGAGCGCGATCGCGTCTTCGAGCCTTTCTATCGCTTGCGCCCGCGCTCCACCGGCGCCGGCCTCGGGCTCAATCTCGCGCGGGAGATCGCCCGGCTCCACGGCGGCCGTATCGACATTCTCGCCGGTCCATGGCGCGGAACGCGGGTGCGCCTGCAATTGCCGCTGATCGACGGAAACCGACCTGCGGTCGCGCCGGCACGCCCAATCGCCTGACGGAAGCGGGCGGCATGCCGCCCCAGATTTCTCAAAAGCTTTTCCGGTTGCCCCTTATCAAGGCGGTGCCGATGCTCCACATTTGCTGCGATACATCGTTCGGCTTACGCGGCGTCACCCGTTTGAGCGTCATGGAGAACAGCAATGCAGACCCCATCAGAAGCCCCCTCGCCTTCACCCGAGGATGGCAGCTGGCCGGCTCGACGCCAAAGCGTGCTCGACTGGCTGATCATCGAAACGCGCAACGAGCGCTTTATCGACAACATCCTCGTCGAGTTGGGCGAACGGCTGCAGGCAGCCGGTGTTCCCGTCGCGCGCGCCACCTTGCACTTCCGCATCAACCATCCGCAATGGCTGGGCGCCCGCATTCTCTGGCGCAAGGGACTGGCCGAGGGCGAAATCGATCTCTACGACTATGGCACCCAGAACACCGCTCTCTACCTCAACAGCCCGCTCTACGTGATCAACAACGGGGGCACCGAGGTTCGGACCAACCTTGAGGACCTGACGGAAGAGCAGGAGCAGAGCTCGCTTTATGTGGACCTCAGAGCCGAAGGCCTGACCGAATACATCGCCTGGCCACTCGAGCACACGCTCGGCAAACGCCACATCGTCACCTTTGCCACCGACCGGAAGGGCGGCTTCGAAGACGAGCATCTGGCCTTCCTCGCGAAAATGGTGCCGGCGCTGGCGCTGGTCAGTGAAATCCGGCTGAAGAACCGCTTCGTCCGAACGCTGCTCGAAACCTATGTTGGCCCGCACGCGAGCGAACAGATCCTCGCCGGGGCCACCACACGGGGTAGCGGCGTCACCGTCGGTGCCGCCATCCTCATCTGCGACCTGCGCAATTTCACCAAGCTTTCCGATCTCTGGCCGCGCGACGACGTGATCGAACTGCTCAACGCCTATTTCGACGCCATGTCGGAACCGATCGAGCGCCATGGCGGCGAGATCCTCAAATTCATGGGTGACGGGCTGCTGGCAATCTTTCCGTTAAGCAACCCTGACGCCGCCGAGAACCTGCTCCAGGCGATCCGGGAGGCGGAAGCAGCCATTGTCGTCCTCAACCAGGACAATCTAGCGAAGGGTCGCGAGCCGTTCGGGTACGGGATCGGCGTGCATGTCGGCGATGTGATGTACGGCAACATCGGCTCGCGCCGCCGGCTCGACTTCACCGTCATCGGCCCCGCCGTCAACATCGCCTCGAGGCTCGAGAGCCTGACCAAGGAAACCAAGCGTCCGGTGCTGCTGTCGCGCGCCTTCGTCGAGCTCGCCGGTTGCGCCTCCAGCATGGAGCATCTCGGCGCCTACCCGGTCCGGGGGATCGGCGAACCGATTGAGGTCTTTGCTTTTTCCGGCAACGAACCATCGCCGAGGCTGCGCGTCGCCGCGGGATAGTGGGCGTTATAGCGCAGCGATTGGCATCCCGGCCTCACGAGTTGTCCGCGGACAACCGGTGGGACCGGTTAGCCGATCGGGCTTGGCGCGAATTGGGCGACGAGCTCGTGGCGGTCGCCGGGATAGGTGAGCCGTACATGCGTGACCGGCGCCCGTCCGCTCCAGGTGCGCCGCTCGATGACGAGGCAGGCGGTGCCGGTGGCGATGTCGAGCGCCTGTGCCGCCGATTTGCTCGCCGCCACGGCGCGAATGCGGTGTTCGGCCGTGCTCCATGGCACCTTACCAAGCAGCCACGAACCGGGCGCCGCGGTCTCGAACGTTTCTTCCTCGGCCTCCGGAACCGCGGAAAGGCTGATCAACCGCTCCTCGAAGCAAAAGGGACGTGAGCCGGCAAAATGCCGGCACGTTACGTCCAGCAGCTTGCCTGAACTCGGGAGATCCAGGCGTTCCCGATCCCGGCCCTCGACCTTGCGCACTTTTCGCTCATCGACGCGGAAGCTGTAATCGAGCCCCAGTGACTGGACTTCTAGTTTGACGTCGTGGATCTCCATGATGGCGGACTGGACCTGCGGGAATGTAACGTAGCTTCCCGACTTGCGCCGCCGCTCGATCAGCCCGCGCTTGACCAGTTCGGTCAGGGCCTTGTTCACCGTCATGCGCGAGCAGTCGTATTGCTCGGTCAGTTCGTGCTCGAACGGGATACGGTGTCCGGGCGGCCACTCCCCGGAAAGAATGCGCCCTTCGACGTCACCGAGTATGCGCTGATGCAGCGACAGTACCTGCCCCTGATTGTCAGCCGCATCGCCAGGCGGAGCACTTGAAACGGATCGATCTTGCTTGCTGTCCATGACAGCGAACTTAATCAATTCGCAGCCGCGAAACAGCCCTTCTCTCGCCGATTTGCGCTTTTCCACGACCTCGGAAATCGGCTTGCTCGTTGACAGCTGTCAACGCTTGGCTGGCGCAGCCTGGCGCCACGCCGACGCTCCTCAGTAAAGGAGGTGCCAGGGCGTCAAGAAAGCACGCGCCCATTCCTGATTACGATCGGACTCTTCGCAGGCCGCCGTGTCGAGTTTCGTCGAAGCGACATCCACTTCCGGCTGTCGCTTTGCCTTCATCGCCTTCGGCAAAGGCGGGGGCGGCTCGAGATAGCCAAGGGTCATTCCGCCGAGATAGAACATCAGGAAGCTCCGTGCATCCAATCGCCAACTGAACACAATCCTGACACAATCAGATCGACTGTCAATAATCTATTAAATCTATGCTCTAATTGAAGATGTGCCAGCATCCCCGAACGGGAGTTGTCCGCGGACAACCGGACGGCGCCACAGGCCCCTTCCCGCCACCAGCGCCGGACATCCACCAAAACGCTATGCATTTGTAAAACCGCGCCGAATCGGAGCATAGTGCATCTGCGCATATTGTCCGGATATGACGATTTTTGCGCAGTTTTCGGGGATATCAATGTTGCAGCAAAAAATTCAAAGCCAGGACGCACAGGAGCATCTGCCGACGCTTCTGGCTGCCGATGCTTTGGAGCTTGCCCATCAGCTGCAGCAGCACCAAAAGAAAATCTTCCCCCCGCAGGCGCAAAAGCAGATGCGTCTCTTCAGCCCTGCCGAAGCGGCAGCCTTCATCGGAATCGGCGAAGGCTATCTGCGGCAGGTGGCCTCAGAGGGCCACGGCCCAGCGCCCTTGTCAAACGGTCGGCGCATGTATGCCGTTTCCGACATCGAACGCATTCGCCGCGTTCTCGACGACGGCGGCAAATCGGGCAAATATGTCCCGCACCGGCGCGGCGATGAAAAGCTGCAGGTCCTGTCTGTGATGAATTTCAAGGGCGGGTCGGCAAAGACGACGACCTCCGCCCACCTCGCCCAATATCTGGCGCTTCGCGGCTATAGAACGCTTGCGATCGACCTCGATCCGCAGGCCTCGTTATCGGCCCTCTTCGGCCACCAGCCGGAGCTGGATGTCGGCGAAGGCGAGACGCTCTATGGCGCAATCCGTTATGACGCCCCGCGGCCGATCGCCGATATCGTGCGGTCGACCTACACGGCCAATCTGCATCTTATCCCCGGCAACCTCGAGCTGATGGAGTTCGAGCACGAAACGCCGAAGGCGATGATGACGGGCGGGGCTGCCGAAACCCTTTTCTTTGCCCGCATCGGCGACGTGCTCGCCGATATCGAGAGCTTCTACGACATCGTCGTCATCGACTGCCCGCCGCAGCTCGGCTTCCTCACCATGTCCGCGCTCTGTGCTGCGACCTCCGTGCTGATCACCGTGCATCCGCAGATGCTCGACGTCATGTCGATGTCCCAGTTCCTGTCGATGACAAGCGAGTTGATGAGCGTCGTCGAAAAGGCCGGTGGCCGCACCAGCTATGACTGGATGCGCTATCTCGGAACACGGTTCGAGCCGAACGACGGCCCGCAAAGCCAGATGACCGGCTTCATGCGCGCCATTTTCGGCAATCGCATGCTGCAGAACGCCATGGTGAAGTCGACAGCCATCTCCGACGCCGGCGTGACGAAGCAAACGCTCTACGAAGTCGAGCGCGCGCAGTTTGTCCGCGGCACCTACGACCGCGCCATGGACTCTCTCAATCTCGTCAATGGCGAGATCGAGGACCTGGTCCGCAAGGTCTGGGGGAGGAAGTAATCCATGGCCCGCAAGAACCTGATCGGAATATCGGACGAGCGCATCGACGATGCCAACGGCGCACCGGGCAATGACCGACCGATCGCCGGGCTGATGGCCGGTGCCCGCCCCCCGACCGCGGTCGGAGGCATCACCCGGTCCCTGTCGAACATCACGCAGAAGGTCGAGCGTGCCCAGGAGCTCGAACGGCAGCTCGCCGAAGGGCAAGCGGTCGTCGAACTCGATCCGTCGCTCATCGATGCATCCTTCATCGTCGATCGCCTCGGGATTGCCGCCGAAGCCCAATTGAGCCTCGCGGAACAGATGCGGGAGCACGGACAACAGGTGCCTATCCTGGTTCGGCCGCACCCGACCGCCGAGGGGCGCTACCAGGTCGCCTATGGCCATCGCCGTCTGGCCGCTGCCCGCGACATCGGCAGCAGTGTTCGTGCGGTCGTTCGCAATCTCAATGACGAGCAATTGGTCGTCTCCCAGGGACAGGAAAACAACACCCGTTCCGACCTCTCCTTCATCGAGCGGTCGCTCTTTGGTAGTCGCCTTGAAGATCGTGGGTTTTCGCGCGAGATCATCATGTCCGCGCTGGGTGTCGACAAAGCCGCCCTGTCGAAGATGATTTCGGTTGTTCGCCGGCTACCAATTGCGCTGATCGAGGCCATCGGGCCCGCGCCATCGATTGGACGGCGCCGCTGGTTCGAACTCGCTGAGCTTCTTGCACAAGACGGCAAGCCGGAGGCTGCAGACGCCTTCATGCAAGGCAGAGAATTCCAGAAGGCCGGCAGCGATCAGCGCTTCGACGCCTTGTGTACGTTCTTAAGCGCCTCCAGGGCGCGTGCCCGGCCGATCCCATGGCTGGCGCCAGATAACACAACCCCGGTGCGGATCCGTGAAACGGACAGCGAGACCACGCTTGCCTTCAACAGCAAGACGGCACCGGGCTTTGCAGATTTCGTGAGGCAGAGGCTCAAATCTCTGTACCTCGAATATCAAGAGGAAACAGGAGACTAACTGAGCAAAAGAAAAAGGCTCCCGAACGACTAGCGCTGCGGAAACCCTTCTCTCGTGTAGCAACTAGAGAATCCCATTTCCGCGAATCGGTGTCAAGAGTTTTCAACGTCGTTTCGGCGAACGGATTTCTTTTGCCTTGGAAAAGGTGAAGAAAATGGATCGTGGGATTGTCACGACGCCCTTCGGGCGGCGGTCGATGACGCTTGGGATGTTGGCATACCAACTTTCCAGCGCCTCGGCCGTCGACGACGGGAGCGTCGACAAGTGGAAATTGTTTCGAACGGTATGCGCCGCCAAGACAAGCCTTGGGGTTTCCGACCGTTCGCTTGCGGTGCTGAATGCACTGCTGTCGTTTTATCCGAAGAACGAACTCGACCCGGCTGCCGGCCTCGTCGTGTTTCCGTCGAATGCGCAGCTTTCGCTCCGCACGCACGGCATGGCCGAGACGACGCTGAGGCGGCATCTGACGGCTCTTGTCGAGGCTGGCCTTATCCTCAGGCGCGACAGCCCAAACGGCAAGCGTTATGCACGCCGTGACCGCAAGGGCGCGATCGGCCAGGCCTTTGGCTTCGATCTCGCACCGATGCTCGCACGCGCGTCTGAGTTCGCGGCAGAGGCCGCCCGGCTGGAAGCGGACCGTCGATACCTGCAGGTAATGCGCGAACGTCTCAGCCTTTGCCGGCGCGACGTCGTCAAGCTCGTCGAGCTCCTGCGCCAGTCCGATGTTCCCCAAGCGGAAGAAGCCGAAACCCGGTGCCAGGCCATCTACACGGCACTGTCGCGAAAGCCGCTCATCACCGAAGTGGAGCGCGCGCTTGCCGTTTTGTCGGCACTCCGCGACAATCTCACTAATTATCTGGAAAACCTGCTGAAAACGCAGAATACGGCTGCCAATGAACGCCAGGATGAGCGGCACATACAGAATTCAGAATCCGATTATCAATCTGAATCTGAACTCGCTTGTGAAAGGGCTGAAGCGGCATTTTCGGATCTGGCTGACACCAAGACGTCATGCACGCCCGATGCTGACATTGTTGCAGGCCGTACAAGGTCGTCCGCCCCTTCCCGCCTTTACGATCACGTCGGCACGCTGCCGGTGGTGCTGAAGGCATGCCCACAGATCCGCGACTATGGCCCGACGGGGCAAATTGGCAGCTGGCGGGACATGTTCGTAGCGGCAACCGTCGTCAGGACGATGCTCGGCGTCAGCCCGGAGGCCTACGATGAGGCATGCACGGTGCTTGGTCCCGAAACGACGGCAACGGTACTCGCCTGCCTTCTCGAACGATCCGAGCACATTCATTCGGCCGGAGGCTACCTCCGTGACCTGACGCGTCGCGCGAGAAGCCAGACATTCACCGTCTCGGCGATGCTATCGGCCCGCTTGCGAGCCCAGGCTGGAGTGGTTGCCATGAGCGGATAAACAGCGCAACGGCATGGCCCGTCCAGCAACGGTACGGCTTGTCTGTGACGTTGAAATGCGGGACACTGGAGGTGCAGGGATTCGTTGAAATCTCTCGGTTATTCTTACCTCTGAGATTGTTTTCAGCCTCTTGCCATTCCTCGGAAAACATTGCTGTTTCTCTTTCTTTTGGAAAGTAAGAGGGTGTTCTGTTCCGTTGCGCGGATATGGCGTCCAATGCTTCGAAGTTCGTGTTCTCGAGGCGAGATGATTGGCCTCTTCGGTGACCCTTATTAGAGCTCTATCCAGCGGCGGAATCCACGCTGTTTAGGTGGCGAATGCGCGGGCTGTTGCCAGCTGTCAACTGGTTGACGGTTTGGAGCTGTGCCCCCTCCCCTCAAAACGCTGCGAGGCGAAAAGGAAGCATACGGCGACAAGCATCAGGCCGGCGGATCCCGTTGCCGCGTGATTGCGAAACACGAGCATGACCGGAGGAGACAGCAAGTATGGTACGCGAAGAACGAGGAGACCAACACGGTTGACAGCTGTCAACGCAATGCACTGTGACGAGGCAATTCCCACCTGAATAGCAATGCTCGCGCCGTCGTTCTACCGTAATCAGTCGGCGCAGCTTGCCGTCTTCAAGCGGTGGAGAAAGCGTCTCCTGCCTGTTGGGGAAAATGATTCTCGTGTTACGGTCCACATCCGCAGCAACCGTTCACATTCAAAATGCGATACCAGTCTCCCGATCCCTACCATCCAACCCTCATCCCGCTGATGATTTCGGCCGAAGACGCCCTGGCGCGCCTGGATGAGCGCACGAACCGTCATGTCGTCGAGGACGGATACCGCGAACGCGGCCATTTCTTCGATGCGACGGCAGCGCTGTGGGTGGCGGGCGAACTCGTTCACGTCGAGGATCTCGTGCTGCACGATGCGCACATGGACGTCCGTACGCCGACCCACGAATTGACCATCGCCCACTCGGTCCTGAGAACCCGCCGCCGCATTTGGCTCGGCGAGCCTGGTTGGGCCCTTTCCGCCCAGGGGCTTGCAACGCTCAGGGGCGAACAGAGCGCGTCATCGGAGCTTGATCTCCCCGCGCTTGGCCGCGGCGAAACGCGTCAGGTAGCAGGTGTCGACCGTGAACCGGCTCGCGAGGTGGAGGACGAAGGCGACAGCAATCCGATGGCAGCCGAGTTCGCAGCGATCGATGCAGCTATCGCTCGCTCGCAACGCCTGCTCGACGCCCATGACCAGGATACTTTGGACGTCGCCGAACGGACGACGCTTGCCACAGCGCGCGAGCCGGTGGGACAGCTTGGCCTGCTCTTCGACGAGGATTGGGACGAGGATGCACGTCTCGACGAATGGCGCCAGATGATAGCTGCGGCTGATCAGTTGCCACCGTGCCTTGGCGCCGCCTTGCTTTTCGATGCCTGGGACCGGAAGGAACCTCTGCGCCGTCAGCATTGGCTGGGGGCACTGTTGGTGGGCGCTTACCTGCGTTCCAGAGGCAAGGTTACCTCCCACCTGCTGTCGTTCAACACAGGTCTGAAGACCATCCGCTATGAGCGACGGAGGTCCCAGGATGCCCTGACCCGCTGGAGCGCGTTCCTGGAGGCGATGACGGTGACGGCGGATCTCGGTCTCAAGGAACTCGACCGGCTGTCGCTTGCGAAGACCCAGATGGACATGCGCATCCGCGATCGTCGTTCCAACAGCAGCCTGCCCGCCTTGATCGACCTGGTTCTGTCGCGGCCGATCGTTTCCGCGGCTCTGGTCGCGAAGCATGTCGGCGTAACACCGCGTGGCGCGCTGAACCTTGTTCGCGAGCTTGGCATCCGCGAGATGACCGGCCGCGGGCGCTACCGCGGCTGGGGCGTGCTTTGAGCCGGCGTCAGGCCTGAAGGCTTGATGCCGGGATGGGTGGCGTCAGCCCATCGTGATCAGGATCAGCAGAACGAAGATTACCGGCACCAGTGTCAGGGCCGGAATGATGATTGCCGGGTATCCGAAGGTGAGGATGGCGAGCAGCCAGAGCAGCGCACAGTTGACGAGAAACAGCACCTTGGCTGTCTGTGAACCTTGCACGGCTTCCTTCAGCATCCAGCCGAACACCGGCACGTGGTAGACAAGTCTCGCAATCATGGTTTTTCCTTTGCGTAGGTGGCCGCATCGGGGGGACAGGCGGCGCGGGTTTTATTCAGGGGCGTGTCGTGTCGCCGGTCCGTTGGCGGGTGAAGCCAGCGGTCGCTTCGAGGCGTTCGGGATCAAGGACACGCATTGTCTTCGGGTGGGTGAAGTCGATCAGGCCCTCGCGCTTGAAGCGGTTGAGACAACGACTCACCGTTTCGACGGTAAGACCGAGCCAGTCCGCAAGGTCGGCGCGGGTCAGGTGCAGGTGGAAGCTCAACCGGGCAGGGGCGCCGTTGCGGCCGGTCCGGTTGAACAGGCGCGACAGTTCCACCAGTGCACTGGCGACTTTCTCGCTCGCGGTCTTGCGGCCAAGCAGCGTGGCATGAATCTGCATCCGATGAAGCGTCGTCTTCAGCTCGCTCGCTACGGCCGGATTGGTTGCGTTGAGATCCGCATCACCCAAGGGTTCGATGCGGGCGATGCTCAGCGTTTCGGCGGTGGCGATATTGCGGCCGTCGATGGTGAACCCGAAGAGCCGGCCCGGTCCGAGCACGTCGGTGATCTGCCGGCGACCGTCGTCGAGAAGCTGCGAAAGCACGACGCAGCCGTCAACGACACGGTAGAGCGCGCGGTTGCGTCCGCCCTCATAGAGCAGGGTCAGGTTTTCGCCGACGACACGGCTGCGCGATGCAGGGCGAGGCGGCCTAATCGAGGACGCGCGAGGGGGAGCCGCTGGCGCGGCAGTGGTGATCAGGGTTTCTGGCATGAAAAACGTCCGCATGACCGAGGCAAGAGGGCATGACGCCCCGATGCCGACCGGCGTCGAAGGAGGATGTTGACAGCTGTCAACGGAGGTCAAAGCCGGATGACGACCTGCGGTGGGCCTCGTGGACGGGCATTGGGAGCGTGAACTTGCGGTGTCGGTTGAACTGCCGACACCCGGATTGCAGGCTCGCGGCTTCCCTCCAGACGTTCGCTGAGAGAACCGTCCGGCGGCGCCAGCAGCGCCCAGAAGAACCGACAGGCGCTGCAAACATGTTTATGACCGGGCTGCTCCTTGCCGTCTTCACCCAAACCGGTCTGGCAAAAGTCGGGGAAGGACCCGTCGGGCAGGGCATAAAGCGCCAGTTCCGCCGCCGGCAGGCGCGCGGCGAGCGCAGGGCCGAGATGGGCAAAACCAAGCAGGAACAGAGCCGCGGCGCAAAGCATGCGTACGGCATTGTTCCATCTGGCTTTCTCGCGACGTGTCATCGCCCCGGCTCGTTCCTGTTTCGATGGGGCAGAGATAGGCGACCGGCTTGATAAAGCTCAATGTGGCAAACCGCGCAGGGGCAGAATGCCGCAGGCAGCAAAACGCCGCGCGTCCAATTGGAGGCGCGGCGGTTAAGTTATTGAATTATATATCTATTGCTGCAAAATTGGCGGCAGGATCAATCCTCCTCGACAAAGACCTCCTGGCGCTTGGCCTTCACGCTGGGCAGGAACACGACGACGAGCACCAGAGCCGCAATCAGAAGCAGGATGGCGCTGATCGGCCGGGTGACGAAGGTCGTCGGGTCGCCGCGCGACAGGATCATGGCCCGACGAAGGTTTTCTTCGAGCAGTGGCCCGAGCACGAAGCCGAGCAGCAGCGGCGCCGGTTCGCAGCGCAGCTTCAACAGCAGGTAGCCGACCAGGCCGAAGAAGGCGACGGCATAGAGGTCGTAGACGTTGGAGTTGACGCTGTAGACCCCGATCGAGCAGAAGGCCATGATGATCGGGAAGAGCACGTAGTAGGGGATCTTGAGCAGCTTCACCCAAAGCCCGATCAAAGGCAGGTTCAGAACCACCAGCATCAGGTTGCCGATCCACATCGAGGCGATGATGCCCCAGAAGAGGGCCGGCTGCTCGGTGGCAACGTTCGGTCCGGGCACGATGCCCTGGATGATCATCGCACCGATCATCAGCGCCATGACAGGGTTGGCAGGGATGCCGAGGGTCAGGAGCGGAATGAACGAGGTCTGCGCGCCGGCATTGTTGGCGCTTTCCGGACCGGCAACGCCGGCGATGGCGCCGTGGCCGAACTCCTCGGGATGGTCCGAGACGCGTTTCTCGACGGTGTAGGACGCGAAGGCGGCGAGGATCGCGCCGCCGCCGGGCAGGATGCCGAGCGCCGAGCCGATGATGGTTCCGCGCACGACCGGCGCGAACATGCGCTTGAAATCGTCCTTGGTCGGCATCAGGTCGGTGACCTTGGCCATCAGCACCTCGCGGGTGCTTTCGTTTTCAAGGTTGCGCAGGATCTCGGCTATGCCGAAAACGCCGACGGCGAGGGCCACGAAGTTCAGTCCGTCGGCATATTCCCGGATGCCGAGGGTAAAGCGCGGCGTGCCGGAGTAGATATCCGTGCCGACAAGTCCGAGTAGCAGACCGAGCGCGACCATCGCCAGCGCCTTGACGATAGACCCGTGCGCGAGCGCGATCGACGAGACGAGACCGACGATCATCAGCGAGAAGTACTCGGCGGCGCCGAACTGCAGGGCGATTTCCGTCAGTGGCGGCGCAAACACGGCGACGAGGAAGGTGGAGACGGTGCCGGCGAAGAATGAGCCAAGGGCTGCGATCGCAAGGGCCGCGCCCGCTCGCCCCTTGCGGGCCATCTGATATCCGTCGATCGCAGTGACGGCCGACGAGGATTCGCCTGGCATGTTGATCAGGATCGCCGTGGTCGAACCGCCATATTGCGCGCCGTAGTAGATACCGGCGAGCATGATCAGCGAGGAGACCGGCTCGAGCTGGAAGGTGATCGGCAGGAGCATGGCGATGGTTGCGGTGGCGCCGATGCCGGGAAGCACGCCGATCAGGGTGCCGAGAAGCACGCCGATCAGGCAGAAGAGCAGGTTGGCGGGCGAACCGGCGGTCACAAAGCCGAGCGCGAGATTGTTAAAAAGTTCCATTGTGCGTCTCCTAGTACTGGACCCAGGGGCCGAAGCGCTGGAAGGGCAGGCCGAGACCATAGCTGAACACGGCGACGGAGAAGGCCGTGAGCACTGCGGAGAGCGCCAATGCCATGAGCGGGGTCATGCGGCCGGAGGCAAAGCAGGCGATGAGTGCCGTGAAGAACAGCGACGGTACGAAGCCGAGGCCGCGGACCGTGAGGCCGAAGAAGACCGGTGCCGGCAAGATGAAGAGCATGCCACGCAGCGCGATCGCGCCGATCGGTTCCCCCTCGACGCGGGTGGACTGTACGAGGATCACGATGCCGAGGAGCGTCAGGATGATCGCGAGCACGAGCGGGAAGTAGCCGGGCCCCATGCGGAAGGCGGTGCCGAGCTCGAGGTTGAAGGCCTGCCAGGCGAAGAACAGGCCGACCGCGGTCAGGATCCCGCCGCAGAGCGCATTGGTGCTATCGAAGGAGAGTGATTTCATCGTGTCCCCATTTGTTTTCGCGGGGTAGCCGGGCCGAGGCGTAGACAGCCTCCCGCATTGGCATTGCCGGCTCGCGCCGGGTTCGCACATTGGGCAACGTCGCGTTGACAGCTGTCAACCGCTGTTGACGGCGCCTGTCCGGATACCGTCGGAACATGCCCATGTCAGAACCGCCGCGCCCCGAGATGGCTCGAGAGCGCGGCGCGATGAGCGGCGGATTAGTCGGCGTACTGGCCGGCGGCTTCGATGACCGGCTTCCAGCGGGCGATCTCGCCTTCGAGCTTGGTTTTCAGTGCGGCCGGCGTGGCGTCTGCGTCCGAAGACGGCTCGGTGCCGAGTTCGCCGAAGCGGGCAACCACGTTCGGATCCTTCAGCGCGACCTGCAGCGACTTCGACAGGCGTTCGGTCACTTCAGCCGGCGTACCCTTCGGCGCGTAGACGCCGTGCCAGATGCCGACCTGCAGGTTCGGCAGACCACCTTCAGTGGTCGTCGGTAGGTCTGGGAAGACCTTGAGGCGTTCCGGCGAGGTGACGGCGTAAGCCTTGATCGTACCGCCCTGGATCTGCTTGGTGGTGTTGGTCGTCTGGTCGCACATGATATCGACCTGGCCGCCGAGAAGGTCAGTCATCGCCGGGCCGGTGCCCTTGTAGGGGACGGTGGTCAGCGGCGTCTCGATGGCGCTCATGAACATCATGCCGCAAAGGTGCGAGGCTGCGCCGATGCCGGCGTTGGCGACCGTGACCGTGTCCTTGTTCGCCTTTACATATTCGACGAGACCCTTGAGGTCGGTCGGCTCGAGGTCCTTGCGCGCGACGATGGTCATCGGCACTTCGGTGACGAGGCCGACATATTCGAAGGCGTTCAGCGTGTCATAGGCGAGCTTGCGATAGAGCGTGGCGCTGGTCGCCATGCCGATATGATGAAGCAGAACGGTGTAGCCGTCCGGATCTGCCTGGGCGACGCGACCGGCGCCAAGCGTGCCGCCGGCGCCGCCGACGTTCTCGACGATGATCTGCTGGCCGAGGTCCTTCGACATGGATTCAGCAACCAGGCGCGCAACCGTATCCGTCGGGCCACCGGCGGAGAAGGGCACGACCATGGTGATCGAACGCTCGGGATAGGTCTGTGCGTTGGCGGAAACGGCAAAAATAGAAAGGGCGGCGACGGCGCCGAGCAATGCGTTGAGGGTTTTCATCTTCTTCCTCCCGGATGAAATATGTCCAGCCGGCTAGGTTTCCTCCCACGCCGATACTGGGTGCCCCCATTTGCAGGCCCGATTCTAGCATAAACAATGGTTCGAAGGGGCGGTTGCACGAAATTGTCATGGGTTTGGTACGATTTTGGGTGGATTTGGGAACATGTGACCGCTGCCATGGGTGGATTTCGACCCATGGCAGCGCAATGCAAACGACTCGCGCTCCAAGGACGATTCAAACCTGTACCGCTAGAAACTCATCTCTTCTGAAAGCTCGAGCTTACCTCTATCGATACTTGATACCTATCGATAGTGAGGCCTCGTCCCACGGATATTAATCAGTGACGAACCGTAAGATAGCAATAGAGTTCGTTTAGCAAATGATTTACCATGATTTCAATGCGTTATGATTTGTCAAACTTACCTCTCCAGACGCTGCTGCGGCCGATTTCGGATGCCGGCATCGCGCTGGCGCGTCTCGACGAGCGCATCGCCCGCTCAGCCGTCGGCGCGGGGTGGATCGAGCGCATGCACTTTGCCGACGCCTGCGCCTCGATGTGGATTGATGGCGAACTCGTCCACCTTGAGGATCTGGTGCTGCACGACGCCGGCCACGATGTCAGGGCACCGACACATGAACTCACCATCGCGCGTGATGCTCTGCGGTCGCGCCGCCGCATTGCTGCGCAGCCGCCCGGTTGGGCGCTTGGCCCCGATGGCCTGAACAGTTTGCGCGGCATTGGCGCCGAAAGGGCGACCGACGAGGTCATGAAGAAGACCACAGCACAGGTGCCGCCGGGCGTCGAGGTCTCGGACGGTTCCGGGGTGTGTTTCGGCGTGCAAATTTGACCCCCTTGGCGGGGTAATCGGCGTCCAATTTTGACCCCCCTCAGATTTCATCTGACCATCCGGCTTTTTGCG